>DATFZQ010000162.1:0-2963 GCA_035314345.1 Candidatus Acidiferrum sp.
TTGAATACGTTCGCAGTCACGAAACACAGGGCATCCGTATGGATGTACCTGCGATCATGATGAAGTACAAGATGTCTCCAGACGACGCTTTGAACATTTTGTTGGAAGCTAAACAGCCTGCAACTGTTCCGGAGCCTGCTCCCGTAATGCAGGAGATCGCGCCTGCGCCAGCCGTTGAAGAGAAGGTGAAGCCAGAACCGGAACTAGATTGGTCTGAACTGGACGAAGACCACGCGCCAGTACAAGCAGTAGTTCGCCCGGACTTTCTTTCTACGGCATCGAAGATCATCGGATGGGGCGGGCACGTCATGTATTGCGCCGAAGGCAAGAAGTTCGGCATGCCGAGTAAGTGGCAGGAAATGGCCACTCGGGACCTCGCTCAGGTTACTGAGTGGGCTGAAGAAGACCCGCATCGCAATTGCATCGCAGTCGGTAAACCGGACGGCATGGTTTGGTTCGATGATGACTCTGACTTCATCGCTCGATACGAGGCACAATACGGAAGAGTTAATGCACCCCGCGTCAAGAGTGTGAGCGGTGGAACGCATCTCGGGTTCAAACAAAGCGAACTATCCCGACAGATCGGGAACATCAGCAAGAGCGATGGAAACGGCGGGGAAGCTTGGAGCCTGCGCAGCGAAAACAAGTATGTGATTGCGTTTGGATCAACGGCGCATCCGAACAACGATGAGAATGCTCCGCTGGCTCAGTATGTGCTTTTGGAAGATTGCGATGCACCTGAAATTCCAGAAACATTCATTCAAGCTTTGCACTTGGACCGTCAAGACCAGCCCGCTCCCGCTGCGGTCCAGGTGAAGACTGATTCAGCGAATTTTGTTGACGATACTCCGCCTTGGGTGAAAGCCATAAAGGCGAAGGACGGCGACTTCGACGCTGTGCAGGCCGCTACGCCTGATGTGTCTGAAGGTGGGCGGAACAAAACCCTGGCCAGCGTGCTTGGTAAGTTGCACCAAATAAATTGGACGAACGAGAACGTCTTGGAAGTTGTCAGCGCCAGTGAAAAACGGAGCCATTCTGGCCGGTGCTGGTCGGGGCCAGTGATCCACCAGAACCCGCTGGCAAGGACGCAGTACGAACTCTACATAAGTTTCTAAAATTTGCACGTCGCTTGCCGTTTGGATTATTTCTCAGAGATTCGTCTCGCGGAAATCTCTGAGGAGTCGATGTGCCCCAGAACGGCTGCTGTCCCTACTGCAAGTGTACTTTTCTACGTTCGCCCTACCGTCCCCAACAAGCCGTCTGCAGCCGACCGGAGTGCCAACGCCGGCGACGCGCCGACTATCACCGACGGAAGCTCGAAGCAGATCCGGAATATCGTCAGATCGCCCACGACAGCCAGAAGAAGTGGCGCGAGGCTCATCCCGACTATCTTCCGCACTACCGCGCGCAACATCCGGGAGCGGTCGAACGGAATCGCGAACGCCAACAACGGCGGGACCAAAAGCGCCGCATCCGGCGGCTTGAAAAGAACAACTTAGCTTTGGACCTAAAGCGTTCTGCCGCTGAGGTTTGGATGGTGGGGCCACGGGTAGCCCATCTTGACAAGAACAACTTAGCTTCCACGCAAGTCTTTATCTTCGAGCAACTTGGCGGCAGGACCTCGGGTTCTACGCGTGCTTGAAAAGAACATCCCTATGGCTTGTGCACCCGACTGCCCGTATACCCAAACTCAGACCCATGCTGAGCGCCGAGCAAATCAACGAAATTCATCGCCTGCACTGGGCCGAACACTGGCCGGTACGTAAAATCGCCCGTCATCTGCACATCGGGCGCAGAACCATCGCCAAATACATCGTTGCACCGGCGCAGACCGCCGCTCCCCGTCAGCGCTCGAGCAAGCTGGATCCCTTCAAGCCCACTATCGCTGAGTTCCTCGAGCAGGATGCTCATGCCCGTGCCACGGTAATCGCACAGCGACTCCGGCCCCTCGGCTTCAGCGGCGGTCTGAGCATTCTGAAAGAGTATTTGCACGGGGTGCGTGCACAGGCCAGCGCCCCGCGCGCCTACGTGCGCATGGAACCGGGACCGGGAGAACGCTTCGAAGTCGACTGGGGACACTTCGACGCGCTTTCCTATCAGGGGCATGCACGAAAACTCTACGCCTTCTGTTTGGTGGAATGTCACAGCCGCAAGCTGTATCTGGAATTCACCCACAGCCAGAGCTTTGAAACTTTCGTTCGCTGTCATATCCATGCGTTCCGCTTCATGGGTGGCATCGCACGCGAGATTTGGTTCGATAATCTCGCGACTGCCGTCGCCGAGCATGACGGCAACCTGGTGCGTTTCCATCCGCGCTTTCTGGCCTTCGCTCGCGAATATGGTTTCCTTCCCCGGGCTTGTCATGTGCGAGCGGCGTGGGAAAAAGGAAAAATAGAGCGAGCTATTGGGTATACAAGAACGAACTTCTGGCCACTGCGCACGTTCACGGACTTAGCCGACATCAACGCGCAAGCACTTCAATGGCTCAACGAAGTTGCCAACCGGCGCCGTCATCGTGAAACGGGCCAAACCCCTCGAGAACGCTTTCAGCTCGAAGCACTGCGCTCCTTGCCGGTGATCACACCCGACTATCGCGACATCATCGAGGCTCTGGTTCATAAAGATCTCCGGCTAGCGTTCGACGGCAATCGCTACTGCGTGCCGCCACGCTATGTAGGCCGCCATCTCACGATCAAAGCAGATGCTTCCTCGCTCACCATCTACGATCGGCAGCAGGAAATCGTCTGCTATCCTCGCTGCTGGCAACGTGGGCAGGTACTTGGCGCCGAACGCTTTCAAAAGGAACTGTTTGAACAGCGGGCCGCAGCCGAGCGATCCGCGGCACAACAGCGTTTGATCAGCTTGCTGGGTCCTACTTCGGAAATCTATCTACGGCGCTTGGCGGATACTGATCGCTCTCTCTCGCGGCAGGTGAGAGAACTGCTCGCCCTGATTCGTGACTA
>DATFZQ010000163.1:0-15160 GCA_035314345.1 Candidatus Acidiferrum sp.
ACGCTTGCAGCGCCGAACCCTTTACGACCGCAATCGTGTCGCCAGGAAACTGGTAGCTCTTCAGCAACTCGCGCACTTCTAACTCCACGAGTTCCAAAAGTTCCGCGTCTTCCACCATGTCGCACTTGTTCAAAAATACGACAATCGCTGGCACGCCGACTTGCCGAGCGAGAAGAATATGCTCGCGCGTTTGCGGCATCGGTCCGTCGGTCGCCGCCACCACCAGAATCGCGCCGTCCATCTGCGCCGCGCCGGTGATCATGTTCTTGATGTAGTCCGCATGACCGGGGCAATCCATGTGCGCGTAGTGACGATTCGGCGTCTCATACTCGACGTGCGAAACGGCAATCGTAATACCGCGCTCGCGCTCTTCCGGTGCGTTGTCAATCGAATCAAACGCACGGAATTGCACTTTCGGGTTGTGCTTCGACAGCACCTTCGTAATCGCCGCCGTCAGGGTCGTCTTGCCATGGTCAATGTGACCAATCGTCCCAATGTTGCAATGCGGCTTACTGCGCTCGAATTTCTCCTTGGCCATTGCCTTCTGCTCCTCAGTCGAATTCGTGAACCGACTAACTCAAAACCTGTCTTACTTCTCGCCCTTCTGTTTCTTGATCACTTCCTCGGCCAGCGCCGCGGGAAGCTCCGCGTAGTGCGAAAAATGCATCGTGAACGTGGCGCGGCCCTGCGTGCGGCTGCGCAAATCCGTGGCGTAACCGAACATCTGCGCCAGCGGCACTTCCACGCGAATCACGTTGCTGCCCGCGCGATTTTCCGTGCCCTGAATCGCCGAACGCCGCGCATTCAAATCGCCGAACACTGGCGGCATATATTCTTCCGGGACGACGACTTCCACTTTCATGATGGGCTCGAGCAGCACCGGCTTGGCCCGCGCGCATGCTTCCTTGAAGGCCATAGAGCCCGCGATTTTGAACGCCATTTCCGAGCTGTCCACGTCGTGATAGCTGCCATCGACCAATACCGCCGCGATGTCGACCATCGTGAAGCCCGCCAAAATTCCGTTGTCCAAAGCTTCGCGAATACCGGCTTCAATCGGCGCAATGAACTCGCGCGGAATCGAGCCGCCAACTACTTTGTCGATAAACAAAAAGCGGTGTTCCTTATCGAATTTCCATTTGCCGCCGGAACCGCCTGCGAATTCTTTCGCGATGGCGTCGAGTTCGTCGGTGGACATCTCGTGCATGTTTTCGTGTGACGCGCTGGGCATCGGATACAGAACGATTTCGCAATGACCGTACTGTCCGCGGCCGCCGGTCTGCTTGATGTATTTGCCTTCGGCTTCCGCTTTTTTGCGGATGGTTTCGCGATAGGCTACTTGAGGACGGCCGACATTGGCCTGCACGTTATATTCGCGCAGCATGCGGTCGACGATAATCTCAAGGTGCAACTCGCCCATGCCGGAGATCAATGTTTGGCCGGTGTCCGGCTCGGTGGAGACACGGAACGTCGGATCTTCCTGCGCGAGCCTTTGCATGGCCACACCCAGCTTGTCCTGGTCGGCTTTCGTTTTTGGCTCGATGGCTACGGAAATAACCGGGGCGGGAAAATCGATCGACTCGAGAATGACTTGTTTCTGCTCGTCGCAAAGCGTGTCCCCTGTGGTTACGCTTTTCAAGCCTACGCAGGCACAAATGTCGCCGGCATAGACAGCATCAATTTCTTCGCGCTTGTTGGCATGCATTTGGAGCAGGCGACTGATGCGCTCGCGCGTGCGCTTTCCGGGGTTATAGACGTAGCTGCCTGATTGCAGCACACCGGAATAGACGCGAATGTAGGTGACGTGCCCGACGAACGGGTCAGACATGATTTTAAACGCTAGCGCGGAAAACGGCGCGTCGTCGGAAGCGCGGCGCAATACAACTTCATCGTTCTCAGGGTTCACACCTTCGAGCGGCGGCACATCCACGGGGGACGGCAAGTAGTCCACGACCGCGTCGAGCAAAGGCTGAATGCCCTTGTTCTTGAAAGCCGAGCCCGCCAGCACCGGTACGATCTTCAGGAGAAGCGTCGACTTGCGAACCGACTTGCGCATCTCTTCGACGGACAGCGTACCTTCGGTCAAATACTTGTCGATCACTTCATCGTCGTGCTCGGCGATGTAGTCGACCATTTTGCCGCGATGTTCGTCGTAGAAAGCCTCGTCGATGGCCGAGCCCTTCAGCGCGGCAGCTACATCGGGCCGCGAATCGACGAACGCTTTGTCCCAAAGCTTCGCAACTTCAAAAATTTCAAATTTCGCGCCGAGGGTTTCCTCGAGCCAGACGATGACCTTTTCTTCTATGAAATCGATAATGCCGATGAAATTCTCTTCGCGGCCGAGGGGGAACTGCAGAGGAACGGGGTGGGCACCGAGGCGCTGGCGAATCGTGCGAATGACGTGGTCAAAATCGGCGCCGGTACGATCCATCTTGTTGACAAAACAAATGCGCGGGACGCGATATTTGTCTGCCTGACGCCAAACCGTTTCCGACTGCGGCTGCACGCCGGCGACGGAATCAAACACGCAAACCGCACCGTCCAAAACGCGCAGCGAGCGCTCCACTTCAACGGTAAAGTCCACGTGGCCTGGTGTATCGATAATGTTTACGCGGTATTTCTTGCCAAAGCGATCCCACGAAGCTGTCGTCGCAGCGCTGGTAATCGTGATGCCGCGCTCGCGCTCCTGCTCCATCCAGTCCATGGTCGCAGTGCCTTCATCCACGGAACCGATCTTGTAGGTCACACCGGTATAGAACAGGATGCGCTCTGTCGACGTGGTTTTGCCGGCGTCAATGTGCGCCATGATCCCGATGTTCCGCGTGTCTTCGAGTTTGAAAGCCCGTCCCATGATCTGCTGCGTCGCCCCTTTGGTTTCTGTAGCCATTACAATTTCTTTTCTTCAGTCCTTGCCGAAACTCTTACCAGCGTCCTACCCGTTCATTACCAGCGATAGTGCGCGAACGCCTTGTTCGCTTCCGCCATGCGGTGAACGTCTTCCTTCTTCTTGATGGCGCCGCCACGAGCATTGGCCGCGTCAATCAACTCATCCGCAAGCTTGTCGATCATCGTCTTGCCCGCGCGCTCGCGCGAATACTGCAAAAGCCAGCGAATCGCCAGCGACTGCCGCCGGAACGGATTCACTTCCACCGGAACCTGATAGTTCGCGCCGCCGACGCGCCGCGTCTTCACTTCCAGAGTCGGCTTCACGTTCTCGATGGCCTTCTTGAAGATTTTCAAGGCATCGTCGTTCGTCTTCTTGGCAACCTGATCCATCGCGCCGTAAAACACGCGCTGCGCCGTCGACTTCTTGCCTTCCCACATCATCGAGCAGATAAACTTCTCCACGATGTCGCTGGCATAGACCGGGTCGGTCGCCTGTGAACGCCGGAAAACAAGTCCTTTGCGTGGCATTGCTCTTTATCGCTCCTTCAGAATCTCTTCACTTCACTCGCAATCTCTATTAAGCCGTCTTACTTCGCCGCCGCAGCTTTAGGCCGCTTCGCGCCGTACTTGGAGCGTCCTTGCTTGCGATTCTCCACGCCCGCTGCGTCCAACGTTCCGCGTACGATGTGATACCGCACTCCCGGGAGATCCTTCACACGGCCGCCGCGCACCAGCACGATCGAGTGCTCCTGCAAGTTGTGGCCGATGCCCGGAATGTAGGTTGTGACTTCCACGGAATTCGTCAAGCGCACACGCGCCACCTTGCGCAACGCGGAGTTCGGTTTCTTCGGCGTCTGCGTGTACACGCGAATGCACACGCCACGCTTCTCCGGACAACCGGCGAGCGCAGGCGACTTCGTCTTTACCAAAACCTTCTCACGTCCCATTCGTACGAGTTGCGAAAACGTCGGCACAGTCGTCCTCTTTATCTGTGACCACACAGCGGTCAACTTTGTCCGCGACCGCACAGCGGTCGACTATGTGTGACCACACCACAGTCACCACGCGCGCGCAAAAATTTCTCGCGGCTCTCGCAAGGCGCGCAAACAAAAATGCGCGAGAGCACACATTTGTGCTGAAAGGTCTACTGCGAATCCGGAGATACAACCAGCAAGAAACTCCGTACGCACTCCAAGAGGCAGAACGACGCTCCTGGCTTCATTTCGGAGAGGCTTACTCGGCTTTGCGGGACAGGCGTCCCATTCCGGCCGCTCTTCAATCCCATTCCGTCTTACTTTGTTCCGGGACCGAAGATAATTCCCTTCCAACCCACTCAACTGCTTCAGCAACTTAGCAGTCGCCCTCGTCAGGGTAGAAACACCCCCGACAAAACGTAGAGTATAAGGAAAAGAACGTGCTCTGTCAAATTTCTTTCACGAGCCCAAGCGAATTCCCTGTGGAAATCAAGCACTTGGAGAACTTCCCGCGAATTAAGCAGAATCGGTGGTTCAAACACGGGCCGTGACAGGCACATCACCTAAAGGCTCAGTTTCAGGGCCGTCCGCCCCCCCCCAAGATCACCGTAAGCTATTGATACTACAATGTTTAATTAGAAGTAGAGTCCTTTTTCTCGATTTCCGCGAACGCTTTGGGCCATAGGCCAAAGGCTTTCAACATGGCGTCTTCGTGCTGGGCGATCAGCATCCTGGCCGTTTTTTCGGCCGACCATGGCGAAGCGAAGCGCTCCGGCCGGTCCGCAATCCAATAGGCAGCAAGCGCCATAAGCATAGCATCCTGCGCCAGCACGTCCGGTTTTACCGCCTCGAGCGCGTCCGCCGCTGAGTGGTGTGTATTCTGATATTCCGGTGAATCCTGATCCATGTTGATGCCGGGCAATCCAGCCATCGAAAATGGGAGAGTGTCCGTGCCATCTTCCACTTTGTCGTCCACTTTCACTTCGCGAATGTCCGCTAGCGCTAATGAGAATGGCCTGAACGCTTCCACTAGGTCATCACGCCCGCCTAATTGAAAGGACTTCACTGGACCTTGGCCGTTATCCAGAATCAAGCTGCCCAGATGATTTGCCATTTCCGCCTGATGTTGCTTCACATACGCAAACGAGCCATCGATCCCCTGTTCTTCACCCGTGAACAACACGAACCGAATGGTCCTGCGCGGTTTCATCCCGCTGCGCACAATCGCATCGGCCGCTCCAAGCGTGCAGCTGGAGCCCATTCCGTTGTCCGTCGACCCTTCCGAAAGATCCCACGAATCCAGGTGCCCTCCAACCACTAGCACCTGCTCCGGATTTTCACGCCCGCGAATTTCTCCAACCACGTTGGCGCTTTCCACCGGTCCGCTGGTAAAAGTGTTTTGCACGTTGAAGTGCACGCGCGGCACCAACCCGCGCGCGAGGTAGCGCTCCAACTGGCCTTGATCTTCGGCGGTCATCGACACCACGGGAACCGCGAAGTCGGCATCGAACCCAAGAATTCCCGTATGTGTCAGGTTCATTCCAGCGGATTTACCGCCGCCTTGCCCGCCGATTACCGCAACGGCACCCGCTTTTCCAGCAGCCTTCAAAAAATCGCCGAGCTGAGCGAACAGTTGAATGAAACTCTTGTTCGGCTCGCCGCGCATTACGACCAGCGGGACCTTTCCAGTAAAGCGCGACATATTTTTTATTTCGCTGTCGAGGTCGAAGAGGTTCACGGCGACCACGTCGCCTTCCGCGCCTCCCACGGGCGTCGACCCCGTCCAACCCATCGCATCGATGTGCAGCGGACGGCGAATTGGCGACAACATCTCCGCCTGCGCCGTCCCTCGAGTCCAGCCGCGCCAAAGCTGCCATTTCTCCGCGTGGACATTCTCAAGACCTATCGCCTTCATCTTTGCGAGGCCCCATTCGATCGCCTTCTGCGCTTGTGGCGAGCCTGTCACGCGCGCGCCCACGTCGTCGCTCAGTTCCGTCAGATATTGAAACGCATGCGAATCGAGCATCCCCTCGCCAGCAATCTTTACGAGCGCAGGTTTTGTGCCATCCTCATTGGGTCCTTTAGCCGCCGGCTTGTTTTCCGCGCTGACGCCCAGCGCAGCAATCAACGCTATGAGTGCAACCCCTCCGCAAATCTTTCGCATTCCCGGTTCTCCTCTTGCCGCGAGCGATTCGGCACAAAACTCTACCATGCCATCAGACGGACAAACCTCCAAACCGTAATCGCAAGCCCAATGCGCTCGCTTCACAGCCGCTTCACACTCGTGCATAGCGCGCAACGGCGTCCAAGCCGCCGCTTTACGCAACTTCCCTCTCGCCCTAAACTGCCTGCGAGGCAATCGTGAAAGCTACTCGCTTTTTTCCCTCCCTGATCTCCATCGCCGCGGCTATCTGTTTTCTCAGCGTACCTGTGGGAAGACCGCGGCAAGCGCAAAATCCATCCCAAAAGCCTGCTGAAAAAGCCCCGAAAAAAACCCAAGAAAAAAGTACGGAAAAGCCCGCGCCGAAGCCCGCACTCAAACTTCCCGCCGAGATCGAACTCCTCGAAACCCGTATCCGCTTCGAAACCGACGGCTCCAGCCGCAAGGAAGTCCATGCCCGCGTTAAAATCAGTGACGAACTCGGCGCCCGCCAATTCGCCCGCCTCAATTTCGATTTCAACCGCTCCTTCGAACAAATCGAAATCCCGCTAGTCCGCATCACCCATCCAAGCGGCGGAACCGCCGACGTTCTCCCCAGCGCCATCACAGACACTCCCAATCCCGCCGTCACGAACGCTCCCGCCTACCAGAACGTCCGCGTGAAATCCGTCCGCATCCTCGGCCTCGCGCCCGGCGACACGCTCGAATATCGCGTCATCACCACAACGTCGAACCCTCCTCTAAAACTGGCCGAATGGCCTTCCCACACATTTGATCACTCAGGGGTCGTAGCTCACGAGATCTTCGAACTCGACTTGCCGCCTTCGTTCACACCGTCCGACATGTATGTCGTTAAAAACGAACAGATGCGCCAAGTCCTTCAGTCGCACCAATCCTACCCGGGCCAGGGATGGATGACTCCGGAACAAATCCGCGAAATTCCGTCGGTAGAACTGAAGGATTTGCCCATTGAGCTCCAGTCGCGCAAAAAGGCACCACGCTCCAGGCCAGCGTCGTCAGGAGGCAATCCAGCGCCTGCACCGCAATCAACACCTGCCGCGCTGGAATCTTCGGAGCCCGAGCGTCTCCAGCCGCCAGGAACCAAAGACGAACTACCTGCGGACGATCCAAAACGAATTCAACTTTACGTAAGCCGTTGGGCGCCGAATGTATCGATTCTGAAGACAGGTGAAGGACCGGAAGCGCGTGTGCTTTGTAAGTGGGATCGCTCAGCTCCCGCAAAAGAATCCGACCGCGCGACAGACACCGATATCACGGAAGACATGCCGGACATCGAACTAGGCGGAAAACTTACCTGGTGGGGACTTTCGCACCAACTCTACTACGCGCTACTTCCTCAAGAACATCTTCCGGCTGAAATTACAGACCAAGCCGACAAATTGACCCGAGACGCAAAAACTCCCGAAGAGAAAGCGCAGCGAATCTTCGATTTCGTTTCTCAGAAAATCACCACAGTGGACCTTCCGCTTGGGGCAACTGGTTTTAAACCGCGTCCTGTCGCTGAAGTTCTCTCGTCCGGCTACGCAAATCCAGAAGACAAGTTTGTCCTTCTTGAGTCACTCGGTTCCGCGGCTAGAATCGGCTTTAGCGGTCTTTTAATTGGGCCTTCGAAAAAGATTGGGCCCATCGTTGGCAGCCCTTCGGCTTTCGCGCATCTCGTCATCGAGGATGGATACCCCGACGGCTGGGGCGACGCCAGTCTGGAAGTGGCTCCTCTAGGTTTGCTCCCTCCCACCTATCTGGGGAGCATGGCTCTCATGATGGGGGAGTGGAGCGAAATCCACGACGTTCCTTCGGAGGTGTGGAGCGGTATTCCTAAGAGCCTGCCGTTCCCTTCCTGGCAAAAAGTGGATTTGAATGCGTCGCTGGACGCCGAAGGCAAGCTAACCACGAAGGCGAAATACGTCATTCGCGGAAATAATGAGCTGCTTCTGCGCGTCGCGTTTCACAAAACGCCAAAGGAAAATTGGAAAAATGTCGCGCAGCTCCTGGCCCTCTCCGACGGCTTCCGCGGCCAAATCACGAACGTGACAACCTCAGATCCCTACGCCACGCACGACCCCTTCACTGTGGAGTACGAAATCACGCAGCCGAAATTTGTGGACTGGTCGAAAAAACTGCTTCGTATCCCCGCTCTTCTGCCTGTGCTAGGACTTCCAGATCCGCCAGCGAAGCCGCCCGTCGCAGGAGCTGCCTCCCCCATCGACCTTGGCACGCCTCTCGATGTCGAATTGAACGCGTCACTTCATCTTCCTGCCAGCACAACCGCTCATATCCCCGCGGGCACTTCCGTCCAGCGCGATTTCGCCACCTACACCTCGCAATACTCGGGAAAGGATGCGACGCTCACCGCCTCCCGCCATCTCAATTTTATCCTGAAGGAAATCCCCACCGACCGCGCAGCCGATTACAACGCGTTTCTGCAGGCCGTGCAAAGCGATGAATCACAGGTCTTCACGCTCGAGCGTGCCGACACAACTCCTGGAATTCCCAAAAAGCCCTAAGTTATTCGAAGTTTTGCCTCAAGAATGGAATAATTACTGGGAATTCTTCTTGAGAAGCTCAGTTCTCTTCCCCGACCTCTGTGACCTCTGCGTTAAAACGCCCCTCCCCAAATCCGCAACTCGATCTCTTTCCATCGCACTTTCATTACTTCTTTACGTCATTGCGTCCTTGCTTCCCTTATTTAATCTGCATCACTTCCTTCTCTTTCGCTGCGCTCAAGTCCTCAATTTTCTTCGTCTCCGCGTGCGAAAGTTTTTCCAGCTCATCCAAGGACCGCTTCTTCTCGTCCTCACTAATCTTCTTGTCTTTTTCGAGTTTCTCGATCGCTTCCTTCAGATCCCTGCGAATATTTCGAATCGCCGTCCGGTGATTCTCCAACACCTTGTGTAATTGCTTCACCAAATCCTTGCGCCGCTCCTCTGTCAATGAGGGAATCGGCACTCTCACCACTTTACCGTCGTTGGTCGGATTCAATCCCAGGTCCGACGTGCGAATCGCCTTGTCAATCAAAACCACGGCACTGGGATCCCAGGGCGCAATCACAATCATAGTCGGGTCTGGCACCGTCATCGTACCCAGCTGTTCCACTGGCATCGGTGTTCCGTGATAGTCCACGCGAATGTTGTCGAGAAGCGTCTTGTTTGCGCGGCCGGTGCGAATCGTCGCCAGCTCCTTGCGAAAATCGTCCACGGCCTTTTCCATGCGCGTTCTTGCGGCGGCCATCGCATCTTTTGTCGTAGCAATCGTCGTCATCTTCAAAGTCCTCGAAACTGCATTACGCCGGAGTCACCTTGGAGCCCACGCGTTCACCCATCACCACGCGCTTGATGTTTCCGTGCTGGTTCATGTTGAACACCACGATGGGCATCCCGTTATCCATGCACAGCGAAATCGCCGTCGCGTCCATCACTTTCAAATTCTGGTTCAGCACGTCGCGGTACGTAATCGCTGCAAAAAACTTCGCCCCTGAAACCTTTTCGGGATCGGCATCGAAAATTCCGTCCACACGAGTCGCTTTCAAAATCACATCTGCCTTGATTTCCATCGCACGCAGTGCCGCCGCGGTGTCCGTGGAAAAATAGGGATTCCCCGTCCCCGCGGCAAAAATTACAATACGTTGTTTTTCCAAGTGCCGCATCGCGCGCCGCCGAATAAACGGCTCGGAAACCTGATTCATCTCGATCGCACTCAAAACCCGTGTAAACACCCCCTCTTTCTCCAGCGCATCCTGCAAAGCCAGCGCGTTAATGACTGTCGCCAGCATCCCCATGTAGTCGCCTGTCGCTCGGTCAATCTCAAATCCCTTCTGCCGCGCCCCGCGAAAGATATTTCCACCGCCGACCATGATGGCGATCTCAATCCCCAGCGCGTGCACTTCTTTCAACTCCTTTGCAATCGCCTGGATCGTCTCGCCATGAATCCCGAATCCCTGGGGCCCCTGCAGCGATTCCCCGGAAAGCTTTAGCAGTATGCGCCGGTAAGCCAGTTGCGCGTGTCTCGGCGTTCTATTCACGGATTTCTTAGCAGCCTTCTTCTGTGCAGCCATGGCCCCCCGGTCAGCGCCAAATAAAATCCTCGGAATTGTAACAAACTATCCCCGCCCCCGCACAATGTGGATTGCGGCAGCCCAGCTGCTGCCGTTGAAGCGATACACTAGAACCGCTCCGCTGCTAATCGGAACATGCTCATCGGAACAAAAGACGCAGTTCCACGCAGGTAGTGGGAAACGCAAACCGACGTTTACGCGTTTCATAAGAGGCCATCCAGTGAGCGAGCCCCGCACAATGAGAAGTCGGCGAATCTGCTATCTGATCTGGCCACTGGCAGCTGCATTTGCAATTGCTCCGCTCCACTCTCAAGCTCCCGCTCCCAACGCTTCCGCCGCTGCACCCACCATAAAAGTAGAAACTCGCGTAGTTCTCCTCGACATAGTCGTGACCAACCACAAAGGCGAGACCATCCCGAACCTCCGCCAGGAAGATTTCTACATCGAGGAAGATGGCAAGCCGCAATCCCTCTCCGCTTTCGACGAACACTCGCGCCACAACGCTCCGCCCGTCAACCTTCCCACTCTGCCGCCCAACGTCTACACCAACATGCAAGCCGTCAAACCCAGCGACTCCGTGAATGTGCTCCTGATCGACTTATTGAATACCCAGCCGTGGTTCCAGAAGGGTGTCTGCACGCAAGCGATCAAATATTTGAAAACTGTGCCGCCCGGCACCCGCCTGGCCATCTTCACCCTCAACACCCAACAACTGCGTCTCGTCCGCGGCTTCACTACCGACTTTTCCGGCCTAGTCGTGGCGCTGGACGATAAGAAATCCGGTGTCATTCCCGAGTCCTCATGGTTGAACCCAACCCCTTCACGACTCGCAGCCGAGCAAGCGGGCGTCGAAGCCATGATCATGATGCAGGCCTCGCCAGCCGCAGTCGATGCTGTGAGCGTATATCTAGGAAGAGAGGCCGACATAAGGACGGGCGACCGCAGTGAGTTAACATTGCAAGCCTTTCAGCATCTCGCCCGGTATCTTTCCGGAACTCCCGCGCGCAAGAACGTCATCTGGTTCGCGGATACTTTCCCTATTAGTTTCGCCCCCCAAGACAAGGTACATACCCCCAGACATCAGGAACACGTCCAGCAGACCTCGGACATGCTCACCGCCGCACAGGTCGCTATTTATCCAGTCTCCGCCCGCGGCCTTATCGTCGACGGTAGCTTCGACGTACCTCTTGCCCCTGGAGAAAAATTGCTGGATGTGCTCGCCACTACCCAGATCGCCATGGAAACGCTCGCCCAGGAAACCGGCGGCCGCGCCTTCTACAACACAAACGCCCTTGACGAGGCTATGGCCAAAGCCATCGACGAAGGCTCGCACTACTACACGCTCGCCTATGCTCCAACCAACACGAGAACCGACGGCAAGTACCGCCACATCGAAGTGAAACTTTCAAACCGCGACTACAAGCTTTCCTACCGCCGCGGCTACTACGCCGACAAGCCCGAATCACCCGCTGTCGGCGAGCAATCCGCCGAGGATCCGCTCATTCCGCTCGTAGGCTTTGGCATGCCCAACTTCGATCAAATCACCTACGAAATCCAAGCCAACCCGATTCATCCGCAGCCCGCCCCGGACGCGCGCCGCGCCGGCCTCAACACCGAATTGCAAGGGCCTTTCACGCGGTTCGGCGTAGACCTCACCGTCTCCCTGCAAAACTTCGCATTCGATTCCGCCCCCGATGGTGTGAAACACGGCCGGCTAGAAGTGATTCTTGTCGCCTACGATCGCACTGGAAAAATCATCAACATCTCCAAGCGCACAAGTCGGCTGGCTCTCCCGCCTAAAGACTTCCCCACCCTCCAGGCCAAAGGGCTTCCCCTCCATCTCGAAATCGACGTCCCTCCCGGTGACATCTACCTCCGCACCGGGATCTACGATCTCAACTCCGGCAACGTCGGCACCCTCGGCGTTCCCTTGGGAACAGTTACCGCCTCGGATAGCGTGAAGAAATAATTCCAATTCCGGCCGACGAACGTGTTCGACGAAATTAATTCGGGCGCAATACCGCGCGCACAAAAAAAAACGCCCCGGTTTCCCAGGACGCTCTGGAATCTAGTTGTGAAGATTTGCGTTACGCGCTGACAGGCGCCGGAACTGGCGCCGTTTCTGGTCCCCCTGCCGGTCCGCTTCCTTCGCCAACCTTGAAGCGCACGAACCGGCGGATGGAAATGTTCTCGCCAAGCTTCGCGATCGCCTGCGTGATCATCTCGCCGATCGTAACGCTCTCGTCCTTGATGTAGTGCTGCTCGTACAGGCAGTTTTCCTCGTAGAACTTCTCCATCTTTCCTGCCGTAATTTTCTCGACCACGTTTTCCGGCTTGCCGGTGGCCAGCGCCTGAGCGCGGTAAATATCCCGCTCTGCCGCAAGCATCTCTGGCGTAACGTCCTCACGCCGCACGTATCGCGGATCAAGCGCGGCAATGTGCATCGCGATGTCGTGACAAAGCTGCTGGAAAGCTTCCGTGCGCGCCACGAAGTCTGATTCGCAGTTGATCTCCACGAGCACACCAATCTTCCCGCCCGCGTGGATGTAGCTGCCCACGAGCCCTTCGCTCGCTTCGCGCTGTGATTTCTTCGCCGCGGCCGCCTGCCCTTTTTTCCGCAAAATCTCGATAGCTTTTTCGATGATACCATTTGCTTCCACGAGCGCCGCGCGGCAATCGCTGAACCCCGCTCCGGTCCGTTCGCGTAGCTCTTTCACGAGGTGCGCCGGTATCTGCATAGCTGGCTGTTGTGTGCTCATCTTTTTTTCTCTTCGCTGATTTGAATTCTCTTATCAATGCCGTTGTTTGCAAAACGGCCCACCCCGAGCCGCTTGGGGCGGGCCTCACGAAACTTCCACCCGCGCAATTTGTCTAGCGAGATTCCGCGTCCGGAGGCACTGTTGCTTCGGCAGCCTCGGCGGGCTCAACTGGCGCGTCCGGCGGAGTTTCTACAACTACGCCTTCCACGAAATCGCCCTCTTGCTTTTCGTATTGCTCGTACGCGCTGGTATCCACGTACTCCACGCCATCGACAATCGCCTGATCTTCTGCCGACTTTTGATCCGCCACCTGCGATTGCTGGTACGCGGTATGCCCTTCAAGCACAGAATCCGCGATCTTTGTCGTGAAGAGCCGAATCGCGCGCAAAGCGTCGTCGTTACCTGGAATGATCCAATCCACCACGTCCGGATCGCAATTCGTATCAACAACCGAAACCACCGGCACGCCCATGCGCCGCGCTTCTTTCACCGCGATCTCTTCCGCGTTCGAATCGATCACGAACATCGCGTCCGGCAGCTGCGACATGTTCTCGATGCCTTCGAGGTTCTGATTGAGGTGCTTCATTTCGCGGCCCAGCCGCGCCTTTTCTTTCTTCGAAAGTTCGTTGATCCGGCCGTCTTCCGTCATGGCCTTCAGCAGCTTCAGCCGCTTGATCGATTTCTGGAGCGTCGCCCAATTCGTCAGCGTTCCGCCCAGCCAGCGGTGATTCACAAAGAACGCGCCGCAGCGCTTTGATTCCTCGGCCACAGCTTCCTGCGCCTGTCTTTTCGTGCCCACAAATAAAACCGATTTCCCCTGCGCGGAAAGATCGCTAACGAATCGGCTAGCCTCGCGGAACATCTTGAGGGTCTTCTGAAGATCGATAATGTGGATGCCGTTGCGTTCTCCGAAAATATATTCTTTCATCTTCGGATTCCAGCGCCGCGTCTGGTGACCGAAGTGAACCCCGGCCTCCAGCAACTCTTTCATCGTAATTTCTACTGCCAAGTTTCCTCCTATTAGGATAGCTGTTTGCAGTGGCAGCTAGCGCCGCCAAAGAACAGCCTATTGCCGGCTCCTTGCCGGCCGTGATCTCGAAGGGTTTGCTCGCGCGTTCCCTCCGGAGCTCGTTGCAACCCTGGCGCTGCCAGGGCAACAAAACTACCGCTTCGTAAACTGGAAGCGTTTCCGCGCGCCCTTCTGCCCGTACTTTTTGCGCTCCTTCATACGAGAGTCACGCGTCAAAAATCCGTTCTTCCGCAATGCCGGCCGCAGCTCCGGATTAAATCGTGAGATCGCTCGCGCCAATCCCATGCGCACCGCCCCAGCCTGCCCGCCAACGCCGCCGCCATGCGCGGTCACTTTTACGTCGACCTGGTCCGCCAAGCTCGTGAACTTCAGCGGCTCAATCGCATCATGCTTCCAAGCATGATTCGGAAAATAACTCTCCACTTCGCGCCCGTTCACCGTGAATTTGCCGCTACCCGCGCGCAAGAACACTCGAGCTACCGACTCTTTGCGCCGGCCCGTTCCAAGAAACCAAGTTTGTGTGCCCGCCATGGGCGTACCAGTAGAACTCAACGTTCCTCCTAAGTAGCACAAGCACTCCTGCCTGTGCTCTTCTCGATTCCAGACACCCATCTGTCCGGAACTATCAACTCCACGACGGTTTTGCTCCCTGCCTAAGGCACCACTTAGAGGTGACCACTACGCGGCCACACTTTTCAAGGAACAGCAACGTGCAGAATCTATGTGGCACAGCCAATCCTGGCTGTGCTCTTTCCTACAGCCCAGCAGTGGGACAGACTTTCAGCCCGTCTTCCCTGCCGATGCTACCAAGCCCCAACTGCCTGCGGCTTCTGACCAGCATGCCGCGCCAAACCCGCCGCATCTCGGTAAACCCGCAATTTCTTCGCTCGCCGCGCCCGCAGCTTGTTCTTAGGCAACATCCCCAGAACCGCCTCGCGAATCATCCATTCCGGCTTCGTCCCACGCAACCGCTTCGCCGGAACCGCCTTCAACCCGCCCGGATACCCGCTGTGCGAGTAATAAATCTTCTGCTCGACCTTGTTCCCGGTCATGCGAACCTTGTCCGCATTGATCACCACAACGTGATCCCCCGAATCCAGGTACGGCGTAAAACTCGGCTTGTCCTTGCCCATCAGCATCCGCGCCACTTTCGTCGCCAGACGCCCCAAAACCTGGTTCGTCGCATCAATCACAAACCAGTTCGCGCCCACTTTCAGCGCCTCTGCTTCCTCGCCCTTAGCTACGTACGTCCTCATTGCCGTCAGCCACACCTTTCCCTAT
>DATFZQ010000164.1:0-4109 GCA_035314345.1 Candidatus Acidiferrum sp.
ATTCCTCAACTCATCGTCCACGCGTTTTCGCTGTTAGGACAAGCATCCGGGGGCGTCGCCCTGTTTGCCTGCGGGATTGTGCTTGCATCCGGCAAAATCAAAGTCAACCGGTACATCTTGTTATTCGTATTCCTGAAAAACATCATGCAACCGGCCCTGGTCCTGGGTGGTTTGCGATGGATCGGCTATGGCAATCCCATTGCCAGCGAGGCGGTTCTGACAACGGCCATTCCGACCATGCCGATTGTGATTATGTTGGCTCTGCAGTACCGCACCGCACAAGCGGAGGCAGCCTCCGCCGTGTTCCTCAGCGTGATGGGCTCGGTGGTCACGATGGGGGTTTTCATCGCCCTAACCCACTAAACAAATGAACTCACCAACTAGAAACGGAGGATACAAATCATGACTCAAGTTGAATCTCTCGCCAAGTATGCCGCCCGCGCTTCCTTCGCCGACCTTTCGGCCGAATCGCGCAGGCAGTTACCAATTCATATTCTAGACTCGCTGGCTTGCAGCATCGCTGCACTGGGCGCGGGCCCGGTCGACGCATGTCGCGCCCAGGTCACGGAGTTCGGCGGTACCGGACCCAGTACGCTGATCGGCGGGGGACAAGCAAACCCTATCTACGCTGCGTTCTGGCACACCGCACTCGTGCGCTACGTCGATTTCATGGACAATTTCCTGGCCCCAACCGAAACCTGCCACACGGCGGACAATTTCGGGGTGGCGCTGACCATCGCCGACTACGTGGGCGGTAGCGGACGCGATTTAATGCTCGCAGTCGCATTAGGCTACACGGTGCAATCCCGTTTGGTTGATCATGCCAACTTCATGAGCAGCGGCTTCGACCACACCTCACAACTGGCCTTCTCGCTCAACGCCGCCGCCGGCCGGCTGCTCGGTCTGAGCGAGCAGCAGATCGCGAACGCTATCGCGATGGCTGCGGTCAGCGATGCGTCCTTCGCCGTTGTTCGGGCGAAGCCGCTGTCGCAATGGAAGGGTCTTGCTTCGGCGCAGTCCGCGCTCGGTGCCATGAACACTTTGTTCCTGGCTCGTCGCGGAGTGCAAGGGCCGCTCCAGGTCGTCGAGGGCCCGCTGGGCATTGATCACCTCCTGAGAATGAAGATCAACATCGACTGGGACAAGCAGGGATATGAGGGCGTCGTGGAGAGCACGATCAAAAAATACAACTCTATGATCCATACGCAGTCCGCGGTCCACTGCATGGTCGAACTCGCCGGGCAGAACAAAATCGACCCCGACAAGGTTGTCTCGATTGAGGCAGATGTGTTCCAACTTGCATACGACTTCGCCGGCGGTGGTCTCTACGGCGTGGACAAAGTCATCCGTATCAAGGAGCAGGCGGATCACAGCCTGCCGTATCTGCTTGCGGTGGCCCTGCTTGACGGTAACGTGATGCCGGCGCAATTTAACCCGGAGCGCATCGTCAAGCCCGATGTCCAGAACCTGCTGAAGAAGGTTTCGGTCCGGCCGAATCATGAATTCACGGAAGTGTATCCCCAGAAAATGCCTGCCAAAATCATCGTGCGGCTGCAGGACGGGAAAGTGATTGAGCATGAGGTCCAGGACTACCCCGGCCTCGCTTCTCATCCGTTCACTTGGGAAGACGCCGTCCAGAAGTTCGACGCACTCGTGGCCGGTCGCATCGACAAGGGGCTATCCGGCGAGATCAAGGATGCCGCTCGTTCGGTGGAAAACATCCAGGTGAGGGACTTGATGAAACTGCTCGGCTCCGTCAAGGCGGGCCAAGGGACGTCATCCTCACGGAAAGTAGCCTAATAAAACCACAGAGACAGATCACAAACCGACAAGGAGAGATTCAAATGGAAATTACAACCGACAGTGTTCGCGAAATCTTCAAGGGACTTGAAAATGGCGACGGAGCTGCCTTCTTCGAGCACGTGGCTGACAACGTGGACTGGATTGTGGAAGGGACCCACCCACTCGCTGGTCACTACTTGAGCAAGAAGGCATTCATAGAGGGTACCTTCACGAAGTTGAGCCAGGTTCTCCCAAATGGCGCGCAGCTCCATGTGGAGGATTTGCTCGTAAAGGACAACGAGGCAGTAGTCGAACTTCACTCTTTAGCAACGGCGAAGAACGGCTTGCGCTTCGACAATCGCTACTGCTGGGTAGTCTATTTCCGCGACGGAGTCATTGTGCGGGTTCGTGCGTACCTCGACTCTGCGATGGTCGCCCGATTGTTCGAGGAGAATCCGATCGCATGATCGGTTGCAACGGTCCCATTTCTACCGCCTCCAGCCGATCTGATGGAATAGCTGGCGTTCGTGATTGAACTGGGACCGTTTCACGCCCGGGAGTTTGAGTTCATAAATCGCTGATCTGGCCGAAACAAATCTCGGGCGCTGAGTACAAGGGAAATCAGCGTGCTCGATGTCGCAAAGGTGTCGAATGGAACCCAACGCTAGCGTCACTCTTTCGAGGACTTATGGTGGGAATTCGAGCGGGTGCGGCGATTTCGTTCTTTCTTCTGGCGTTCGCGAACTACGCTCTCGCTCAGAGTGCGCCTGGTTTGCCTAGCCAGCCGTGGCATTCAGCAGAGGAGCAAAGATTTAAAGTCGATGCGCGCAATTTTCATGATTCCAGATTCAACATCGATCCGACGAGGACTTATTCACTAGCGGAGTTGATAGATTTGGCTGAAGCGCACAATCCCGAGACTCGCGTCGCATGGGAACGTGCCCGTGCTCAAGCCGCAGCTTTAGGCGTTGCACGCAGTGAGTTGTATCCCACGGTGGCGGCGGCTGCTCTCTCTGAGACAAGCCGCTCGAATGTTCTGTTTGGAAATGAATTCTTCCCGCAGACGATCCAAGACTTTCAGGTCGGGCTCGATCTTAACTACACCGTCTTCGACTTCGGCGCCCGATCCGGTCGAATCAGTGCGGCGAAGGCGGAGCTTCTCGCGGCCAATTTCGCATTCAACGACACACATCGCAGCATCATTTACCAAGTAGAGCAAGCTTATTACCGACTGTTACGTTCTGTAGGGCAGGAAGACGCTGCGCGAGCGAGCCTTGCCAACGCGCAAGCAGTGCAACAAGCCGCGGAAGATCGCTTGGCACACGGCCTCGCAACTTTGCCCGACGCATTGGAAGCTCGGAGTGCGACGGCGCAGGCAGACTATGATCTGCAAGCTGTACTCGGAGCTGAGGAGATCGCGCGCGGAGATCTGGCGACTGCGGTGGGGACTTCCGCGCCTGCTGTAATTCACGCCCAACCGCTCGATCAGGTCCCGACTCCCGAGTCGATTGGCGATACGGTCGATCTGGCGATCAACCGGGCACTCGAACAACGTCCCGACCTGATGCAACAGGTGGCTGCAATAAGATCTGCGAATGCAAGAGTCAAGGAAGCGCGCGCCGCATACTATCCTGCGCTGAGCGTCAATGCCACACCAGTCGCGCAATCGGTATATGGCTTGCAGCAGCCAAACCCATGGTCGCACACGTCAAACTTGGTCGGCGGAGTGACCTTCAATCTCCAGTGGACGGTGTTTGACGGGGGCGCAAGACGAAACAAGCTGGCACAAGAGCGGGCCAACGTTCACGCGGCAGAAGCACAAGCGATTGTTGCCCGCAACCAAATCGCCGATGAGGTTTGGACCGCTTATTCGAATCTGAACACGGCATTTCGGCAGCGGCAGGCAGCGCTCGCTCTCTTGCAAGCGGCCGATCAGTCTTACAGTGCCGCACTGGAATCGTACAACTATGGTGTACGCAGCTTGTTAGACGTAACCGCGGCCCAGCGGACACTTGCGCAAGCCCGCTCGGCCGACGTAATGGCGCGCACGCAGGTGCTCACCGCGCTCGCAGACTTGGCTTTCCGAACCGGGGATTCCATTCAGCCCAACAAGGCGAGGTCTCTACCATGACTGGAGACGGTAACCAAAGATTTGTGCGCTATCCAATCGCCTTCGCTCCGTTGCTGCTTACAGGTTGTGGACGAGCGCCCGCCGTAGACATCCTGGGTTCATTCTTTCCCGCTTGGCTCATTTGTTTAGTGGTGGCGATCTTGTTTACCGCTGTCGGTCGATTTGTGCTTTTGCGATTCAACATGAATGTTGCTTT
>DATFZQ010000165.1:0-3877 GCA_035314345.1 Candidatus Acidiferrum sp.
ACAGGCAATTTGCGACCACCGGCGATCGCGAGGAACGGATGGTCCGCTCTATATGGGCAAAGATACCCATGCACTGTCCAGTCCTGCGCAGCGTACCGCCCTCGAGGTGCTAGCGGCGAACAACGTGGAGACTGTCATTCAGCAATACGACGGCGTCACACCTACGCCCGTTATCTCACGCGCCATTCTTGTGTACAACCGCGTTCGCAAAGAACATTTCGCGGATGGCATTGTGATTACCCCATCGCACAATCCGCCAGAGGATGGAGGCTTTAAGTACAACCCGCCGAACGGAGGGCCTGCGGACACCGACGTAACCCACTGGGTGGAAACCAGGGCCAACGAATTGCTGCGAGCTGGCAATGTGGGTGTGAAACGACTGACTTCCAACAAGGCAGTCGCGGCGTCCACTACCCATCATGAAGATCTGATGCTGCCGTACGTGAGTGATCTCAAGAATGTGGTCGATATGGAGGCCATTCGCGGCGCGAAGTTGCGGCTTGGCGTAGATCCCCTGGGCGGGGCCTCTCTCCCGTATTGGGAGCCGATCACTGCGATGTACGGGCTCAATATTACGGTCGTCAATCCCGTGATTGACCCCACCTTCTCGTTTATGAGCGTGGACCACGACGGCAAGATCCGCATGGACTGTTCCAGTCCTTACGCCATGGCCAGACTGGTGGCGTTGAAAGATCAATTTCAAGTGGCCTTTGCGAACGACCCCGACTCGGACCGCCACGGTATTGTCACCGCGGTGAGCGGACTGATGAACCCGAACCATTACCTCGCAGTAGCGATACGGTACTTGCTCACGCATCGGCCACAGTGGCGGAACGGAGCAGCAGTTGGCAAAACACTCGTGAGCAGCAGCATGATTGACAACGTCGTGAGAAAACTCGGCCGGGATTTGCGCGAAGTGCCCGTGGGCTTCAAGTGGTTCGTACCGGGCCTGTTCGGAGGTTCCTACTGTTTCGGTGGTGAGGAGAGTGCCGGAGCGAGTTTTCTGCGGCGCGACGGAACGGTCTGGACCACGGACAAGGACGGCCTCATTATGGATCTTCTTGCAGCTGAGATTACTGCGCGCACCGGCAAGGATCCGGGTGAGCACTATCGCGAATTGACAGCCGAGTTCGGATTTTCTTACTACACGCGCATTGACGCACCGGCCTCCCCGGAGCAGAAGAGTAAATTGCAAAAACTCTCGCCAGAGGCAGTGAAAGAGTCGGATCTTGCAGGAGAGCCGATAACGGCCAAGTTGACGCGGGCCCCCGGCAATGATGGCCCTATCGGAGGTTTAAAAGTCGTGGCGAAAACCGGCTGGTTCGCTGCCCGCCCTTCAGGGACAGAGGACATCTACAAGATCTACGCCGAAAGCTTCCAAAGCGAGCAGCACTTGAACTCGATCGTGACTGAGGCTCAGAACATAGTGAACAACGCATTGCGTTCGTCGGCAGCGGGTCGCTCATGAGCGCCGGTTCCGACGCGGGAATGCTTCCGCCGTTTCCGTCCGAATACCGCAGTTCCGGCATCCTGCTGCATGTTACGTCCCTGCCCTCACCGCATGGAATTGGCGATTTAGGTCCATCTGCGTTTTCCTGGGTTGACGACCTCCATGAGGTCGGCCAGGGCTGGTGGCAGGCATTGCCGCTGGGTCCCACCGGTTATGGCAATTCGCCATACCAATCACTCTCTTCGTTTGCGGGCAATGGCCTGCTCATCAGTCCGGAGGGCCTAATCTCGGATGGACTGCTCGACGCGAGTGAGTGCGCGTCACACTTCCCTTCAGATCGGGTCGACTATGATTCCGTTATTCCTTTCAAAGAGAGGCTGCTCGAAAAGGCATGGAAGAGATTCACGTCCGGCGAGCGCAGTGATCTTCGTCCTGCTTATGAGGAATTCTGCGCAACTCAGGCAAGCTGGCTCGAGGACTATGCGCTCTTTCGAGCGCTAAAAAAGCAGTTTCGCGGTTCCTATTATCTCGAGTGGCCCGAGGATCTCGTTCAGCGAAAGCCTGATGCTTTGGCGAAGGCGCGTCGCGAACTGGCCAACGAGATTGACCTGTTTCGTCTCGAACAATTTCTGCTGCTGCGGCAAGCCGATAAGATCAAGGAATACGCCCATGCTAAGGGCGTGAGCCTGATTGGCGACGTTCCGTTCTTTGTTTCGCCTGATTCGAGTGACGCATGGGCGAATCCAGAGTTTTTCCTGCTCGATGAGTGCCAGAGGCCGCGTTTCGTCGCCGGAGTTCCTCCCGATTACTTCAGTGCAAATGGACAGTTATGGGGCAATCCCGTCTACAACTGGGAGGCGCTTCGTTCCAGGGGTTATCGGTGGTGGATCGATAGGATTCGCACTCTGCTGGGTCATGTAGACGTGATTCGCCTGGATCACTTCCGGGGTTTCGCGGCGGCGTGGCATGTGCCAGCCGGAGCCAAGACAGCGCAATCCGGCGAGTGGGTGCGAGGCCCACGAGCCAGCTTCTTTCAAGCGATCCAGAAAGAACTCGGGCGCTTGCCGTTTATCGCCGAGGACCTGGGGATCATCACCGCGGATGTCGCATTGTTGCGCGATCAATTTCAAGTACCAGGGACGAAAGTCTTACAGTTCGCGTTCGATGGCCACGCCGATAATCCTTATCTTCCGCACAATTTTGTCAGCAACACGGTCGTGTATACGGGCACGCATGACAATCCGCCAACGCGGGAATGGTACGAACAGTTGCCCGATTCCCAGAAAGAAATTTTATCGAGCTACCTCAACCGCCAGCTCAAAAATAGTGCCGAAGCAGCACCGGCGCTGGTCGAGCTGGCATGGTCTTCGGCGGCAGCCTTGAGCGTTGCGCCGTTGCAGGATGTTTTAGACCTCGGCGTTGGAAGTCGAATGAATGTACCCGGTCGTGTGGACGGAAATTGGCGCTGGCGCTTCACCCAGGAGATGTTGTCGACAACCGCTTTCGAATGGCTGTGCGAATTGACAGAGAGGTCGAAGCGTCGAGCGAACGTGGGTTCAAACGCTCAGCGGCTGAAGGCGTCACTTTTTTGCGAGCGAACGGCTCAACTTAAGGCCGAGAACCAGGTTAAGAAAACGTGAGCGACCCGATTGATAAAACCGCTGCTGACAAGGACCACGCATCCGACGCGAACCGGTTCGGAGTCTCACCGCCAAAATGCCCCTCATGGGCACAAAAAGAAGGAACCCCATTGCCGTTGGGTGCAACCTGGATCGAAGAGGAGCAGACCTTCAATTTTGCGGTCTATGCGGAGCATGCGGAGAGTATCACTCTGTTGCTCTATTCCGCTGACGATTTGGCAAACCCGATCCTGACGTTCCAATTCGAGTTTGTTCGTAACAAGTCGGGACGAATCTGGCACTGCAGACTTCCTCTCAACAAAATGCAGGGCGCTCGTTATTACGCCTACTCGGTCTCGGGACAGATCGTTTCTGGGCTTCACGCCTTTGATTCCGAGAAGGTTCTACTCGATCCCTATGCTCAATGTGTTTTCTTCCCGCCAGAGTTTGACCGCAAGCTGGCCACGGCGCCCGGCCCCAATGCCGGAAAAGCGCCGGTGGGAGTGCTGACCGGGCATACTGTCGAGTTCGATTGGTCCGGAGATGTTGCTCCTCGCCCCGAATCCGAAGCAATCATCTACGAGCTCCATATAAGGGGCTTCACGAAAAACCCGAATTCTGGCGTGCATCCTTCGCGTGCCGGCACCTACTCCGGACTGGTGGACAAGATTCCGTATTTGAAGGAGCTCGGGATAACGGTTGTCGAATTGATGCCTGTATTTCAGCGCGACCCGCACGAAGGGGATTATTGGGGTTACATGCCTTTGAACTTTTTCTCGCCGCATGCCCAGTATGCGTGTACGCGCAA
>DATFZQ010000166.1:0-5767 GCA_035314345.1 Candidatus Acidiferrum sp.
CTTGCTTGCCCGGCTACAAACTATCAAACACGGCGGGACAAAGGGTGTGCAGAGGGCCGAGATTTGACTGCCCAGACGGCGGCATGCGAGTGTTCCGATGGGACGGTGATACTCAGCAGACTGTCTGTCTAGGTTCTGAATGGGAGGGCGTTCCGGACACAAATAGCGGTGATTGTCCGTCAGGCTCCTTTCATACTGCTGTTGCTGAGTCCCCCTACAATGATTTATGCGTCAGTCGAAGCTCGACCCATGCTCGCAAGCAGAACCTCACCCCTGAAGAAAATCGACTAGCCGTTGCTCAGTCGGAACAGAAGATGTATGACCAGTTCACACCAGATAAGCATTGGCGGTCGGATGCGACCGGAACCGACAAACGAACGCTAAAGATAACGATGCCATCCGTAAGCCAGAACGACATCAATGGGCTTTTTCGGGGCGGCATGAGCTACGCGGAGATGCTTTGGCAGAAGGGCTTCCGACTGACTGTCATTACCGATGCTAAGCAATATTGGGCAGCGCCCTTAAGCAAGGATGGGTACCACGATGTGTACGGACCATATGAAACCGAGCCGACTCTCGAAACTTTAGCAGTTCAATCAAGGAAAGCCGATGGAGGAGCATCAAGTCCTCCCGCACTCCAAACTATACGTGTGCGAGGCTTTGTTCTTGGAGAGTCATTCTGTGATGCTATGCGCAAGGCCGGACTGCCAATTAAGAGAGAACCCGGTTGGTGGTTGGTGCCAACCACCAGTAACATCGATGAAATGGCCGAGAAGCTCTTACACGGCGAACCTGAAGCGACAAACCTTGTGTTCTCTCCTAAAGGCTGGCTGGAACAGGTGTGGTTACTGCGGAGAACTTCGTTTGGAGGGGAGGAGCAAGACCTCAGGGGTCGCCATGATCGCCCGAGCCAAGAAGAAGTGATATGGGACAGCAAATTCAATGAGCCAAATCGGCATGCCCTTTGGCTCATTAATAACAACATTCACATCGACCTGCGTGAAATGAGAGTGCAGCAGTCAGTTCCACCATTCCGTGGCCTCAGGTTGACGGCTAACTCTATTTATCCTAAGCACATCCACACAACCCCCGCAGTACAAGCCCTGCAACATACCACGGGATGAGGATGAAGACTGAATACCTGCGTTCCCGGTAAACAGATGTCCGCCGCGATCCGGTCGCCCCACTTCGCATTCACTAAGCCCTGAGATGGAAGTAAGAAGCGCGGATCGCTTGCAGCAGGGGAACGCTTTGGGACAATCCTTGGGACAATCAAAAGGGGCAAAAACAGAGGATTTTGTAGGCTAAGTCCCACCGAATCATTGAAGTTCGTATGGGCTACACGCCCAAAGTTTTTGCCCGTAACTAAAATATCTTTCAACATCCGTTGGGACAATTGGGGATTCCGGACGATGCCGATCAGTGTTCCGGGGATGCCGATCAGCGGTTCCGGGATGATGGCGATCATGATTCCGGGATGATGCCGATCACTCGTTCCGGGATGATCCCGATCAGTTGATCACGATCGTCGGAACGGTGATCGCGATGCCCCGGAATGTTTTCCACAGGGCGAGGTGACGCTGGACATCACAGTAGGCAAGCTATTTCTCCTATTTGAGTTACGGGAGAGAAAGCTTGCCAACCAGGAGATTGTCCATGCGTAAAATCAGAGAAGTCTTCCGCCTTCGCTTCGAGCTGGGGCTGGAGCAGCGGGCCATTGCCCGTGCTTGTTCGATTAGCCAGAGCACCGTTCATGACTACCTCAAGCGGGCCGCCGCAGCCGGTTTGGTGTGGCCGCTCGGAGAGGAGTGGGACGAGCAGCGCGTCGAGCAGGCAGTATTCGGAGAGCGGCAGGTGGTAAAACGACTCCCCGAGCAAGTCCTTCCGGATTTTCCTGCCTTGCATTCTCAGTTGCAGCAGCATCGCCATCTGACGTTGCAGCTGGCTTGGGAAGAGTATCGGCAGGTGCATCCGGAAGGATACGGCTACAGTCGCTTCTGCGAGCTCTACCAACGGTGGCGCGGAAAGCAGGATGTGGTTCTGCGCCAGGTCCACCAGCCCGGCGAGAAGGGTTTCGTGGACTGGGCCGGTGCCACGATTCCGGTACACGATCCGGTTACCGGCGAAGTCTGGCCAGCGTCGCTGTTCGTGATGGTGCTGGGCGCCAGCTCCTACACTTATGCCGAAGCCACCCGGGACCAGCAGTTGACGGCCTGGATCAGCGCTCACATGCATGCCTTTGAATATTTTTCTGGAGTGCCCAGACTCCTGGTCCCCGATTTTGTTCCCGGGAACAAAATCGGGGTTATGTGCCTCCCACCGTTATGTGTCCTTCGGCCACGAAGATGTTATGGTTGCCGGGGGCGCACGTTCTGAGAGCCACATAATAATCACAGTGAATCGAGCCATTTCATCAACTCTTCGTCTTTTTGCCATCCGGTATTTGGGCGGAATGTTTCCGACGGATCGACGGGAGGTAAACAAGCAGCCACAGCGGCTTGCTTTGTACGCAACGTGATTTCAGCATAGCGATGCGTGGTTTCCAAGCTCACATGTCCCAGCCATCCTCGAATCACGTTTTCATCAATGCCCTCTTCCAGAAGGCGGACCGCTATCGAATGACGGAAAACGTGCGGCGAAACTCCGCTGCGCTTTGCGCCCGGAGGAGTAGAGCGTAGTGCTGCCGTGTGACGTTTCACGAGTTTGTATATTCCGAATCGCGTCAGGGACCGGCGTTGGCGTGAAGTAAGTAAGGGAGCGCTTTTGTCACCGGAGCGCACAGTCGCCAGTTGCTTCAGCGCTTCCGCCGTCTGCGGCCAGAGGGGACAGCTTCGCCATTTATCTCCCTTGCCGTGAAGCCGCACCCGCAACGGTCCTCCGAGGTCGACATCGCCAACCCGTAAGTCGGCGATCTCCTGCGCCCGCGCCCCACTGTTGTAGAGAAGTATGAGGAGCGCTCGGTCTCGGAGCGCCAGCGAACCGTGCTTCGGCAGCGTGCTGAACAGCTTATCGATCTCATCGCGCTCCAGGTAACTCGTTTCTGGAGGCGACGTTCGCTTTGTCGGAATCGCTTCCACCCTCTCCGCTTCGGCGAGCATTTCGGGGTGATGCACTGCGAGATAGCGGTAGAACGTGCGAAGCGCAGCGAGCCGCTGATTTCGCGTGCGGACTTGGTTGCCGCGTACGCTTTCGATCATGCCCAAGAACTCCAACACCTTCTGGAAAGATAGGTCAGGAAGGCTGAGTCGTGTAACCGGCCTCCGACACGAGGTTGCAATATAGGTTAAGAAGAGTTTCAGTGTGTCTCGGTAACTTCGTACGGAACCGGGCCGAAGCCCTTTTTGAACCTTGAGGTGATCTTCGAAAAATGCGAAGAGCACTTGACCGACGGTGCTCATTGGCTGTCTCCCTGCGGCGCCGCGGCCCGGAAGCGTTGGTCAGCCTCGTGGAGCAACTCCTCTGTGATGGGCAAGTACGCTGCCGTCGAGTCAGCATTGACATGACCCAGGAAAGTGGCCAGATGCATGAGCCGAGAGTTCGGGTCGATGCCCTCGCGATACCAGCGGAGCAACGTGGCGACGGCGAATGAGCGGCGCAGGTCATGGAGTCTGGGAGGAAAGACGCCTGGCGGAATCGGCAACTTCAACTTGGGCAAAAGCTTATGGAAAGTCTGGCTGATTGTCCCCGGATTGATGCAGCCACGTTTTGTGAAGGAGAACAGCGGCACCTCCGGTTCGCGCTTCTCGCCGTGACGCTGTTCTATGTAGCGTCGGAGGCGATTGGTCAGCTTGGGTCCGAGCGGCACGATTCGGCTCTTGCTGAACTTGGTTTCGCGGATAAATAGTGCGTCCTGAGCAAAGTCGACATTTCCCAGCTTCAGTCTGGATACCTCCCCGACACGCAACCCCAAGCCATAGAGCAGGGCGAACACAGTCTCGTAAACTAACGCTCGACGTGGGGCTCGGGATCTATCGGGAAGCGTGCGCACGAGTTCGAGCAGGCATTTCGTGTCATTGAGATTGAACAGATACGGCATCCGTTGGGCAGTTTCCCGGCGGAGCTTCGCGGTTACAGGATTACGTCGGGTCAACTCCTGCACGACGGCCCATGCAAAAAAGCGACGGAGCACACCGACGAGATGGTTGTAGCTGCGAGAGCTAGTGCGGGGTCGTGATTTCAGAAAGTCGTCGATCAGAATATTGTCGATGAATTCCCAACCGGCGACCTGATGCTCAGACAGGTATCGGTCAAAAAGGCGAAGCGCCGCTAATTCGGTCCGGTACTTACGATTCAGCCCCTGCTTGTATTGGACAAAATTAGTCAGGGGTTCCGCTAAGACGCTGTGGAAGCTCGAGCAGTTCATAGCGCCTCCCCGTCGCCCATGGCCACTTCCCGTAGAGAGGCCAAAGCAACTTTTGTATAAATCTGAGTCGAGTCCGGAGAGCGATGACCCACGTAGTCGCCGATGGTTTTGAGTGGGAACTCCGCATCGATCAGTCGCTGGACACACGTGTGCCGCAGCGTGTGTGAACCAGCCCGATGTACTTTGATACTGGCTTTGTGAAGGTAAAACGCTACACATGAAGATACGGCGTTGTGGCTGATCGGAGCCCGTGGAGCGACCTTGCGAAAAAACAGACGACGGTCTGGGGTTTCCGGCCGTCCATGCTTGATATAGTCGATCAACGCCTCGGCTATCACGCCGGCAAGGGGGTAAGCCGTCGAGTGCCCCGCTTTGCGCCCTGGGACCTGAAGCCTTTCGTGCTTCCAGTCGATGTCGTCGAGAGTGAGCTTTGCAACCTCGTGGGCTCGCAGTCCATAGGTCACCAGAAGGAGCAGGATCGCGTAATTGCGCCGCCCCTGACCTGTCCGGCGGTCGACTGCTTCCAACATGCGACGCACCTCGTCCCACGTAATCGAACGCGGTACATCGGCCAGTCGATAGCTCTGCGGCATCTCGACCGCGGCGCTCAGATCCTTCGCAACGATCCGCTCCCGGTAACAGAACTTTAGAAAGACACGAAGTTCGCCGCAAAGGTCACGGCGGCTAGTGCGTGCCAAGCTGGGAGCACTGTCGACGACGAAAGATGCCAACAGCGCTGGCGACAGTTCTCGGAGCGAGGTGACGCCGACGCGATTGAGGTAATTGCCAAAGCGTTTCAAGCTGTGAAGATAGTGGAGGATGGTGCTCTCACGCAGACCTCGCTCAGTGCGTAAATATTGCAAAAATTCCGGGGCTTCGGCTCTGAAGGGGTAGGGTTTCTGCTGTCGATTCGCTTTGATGCGGCCTTCCAGTGCCAAGCACAGCATCTGTCGAATCGGATTCCGAACCTCGTAGAGGAGCTTAGGACGGGGCGGTTTCGATCCTGCGCTTGTTCGGTCCCTCGCCACCCAGTACCAAGCGAACTCCTCCACCAGTGCAACAGCAGAGCTGAGGTCGATCGTGCCACGGCGAGATGTGAAATCGGCAAAGTGGCAAAGATAGGGGACCCGACGAAGGATGCTGCGATCAGCGTAGCCTTGCGCCTGCATCCATTCCACATATCGCTCGATCTGCGGAGCCAACCAGTGGGCGCGGATTCGATCGACCGTTGAAGGATTGAGAAAATATTTTTCTAGCATGACAACCTCCATTTCAGGAATTTGAAACGGAGTTCATCATGGCCTGAACCCGGCTCATTATGTGGCCTTGGATCGCGGAGAGCTAACACCGGAGAGTGTTTCTCTTTGTTACGGCACATAACGGTGAGAGGCACATAACCCCGAT
>DATFZQ010000167.1:0-29483 GCA_035314345.1 Candidatus Acidiferrum sp.
CGCCGAAAAGGGTTTGCACGATGTTGGCGATCATGGTTCCGGAAGAGCCCCCAACGAGCAGAGGAGCGAGAAAATCGCCTAGAGAGAGAACGAATGCGAAGGTGGCTCCAGCGAGAAGGCCGGGCATCGAGAGCGGAAGAATCACTCGGAAAAAGGTTGAGAATGGGCTAGCGCCCAAATCTTGCGAGGCTTCGACGAGCGGGCGCGGGATGTGTTCGAGAGAGGCGTAAATGGGAAGAAATACGAACGGAGTATATATGTGCGTGAGCATGAGAACGACGGCGAAGGGGCTGTAGAGGAGAAAGCTGACGGGTTCGTGAGTGACGTGTAGATATTGGAGGAAGCCGTTGAGAACGCCTTCGCTTCCGAGAATTGTTTTCCAGGCATAACCGCGCACCAAGTAGCTGACCCAAAGCGGCACGATGACGAGCTGGTACAGCAATTCTTTGCGCGCGCCGGAATGAAACGAGAGGTAGTAAGCGAGCGGGTAGCCGAGGAAGAGCGAACAGAGCATCACGGAGCCGGCGATGCGCATAGTGCGGAACAGAACTTCGGCATAGAGTGGATTCGTGAGCAGTTTTTTGTAATTGTCTAAATTCCATTGATGGACGATGGCACCATCTTGCACGGCCCAGAAACTGTGCGCAAACATCAGCGCGTAGGGCAGAAGGAGAAAGAGTCCCACCCAGAGAAGCGGCGGTGCGGAGACGATCGCTTTGTAAGCGCGCGAGTACATGGCGAAATCAGTCCGAGACGCGGATAGCGTCCGCGATCGAGAAAACAAAATCATGTTCGCCGGTGAGCGGGCCGCAGGCGGCCAGGCGCACGCGCAGGAGCTGATCGGGGCCGCACTCCACTTCGAGCAATTCGCTGGCACCGGCGTAGATTTGCTGGCGGACCGTGGCGCGAAATTTTACTTCGTTGACTTGGCGTTTGCCGTCCGGGCTGAGGCGAATCGATTCCGGTCGCAGAGAAAAGACCACAGGGCCATCCTCTTCTTCCAGCGGCCAGCGCAGGACGCCGCACGTGGCGATGCTGCGGCGGATTTCGCCGCGCAGCAAATTGGTTTGGCCGATGAATTGCGCCGTGTAAGCGGTGGCGGGGTGGACGTAGATTTCGCGAGGCGAAGCGACTTGCTCGAGCGCGCCGTCACGAAGCAGCGCGACGCGATCGGAGAGGGCCATGGCTTCTTCCTGGTCGTGGGTGACGAAAAGGAAGGTGATGCCGATTTCGCGCTGAAGTGCTTTCAGTTCGCCTTGCATTTGCTTGCGCAGATTGGCATCGAGCGCGGAGAGCGGCTCATCCAGAAGCAGGAGTTGTGGGCGATTCACCAGGGCGCGCGCCAGAGCCACGCGTTGCTGCTGGCCGCCGCTCAGGCGCGATGGGCGCGCGCCCGCGAATTCCGTCATTTTCACCATTTTCAAGGCTTCGCCGACGCGCCTGGGAATTTCGTTTTTCGGCGCCCCTTGCACGCGCAAGCCATACGCGACGTTGTCGCGCACGTTCAAGTGCGGGAACAGCGCATAGTTCTGAAAAACAGTGTTTACCCGGCGCTTGTAGGGCGGCAGCGTGTCCAGCCGCTCGCCGGACATCCAGATTTCGCCGGCCGTCGGTTGTTCGAAACCGGCGATCAGGCGCAGAAGAGTGGTTTTTCCCGAACCGCTTTCGCCGAGAAGGGTTAGAAATTCTCCTGCAGCGATGTTCAGCGAAATATTTCTTAGAACGTCGCGCGTGCCGAAGCGTTTGGCCACAGCGCGCACCTCGAGCAGCGGAGCGTTGACGTCCACCGAAGTGGGCTGCGGAATGGCGGCGGAGCTCACTGCGCGGCCTTCACCTCGTTCCAGATTTCGTTGTACTTGCCGCGGCGCGGCACATCCTGCCAAAAATAAATGCGCTGCATGTAGGCGTCGGGATCGTCGAGGTGCAGGCCCTTTATCTCTTCGGGGCTGAGAAATTGCGCAGCGCTGGGGTTCGCGGGCGTGTAGTGTGTTCGATCCGTCACCAATTTTTGCGTCTTTGCTTCAATCATGTATTCGAGGAAGGCGAATGCAAGATCTTTGTTGCTGCTCGCGGCCGTTACCATCAAGTGGTCAATCCATCCAGTCGTATTTTCCTTGGGGATCGTTTCGCCAATTGGGAAATTAAGTTTGCGGAGGTCGTTGGTGTTGAGCGGCCAGCCCATCGCCAAAACGACTTCATGATTTTGAAAGAGGTTGGTCAGCTCGCCGCCTGTGGACCAAATCTTTCTAATGTTGGGCTTCAGTGCAATCAGTTTCTTTTTCACGGTTTCGAGCTGTTCGTCGGTCAGATTGTAGAGCTGGGAGGGATCAGGTTTGTCGTAGCCGAGAACTTGCGCGGCCATGTAGACGGTGGAAAGGTCATCCCACACGGAGATTTTTTCTTTGTACTTGGGATCCCAGAGTACCGCCCATGAATCCGGCGGTTGAGGAATTGCTTTCGTGTCGTACAGCAGCGGATTTGGCCCCCACATGAAAGGCACGCCATAAACTTGTTCGTGCGCTTTCACAAGGGGGAGATCGCGGAGTTTGGCTGAGAGTTGCGTATAGGAAGGGAACTTAGAAAGATCCAAAGGTGCGGCCAAGCCAGCCGTCGTGATGGAGTGAGCGACGTCGCTTGAGGGCGAGATTACGTCGTAATTCGACGCGCTTCCACCGCGCAGCTTGGCCACTAGCTCATCGCTCGAACCCATGTACGAGGCGGAGATTTTGCAATGATGCGTTTCCTCGAAGGGCCGCACGAACGCTGGATCAGCGTAGCCTTCCCAGACGAGCAAGCTAAGAGTTTCTTCTTTTTGCCTACAAGCGCCGCAAACCACTGCGAGCGTCAGGATGCCCAGGACGATTGCACGCCGGTTCATACTTTGCACCATTTCCCCGGCATCTGCATCCTCCTGCTCATATATTTTTGCCCGCCGCACCCGTCCAAGTCGCGGCGAAAGCTTTTTTATTTCGCGTCCGCCTGATAGACGACTCTTCCGCCGACAATTGTCTTGACGACTTTCGTCTGCGCAATCGCATGCGGATCAATCTCGAAAATATTTTGCGAAACAATGACGAGATCGGCGAGCTTACCCGGCTCAATCGAACCTTCCGTTTTTTCGCGGCGTCCTGCGTAAGCTGCGCCGAGCGTGTAGCCTTCGACGGCCTGCGCCAGCGTAACTCGCTGCTCCGGGATCCAACCGCCGTCGGGCTTGCCCTCGGTGGTCTGGCGCGTGACGGCCATTTGCAGGCCTTCCCACGGATTCAGTGTCACCACGTTCCAGTCACTGCCGAAGGCCAGATGCCCGCCAGCTTTCGCGATGCTATTCCAGACCCACGCGCGAGAGGCGCGGTCCGGTCCAACGTTGCCGGCCCAGACTCGCAGGGTATCTTCGTCGGGGTAAGCGTGCAGCGGCTGCATGCTCGCAATTACCCCTAGCTTCCCGAAGCGCGGAATGTCCGCGGCGGTTATGGTTTCAATGTGCTCGATACGCGAGCGGCGGTCCCGCGTGTGGTTCACGGTTTCCGCATTTTCGTACGCGTCCAGAGCGGTGCGCACGGCGTAGTCGCCAATCGCGTGAGTGAAGAGCTGCAAGCCACGTTTATCCAGTTCCGCGACGGCCGCTTTGTACTTGTCCGGGTCCCAAAACAATTTGCCCTTTGTGGATGGGTCATCGGTGTAGGGTTCGAGCATGGCGGCGGTGTGTGATTCGATGACGCCGTCGATCATCATCTTGACCACGCCGCCGGAGAGCCAATCGCCGGTGTATTTTTCGCGCGCTTCTTCGATCGCTGCGATATCTTTGGGGCGCAACTCCGGCGGATTCAGAAAATAAGCGATGTACATGCGAAGCGTCAGATCGCCACTTCGGCGCAGCTCATCGTAGAGGGCGAACTCTTCGAAATCGCCGCCTGCGCTGTGCACGCGCGTCAGGCCGTTTTCGTTGGCCCAATGGATGCCGGCGCGGAGGGCAGTGAGTTTTTCCGCTGGCGTCGGCTTGGGCACGAGTTTGCCGACGAGCCTGCCCGCGGATTCCTTTAGGGCTCCCGTGGCCTCGCCGGTCTTCGAATCGCGCACAATAGCGCCGTTGGCGGGATTCGGCGTGTCCTTGTCGATTTTTGCAAGCGCCAGTGCCTTCGAATTGGCCCAGGAAGTATGTCCATCATAGCCAGAAAGAAAAACGGGGCGATTTGGGAAAAGCTCGTCGAGATATTTTTTGTCAGGCAGATTTTCCTTGCCGAACATCGCGTAGTTCCAGCCACCGCCGAGAATCCATCCATCGCCGGGGTGTTTCGCCGCGTATTCGCGCAAGATGTGTTGAATGTCGGCAGGATTTTTGGCGCCTTCGAGATTGGCTTGACCGAGGCTGATGGAACCTTCCAGGAAATGAATATGGCAATCCAAAAGACCGGGTAAAATCAGCTTTCCCCCGACGTCAATGACCTTTGTTCGCGGCCCGCGTAATTTTTCGATTTCGGCATCGTCACCCACAGCGACGATTTTTTCTTCTCGGATGGCTACGGCCTGCGCCCAGGGTTGTTTGGAGTTTACGGTATAGGCCTTGCCGTGGAGGAGGATTGCGTCCGCAGGCTGGGCCTTCGTCTCCTGCACATTCTGGGCGCGGACTGTCGCAGAGAACCCCACGGCAAACAAGATGGCAAACGCCAGCACGATCAGCACTTTGCGCGACGCAGTCATTCGCAGCTCCACGATTTTGTTTTCTTGTGGCATCCACAAATCACGAGTCACATCCTTTTAGAACGTCGGCGGCGTATTCACCCACAGCAACCAGGTCTCGGAACGCCCGGGATTTCTCCACCGGTGCGGCGTGGAGCTTTCAAAATAGAGACTGTCCCCGGGCTTGAGCCGGTAATGTTCTTTGCTGTTCAGCCAAATCTCAAATTCACCGCGAAGGACGTGCAAGAACTCTTCGCCTTCGTGCGAATAAGATTCGCCGCTGCCACCGCCGGGTTTGATGCGAAACAGATGCGGTTCCATGGCCGTTTGGCCCCAGGCTAAAAGCTCCATGCGCACTCCGGGAGTGGTCTCCAGAATTTTTCGCTGGCCAGGGCGCACAAGGCGCGGATTTTCCGCCGCAGTTTCGAAGAGCGAGAGAATGTTCGTGCGGTAGAACCGCGCGATGCGGCGGAGGGTGGAAATAGAAGAGCGCATCTGTCCGCGTTCGAGCGCGCTTAGAAAGCCGACCGAAACTTTCGTGGCCCGCGCGACCTGCGCGAGGGACAGTCCGCGCCGCGTGCGCAGCCGCCGAAAGCGCTGGCCGGGAAGAGGAGCGCTCTCCGCCGGCGGCGAGACGACGCCCTGGCGTTTTAAAACATGCACAATGGCTGCGGGATTCAGTCCGCGGGCACGGCGCAGGAAAACTGCGCGCTGCAGCAGACGAATATCAGCCTCCGCGTAGAGCCGGTAGCGGCTTTCCGTGCGATGCGGCGAAACAAGGCCCAGCGCTTCCCAGGCGCGCAAGGCAGAAGAGGAAATGCCGACGCGGCGCGCCACCTCGCTGATGCGCAGCAGGCGGCGCACTGTTCGATTTGCTGATGGCTTGGAGAAATTCTTTCCGCTTGACACGGCTCCCGGCTTTCTCTAAGTTTGCGGGATTATAGTAAGGTTTCGGGGGCACAGCAACCTCGAAGAATTCGCTGCCAAGAGAATTCTTCGAGACAAGGGGTGAGTTCATGAAACTGGCTGCTGGATTTTGGCGGAGCAATGCGCTCCGCAACTGCAACATTGTTTCTCTGCTTTTTCTCGCGCCCGCTATTCTTCTGGCCGCCCCGTTTGCCGGAGCGCAGAGCACCGGCGGCCGGATTCGCGGAACGGTCAGCGACCCCAGCGGCGCCTCCGTGGCCGCCGCCACGGTTTCACTCGTCAATGAGGCGACGCATGCGACCCGCGACGTGCAGAGCGGGGCGACCGGCGAATACATCTTCATCGAAGTGCCCGTGGGCACCTATGAAATAGATGTCACCCAAGCAGGGTTCAAAAAATATATTCGCAAAGGAGTCGCGCTGGACTTGAACGAAGTCATCAGCATCGACGTCACGCTGCAACTTGGTTCCTCAGCAGAAAGAGTAGAGGTCACAGGAGCTCCGCCGGTCATAGACACGACGTCCACACAACTCGGGGCAGTCGTCAACGAGCGCTCCTCGACGCAACTGCCGCTGAACGAACGCGACGTTTATCAGTTGTTGCAATTGCAGCCTGGAGTCCAGTCACAGATCGGCAACAATTTGTTTTATGGCTCAGACAAGCCCGGGGTTGTGACTGTAAATGGCGGCCGCGGCCGTTCGAATAATTATTCCGTGAACGGCGGCGATGGAAACGACCTGTTCGCCAACCTGCCGGCAGTGCAACCCTCGCCGGACAGCATCGAAGAATTCCGCGTGATCAGCAATTCTTTTGACGCCGAATATGGCCGCAATTCCGGCGCAGTCGTCAATGTAGTGACCAAGTCTGGCACGAACGACTTCCATGGCAGCGCATACGAATTCTTCCGCAACACAGTTCTCAACGCACATGGATTTTCGTTTCAGCCGACCCCAAAACCTTCTTTCAATCAGAACCAGTTTGGTGGAACGATTGGCGGCCCGATCATAAAAGACAAAATCTTCTTTTTTGGGTCGTATGAAGGACGGCGTATCGTGCGAGGCATCGTTTCACAGCAAGTACCCGTCCCCACGGGCGCGGACGAGGCTGGGGATTTTTCCGCAGGAGGCACTGCCGCCCCATTCAGCGGGACTCTTACTGACAATACCGTGGCCACGATTTTGCAGAATCGACCCGGTTGCGCCAACGCCATCACGATGGAGGGAGGCTCAGCTCCCGTTGCTGGAGCGGCGTACAGCGCTATTTTCCCGAATAACAAAATACCTACGTCGTGTTTTGATCCAGTCGCGCAAAGTATGTTGCAGTATCTCCCGGGCTCGGGAGGCACCAGCTCGCTCGCTCAAGACGTATCCAAGTCCACGGATAGGGGCGATCAGTTCTCAGTTCATTACGACGAAATCCTGAACAAGGACCAGAAGCTCTCCGTCTATTATTACTACAACAACGACAACACTCTCGATCCCTTTGCCATCTTTCAGTTGGCGGGCGCTTCGCTGGGCAATTTCGGGGGCCGGATTATTTCACACGTCCAGCAAGTCAATGCGAGCCATACATGGACGATCGGCTCAACGGCGGTGAACGAATTCCGTTTCACACTGTTCCGGGAAGCTGAACCACAGTTTTACACGCCGACGACGACAAATCTCGTAACTGCTTCCTGCGGCAGCGCCATCCCCGCCGCACAGTGTTTTGGTGGAACGTCCGACACACCACTAGTCGATGCGAACGGGAATCCCCTAGGTACGGCCACAGACCCCAATACGCCGGTGTGCCCCGGCCAATTCGGATGCGGAATCCACCCAGGGCTCGGCGCGAAGTTTGAAGGCGTGCCTTTTGTCACTCTGAATGGCACCACTGGCCTCTTCGGAAACAACTTCGAAGGACAATTGCCGCAAACGGGGAATACGTTTCAGTTCAGCGATAACTACAGCAAGATCATTGGCAGTCACAGTTTCAAGTTTGGCGCTGACACCCGCTATCAGAAGTTCGACCAGACGGTCTACTTCAACGTAAACGGCGAGTACATTTTGGGATCGGGCGGTTCGAATGATACGGGCTCCGCCGATCCCTATGCGAATTTCCTTCTGGGCTTGCCTACCTCATATTCGCAAGGCTCCGGCAACAAGGAACTGGTTCGGAGCACTTCGCTCTATCTCTTCGCGCAAGACAGTTGGAAGATTAAGTCTAACGTCACACTCAACTATGGTTTGCGGTGGGAGATGAATACGCCGCTGACAGACATCGGTCAGAAAGTGCAACGGTTTAATCCGGGGCAGAATTCGACGATTTATCCCTGCCAGCTCTCTGCCGTAAGCATTGCGACTTTTTCGCAGCTTCCCCAGTTTCAAACACCCGGAGCTCCCACGCCAAACTGTGCCAACACGGGTACTCTCCCAACGGGACTAGTAGTTCCGGGTGACAAGGGCGTCCCCGGCGGATTGATCAACACTTACACCAAAGCATTTGCACCGCGCCTCGGCTTGAATTGGAGTCCTGGTTGGAAAGACGGAATGCTCTCCAAGCTGACCGGCGGTCCAAACAAGACCACCGTCAGCATGGGATGGGGACTCTTCTACAACCCGATCGAACAATTAGTTCTCGAGCAGTTTGTCGCTGAACCGCCCTTCGGTATCAGCAACTCGGTATCGAACCCGCTCTTCAGCACTCCCTTTGTGGGGCAAGACGGGACGACCAAGCCAAACGTCTCGAATGGCTTCCTCACTCCTCCGCGTGGCCAGGCTGTTGACTGGTCGCTCTATCGTTCTATTTTGCTGTTCGGACAGTTTCCGACGACGCTGCGGACACAGTACTCGGCGCAGTACAACCTCACGATCAAGCGCGAATTGCCCGGCGATATTCTTTTCCAAATCGGTTACGTCGGCTCGCAGGGCCACCGGCTTCTCGCCATTTACGATCAGAACGCCGGGAACGGGCAAACCTGCCTGGATCTGAATTCGACCCTGGGGACCGGTACTTGCAGCACGTTTGGTGAGGACAGCGCTTACACCATTCCTGCGGGAACGGTCATTCCTCAGGGTGGATTCCATTTGCCTTACAACGCTGGCGCGGGCGGCTTGGTCATACCCGGCGGAACCGTGTTGGCCAATCCCGTTACACTCGTAGGTTTGCGCCCCTATTCGTCTCCCAATTGCCAGCCTCTGAATCCAGATCCTTTGACCAACGGTTGCCCGGCTGACGGAACTCCGACCTTCGGAAGCATCTTTAATGAAGATACGGCAGCGCATTCAAATTACAATTCGCTGCAGACGCTCTTCCAAAAGCAGTTTTCCCATGGGGTGCAATTTCAGGCTTCCTACACGTACAGCAAGTCGCTGGACAACGCCTCGAGCTTTGAGGAGATCCTAAACCCGACCAACTTTAATGCGACCTACGGGCCCTCTCTCTACGACGCACGGCATCGCTTCGTTTTCAACTATGTATGGGATTTGCCGATTCCGAAGAAGCAGGGCTTTGCTGGCAAAGCGCTCAACGGCTGGCAAGTATCCGGGATCTACACTTTCCAAAGCGGCTTCCCTGTTTTGATCAACAACTGCAATGACAGTGAGTTGGAAGGCAGCATCCAGGGATTCGAATGCCCTGGGAAACCCAATCTCGTTACTGCTTTCAAGACTTCGAATCCGCGCGGTACTGTCTGCGCTTTCGGGACCGGCCAGCTTTCCGGGACAGGTATTCCATGTCAGCCGGTTTCTGGTTTTGGATTCGATCCAAACCAATTCGACAATACAATTTATGATCCGAGTACCGGGCCTTCAACGGATCCCACGGCAATCACGCTTGGCCAATTTGGAAATGCACCGCGCACGGTCTGCTGCAATTCTCCCATTAACAATTGGGACCTGGGCATCTTCAAGGACACCCAGGTCGGCGAAAAGTTGCGTGTGGAATTCCGGACGGAAATCTATAACGCGTTCAACCACGCGCAGTTCTATAGCATCGACGGCAACTCCGGGAATGCGGGCACAACTTTTGGCCAGCCGCAGAAGGTGCGCGACCCGCGTCTGGTCCAGTTCGCGCTGAAACTGCTGTTTTAGCCATCGAAGGAGTTTCCATGTAACAAGGAGGCGCGGCTCGCAAGGGTCGCGCCTTCGCACGTGCGATAATCTAGGAGCCAGTTCGGACGCATCTCCAGAGCTTTTTCCATCTGAGACTGACCGCAGGGAATAGACCTGCCACGGGAAACCGCAAGACGGCCACCCATCACGGAGTATCAAAATGCACGACCCACTGAAGAAGGAAATCGCTACTTATGAAAAGCGCACGCCAAAATCCGCGGACGCGTACAAGCGCGCATTGCAGCGCATCCCGCTCGGCGTTGCCAGCAACTATCGCCACTACGAACCCTATCCGCTGTTTGTGAGGGACGGAAAGGGAAGCAGGATTCACGACATCGATGGGAACGAGTACATCGATCACAACCTGTGTTTCGGCGCGCTAATGGCCGGGCATTGCCATCCAGCAGTCGTGAAAGCGGTTGAACAGAAGCTGCATGAGGGAACGACGTTCGGCATGCCGCACGATATGGAATGGGAGCTTGCGGAAGAAATCTGCAAGCGCTATCCGGTCGAAATGGTGCGCTTCGGATCGAGCGGCACGGAAGTCACGATGCACGCTTGCCGCATCGCCCGCGCTGCCACGAACCGGGAAAAAATCCTAAAATTTGAAGGCGCTTACCACGGACTGCATGACACCGCGCTCGTCAGCGTCAAACCGAAGGCCGAAGACTACGGCGACCCCGATGCCCCCAACTCCGTTCCCGGCGGAGGCGGCGTGCCTAAAGCGTCGCTTGCGAATGTGGTTGTCGCTGCGTTCAATAATCTTCCCAGTGTCGAACGCCGCTTCCGCGAAAACCGCGGGCAGATCGCCGCGATCATTCTCGAACCCATTTTGATGAACGTTGGTCTGTGCATGCCGCAGCCCGGGTTTCTGCAGGGCTTGCGTGATATCGCCACGAAAAACGGCGCGCTGCTTATCTACGACGAAGTAAAAACTGGCGCGAAGCTGGCCTGGGGCGGCGCCAGCGAATACTTCGGCGTAAAGCCAGACATGATTTGCCTGGCCAAGTCCATAGGCGGGGGACTGCCACTTGCCGCATTTGGCGCAAGTCGCGCGGTGATGGATCTAATCGCTCAACACAAAGTTTTTCACGGCGGCACGTACAACACGAATCGCGTGGCTATGGCCGCGGGGCTTGCCACGTTCCACGACGTGCTTTCGTGGGAAAACTACGCGCACGTCGATAAACTAAGCAAGCAGCTCACGGAAGGCTATCGCGCCATCGTCAAGAAGACCGGCCTGCAAGCCTACGTGATAAGCGCAGGGGTGAATGGCGCGCTAATGCTCTACCCGCAGGAAATTCGCAACTATCGCGACTGGACCAAAATCGACGTCGATCTTTGGCGCCACTACTGGTTCGCCATGGTCAACCGTGGCGTCCTGCCGCAGCCCTATTGGTGGGACGAGCAGTGGACCATCTCCGTCCAGCACACGGAAGCCGACATCGACAAGCATCTCGCCGTGTTCGATGAAGTCGCTCCCACTCTCGCAAAAGCGCAACTCGAGCGTGGCGCACTCTTCGTCGGCGCCGCGGGCCATTGATTCTAGGAGACCGTTCCATTGCAGAACGAGGCCGCCATTGCGTCTGCCGCGTCCATCGCGACTGTAGCTCAAGACGCGCCGCACCTGCGCCGCGTTTTGGGGCGCATGGACCTCGTTCTGCTTTTTGTTGTCGCCGTTTTCAACCTGAACGTCGTCCCGTCGATTGCCGCTAACGGCGGCGTCACCGTGTGGCTGTGGATTATTTCGCTCTTGCTTTTCTTTTGGCCGCAAGGAATCGCCGTCATCGAGCTTGCGCATCGCTATCCCGGTGAAGGCGGCGTTTACCTCTGGGCCAAGGAAGTCTTCGGAGATTTCCACGGTTTTCTATCCGGCTGGTGCTACTGGACCAACAACATGATGTACGTGCCAACGGTCATGCTGTACTTCGTAGGCGTTTCCGTGTTTGCGCTAGGCTCCGGCCACGAGGCGCTGGGCGACAACAAAACTTTCGCGCTAACCGCCTCGCTCTTGCTGCTTATCCTGCTCGTCGTCTTGAATATCGTCGGGCTGGGCGTCGGGAAATGGATCAACAACCTCGGCGCGATCGGCACTGGAATAGCCGCCGCCGTCTTAATCGGGTTGGGCATCGTCGTATGCTGGCGGTTCGGTACGAGCGTGACCTTGGCCGACTTTCGCATCCCGCCGAATCCTAAATTCGTCCTGAACTCTTTCGGCGTGATCTGCTTCGGATTGGTAGGGCTGGAGCTTGCTTCCGTCATGGGAGACGAAATCGAAAGTCCACAAAAGACTTTGCCTGGCGCGGTCGCCTGGGGCGGCGTGCTGTCCGGCGCGCTCTACATCGGTGCGACACTGACGCTGCTCATAGCGATCAACAAAGGCGACATCAACGTGCTGCAAGGAATTGTTCAAGCGGTAGGTCACATGGCCAGCCGCGTTGGAGTCGTATGGATCGTGGCGCCCTTTGCGTTTCTGCTGAGCTTGTCGATTGCGGGAATCGCGTCGGCTTGGCTCGGGGGCTCGGCGCGTATTCCATTTGTCGCGGGGCTCGATTCTTACATGCCCACATGGTTGGGTAAGGTTCATCCACGCTACCGCACGCCATACGCCGCGCTCATCGTTCACGCCGCCGTATCTATGGTGCTTGTTGTTTTGAATTTTAGCGGCTGGTGGCTCTGGAATAAACTGATCGGCCTTTCGTTCGTGGCGTACGCCCTACGGTCGTTGGGTCTTGTCGTGGCAAATCTAACGGCCAGCGAAACCGGCGTGCAGGAAACCTTCCAGAAACTGCTATCCCTCGCGGTCGTGCTTCAGCTGATTCCTTTCCTCTATATATTTGGCGCGCTACTGAGAATTGCTTTCAGCGATTCTTTTGTTAAGGGTGTCTATAGCAAGACGACATTGATGCTCTCCGGCGCCAGCGGGCTGGTCACCACAATTCTGGGAATCGCCTTGGCCTTTTTTCCGGCGCAGCAAGTCACCTCGATTCTTTCCTACGAGATTTGGATGTTCGGGGGCACGCTATTTTTCATAGGGCTGGCCGCGTTTTTCTTTTTTGTTTACGGGCGGCGCAAGACAGCGAGAAAACTCGCGGAGGCTGTTCCGGCTATTTGAACGGGACGTGCCCTAGCCGGGCGTTCCCGCGATGACGATTTGGGAGGCTGTGATGTCCAGCGGTGCTACAGCGGGAGTTCGAACGTACAAGAATTACGTCAATGGCGAATGGGTGGCCAGCGCCTCGGGCGAAACATTTCCGGTTTATGACCCTTCGACCGAAGAAGTCATCGCGCAAGTCGCCGCCGCTGGCGCCGCCGACGTTGATCGTGCCGTAAAAGCCGCGCGCGCTGCCTTCGACAGTGGTCCCTGGCCCACCACTACCGCACAAGACCGCGGCCGCATCCTTTTCAAGCTAGCCGAAAAAATCCGTCAGAACACCGCCCAACTTGCCGAAATCGAATGCCGCAACACCGGCAAACCCATCGTCGAAGCCGAATACGACATCGCGGACGTGGCCACCTGCTTCGAATACTACGGCGGCCTCGCGACCAAAGTCCTCGGCAGTGTAAATCCGGTTCCCGCCAACGCGCTCAGCTTCACTCTACGCGAGCCCGTGGGCGTCGCTGGACAAATTATTCCGTGGAACTATCCTTTATTGATGGCCGCCTGGAAACTCGCGCCGGCTCTCGCGGCTGGCTGCACGTGCATTCTCAAGCCAGCTGAGCAAACGCCGCTGACCGCGCTCGAATTCGCAAGCTGGTCCACGGAAGTTGGTTTGCCGCCTGGCGTCGTGAACATCATCAACGGCCTCGGTGAAACCGCGGGTGCCGCACTCGTCGCGCACCCCGGCGTGGATAAAATCGCTTTCACCGGCAGCGCCACTGTCGGCAAGATCATCGTAAAAAGCGCCGCGGACACCCTGAAGCGCGTCACGCTTGAACTCGGCGGCAAATCACCCAACATCTTCTTCACCGATGCCGATTGGGAAGCGTCCATCGATGGCGCGCTCTTCGGCGTATTCATCAATCAAGGCGAAGTCTGCTCCGCAGGCAGCCGGATTCTTGTCGAAAAGAGAATCTATTCGAAATTCGTCGAGGCCATGACCGAAAAGGCCAAGCGCATCAAGCTCGGGGCACCCCTCGAACGCGAAACGAAAATGGGACCGCTCGTCAGCAAAGAACAGTACGACCGCGTCAGTTCCTATCTTGAGCTCGGCAAGAAAGAAGCAAAGGTCGCCATCGGCGGCGGCCGCCCGAAACAATTCGGCAAAGGCTACTACCTCGAGCCAACGATTTTTTACGACGTGGAAAACACCGCGCGCATCGCCCGCGAAGAGATTTTTGGCCCAGTCGCATCCGTGATTCCTTTCGACGGCGAAGCCGACGCCATCCGCATCGCCAACGACACGCCCTACGGACTCGCCGCCGCGGTCTGGACGCGCGACATCTATAAAGCCTTCCGCGTTGTGAAGTCACTCCGAGCCGGCATCGTGTGGGTCAATCACATGCAGCCGACGTACGTCGAAGCGCCGTGGGGCGGCTACAAGCAATCCGGCTTCGGCCGTGAGCTTGGCCCTTGGGGTCTCGAGGAATACCTCGAAACGAAACAGGTCTTCGTCAATCTCGACGAAACGCCCATCGGCTGGTATTAGCATTCGGGACGCCGGCTATCGTGTGGCCGGCGGCCAGAGAAAAAAGGAAAAGAAAATGGCTACCATTCAGATTCGAACTGAAATCCCAGGTCCACGTTCGCGCGCTCTAATGGCGCGTCGCGAAGCAGCCATCCCCCGCGGGCCAGCCAACGCCACACCGGTGTTCGCCGCGCGCGCGGATGGCGCAACAATCGAAGACGTCGACGGCAACAAGTACATCGATTTTGCCGGTGGCATTGGCTGCCTCAATATCGGCCATCGCTCTCCGAGCGTGATCTCTGCGATTCAAGCCCAGCTCGAAAAGCATTTGCATCTCTGCTTCGCCGTCACGCCGTACGAAGGCTATATCGCTGTGGCTGAAAAACTGAACTCACTCGCCCCTGGTAATTTCGCGAAAAAAACAATTCTGCTAAATTCCGGCGCCGAAGCCATCGAAAATGCCGTCAAGATCGCCCGCGCCTACACAAAACGTCCCGCCGTGATCTGTTTCGAAGACGCGTTCCATGGCCGCACGCTTCTTACCATGTCGCTCACCAGCAAAACCCATCCCTACAAAGCGGGCTTCCAGCCGTTTGCCAGTGACATTTACCGTATCCCATTCGCCTACCCATATCGCAATCCATCCGGCACGAGTTCCGCCGACTTTGCGCATCATCTCGAAGACGCGTTCAAACGCTCCGTCGCACCGGAATCCGTCGCCGCCCTGATCGTCGAACCCGTTCTCGGGGAAGGCGGCTTCGTCATTCCGCCTCGCGACTATTTCAAGCTTCTCCAAAACATTTGCCGGAAACATGGCATCCTCTTCATCGCCGACGAAATCCAGTCCGGCTTCGCGCGCACCGGCAAGTGGTTCGCTTCCGAACATTTCGGCATCGAGCCTGATTTGATCACCATGGCGAAGTCGCTTGGCGGAGGCATGCCCATCGCCGCAGTCACGGGCCGCGCCGAAATCATGGACGCGCCCGGCCACGGCTCACTCGGCGGCACCTACTGCGGGCACCCAGCTTCCTGCGCCGCGGCCCTCGCCGCCATCGAAACCATCGAAAAAGATGGCTTGCTCGCTCGTTCGGCTGCCATCGGCGAGCATTTTGAAAAGCGCGCCCGCGGCTGGCAGAAGAAATGGTCCTTGGTCGGCGACGTTCGCGGCCTCGGCGGCATGTGCGCCATCGAATTGGTGCGCAACGCCGAAACGCGCGAGCCCGCCGATTCCGAAACAAAAGAGATCGCCAAATATTGCTACGAGCACGGCCTCATCATGATCACCGCCGGCACCTTCAATAATGTCATTCGCATTCTCGTCCCGCTCGTCGTCACCGATGAACAATTCAACGAAGGACTGGACGTGCTCGAAGCCGCGCTCGCAGGCGTCGCCGAACGCAAGCAGGCTGCGCTTTCTCACGCATAGCCGCGCACCAAACTATGCACAAGCGCCCAATAACCGCGAGTCGCATCTGACATAGGGAGATCGTCAGGAGTATCCGATGCAAGACATGATTACAAAATCCGCTAACGCGGCCGCCGAGCTAAAAGACCCGCGGCTTTTTCGCGAAGCCTGCTACGTCGATGGACAGTGGATTCAGGCAAGCTCTGGCCAAACGATCAACGTAGACAATCCCGCCGCGAAAGAAATCATCGGCAAAGTGCCGAAACTCGGCGCAGCCGAAACTCGCCGCGCCATCGAAGCCGCAAACACCGCCTTCCCCGCATGGAGCAAGAAAACTGCAAAAGAACGCGCGGCCGTTCTCCGCCGTTGGTTCGACCTGATGATGGCTAACCAGGAAGATCTCGCGCGGCTTATGACCCTCGAGCAAGGCAAGCCGCTCACCGAATCGCGCGGAGAGGTCGCTTATGCCGCCGCCTTCCTCGAATGGTTTGGCGAAGAAGCCAAGCGCGTTTACGGCGACACCATTCCTCAGCATCAAGCCGACAAAAGAATTGTCGTCATCAAACAGCCCATCGGCGTCGTCGCCTGCATCACTCCCTGGAATTTTCCGCTCGCCATGATCACGCGCAAAGCGGGCCCAGCCATCGGCTCTGGCTGCACCGTGGTGCTGAAACCTGCCTCGCAAACTCCTTTTTCCGCGCTCGCTCTCGCCGAGCTTGCTGAACGCGCCGGCGTTCCCAAAGGCGTGCTAAACATTGTTACTGGCTCGGCCACGGAGATCGGCGCGGAACTCACGTCCAATCCCATCGTTCGAAAGCTCTCGTTCACCGGCTCCACGGAAATCGGAAAGATCCTCATGGCCCAGTGCGCTGGCACGGTAAAAAAGCTTTCTCTGGAGCTCGGAGGCAACGCGCCGTTTATCGTTTTTGAGGATGCTGATTTGGACGCCGCCGTCGAAGGCGCCATCGCATCGAAATATCGCAACAGCGGTCAAACTTGCGTCTGCACGAACCGCCTGCTTGTGCAAGACAAGGTCTACAACGTGTTCGCCGAAAAGCTGGCCGCCGCCGTAAGGAGACTGAACCCCGCCCCCGGATTGGAACTAGGTTCGACGCAAGGACCGTTGATTGACGACGCCGCTGTCGAAAAAGTCGAGAGCCACATCCGCGACGCGCAATCCAAGGGCGCAAAAATACTCGTCGGCGGTCATCGTCACGCGCTCGGAGGCCGCTTTTTCGAGCCGACGATTCTCACCGATGTAACGCCGCAAATGGCCGTCGCACGTGAAGAAACCTTCGGCCCCGTAGCGCCGTTATTCCGTTTCAAGACGGAAGCGGACGCCGTCGCCCTTGCGAACGATACTGAATTTGGTCTCGCCGCTTATTTCTACGGCCGCGACATCGCCCGTGTCTGGCGCGTCGCCGAGGCGCTCGAATACGGCATCGTCGGTATCAACACCGGAATTATTTCTACCGAAGTCGCGCCCTTCGGGGGCGTAAAAGAATCCGGACTCGGCCGCGAAGGCTCCAAATACGGCATGGATGAATACGTCGAGATCAAATATCTTTGTTTCGGCGGCATCACTCCCTAGAGCTGCAACCCGGAAAACAGCCGCATCCTATATAGGTTCTATATAGCCCCTAAATAGGATTAATGTCCTGGTTTTTCTCCAGCCGTGCGATCAATCCCTGGATTTGCGTTTTCGCCTGATCCGGCGCTGTCGCAAGCGCGAGCTTCATCTCTTTCACCGCAGTGGGAAAATCCCCCTTGGCCGAAGCCATCCGCGCCAACTCGCCGTGCGTATACCACTCGTTAGGACGCTTCTCTATGTTTATCTTGAAAACGGCGAACGCTTCATCCTGCTTCTTCTGAATCTGAAGACCGCGCCCATATACGTGGAGCTGCACGCCGCTCGCTTTTTCCAGCGCTTTCGCAAAAGTAGCATCCGCCTCCGGCTTCTTCCCCATCGCCGCCAGAATCTGCGATTTCGTCAGAAGATTCTCAAACCTCTCTTCGTTCAGAATCGAAGTTTCTTCCCACTTCAATCCCTGCTCGAGGCTGCAGTTGCCGTCCAGGCACCACATCGCCGCCTCGTCATAGCCCGCCCACGAAAATCCTCCCGTGTTGCGCAGTTGATTGCGAATACTGCGTTCTGTAATCGCTTTTACATCCACGGAAATGTGAAATGGAACCGCCAGCTTGTCCCAACGCAGCGTCGCCGCCGCCGAGTCCGGCTTGATGTCGTCAAACGTATAGGTCAGCGCTTCGCGAAACTCCGCCGGGTGCGGCGTCACATCCACGCGCAAAGCGTCCTCTTTTTCGTCATAGCTAAAGCTCCCCCACGACGTTGAATTCTTCGAAAATATAATCGTCCAATGATCCGCGTTTGGAATTACGTGTAATCCATACGTGCCCGCCGCCAGCGGCTTTCCCTCAACAGAAACGTCATCCGCAAACGTAATCGTTGTATTTTCGTTCGCCCCTGCGCGCCACACCTTCCCATACGGTATTGTTTTGCCCCAAATCTCTCGTCCGCCCACAGAAGGCTCGTGATAGACGATCGTGATGTCCGTCAACCCAATCCGCTGTATCACCACAGCGCGCTGGCTCAGCGTCGGCAAATTCAACTCTGTCGCCTGGTTGCCATTTTTAAATTGCGCGTCCGCCCGGCCCGTCAGACATCCCATTCCAACCATCAGCCCCAGAAATATTCCACACGCTTTACGCATGAACACACCCCTCCATTGTTCTCTAGCGAACGAAATAGGTCGAAGCAAGGCTAACGCTTTGCCTTCTCACCCCATTTGAGATAGACGCCCGGCTGCGTGATGTGTGAGCAGGTTCGCCGCGCGCAACTCTTCTTGTGACCCCAAGGCTTGCCTATAGATCCGCGTACGCGGGCGGAGGGTGCGTTCGAGGGCGGGCCCGCAAACCGAACTCGGTGTAAAATGCCATGCGAACGGTTTCCCTGACTTAGAATTCGGCGGAACATAAAAGAGCCCACGGGGCAGGAATACCCTGAAGCCTGAAATAGATTCTTTCCTCCATGCGCGCCACAAAATTCGAGTTCGAACAGCGCTTCTGGATCATCGGCAGCATCATCTCAGCAGGCTTTTTGCTTTACTTCGTCGACAAAGCGAATTTCGCCGCCGGCCTTCTTCATGTACTTGCTCCCACACTTGACCTGGACAGCGCCCGGGGGCTTTTTTTGCTGCGGCTGATTTTTGGCGCCGGCGCCTTACTGATTTTTCTCGCTGCAGTGCTTCGCACCTGGGCCACCGCTTATCTGCGCACAGAAGTTGTCCATGACGTCTTCCAGCATTCCGAATCGCTGGTTGCCGATGGGCCCTACCGCTACACGCGTAATCCTTTGTATCTCGCCAATCTGCCCATGGTCGTGGGCATCGGAGTCATGGCGAGCCGCTTGGGATGGCTCTTCATGTTGGTCGGGGCGTGGGTGTTTGTCTATCGCTTGATTCTTCGCGAGGAGGACGGACTCCTCCAAACTCAAGGCGACTCGTACCGCGCCTACTTGAGAGCCGTTCCCCGGTTCTGGCCCGCTCTCAAGCCGCGCATTCCATCAGGCGGCGGCCAGCCGCGCTGGGGCCAGGCGATTGCCGGAGAGATGATTTTTTGGATTTTCGGTGTCGCAGTGCTTTGCTTCGCAATCACTCTCAACATCAGGTGGACATGGGTAGTGTTCGGCGCCGGTTTCGCTGTCTACTTCATCGCCGTTCCTCTCATCAGGAAACGGGCAGCTTCTTCTGCCGCGAAGCAGGAGCTGCCCTCTTGAAGGCAAGTTTCTACGGTTGCGGACGAATCCCCGCGACGCCCGGCCTCGCAGTTTCAACCGGAGCAATCAGAGCGCCTAGGGCTTCGTCGGTTCGGTAGGTGTCGGCGGTGCTGCGGGCGTCGGCTTGTAAACGGTCGCGGGCCTCGCCGGCTGATACGTTACTTTCACTTCTTTTTTCTTCGGCTTCTTTTTCTCTCTGCTTCTTACATCTCGATTGCCCATCGCTTTGTCCTCTCCAAGTTGATCTGTGCCACCGCGCAATAGTTTACCTGACACGGCGCGCAAGTGTCTCCACCGGGCCGCAACATCAACCTCAAGCTAGTAGGCCGCCGAGACATTCGCCCACAATAATGTCCGGACCGCCCGATTGGTGGTAGGCTTATGCAAATGGCGGCTGCGACTACTGTCGTAGTCGCAGTTCAGGATTTAGCGGTGACATCATGAAGCGCTTTGCACTGGCCCTCGGGGCAGCAATTGTTGCGATTTCCCTCCCTGCTCGTACGAATGCACAAACACCCGAATCTGCTCCCGTAAACACTTCCTCCGAGGGACGAGTTACGGAATGGGTGTATGGAGAGCGCATCCCAGCAGTACGCGGTCTGCCGTTTTCCGCGAAGGTGGAATTGGAGACAGTGAGCCAACTCCAGGACGGCACGCTGATCACCCACAAAACCTACAATCTGGATGCCCGCGATTCGGCGGGACGCACGCGCAATGAGATGCGCAACTGGATTACCGCCGGGGGGGAAGAACCGAAGCTCACTCGGATCCAGTTGTACGATCCCGCGACAAAAACGAGAACGGATCTGTTTCCGTTGACCAAGCTGGCCAGACAGTGGGTGGTTGCTGCGGCGGCCCAAGCAACTCCAGTTGCGGCAACAGCGAAGCCGGAAACGACGCGCGAAGAGATTGGCACTGACACAATAGAAAGTCTCCCCGTCAAGGGCACCCGAGTGACGCAGACATACGCCACTGGAGCGCTCGGTAACGACCGCCCCCTTACCATTGTGACTGAGTATTGGTATGCGGCCGAACTGAGGCTCAATTTGCTGACAAAACGCACGGATCCTCGCCATGGCGTGCAGACCATACGTGTAACCGAGCTGCAGAGACAGGAGCCCGACGCCGCGCTCTTTGCCATCGGCGACGACTACAAAGTCCTAAACGAAGCAGGACCGACGCAGGTTGCGCAAGGTCCTGGTGCAACGGATGAAGGGGCATCCACTGAAAAAGCCGCGGCGAGTGCCGCGGGAGCATCCGGCGGAGCTTTGGCTGGAATCGCGCGTCCCGGCGTGGCTGGAGTGACGGTTCCCGCATGCGTGTTCTGCCCCGACCCGAGCTTCACCGACGCGGCCAGAGCAGCGAAGTTTAACGGCAGTGTGGTTCTACAAGTCGTGGTGACCGCCGACGGCCACGCCGAAAACATTTCGGTCGTAAGGAAAGCCGGCTACGGCCTCGAGCAAAGCGCCATCGAAACAGTGAGAAAGTGGCAATTCCGTCCTGCCAAAGGCCCCGACGGCAACCCCGTCGCCACAGTTGTTCCGATCGAGGTGACCTTCCGCATCAAGTAGCACGCATCTATTAATTTCACGACAGTCGGTTAGGAGTGAACCGCGCCGTCATCTCCATCACGCGCCGGTAATAATCCCGCTGCTTCAGCCGCGCCCCTGCTGCTTCGTCGATCACAAAAGTCACGTCCGGATGCAGCTGCAAACACGAAGCCGTCACCGAAGCCGTAATCGGCCCTTCAATCGCTTCCGCGACCGTCTCGGCCTTCGCCGCGCCCGTCGCCAGCAACAAAATTCTCTTCGCTTCGAGAATCGTCCCGATACCCATCGTGATCGCGCACTGCGGCACCACTTCTCGCGCAGTAAAGAACTTTCGGTTATCTTCAATTGTCTCGTTCGTCAGAACTTTCAACCGCGTCCTCGACCCAAAACTCGAGGTCGGTTCGTTAAATCCAATATGCCCATTCCGCCCGATGCCCAAAATCTGCAGATCGATCCCACCCGACTCGCGAATCGCCCGTTCATACGCGGCGCAGTATTCCTCATAATCGCCGCCAACCGTCCCATCAGGAATATGAATATTCTTCGACGCAACATTTACGTGCGTAAAAAAATTCTCCCGCATAAAACAATGAAAACTCTGCGGATGTTCTGCCGCCAAACCCCAATACTCGTCCAGGTTGAACGTGATTACCCTCGAAAAATCCAGCCCCTGCTCTTGGTGCAGCCACACCAACTCCCTATACATCCCCACGGTCGTGCTGCCGGTCGCCAGCCCCAGCGTCGCATTCGGTTTGCTGCGAACCGTGCCAGCCACAATCCGCGAAGCCTCACGGCTCATTTCCTCATAACCCGAATTCAGCAGTACAAGCATTTCCCCGCCATTTCCCAAACTCCTGGCAATTTCGTCCGAGAGGAAGGCGAACAGACCAACGTTTGCCCGCTCCCGCCTTCCCGTGTACTATCGCCATCGGCCGCAGAGCCACCCAACACTATGCCATCCGGTGCTATATATACCAAATCCTTCCGCCTCTCAAAAACGCTTGAGGAGAACCTCAAAAACTGCCCGAATTCAGTGTAAAATGCCGCGTTCGGATTTAGCTTGCTTCCCAACAGCTATATAGCAGTATACTTAGCCGCTCAACGCACCACCAGTTCGCGCATCTCGCGGAGCAAAACGAAAAATGGTCCTCACCGCCACCGATTGGATCGTCATCGCCGCCTACCTGCTCCTCAATCTCCTCATCTCCCTCTACTACCGCCGCCGCTCCTCCGGCAGCACCGAAGAATTTTTCGTTTCCGGCCGCAACGTTTCCTGGTGGCTCGCCGGCACCTCCATGGTCGCCACCACCTTCGCCGCCGACACCCCGCTCCTCGTCACCGGCCTCGTCGCCCGCAACGGCATCTCCGGCAACTGGCTCTGGTGGTCGCAATGCCTCTGCGGCATGATGACCGTCTTCTTCTTCGCGCGCTACTGGCGCCGCTCCGAAATCCTCACCGACGTCGAATTCGTCGAGCTCCGCTACCAGGGCAAACCCGCCGCCTTCCTACGCGGCTTTCGCGCCATCTATCTCGGCGCTCTCATGAATTGCCTCATCCTCGGCTGGGTCATCAAAGCCATGATCAGCATCACCACCGTCCTCCTCGGCGACGCCATCGCCCAAGGCCGCGTCCTGAGCATCGGCCTCGGCGGCCACAATCTCACCACCTACACGCTCGGCACGCCCGAACATACCGCTCTCCTAATCTGCGTCCTACTCTTGGTCCCGTTCACAGGAATATACACTTTCATCGGAGGCCTCTGGGGCGTCCTCGTCACCGATCTTTTCCAATTCGCCCTAAAAATGACCATGATCGTCGTCCTCGCTTGGATCGCAGTAGCCAAAATCGGCGGCATGGCCCTTCTGAAAATCCAGCTCTCTCACGTCGACGCCGTCGCCCGCCAATCCGGCGAAACGACGGGCTCGATCCTCTCGTTCTTTCCTTCATTTCATCTAGGCTGGACTACTGACGCTCTCTGGACTCTCCCCGTCATCACCTTCGCGCTCTATCTCGCCGTCCAATGGTGGGCCAGTTGGTATCCCGGCGCCGAACCGGGCGGCGGCGGCTACGTTGCCCAACGCATGTTCAGCGCCAAGGACGAAAAAAATTCCCTCGGCGCAACGCTCTGGTTCAACATCGCCCACTACGCCATGCGCTCCTGGCCCTGGATCATCACCGGCCTCGTCGCCGTCGCCGTCTACTCCCCCCACGGCGGCCTCCACCCCAACGCCGAATTCGCCGCCGAACCCGAAAAAGGCTACGTCATGGTCCTGCGCGATTTTCTCCCGCCCGCCCTCCGCGGCCTGATGATCGCCGCCTTCCTGGCCGCCTTCATGTCCACCGTCGGCACGCAGCTCAACTGGGGCACGTCCTATCTCATCAACGATTTCTACCGCCGCTTCCTGGTCCGCAAAGCCAGCGACAAGCACTACGTCTTCGTCAGCAAAGTCATCATCGTTCTGCTCGTCATCCTCAGCGGTTACGCCGCCGCCAACATCACCAGCATCCAATCCGCCTGGCAACTCCTCCTCGGCATGGGCGCCGGCACCGGCTCCGTCCTCCTTCTCCGCTGGTACTGGTGGCGCATCAACGCCTGGAGCGAAATCTCCTCTATGATCGCCGCCTTCGTCGTCTCTATGTCCCTCACGCGCGTCCAGTTCGCTGGCAACAACTCGGTAATCTTCGCCAAAACCGCCCTAATCACCACCGCAGCCACCACCGTCGTCTGGCTCCTCACCACGCTAATCACCAAGCCCGAACCCGAAGCCAAGCTAGTCCAGTTCTACCGCCGTGTCCGCCCTACCATCCACGGCTGGAAGCACATCGCTGCTCTCGCCCCCGACGTCACCCCGGTTCGCGACCTCTCCGCAAGCACTTTCGACTGGATCGCCGGCTGCACGTTAGTCTATTGCGCGATGTTCTCCATCGGCGAGCTAGTCTTGCACGAATGGGCCATGGGCATTCTGCTTCTCGCAATCGCCGCTCTGTCCGGCTACTTCATCTTCTGGAGCCTTAGCCGCCGCGGCTGGCAAACCCTTTCCGGCGCCTAGTCTGTTCTTCAACAACTTGGGCTAACCTCACCGTTTGTCATCCCGAGCGAAGCGAGGGATTTGCTCTTCTCTTCTCTGTGCCCTCTGTGTTCTCCGCGATCTCTGTGTAAATGTTTTTCCTACCGCATCCACCCGAGATGAATTACTTTCCCGCAATGTCAAACTTTTACGCTACAGTTCCAACTCAAAGGAGCGCTCATGTCCACCGCCGCCGCCGCACAAAATCCCCGCGCTAACTCCACCACCCTCGGCGCACTCTGGATCGTCTACGCCATCCTTCGCCTCGTAGCCGCAATTCTCCTCGTTCTCTACGCCGGCACAGCCACGGTAATGTTCGGCGCGCTCCTAACCCGCGTCGCCGATTATGCGACCCCCATGACCATCTTCCACATCTTCTACATCGCCGCCATCATCGTCACCGCCCTCTCCGGTATCTTCGGTCTACTCGCCGGCTTAGCCCTCCTCGCCGGAAAATCCGCCCGCACCCTCTCCCTAGTCGCCGCCTTCCTCTCCCTCTCCGACCTACCCCTCGGCACCACCCTCGGCATCTACACCCTGATCGTCTTTCTCCCCTGAACCCAAACAAGCCTCACGAATTCTCGTCGGCCGCGAACCTGACGAATTATCATTGGGCTCTAGCCCCCACGAATTGTCCAAGGCTTTGCCTCAAAGACGTTTTCAAAGGCCGCTAGTTCGGCGACAACCCCGCAAAGGGCTCGGCGTCCTAGTCGCCAACCACTCTATATCCGCCGCGAGCAACAGTCGCACCAGGGTAGGTAGTTAGAACAAAAGAACAAGACATCCGTAGATAGCCGATAAGGAAGGGAAACGTCGAGAGACGGCAGTGCGGGCATCAAAGACTGCACAGCTCACGCGTGCAAGTCCCCGCCGTAGATATACGCAACCTTGCTGAATACTCTAAGCCGCTTTTGACAAGGCTGCTTCACTCCTCCCGGAGCAGAATTGCGGGATCGATCGACAGCGCGCGCCGCGCCGGAATCCACGTAGCCAGCAGCCCCAGCAATCCCATAGCCAGCACAACACCAGCCAATACTAGCGGATCGCGTGGAGTTGCCTGATACACTATCGAAGCCAGCACGCGGCTGGCCAGGATTCCGAGCAGCAATCCGACCGCCGAACCAAATGCCAGCAACTTGATGGCTCGTCCCAGCGCCGCCTCTAACACTTCCTTGTGCTGCGCGCCAAGGGCCATGCGAATTCCCAATTCCCGCAGCCTCTTGCTGACCGAGTACGCCGCCATTCCAAAAATGCCAGTGATCGAAAGGATTGCGCCCAGCACGCCGAGCACTCCCAGCGCCACGGTGGCTAATCGTGAACCGAACAGCACACGATCCAATGCCTCGGTCCACGATTGGAGGAAAACGGGCAACCCCGTATCCAGGTCCCGCAGTTTGCTTCGGATGGCCCTGGTCAGTTGCTGCGGATCGCTATCCGAACGCAACATGAGATAGCTCGCACTCGAGGGTGCTTGTAGGATCGGTAAAAACATCGCCGCCTGCGGATCTTCCGTGAGGCTTGTATATTTTCCGTCTCTTACGATGCCCACCACTTGAATGCGCGTTCCATTCCCCATCTTATAGTAACGGCCGAGCGCATTCGCCGGCGCGCCAAATACTTCGCGCGCAAATGCCTGGTTGATCAGCGCCACGCGCGGCGCGTTTTTGTCGTCATGCAAGGTGAAGGTCCTCCCGGCCAGGATAGGCATCTCGGCCACCGCGAAGAATTCGGGGGAGACCTGGAACTTCAAGGGCGAGGCAGCAATAGTGGAAGGCAGCAGATCGGACGTTTCGTCTGTGTAAACCGACGACCTGGAGAGGCGCCCGCAACTCGACAAGGGAGCGCAATTCGTCAACCCCACCGAAGTTACGCCCGGAATCGTCTGCATCGACTCGAACATGCGCTTTTGCATGACGGGCACGGCATCATCGGAGTAGCCCGCCATATCCAAATCCGTTTCCGCAAGGATCACGTTCCCCGGCTCAAAACCGAAATCGCTGTGTAGCGAGCGCAGCAAACCGCGTACGGCCACCAGCGAGGAGGTGACCATCACGGCGCAAATCGCAATTTGTACGGCCAGCAACACCTCTCGGAAAGTAATGCGGCGCCCAAACTTCGCGAGGGAGCCTGACTTGATGAGCTCGTAGGGATCCGTGTGTAGTACCTGCCTCACAGGTACTGCCCCAAAGAGGATGCCGCTCACGAACGCCAGCAGCACAGCCACGGCATAGACATTTGCGTCCGGATTCAAAGGCACATTAGTGGGCAGTTGGGGAAATGGATTCCACGCGCTCAGCCGGCGTAAGAGCAGCGCGCCGCCCAAAATTCCAACGGCTCCTCCGCCAAGGGAAATCAGAAGAGCCTCGGTGAAGAGCTGCCGAAGAATGCGAAGACGGCTGGATCCCAGCGCGAGTCGCACGGCAACTTCCCGGGAGCGATCGGCGGCGCGCGCGGCAAACAGGCTTCCCAGGTTGGCGCACGCAGCCACCAGAATTAACCCTGCGAGCAGCATCAATGCCGCAACGAATCCGCGTATCGGCCGCTCGAACGTATCGCCGTAGAGACCCGCACGAGACAACGATATGTTCATCTTGCCGTTGTCTTTGGGATACGTCTTTTGGAGATACTCGCCAATCGAGTTGAGATCGGCAGAGGCCTGCGCCGGAGTCACACCTGCCGTCAGATGCCCAATAGTCTCAAAAATCCAGCGGCCACTGCGCGTGTTCAGGCTCTCTTCGTCCTCGAGGCTAACGATGGGCACAAAGAAATCGGGAGAGAGCAATATAAAAGTCCCTTGAAACTGCGGCGGAGCTACACCGATGATCGTGAAGGGACGCTTGTTCACTTCCACTGTACGGCCCACCGCGCCAGGGTCATCCTGAAAATGGCTGTGCCAATATCCGTAGCTAAGCACGATATACGGAGCGCTGTGGGCGCCGTGCTCGTCGGAGGGATGCAAGAAACGCCCAAGATACGGCTGAATCTTCAATACGTCGAAATAGTTTCCGGTCACCTCATAGAGCCAGACGCGCGACGGGTTTTCGCCGGTGTCCAACCCCACCCGGGTCATGTGATAAGCGGCCAAACCATCGAAGCTGTTGTTGCGATCCCGCAGGTCCAGATAGTTGGGATACGATTGCGCGCCCCGAGACCCTTCGCCAAACTGAAGTCCGTAGAGGCTCTCCGGCTGCGGCACGTTCAGCGGGCGGAGTAGGCAGGCATTCAGTGCGCTGAAGACCACCGCGTTTGCGCCGATCGCGGTGGCCAGCGTGACAACGGCCACCGCGGCAAACCCAGGATTTTTCCGGAGCTGTCGAATGCCATAGCGGCAATCGGAGACCACGGAGTGAAGCCAGTTGCCCGTCCGTACATCGCGAACCTGCTCTTTCACTTGTTCGCTGCCGCCAAGTTCGATCCGTGCGGCGCGTTGCGCTTCCTTGGGCGGCATGCCCGCGCGGATGTTTTCCTCGATCAGCATTTCGAGGTGGGAGCGAATCTCATGGTCCAGATCGGTGTCGCGACGCCCAAAGAAAAACAGGTTTCGGAATAAACTCCGTGCTTTTTCTAGGAGTGGCATGCCAGACCTCCTTCTACGAGGCTTCCAAAGCTCGAGGCATCTCCTATCGCGATTCTATACGAAACATAGCGGCCCACATATAGAATGTCAATAGGAAAGGAAATACGAATGGAATCTTTCCGAATAAAGCACTTCGGCCCCGCATCCCTTGCGGTTTTCAAAGCCCCGGTTGCATCCACTTCCCTTGCCCCTTTGGGTGCCTTCAGGGAGATGGCGATACGAGATCTCTTCAAGGATAATGCCCAAGTACTCTAAAGTGTTAAAAGATGCGAGGCCGCCTTCGAGGAAGATCCAAATGATAGGTGCCATAGCGGGTGACATCATCGGATCGGTCTACGAATGGAACAACATTAAGACCAAGCAGTTCGATCTGTTCAGTCCGGATTGCTCTTTCACCGACGATACAGTCCTCACCGTTGCCCTGGCGCAATCGATCTTGACAGGCACCGACTATGCTTCCCTGATGAGGGCCTATTATCGGCGTTATCCAGACGCAGGATACGGAGGCTTTTTTCACCTGTGGGCGCAAGATCACAAATGCCAGCCCTACAATAGCTGGGGCAATGGCGCCGCTATGCGAATCAGTTCGGTGGGCTTTGCGTTCAACACGTTAGACGAAGTGCTGATCCGGGCCGCTGAATACACAGCCGTGACGCACAATCACACCGAGGGGATCAAGGGCGCGCAAGCCACTGCAGCCGCGATCTTTCTAGCGAGGACAGGAAGTACGAAAGCCGACATCAGGCAATACACAACGGCGACCTTTCACTATGATTTCTCCCGAACTGTGGATGAAATTAGGCCTACCTACCACTTTAACGAATCATGCCAAGCGACGGTTCCTCAGGCGATCGTGTGTTTCCTCGAATCAACAGATTTCGAAGATGCCATCCGAAACGCGATATCGCTTGGAGGAGACAGCGACACGCTGGCCTGCATCACCGGTGGAATTGCCCAGGCGCATTATGGCGTGCCAGCTGCCATCGCCGACCGAGCTATGTCAATCCTCGACAAGGATCTTAGAGACGTAACCGCGCGCTTCATGTCGAGCTACTGCCCCGGTACGCCGCTCGGCCACTCGACTGTGCCGAATTAAATGAGTGCTGGGCGGCAAACCCTTTCCGGCGCCTGCCCTCCTTTTCTTTCTCTTCTTCTCTGCGTGGCTCTGTTAACTCTGCGCCTCTTCGTACCCTAATCAGCATTTTTGCATCTGAGTTCATCGCTGCCCTTACCGTCTCCCTCTGGTCGCTTCACGTGCTGCGCATTCCCGTTCAATCGACGCCTTCAACGCCTTCTTTTCTCCCGGTCTCAGGTCCGCCGCCTCATTTTGCTATACAGCGTTTTCGGTGCTTTTCTAGCTTTTCGATTACACTATCCAGGTCGGGATAGCCAGCGCCGAAGTTCCGCGTGAACCAGTTTCCCCCTCGCTCCGCAATCTTCTCGCCATCCGCGACCACATCAAACTGGCCAGTCTTGCCCGGCGTAAGGACGACTTCCATGTTTAGGCGATTCTTGATGAGGTTCACGAGACTCGTGACCTTTACCTTGTTGTTCTGTCACGTCGGGCAGTGAACAATTTCGACCTTCATTTTATTCTCCGATCTGGCTTGCATAAAATTTGATATCCCCCCGACATCGCGGACGGTTCAGTTGACTTCTCCAACGGCGCCACTTTTGGCTGTTGGCCCGGATAAACCACTCTCCAATCAAATTTGCACGAGGCTGCACGCGGGGCCCTCACTATTCACTACTCACCACCTACTCCTC
>DATFZQ010000168.1:0-7451 GCA_035314345.1 Candidatus Acidiferrum sp.
GAGGAACTGCCGAAGCGCGTAACGTAAGTCCTGCACCAAGGTCCTCATGCCTAGCCTCCGCGCGGAGTTATACCTGTTAAGACGTTGCGAAGGCGGTTTGGTTCCCTGCGCGGGAGGTAATTACGCGAAATTTATTGTTTAGGCGGTGCGTGCTACCTCGTAGAGGAATTCCACGTGGGCACGGACGGCGTCATCCATACCGGCGACTTTCGGGTTGCTCGATTCGATTAGATAGTACTCATCGGGAGCGTGGGCGCCGTTGCCGTGGCCCATGCCGAAATGGCCCGCGGGAAGGTGCAAAGGTTCACCTGTGAACACAAAACCTGGCCAGGAACCCGCGAGACGCGGAAGTAGTACGGGATCGATTCCGTTTTTCTTGTAAACCGCGATCGAAGCTCGAATGATCGAAGAATCGGCGGGTGTGCTCGTGGGATCGTAGCCGCCGCTCATATTGACCTCGATATCGCCGAAGCCTTTTTTGGCGAGGTGGGTTTTGAGCGCGGCGAGAGCTCCTGCTGCCGTCATGTCCGGTACGAGACGCATGTCGATCTTTGCGACGGCTTTACCCGGTAAAATGGTTTTGCCTCCAGGGCCGGTGTAGCCGCCGACCAGGCCTTCGATGTTAATTGTGGGACGCGAGCAGAGCAGCTCGAGCGATTCTTGCCAGCTCACGTCGTGGACCCAGTGTTCGACGCCCATCTGCTTTTTTGCGTCGGCTTCGCTGAGTCGCCTCGCGGCTTCTGCGATCATTTTTTTGTCGGTGTCCGAGAGAGGGAGCGCCTTGGCGGCGAAGCCCTCGACCACCGGATCGTTGCCATCGGGCGAAACGAGAGTCACAAGCGCTTCGACGAGATGCCATGCGGGGCTGTCCACACGCGCTTTGTTGCTGGAGTGCAGGTCCTTCTTTGGACCGCGGCCCCAGCGGGCGCCGCTCGAAACCAGCTCGAGTTCGACCACGCCTTTCGCGCCGAGGGTCATGGTCACCTCGCCGTTGAGTCCCTGCGCCGCGTACGGCATGAAGACTGACGTGCATTTTTTCAGAGCCGCGGCGATTTCGGGCTTTCGAACGACTTGCGGAAAATGCGGAGAGCCGATTTCTTCTTCGCCTTCCGCGACAAAAACAAAGTTCACCGGCATTTTCTTTCCTGCGCCGCGCATGGCGTGCAGTGCAGCGAGGAACGTGGCCTCGGGGCCTTTCTGGTTGACGGCGCCGCGACCGACAACTACTTTGCCGAGGCCGGGCTTTTCGACCAGGGCAGCGGCGAATGGCGGCGAACTCCACTCGGCAGGATCGGCCTGCTTCACGTCGTACATGAAATAGAGGCCGACGGTGCGAGGTGCGCCGACATCAAGAGTGGCAAAAATTCCTGGTTGGCCGTCCGTGGGAACTTTCGTGACCTGGTCGAATCCCGCGTCGCGGAGCATTTGCATGGTCAGATCGCAGCCTTCGACCATGCCCCGATTTTCCGCCGCGATGGAGGGCTGCTGAATCCAGTGCTGCAAACGCTGCACGGATTCGTCGTGGCGCTTTTCGATCTGCGCGCGGATGCCATCCATTTCGTCCGCGGGGACGGCTGGAGCTGCGGCCGCGTGCGCCCACTTCGGGAGAGCGAATGCTGCGGCACCGGCTACCGCGTTTTGCAGAAACAATCGCCGGCCGGTTACGGCTTCGTTCTCGGCTGCACGGGCGCTCTGATCGGCGCCGAGGCTTACGCTCTTGCTGCTTTTGTCGTTCAGGCGATCGAAACCAGATTCGTTTCTCAAGATTCCCTCCAACCAGAATTTTCGTGCAAACTTGCGACAAAGCCGTGCTTGATTTAACCGTGGGCCTTATTGGTTTGTTCCGCTGCTTCGGGCAGCCATAGCCGCAGGACTTCTTCGGACTTGGGTTGAACCTCGCGAAACTTGATGCCCATGCCCATGAACGCGTGAGAGTAGACCACCGTCGCTGGCGCTTCGAACGAATGAGTCTCGGTGAATATTCTCAAGTGCACGAGCGTGCCATCGGACAGTGGATTGACCGTGTCCACATAGCAGCCGTTCAAACTCAAGTCGCTGATACGCGATTTCATCCGCGCCCCGGAATTCTCTTCCAATAGCTCCGCCGAAGCGATGAAGGGATATCTTGGCTCACGCCTTTGCTTCTGTTCCATAACTCCTCACTTCGAAAGCAGGCGCGTATTCTATCCTCAATTGCGCGCGCTGGGCCCCAAAAACGCATCGAAGAGGAATCGCGGCCGAGCAGGATTCGCGAAGCGTAGCGCCCGGTGGCGGAGCGGGACACGCAGTTCCGACGACCTGCCCTTTCGGACAGTCTCTTTCCCACCACCTTGCGCGACGATGAATCTATCTTTCCGGAGAAGCCAATTCATACTTAAAAATAGATTCATCCACACGTCTGTCGTGTGCTGGAGGAAATTATGAACCGCAGGCTCGTGCCCCTCGCTGCCTCGGCTGTTATCGGAACGTTTTTCGCTGTTCATTCGGCGGCGCAGAATCCCTCGCCCAGTGGTGCGCCCGTCACGCCGGTTAGCTCGGTCACAAAAGTTGATCCAAGCCCCACAGCTTTGCCCAACACCAAGGATTTGCTCCAGAAATTTGAAACGGTCAGTGGAGGCCACGCCGTCTGGTCCAGCTTCACCACGCGCTATCTGAAGGGCATATATCAGACCGAGGATGCTTCTGGTTTTGCGGCGATTGAAATTTTCAGCAAAGCGCCGAACAAAACCCTGTACAAAATTACGTTCTCGAACGGAGTAGTGCTCCGCGAAGTGTGCGACGGCAAGATCGCGTGGATCGAGGACCCCTCCGGCGGCATGCATGAAATCACCGGCGCTGCCCTGGAGAGTCGCATCCGGCAGTCAAACTTCAATGACCGTGCCGACGCGCTCTTGATGGCCGTAACCGGGCACGTTCTGGGCACGGAAAAGGTCGGTGCGCACACGGCGTACGTGGTGGAATTCACTCCGCAAAAGAAGCTCACGTCCAAAATTTATTTCGATACGGAGAGCGGCTTCCCCGTTCGCACCGACGATACGCTTCACCGCGAGGATGGCGATTACCGAGTGGAGAATTATATGGAGGACTATCGCGCCGTCGATGGGGCTTACTTCGCGTTTCGTCTGCGCCACGTTGAAAAGGGGAACGTGTTTACGCTTCGGCTGACACAGATCAAGAACAATGTTCCGGTGGATGATTCCATGTTCTTGAAGCCAGCCTCCGCCCCGAAATAGGATCCGAGCGCGGACTGGCAGATTCTTTTCGAAGACAAAGGAAAATGAAGCGGGGCGCGAAAAATCGCGCCCCGTTTCGTTTTTTCCAGTGGTTCTGTTTCTGAAGTAGAGTTTATATGCGAGCGGGTCGGCGCTAATTCGCGGCCGCGGCCGAAATCCCCTTCTCGATTGGCGCGCCAATCAAATTCCCCCACTCTGTCCATGAGCCGTCGTAGTTGCGCACATCCTTGATGCCCAGGAGGTACTTGAGGACGAACCAGGTGTGCGAGCTGCGCTCACCGATGCGGCAGTAGGCGATGACTTCGCGGTCGCCGCTGATGCCTTTTGCAGCGTAAAGTTGCTTCAGTGCGTCGCCGCTCTTGAACGTGCCGTCCTCGTTGACCGCCTGCGCCCAGGGAATATTTGCCGCGCCTGGAATGTGACCCGCGCGCTGCGCAGTCTCCGTCATGCCCGGAGGCGCGATAATCTTTCCCGTGAATTCGTCTACCGAGCGGACATCGACGAGCTGCGCGCAGGACTTTTTCTCAACCGCAGCAAAAATGTCGTCGCGCTTCGCGCGGATTGCGGCGTTTGCTGCCTTCACTTTGTAGGAGGTCGCGGCGACCGAGGGCTTGTCCGTGGCGAGCGGACGTTTTTCTTCGAGCCACTTCTTGCGGCCGCCGTTCATGATCAAAACTTTTTCGTGGCCGTAGTATTTCAGTTGCCAGAATGCCCAGGCGGCGAACCAATTGTTGTTATCCCCGTAGAGGACGATAGTTGTTTCGGGAGAGATGCCCGCTTTGCCGAGCAATTCCTCGAAGGCGGTCGGCTGCGCGAGATCGCGGCGGATGGCGTCCTGCAGTTCGGTTTGCCAGTTCCAGGAGATGGCGCCTTCCACGTGGCCTTGATCGTAGGCCGTGGTGTCGACGTCGACTTCTACGACGCGGAGGCCCACGTCTTTCGAGTGGGCGGCTACCCATTCGGTGGTTACGAGTACTTCTGGATGCGCATAGTCAGACATAGTGTTTCTCCTTCAGGTTAAACGTAAGGACGAAAGAGTAGCGCAGATGAGCCGGTAAATCACCCTCTTTTTTATCGACATTCCGTGAGTCGCCCTAGCGTTCCCGTAGAATCTAACAAATATCTTATTTCCAATTACTTACGGAAATTTAACCAGCGATCTCCAGCTTACCTTCGTGGGTCTCCCATTCAATTCTGACGATCCAGTCGAAATGCATGCCTTCGGTTTTGAGCCAAGCTTCAAGCGTTTCGCGGGAATCGGAACGGAATTCGGCAAACATCTTTCCTTCAACCATGTTGACGAGAACACGCTCGGCGCAAGCGGGGCCGCCTCCTTGCATGCGTTGGGCGAGCGTCTCCGCGCCCTGGCGCGTGAGGCAAGCAAGCGTGTGTTGCGAAAGATAGCGTGGCATGGGAACTCCAAGAGTGAGTTGGAGCCCAAGTATTCCATAAAAGGGTCTTTCTCAGAAGGCGAGGCGCTTGCATAAGCCCAGGTCGAACTGCCAGAACCCTTGAGAAGGAAGTCCGTCAAAGTGAATCCAGCTGTCCTTACACAATACGCTGGGCAATATGAATATGGTCCCGGTTTCGTCGATACTATTTCGGTGGTCGGCGGAAAGCTAATGGCACAGGAGACTGGCGATGATAAGCCGACGGAGCTGCAGCCGCTGAACGAAACGACCTTTTTTGTGGACGGCGACGATGGGTTGGTCATTTTCGAGAAGGACGCGTCGGGAAAAGTGTCTCACTATGTTTATCGCACCAAAGGCCAGGAACTCATCGCGAAGAAAAAAAGGAGTACCGCATGTGAAACTTCCAGCAGGTCGCATGCGTAGTGATATGTGGGAGTGACATATATGGGTGCGAGCCTGGACCAGGAATGGAAGAAGGGCAGCGCTGAGCTACTGATTCTCTCCCTGCTCGAGGATCAGCCTCGCCACGGTTACGACATCGGGAAGCTCATCGAAGGCCGCTCGGGCGGCAAGCTGCGCTTCCACATCGCCTCTCTATATCCGCTGCTCTACCGGCTCGAGAATCGCGGATTGATTCAAGGGCGCTGGGTCGAAAAGCCCAATCAAAGAAGGCGGCGTTACTACCGTCTGACAACGCAAGGTCAAAAAACTCTGGCGCAGCAGCGCCAAAGCTGGCGGGAGTTTGTCCGAGCGGTCAGCCAAATCACGGGGGTTGAACATGCCTGAGTGGAAACAGGAAATCAGAAAACAATTGGCGGGATTGAATCTTCCGCCCACCCGCGAAGAAGAGATCATTGAGGAGCTTTCAGACCATCTCGAGAATCTGTACGAAGAAATAATCGCAGAGGGAGCGACCTCGGAGAAAGCCTATGGCGAGGTTCTCTCCAGCCTAGGCCAGAGCGATCTCCTGACGGAATTGCGTGCCACCGAGCGCACGGCACCCCCCGATCCTATCCCAGATGGACTTTTGAATTCGGGCCATCTCTTCACGGGCCTAAGGCAGGACCTTCGCTATGCGGCGCGCATGCTGCGCAAGACTCCCGGTTTCACGGCAGTTGCCATCCTCACTCTTGCGCTTGGCATTGGCGCAAACACCGCGGTCTTCACGATCGTCAATACGTTCCTCCTGAATCCCCTCCCCGTTGAGCACGCTTCGCAATTGGCCGCCGTCAACACGGCACAGGCCAAGAAAACCTCTGAAACACTAGATGTCCGCCCGCTCTCGTTCCTTAATCTCAAAGATTACCGGGAAAAGACCCACTCCTTTAGCAGCCTCACCGGGTACTCGTCTCCGATGGCTCTCACGATGTCTGCCGGGGCCGAATCGCAACGCGTGTTCGCGGAAGTTGTCACCGGCAATTATTTCGATACTCTCGGCATTCGTCCTCGGATGGGACGCTTCTTCTTGCCGGATGAGGACGCTAAGCCCGGGGCCATCCCCGTCGTTGTCATTGGCTACGCGGCATGGCAGGGCCGGTTCGGCGGCGCACCAGGCGTTCTGGGCCGGACAATCAAGCTAAATAACTTCGCATTCACCATCATCGGCGTCGCTCCTCAAGGCTTCAAGGGCGTCAATGCCATCTTCGGGCCCGACCTGTGGGTTCCGTCCATGATGGCTGAGCAGGTTATGCCCGCGCAGCAGCAGAATGCTCTGCGAGAACGCGCGGTTCTCACGTTCACTGGCGCAGGCCGTCTCAGGTCTGGCGTCTCGCTCTCGCAAGCGCAGGCCGACTTGAAGACCATCGCCGTTGCGCTCGAAAGAGAGTATCCGGACGCGAACCAGGGACAGACTGTCGCATTGCGGCCGCTCAGCGAAGCGGCTATCGCAACCAATCAGCGTCAGGGGCTCATGTTCGGAAGTGTCTTGCTGATGGCCATCGTGGGATTTGTGCTTCTCATCGCGTGCTCTAATGTTGCGAATTTGCTCCTCGCGCGCGCCGCTGCTCGGCGCCAGGAGATTGCGGTTCGCATTGCGCTTGGCGCCAGCCGCTGGCGTTTGGTCCGTCAATTGTTGACAGAAAGCGTCTTGCTCGGACTATTCAGCGGCATCCTTGGATTCTTCTTTGGCTACGGCGGATGCCAACTTCTCTGGTCGTTCCGCCCAGCGGAATTTGCGCAGAACCTTGTTGATCCCCATCTCAACGCGAATGTCTTCCTCTTCGTGCTCGTTGTCGCGCTGTTCACCGGCCTGATCTTCGGCATCGCGCCCGCGCTGCGCTCTTCCCGCACACCCGTCGTCGAAGCGCTCAAAGAAGAAGCTCGCACCGCTGGCCGGAGTGTCAGCCGCGTCAGTCTGGCCAACTCGCTTCTGGTAGGACAAGTCGCGGTTTCTCTGGTTTTGCTGGTCACGACCGCACTGTTTTTACGCAGCGTTCAGCGCGAATACCTGATCACCCCTGGCTTCGAAACGAAGAATCTCACCGTTTTCTTGCTCTACCCCGGCCAGTTGGGTTACGACCGGACAAGAACAGAACAGTTCTACAAAGACGTGCGTGATCGTCTCGCGACAGTTCCCGGAGTCGCCTCCGTATCATGGGCCGCAAACCTGCCGCTGTTCAGCCGCGCCCAAAGTGGTGTGGTGATGGAAGGCCAGGAGCAGCGGAAGAAATCTGAAGAAATTTCGAGCGTCATAAATACGGTCGATCTCGATTATTTCTCGACGATGAGTATCGCTTTCCTCGGTGGCCGCGAATTCACCCAAAACGATCGCGAAGGCGCAGCCCCGGTCGCGATCATCAACGACACC
>DATFZQ010000169.1:0-30409 GCA_035314345.1 Candidatus Acidiferrum sp.
TCCCACAGCGGTGTGCGGCCTGCACACTAGTCCTATTCGTAGCAAAACGAATCGTCGATCAAGACCAACGGCGGCGCCTCTCAGCTAGTGGCGCCGCCGACTGCCTCTTCCCTCTCGGCCTCAATGGAACCAATGGAACCAACTTGGGAGGCAAGTTGCCCAGTCTTGGAGTATGATGGCCGCCGCCGAAACACCATCGGCCGGCCCGTCTTTTACCCGGGAGCCCAACATGTCCATCACCAAGCCAGCCAACGAACCGGCCCGCCTCGCCGCTCTCGAACGCTACGCGCTTCTCGATACCGACCCTGAAGAATCGTTCGATGATCTAACGCAGCTGGCTTCTTTCATTTGCAAAACTCCCATAGCGCTCATCTCCTTGATTGACGACGAACGCCAATGGTTTAAATCGCGCGTAGGCCTGACGGCTACCGAAACCCCTCGCGAGGTCGCCTTTTGTTCTCACGCGATCCTGCAAGCTGATGTTTTTGTGGTTCCAGATGCGCTCATGGACGAACGCTTTCGCAATAATCCGCTGGTCGTTTCGGACCCGCACATCCGCTTCTATGCTGGAGCGCCTCTCATCAGCGAAGACGGCTACGCCCTCGGCACGCTCTGCGTCGTCGACCAAACTCCCCGCGAATTGACGCCCGAACAACGCGACGCGCTCAAGGCCCTGAGCCGTCTGGTCCTAGCGCAAATGGAATTTCGCCGCAACCTGATCCTCCTTAAGGAAGCCCTCAACGACCGCACGAGAGAAGAGCACGAACGCCAAGCGGAGCTCCTCAAACTGCAAGCCACCCTGATGCGCGTCCTCGGTCTGCGCCACTCCGTTTCGGCCAGGTAATCATTTCTTGCACTATTTGGTTGTTTGGGTATCCGTATCGGTCTACGATTTCTCTGCGTACTCTGCGTCAATATTGCCTTCCGGATTTCTCCGCCGTTACGCAGCGCCAACAGCCCGTCGCAAAACATCCCGCGAAATATTCGCCCCGCTCACAACCAGTACGACGCTTTCGCCGAAATCCGCGCTCGCGTTCAACAGCGCCGCTGTACTCGCCGCCCCAGCCGGCTCCGCCAAAACATGTTCCTCGACAAGCAAAATCTCAATCGCCCGTAACATCTGCTCCTCGCTCACAAGCACCACGTCATCCACAAGCTTCTTCATGTCGTGCACATTCGCCTCGTCCGGCGTCCGCGTAGCCAATCCATCCGCAATCGTGTCGCACGTCTCCGTCCCCACGACCCGATCTTCTTTCCAAGACCGAAAATACGCCGGCGCCCGCTCCGCCTGCACCCCAATCATCTTCACGCGCGGCGCAATCCGCTTCACCGCCGCCGCAATCCCGCGAATCAAAGCCGTATCGCCCATCGGCACCACGATCGCCCCAACGTCTGGAAGTTGCTCCAAAATCTCACAGCCAATTGTCCCCGGCCCTGCCGGCAAATCCGCATCTGTCGCATCATTCAAAAAATAGACCCCAGGCCGACGCGCGTACTCGTTAGCCGATTCGAACGCCGCTGCCAAATCCGGCCCGCCGCTTTCAACAATCTCCGCCCCCAGCGAAGCAATCTTTCCCCGCTTCACAGGATTGCATCCCGCCGGCAAAAAAATCCTCGCCTTCACACCGAGCAATTTCCCCGCATAAGCCACCGCCGCCCCATGATTCCCCGTGCTAGACGCAACCACCTCCTCAACGCGCTCCTGCTTCAAACGCGTCGCCAGCGCCCACAAAGCCCCCCTCACCTTGAACGACCCCGTCGGCAGCTCCGCCTCCAATTTCAAGTGAACCCGCTTCCCCACCCTCTCACTCAAAGCCGGCGCTGCCACAAGTCGCGTCGCCCCAAAATATTGCGCCAGAAATTGCTGCGCCTCCCGTATCGCCGAAATGTTCGGCCGAATTTCCGCTACGCCCTCACCTGCTGCAGCGCTCATTTTTCTGTCCCTGCTAAACTTTTGAGTTTTCACATCGCTCGCCTTTTCAGCGCTGGCAATCTTACCGCCAACGATATCTGAATCTAACGCAGGTTGGTATTCTCCCACTTTTGAAGATCCTCTTCGCTCACTGTCACTTTGGTTTGCCGCTGCGGTCAATTGTGATGCTCTCTTCCCGGCTAGACAAGCCTTTGTCATACAAATTCAACTTTGTGGTACAATGAGCTATGCGCACTGCAATCCAAGCAAGACTCGATGATAGCTCTCGTAAGAGACTTACTTTGCTGGTCCGGGAATTGGGCTGGAGCCCCTCACGAGTTGTCCGAGAGGGCCTGCGCGTCTTGGAAGCAAGCTACCTGCGCAAGAAAAAACGCGGCGTCATTGGTCTGGGAAAATTTTCCTCTGGCCTGCACGACCTAGGATCGGACAAAAAACATTTGCACGGCTTCGGGAAGTGAAACCTGTACTCCTCGATACCGGGGTCATTGTTGCGCTTCTAGACCGGAGCGAGAAGGCTCACCATGCGTGTGCCGAGGCGGTGAATGAACTGCAAGCGCCGCTCATAAGCTGCGAAGCGGTCATCGCCGAAAGCTGTTACCTTCTGCGCAATCTCCATGGCGCACCCGAAGCTGTAATCGAAAATGTGGCCGCCGGGATTTTTCAAATCCCTTTCCAACTCTCACGCGAAGTGGATGGCGTAAAACGGGTTCTGCGAAAATACAAGGACCGAAAGATTGACCTGGCAGACGCCTGCCTGATTCGTTTGGCGGATGAATTCGAGACTGCAGATATTTTGACGCTGGATAAAGACTTCACAATCTATCGCTGGGGCAAGAACAAGCCTTTCCACATCTTGTTAAACCTTAACTAGCACGGCCTGCCCATCCTTACCATCATTCCAAATTGTCGCATTCGACTTCGCTGCGTTCCTTGCGCTTCGGATACCCACGCACTGCGCGGCTATCACCGCCTGCTTTTTTTGCTCTTTTCGGCGCTAACGATCCTGCCCGTTTTCCAACAGCGTGTTCAGGAGACTCGCGAGTTGCGATTCCTGCCGCAAAACAGCTTGTTGATGTTCGGCGGGGCCATTGCTACTGGTGAGTTGCGCAAGGTTGGAAGCTAGATTCCTTACCGCTACGTCCCGCGGAACGTAGATTCGATCCGGTGGCGGGACGGCCTCCCAACCCGATTCCGTTCGCCGCAGTTCCCAGCGAGTTCTTTCATGCCGGTGCTTTACTTGCGCTGCTCCGCCGCTAATCAGCACTTTGGACTCAACCGATAGGCTCGCCCATCCGTGGTCGCGCTTGACGTCCACCCGCTCCACTTGGAATTGCTCGACGATCACCACTAGCACACGACTGTTCAAGGGGTCATCACTCCGCAGCTCTCTACCCAATGCGTCGCTTAATTCGGAGATGCCTTCCGCCACTTCCTCGCGTGTCGGGGGTTTATTTCCGGCCGCGATAATCACGTTCGCCGGGATTCCGAACGCCGCCTCCGCGTTCTTCGGTGCGGACGACACGGGCGGGGCAGGCGGGCCATAAATCACCGCACTCTTCCCGGAACCCGCCGTCGGTGGCCGATTTGAAGAGGCGTTCACCGCTGTGGCCCGATCTTCAACGGTCGTCCCCACGATATGTTGCGCATGGCTATTCGAAACCATGGAAGATCCAGCTAGACTCGATGCGCCTAGGACCCCATCACCTTCCACTATGTAACGATAAAATCGAGGGCTCCCCCGCGATCTCCAGTATGCCGAATCGTAATCCTGCGCTTCCAATCCCGTTCTCACCAGGCTGTAGAACGAGTGTTGCTGCGGATCAACCACGATGCCCACATGCCCCGGCCATGCAATCAAATCACCCGCACGTGGGCTTCTGACGCGTTCAAATTTTTCGTTGCCGGCATAAATCTCAAACGAACTTGCATACGCATACTCAAATCCCGCATTCGCGTATATCTGATGAACGACGTGCGAGCAGTCCGGCCTGCCGCTCTGCAACGGCTCCTGTTGCAAGGCAGCGTTCACGATCGCGCGCCCTTCCTCCACGCTCAACAATCGCGCGTTCGAATCGGACTCGTGAACCGGTCTCACAGCCTGCGCCCCTGCGGACGCACCCACAATCAGACATGCGCATGTCATCCCCAAGCAAGCCATCTTCAAAACGGCAACCGAGCCGGATGCCCCACGCCATTTAAATCTCGTTCGCATCTCGCCCATCCACACGTGATCTCCTACACATTCAGGGAGAAAGAATCCCCTCTCTCTAGAAAACATTCAGAATTGGAACGAGCAATAGGACTTGCGCTGGGGCGTACTTGGCCGGTTGGCCAGTCTCTCAGAGCCTTAGAACAACGCCTGTTCTTTAGCAAGATTCGAAGGGCGGCCAAGAGTTCAATCAGAAGAATCCGGCAGACCGAGGTCAATGCGCGTTGCGAAGCGTAGACACTTAGCTCGTTCCCGCTCCGCCGGATTGCTAGCGAACCCTCTTTATCACAGATGCAGCTAGTGGCTCACAGCAGCAGCGGCATCTGTTTTTCGCGAATTGTTCCAGAGGTGAATGTAGGGCTCCAGCTCCTTCATCATTTTTTGGAATTGCGGGATGTCCAGCGATTGCGCGCCGTCACTGATCGCCTTCTCCGGAGCAGGATGCACTTCCACGATCAATCCGTCAGCGCCAATCGCAACGCCTGCGCGCGAAACGGCGGGCACCAGACTGCGCTTCCCTGTGGCGTGGCTCGGGTCGAGAATTACGGGTAAGTGCGTCAATTCATTCAGCGCGGGAATCGCCGCGATGTCGCACGTATTTCGCGTCTCTGTTTCAAACGTGCGAATTCCTCGCTCGCACAGAATCACGTCAGAATTCCCGTGTGCCACGATGTATTCCGCCGACATCAGAAGTTCCTTAATCGTTCCGCTCATGCCGCGCTTCAAAAGCACCGGCCGCCCGCATTTTCCCAACGCCTTCAGCAGCACGAAATTCTGCATGTTGCGCGCGCCAACTTGCATGATGTCCGCGTACTGCGCGATCAAATCCACGTCTCGGTCGCTCATTACTTCCGTGATGATCGCCAGTCCTGTAGCTTTCTTCGCCTTCTGCAACAACTTCAGCCCCTCTTCCTCCATGCCCTGAAAATCGTACGGTGAAGTTCGCGGCTTGAACGCGCCGCCGCGCAGAATTCTCGCGCCAGCCGCAGCCACTCCCTCGGCCGCGCGCATGATTTGCCCTTCTGATTCCACCGAGCACGGCCCCGCCATCACCACAAATTCGTCGCCGCCAATTTCCGTGCCGTTCACGCGCACCCTTGTCTTCCCCGCGCGAAACTGTTTGCTCACAAATTTGTAAGGCGCGGAGATGCGCACCACTTTCTCTACTTGCGGCATGGACTCGACCGATTCCATGCACGCCGTCACGTCTCCCACTCCCACAACCCCGATCACCACGCGCTCTTCTCCTTCAATCGAGTGCACCTTGTACCCGAAATGTGCCACCTGGTTGCGCACTTCATCGATCTCCTGACGCGTGGCGTGCAGCTTCATCGAAATAATCATGGCTTGTTCCTCTCACGTCCATTTTTGTTCCCAAACTCCACTTTGCAAAGCTTTTCCAAAAATTCTCTGCCCCAAAACAAAAAACCCACTCGCTGCGAGTGGGTCGAAACTTTCTTGCGCTGTTTCTAATTACAGAATCGCCCCTCGCCTCCTAGATGGGTGGGTACCAAAATCGAAACCAATACGAATAGGCGCTGCGATTCATGGGCGTATTCTATTTCGTCTTTCACGCGGAAACAACAAATATTTTTCTCTGCCACTTTTGCTCGGCGATCTCTTTCAGCTCAAGCGTGAAACACCGTTGATTCCCAGCTCCGCGAGGTTCTCGCTCCAAATTTCAATAAAGCAGCACGGCAATGCGGTATCGCGTGAAACCACCGGCATCTCCTCCCCGGCACGCACCCACGGCCCCCTTCCGATACTTCCGGCTCTTAATCTTCTGTAAAAGTTCGTCGGGAAGCTTGCTGAGATCGGTCACCTCAAACCGAATAATGTACAACACCGAAGTACCCGCATAGCCGCGGTCCATGCTGCACGTCTTGCGCGCATCCTCAGTCACGTCGACAGCGGGCAGATTCGTTCCTCTCAGCAGCGAAGCCACCTTCTCTTCTTGCTGCGCTAAGCTCAATTCCGCAACCCGCCGGGAAAAATCCTGTACTGCGAAGAGTCCTCCATTTCCTCGCGTCGTTGCTATGCCTATGGCCGTCAACTCGGCGTTGAGAATATTCCTCCGGTGGCCCGGAGAATGCATCCATCCGTCGTGAATTGCTTCTGGATTGGGACCTATGGCGACATTTTCCGCAATCATGGCGTACTTTGCGCCAGCCTGGGCGACACGCTGGTCCAGCGGAGGCTCACCCGGGAGCTGATGCGAAAGCACATTCTCACCCGCCATGAGGCGGGCATGCTCGCGTGCGGCTGCGGCCAGGGCGTCATCCCACTTGAGGGCTTGCAGTCCGGCCGCGGTACGTTCGCGGTTAGCTGCATCGAGAAGCAGTTTCTCGTCCGCTGAAGGATGCGACGAGAACGATGGAGCCGAAACTGGAGGACGATTCTGCGAGTGCCCTAGCGAATGAGCGGCGCAGACGAAGAAAAGAAAACAGAACATCGTGCCCGCGCATGCGGTTCTGAAGAAGCGCAAGTTTTTCATGGAGGATTAGCCGCGGACGTGTACGGCGCTGAAGTTGAGAATGACATGTCCGCCTGAAGTTGGCCGGCCAAAACTCAGCATCGGGCGGAAACGCGAGAAAAGAAGAATCTCGTCAAGTTGATGGCGCAAGGTCGGGCTTGCAGGACCTGAAAGAATTTCATAGTCCACCATCTGGCCGCGAGCGTCGACGGTCACATACACCTGCAGGCCCTGCGGAAGCGAAAGTTCGAGTTCATGCTGCTCGGATCCCCAAGCTTGCGGATAATCCGAAATCGAAACCAGCTCCGCTGGACGGAGAATATCGAGCGGCACGTCATTGGGTACAGCCTGCAAGGTGGCACCCGGCGCCATCAATTGCAGCACGAAGACGAAGACCACAATGGCGGAAAAAACGCCGCCGGTAGCGGGAACGGTGAGCGGACGAAAAACGTTGTCAAGAAGAATTTCGGCGCGGTCGCGCATTTTGCGCAGGCGGCTGGACCAATCCTGAGAATGCTGCGCTTGGGCGGCAGCCACTTTAATGCGAACGGCCAGATCCGCAGGCGGGACATTTTTCGGCATGCGCGAAAGCAGGACGGAGAGCTTACGAAAGGTTTCCAACTCGGCGCGGCAAACCGTGCAGCCGTTCAGGTGCTCGCCAATTTGTACGCGCTCGGCGGCCGATGTGGTGCCCGTGAGAGCGTCGTCGAGATAGCCCGCAAGTTTTGTCCGTACCGTATTGCACTTCATGGAAGCCCCTCCCCCGCGGCACTTGCACGCAGGGAATTACTCTGCTCTTGCGAAGAATCATGGATGCGGCGTGCCGCGGTATACGCGTCGCCGAACGGCGACGGCTGCGGTTCGACCACCGCATTGGCACCGGCCTTCTGCGCGCTGGCGTAAACCACGCTGTGTGAAAAAGTATGCGACTCCTGCTCGCGAAGAAACGGCTCGAGAACTTGCCGGAGAGCGCGACGACCACGAAGGATTCGCGACTTCACCGTGCCGACGCTGCATTCGAGGACTTCCGCAACCTCGTCGTAGCTCAATCCCTCGAGGTCGCGCAGGATAACAGCGGTGCGAAACACTTCCGGAACTTCTTGCAAAGCATGATGCACGGCAATCTGAATCTCTCGCGAAGCCAACTGCTCAAAGGGTGTTGCCCCCAGATCTTCGATTTCGATCGCGGCATGGCCTTCTTCGAGTTCGGCGTCAATCGAAACATTCTTTTGCAGATGGCGCTTGAACCAGCGTTTGTGATTGAGCGCCTCGCGAATGGCGATGCGGTAAAGCCAGGTTTTCAAAGAGCTGCCTTGGCGGAACTTGCGAATCCCCCGGAAGGCTTTCAAGAAAACTTCCTGCGAACCGTCGGCCGCGTCGGAGGTATCGCCGAGCATGCTCAAAATCAAGTTATAGACCGGGGCGTGGTAGTGGGTGACCAGCCAGTCAAATGCCGTTTCCGAGCCGGCTTGCAGCTCAGAGACGAGTTCGGCTTCATCGCCGCCCCACGAAAGGGCGCTGACCCATTCGGACACTGCCGGCCTTTCCGGCCCGGTTGCTGGCTTGCCCGGACCACCCTGCTGTTAGGTCCACGTTAGAACGCCCTATTAAAACGTTGGACCCAGGCCTTCTTGCGAGTCCGACCCTGAGGTCGCTCTCTGGGATCGACTTGCTATCGGGTTTGACAGCCTGGGGATGCCGTGCCCGACGTCTGTCCGCTCTCAGTGCATTAGACACCGCCCCGAGCGAATATGTTTCCCCGCGGCGGTGCGGCCTTGAGCATCAAACTCGATTCTGGCACTTTGCCGGTTGCAGCGCAACGGTACCCCCTGAGGTACCGCATAATCGTTCCGTGTACTGGTTCAAGTTCCCAAGATTGACGCCGATTCACTGAACACGTAAAATGGTGCTGCACGTAAGACTGTGTTCAGGCTGGTTAAACATGAAAACGAACGTCACGTTAAAGCTGGATGCGGAGCTTTTGAAGCAAGCGCGGGTTCTGGCCGCAGAGCAAGGGAGTTCCATAAGCAGGATGCTTGCCGACAAGCTTGAAGAGCTGGTCCGAGAACGCGCGGGCTATGATCGTGCGCGAAAGCGTGCGTTGTCGCGGCTTCGCGTGGGGATGGATCTTGGCTGGACGCGGCCCATTTCGCGGGACGAACTACATGAGCGATAAGTGCTTTGTGGACACCAACATTCTGGTCTACGCCCACGACCTCAAGCAAGGCTCGAAGCACGACCGCGCTCGAGCCCTGGTGCAAAAATTATGGGAGAACGAAACTGGCGTGCTGAGCACGCAGGTGCTTCAGGAACTGTGCGTCAGTCTGCAGCGCAAGGTGTCTCGTCCGCTGTCGGCCGAGGGTACACGCAAGGTGATCGAGGACTATGCGACCTGGGAAATCGTGGTGAACACGGCCGAATCGGTCCTGCTGGCCCTGGACATCGAGGGACGGTACAACACTTCGTTCTGGGATGCGCTCATAGTGCAAGCCGCGGAGAGTTGCGGAGCCGAAGTGCTCTATTCCGAAGACTTGGCCGACGGGCAGATCTATGGTGATGTCCGCGTGATTAATCCGCTGAAGTAAGGGGCCACAACCGGCAGAACCAAAATCCGCTCCCTTGAAAGATCGTCTTCCGCCGAATTAAGAGTCAGATCAAGAGGTCGGGTGTTTCTTTCAACGGAACTTTTTCCTGGGGACTTTGGCACCTTTTTTACGGGCTTCCGATAGACCGATGGCGATGGCTTGCTTGCGGCTTGTCACCACGCCGCCTTTGCCACCTTTCCCTGAGTGGAGTGTGCCGCGCTTCTCTTTGTGCATTGCTTTTCTGACGCTTTCGCTGGCCGCTTTGCCGTATTTCGCCATGGCTCCTCCTCGAAGCTTGCTATTCCGAGTTTACAGCGAAACGCGCGCTGGTAAATGAATCTCAACTCAGAGCGGCCTTGTCATAGAACGAGGTGCTAGGACGACAACGGCTGCTATTGACTGGCTGCATGATTGACGCTGTAAACCATTGTTGGATGGAAGCGCAGGGACGCGGAAAGTCTCGACACCGGATTGCTTTCGAAGATAAAAATAGAGTCAGCATTCATTACGACCAATTCAGAAGACCTTCGCACGCGGACCGGGAGTTGCTGCCACTATGTCCACTCTGACAGAGCTCGAATTCCTTCTGGTGTCTAACGACTACGCTACGCTGACCGCGGTTTCCGGAAGCGTGAAGAAATATGGCGCCAAGTTAGCGTTGGTACCTACGGCGGAGGCGGCGCGGGATTATCTGGAGCGGAAGAAGATTGACGGCGTGTTTGTGGATATGCAGGTTCCAGAGACGCTGGGATTGATTGAGGCGATTCGAAAAGGGTGCTCGAACGGCAAGGTGGCGATCTTCGGGTGCGTGCAGAACGCCGGAGAAACTACCGCCACGTTGAACGCAGGAGCAAGTTTTGTGATGCGCACGCCCTTGACCGTGGAAGGCGTCGCGTTGCACATCATGATAGCGAAAGACATCATGCTGCGGGAGAGGCGACGTTACTTTCGTCATGCAGTTAACCTTCCGGTGACGCTGAAGGATGGAGAGGGGGAACAGCGCGGGCGAATTATCAATCTGAGCGAAGGAGGGATGGCGGTTCGGGCTGCGAGAGGGCTGAAGCAGTGGACAGTGATAGAGTTTGCGCTGGAACTTGCTCTTGGTGTGGATTTAAGTGGAAAGGGGCAAGTGGCTTGGACTAGTTCGGAAGGCATGGCGGGGATACTGTTTCAGACATTGCATGGAATGGGACGAGGGTATCTGGGGGCTTGGCTGGCTGGGCGAGAGCAGCTATCGCGAAAACCAGAGGAAGATGAGAATCCGCGGTAGGCCCTTGTGTTGGGAAGTTTGTGGAGAGGACGGCCAGGGCAGCGAGCCGGTCTGAATTTAGGGATTGATTAAGTGGAAAAAGGTGGGTTAGTTAGGTCCCCGTAAGCATGAAACCTTTAGTAAAATAGGGAATTGCGGTAGTAGAGTGTGACTTTTTTGGCCGAGGGATCGGCCCAAAACGAGACGCTGGCAGTGTATTCGTGGTGCTTGATTCCCTCCCCGGTTGTACGCGGGCGAGGCGGAGAATGCGGAATGACGCGGTCGGATGCGATGAAAAATGTGGCGACGGTGGCGGGTCTGGCCGTGGTGTATTTCGTTGCGGGAAAGCTGGGGCTGCAACTGGCGTATGTGCATGCGAGCGCGACGGCGGTATGGCCGTGTACGGGGATTGCAATCGCGGCGTTGCTGATGTTTGGGTATAGGGTTTGGCCGGGGATTCTGATTGGAGCGTTTCTCGTTAATCTGACGACGGCGGGTTCGGTAGCAACGTCGATCGTAATTGCGGCGGGAAACACGTTGGAGGGGTTGGCGGGCTGCTACCTCGTCACCCGATTTGCGCGCGGGAAGGAAGCGTTTGCTCGGGCGCAGGATATTTTCAAGTTTGCATTGCTCGCGGGAATGGTTGCGACTAGCGTAAGCGCAACGATTGGGGTTGCGACGCTTGCCCTTGGCGGGTTCGCGGATTGGGCGACATTTGGCTCGATATGGTGTACTTGGTGGCTGGGAGACGCGGTTGGTGCGGTGACGGTGACGCCGTTGTTGCTGCTGTGGTGGGAGAATCCGCGGCTTAGATGGACTCGCGAGCAAATCACGGAGCTGGCTTTCTTGTTTTTGGGGCTCTTTGCCACAGGCTGGGTCGTGTTTGGCAAACCGTTTCATTCCGAACTTAAGAATTATCCTCTCGAGTATCTGTGTATCCCCTTTCTGATCTGGGCAGCCTTTCGATTCGGGCGCCGGAAGGCTGCGACTGCGCTCTGCACGCTATCGATGATCGCCGTGTGGGGCACTTTGCACGGGTACGGACCGTTCGCCCGTGAATCGCAGAATGCTTCGCTGCTTTTGATGCAGGCGTTCATGGGAATCATGGCCGTCACAACGCTGGCCTTGGCAGCAGAAGTTACGGAACACAAGCGAGCTGAGGAGCGCGTGCGGCATCTGGCGGTGAGCGATCCGTTGACTGGGCTGGCAAACCACCGCCAGATGGTGGAGGCGTTGGAGACGGAGATCAAGAGGTTTGGAAGAAACGAGCGGCCATTTGTGGTTTTGCTTCTGGATCTGGATGGGCTCAAGAGCATTAACGACGCGCTTGGACATATTGTGGGCAGTCGGGCCCTGTGCCGGCTGGCGGATATGTTGCGGCTGTATTCGCGGGAAATGGATACGGCGGCGCGGTACGGCGGCGACGAGTTTGTGCTGATTTTGCCGGAGACGGATGCGGAGGCGGCTAGGCTCGTGGCGCAAAGGATCTCCAAACGGCTGGCGGAAGATGGCGAAGAGCCGAAAATCTCCGTGAGCATCGGCATGGCGGTTTATCCCAGCGACGGGGAGACAGTAAACGAGATTTTGGGCGCGGCCGACCGCGATCTGTACCGTGAGAAGGGCGTTCCGAAGAAGAGATCGTTGCTGCCTAGCTGATGCGAGCCTTACCATTTTGCAAGGCACCCGACGTGGAATACTTCAAGCTAACTTCGAGTTTGCGCCAGATTCGCTTCACTTCAAGTTAGTGTCGAAAAATTTTGAGGCCGTGGTGGCTGTTTGCGCGTGAATTTCGTCCCGCAGGATACCCGCTTGGTCAATGCAAATCCGCGGCTGGGTGCGGTCTCCGAGCTCCGCGCAGGTGCCGAGGAACGTGTAATGTCCTACGGCTTGAAGAATGGAAAGTTGCGCGCCAGGGATTTTGGCGGCGAAAAATTTGGCGCTGGTTTCGATAGGGACGACGGTATCAACTGAGCCGGCGACGATTTGCGTGGGGATGGCGATTTTTGCAAGCGAGTCGGACGAGAACGCTGGGCCGAGTGCGGGCGCCATGGCGAAAATGGCGCGGATGCGCGGATCGCGATGCGATTTGGAGTTTTCGACAAACGCGGCCTGGACGGCCGGATCGGTTTTGGCGAGCGCCGTGACTCTGGCGAGAAGGCCTGGGTACTCGATCGTGTCGGTACACATGCCATCTGCTTTGGGCGACTTGCAAAAGTCCTGATAACGAGAGAACCCGGCGATGCCGCCGGCCAGTTCGATGACGGTGAGGCCGCCGAGAGAAAAGCCTGCTGCGCCGACACGCTTGGGATCAATGCGGGGCCCGAAGGTTGGGTCGGCGAGCAGGAGATCGAGAAGAGCGCTCAGATCGTGGGCCCGCTGGCCCCAGAAGACAGCGCCGGGAATGGTGTAGTCCTCGAGAGCGTTATTGCCTGGGTGATTTACGGCGGCGGCAATATAGCCATGCGAGGCTAAAGCGGAGCCGAGCCAGGCCATCATCGAAGAAGAACCGCCGATGCCGTGAGAAAGCAGAATCAGCGGGAATTTTTCGGGCGTTGCGATGGGCTTGGCATCGCGCGCAGCTCTTCCGGCCTTAGCGAATGGGTTGTCGGGGTTGCCAATCCATTGCATCTGCTCGACGGCGGCGGGATCAGCGGGATACCAAATGTCGGTGATGAGGGCGTGTGTTTTTGCGTCGCGCCACTCGTAAGGCTCGGGCGGAGTGAACTGGCGGCTCATCACGCCGACCTTGTAGATGACGGTCTTGGGGGTGCCCGCTTGTGCAGTCGAGAGAAAAATCACTGAGCAAGAAAAGTAGACAGTGAAGATAAATGCGCGAGTGCGATTCATGTGGTTCCCGTGGCCATAGAATTTCAGAAACACTTTAGACGATTTGCGGCGGAATAGGCGAGCGCTTAGGAGACTGGAAGTAGAGTCAGTTTCCGGTTCGTGTGTCGATCAGGACCTCGCCAAGCTTATTCACAAATCCAAATTTGCTTTCGATATTTAACGAGGAATTGTCCTTCGAGATGCTGTACCCCGAAATGCACATCATATTTTCCTGAAAACACGTTTGTCTTTTGCGTCCCCTTTATCCAGCCAGATTCTCGCGTCATTGGCCTCCTCACACTTTCCAGTGGTGAAGCATCGTTCCGCGTAGACGTTTTCGCAACCTCTTGTGGATCGTGTAAGTATCCCCCACGACTCCAATATGGGGGATTTTCTGGTTTGTATCCGGCTGTGCTGTAGCCAGTTCGCGTAACAGGTCGTCCGGCGGGATAGCCAAAATGGGTTGCTAGGAGGAATTCGCCTTGTCGGTCATTCCTTCACTCCTCACCATAACTACTTCGGCGAACACGCAAAGCGGATGTGTGCGGGATCCGGCGTTGGGTCCGGGTGTAGCTTGGTGTAGCTTGAAAACCATTGACTTGAGCCACGGTGCATCCTAGTGTGATGTGCAAGTCATTTTCCAGGGCTCGCAATCCAGGTACATTTCAAGCAAGAAGAAAGTCTTCCAGCCCAACTGTAAAAGATCGGACCCAAGGAGGGTCTTACATGAAGCGTGTCTTAAGGTTTGTCGTGATTGCACTCTTAGCTGTCGTTGGTTTCTCCACTCTGCGGGCGGAAAGCAATCCGCTCGTGGGAACTTGGAAACTTAACGTCACAAATTCGAAATACGATCCAGGACCGGCACCCAAGAGCCTGACGCGCGCGGTCGAAGCACAAGGCAATGGCGTGAAATATACGTTTGAGGGAGTTGCTGCCGACGGAAAGCCCATTGTGTATGGCTTCTCTGTCCAATTTGACGGCAAAGATAATCCCATCTCGGGTTCCATTCCAAGCGGCGCAGACACCATCGCGGCCACGCGCACTGACTCCAACCATTTTGTAGCGACCCTGAAAAAGGCCGGCAAAGTCATTGGCACTTCCAAAGTGACAGTTTCAGCAGATGGAAAGGTCACGACCGTCGACTCGACCGGCACAACAGCAACGGGCGCAAAAACGCACGACGTTCAGGTGTTCGACAAGCAATAGGAAGCGTCGATAACGTCCAAGCTCGCAAACACAGGAGCAATTCGAGGCGGCCCTTCGTCGGGCCGCCTTTTCATTTCTGCGTATCGCCGGGCTAAATCGCAGCCCTACCGACCAATCGGCTGGATCTGTTTACTCTCCCGCAGTGCGACACTTCGCCCGACAAAAGCAAAAAGCAGCAGAACCGCCGCCGTCAGCCAAGCACCCAGGCTGAAGGCAGAGGGGATGTATAGGCCGATGGTTAGACCTGCTCCAATCAGCAATGCCGCGAGAACGCCAAATTGCGGCATTCCGTACGAGAAGATGAACGGCAAATAGTGCGTGCCGAGCGCTATCATGAAGGCGGGGTAGAACCAGTTCAGACGGTAAAGGGTGGCAGCAGCTACGAGCGGGAGATTCAGCGGAAGCGTAAAGGCAATTTGCATGCCGAGAGCATTCATCGGATGCCCCGTGGGCAAGGATGCAGGACGGCCCATCAGCCGCAAGAGCAATTGCGTCAGAGGAAAGATGAAGAAGCCGCCCACGACCAACGCGATGATCGCTAACTTAGGCGACTGCCCAGTGGCCAAGACGGCTGACACAAGCCAGACCAGACTCGACACCAACTGACCCGGAAAGCCGCCTAAGAAAACGCTTCGTACATCCCGCTGGGCATCACTGATATTCACGGAGGTTCCTTTCCGGAATCAAAACTCTCGAATTGACGTTCATCTGTACTAGGGAGTACGAAACTCCTGGCGAATCCTATCACTAGTTCATTGAGAATTTGGCCGAGGGGCCAGCCCGAGGTTGCAATATCGGGGTGTTAGGGGAAGGGGCCGGTTTTTAGTCAGCGCGTCAATCGGCGACTCCCATAAAGAAAAGAGATTGTTGCGCGGCGCATGGTTCGCGATCTTTCGCAAATACTCTCAAAAAAGATGGCGTACGTGTCGATCCCACTGTTCGTGCTTCGACGTGTAAGTAGAGCTGGAGTTTAGTCGGTTCGAGACTGGCCCGGCGCCCGGTCCGAAACTAGAGCAACAGGAGAATACGATGCGAGTTATGGTGATCGTGAAAGCCAACAAAGAATCCGAGGCGGGCGTCATGCCCAGAGAGAAACTCCTCGCCGAGATGGGCAAATTCAACCAGGAATTGATGAAAGCGGGCGTGTTTCTGGGAGCCGACGGGCTGCGTCCCAGCTCGAAGGGCAAGCGCGTACGTTTCTCGGGAGAAAAGCGTACGGTGATCGACGGGCCTTTCAGCGAAACGAAGGAGCTGGTGGGTGGGTACTGGTTGTGGCCGGTGAAGTCTATCGAGGAAGCCGTTGAATGGTTAAAGCGGGCCCCGTTCGACTATGAAACCGAGGTTGAAATTCGGCCCGTGCAAGAAGCTGCGGATTTCGCCCGGTAAGCTGGTCATGCGAGCTGTGGAACACTTTTCGAGAGAGGGGCGACGGGCCCGGGAAAGAGTCGAAGAGACGGCACCTGAAGAAAACTTCTTGGACCTGTCGATTTTGCGGACCCACGTTCGACGTTGTAGTAGGGCGGGAATTCACAGCCGTTCCTGAGCACCGGCAATTGAGCGCCGAACTCAACAATGGCAATAAGACTGATACAAGGAGAGGGTAATCATGAAATTCCTAAGCATCTATAAGACTGCAGAAAGAGGTGTTCCTCCTTCACAAGAGGAAATGAACAAGATGGGCAAGTTGATCGAGGAGGGCATGAAGGCCGGTTGGCTGGTCAGCACTGAAGGCTGCTTACCAAGCACCCTCGGCGCGCGCGTACGGCTCTCCGGGGGAAAGCTGACGGTTACCGATGGACCTTTTACGGAAGCTAAGGAGCTGGTCGGCGGGTTTGCCATCCTGAAGACTAACTCTAAGGAAGAAGCCATCGAATTGGCCAAGCGATTCCTTCCCGTAGCAGGTGACGGTGAATGCGAACTCCGCCAATTGTACGAGGTCGGCCAGGAAACGTGCGTCCAAACGGCGGGAAAATCCTAGCCGCCGTGCGCGCCCTGGCCTTGGATGGGGGCCTTGCACGGGCGGATTGAAGATGGTGTGCTGGGTAGCCGTGACGGCTACGGATACCCATCGCGCTATCGAAGCGGTTTGGAAAATCGAATCCGCCAGAATCATTGCCGGGCTCGCGCGAATCGTGCGCGATGTGGATCTCGCCGAAGAACTCGCCCAGGAGGCTCTCGTCGCCGCGCTCCAGCAATGGCCGGAGTCGGGCATTCCTGATAATCCAGGCGCCTGGCTCATGGCCACCGCGAAGCATCGTGCTATCGACCACTTCCGCCGAAACAAGCGGCTCGAGCGCAAGCACGAAGAGCTCGGTCGCGATCTCCAGGCTCAACAGGAGCTGGCTGTGCCGGATTTCGATGCCGCACTTGATGATCATGTTGGCGATGATCTCCTGCGCCTCGTGTTCATCTCCTGTCACCCGGTGCTCTCGACCGAGGGGCGCGTTGCGCTCACGCTACGCTTGCTTGGAGGCCTAACGACGGAGGAGATCGCGCGTGCATTTCTCGTTCCGGAGCCGACCATCGCGCAAAGAATCGTGCGGGCCAAGCGAACGCTGGCGGAAGCGGGAGTGCCCTTCGAAGTCCCCCGCGGCCCCGAGCTCGCGGCTCGTCTGTCGTCGGTGCTCGAGGTCATCTACCTAATCTTCAACGAAGGTTACTCGGCCACGGCTGGTGACGACTGGATGAGGCCTGCCCTCTGTGAGGAGGCGCTCGCGCGATGACGGAAGAAAGGTGTCCGCGCGCTTGGACCGTGGTTGAAGTGGGATCTAAACCCGCGCACGCAAAACCGGCGTGTGCGTCACCCCGGATTGACTTCGTTGACCGATTTTAAAGATCGGAGATGCGAGGATGAATGATATTGAACAGGAGCTGGCGCTTCGATGCTACGGATACGGGAAATGGGAAGCTCCTTATTGGCAGTCAGAATCAAAGCCGCGCGGGTGGGTTGCCTAATGCTGTGCGCATTACTGGTGAGCGGATGAGATTTGGCGGGGGAGGCATCGACCCTTTGAACCTCGCCACATATAGAGTCGTGTGGAGTCGTACGAGTCACTGAGAAAAGCGGCCGAGGGCAGGCGCACTTCAGATCATTTCTCGCGACGTTATACAGGACTTAGTAGGAAGACGCGTGCCGGCGAGCAGTGGGGCAGTTTCCGGCATGGCGACATATTAGGAGTCTGAATTTGTGTCGTGGACCGCTAAGAGCCCATGCTTACGAGCCGCAACGGCTGAGTTTCACTCCACAATAATCCGGTCGGCCCACTCGACGAGCGAGACGAAGATCGCCGGATTGCCGAATTTTGCTCCCCATTGATTCAAGTCTGTTTCCGTGACCCCACGGGCCCGGGAACAGGCTCCTCAAGAAAAGATCGGGGTATGTTTTGCGACAACCTTTTCGAGTGTTTCGCTCAGAGGCGGCCAGCCAACTGGCAGGATCGCGTTCACCATGGACTTTCGCATTAGAGAAGTCGCCTCGGCGAGAAGGAAAATTTGTACCTCGTGACCGGCTTCTGCAAGAGCGAGTCCGTGCGCGAAAGGAAATGCAGCCCTTGTCGGGTCGTCGGTCGGGTAAGGTGGTGGCGCGGAAGCGGGCTTGTTGGGATAGACCTCGCGCGCGCCAGCCGGCAGGTGAAGGGTTACCGTTCTTGCCCCCGGGGGGACAATTGCCCTAAGTCTACACCCGTTTTTCCTTGCAGGCTCAAGTGGCAAAGGCGTGAAGCGGCATCGCTTTTGAGCGCCATCTCGACATATCCGGATTGGAACGGGAAACGGAAATTGAGCCGCTGCCTATCGGTGGATGGGGATTGACAGAGTGGCTTATCCAGCATACCGTTCGCGGCCAATGAGAAATTGGGCTTGGGGACGATGAAAAACAAACTTTTGGCGGCGTTGATTCTTGCGGCGACGGTGGCGATTGCCGCGTCGCTGTTGGAGAGCTGGGGCATGGTGGCGCTGCCCGCGGTGGTGCCGGTGATTTTGCGGTGGATGGTTATTGCGTTGCTTGCGTGGTATGCGGGGCTAAAGCGGTCGCTGACGGCCTGGATTTTGGTGGGGCTGGCGGCGGGGGCGGAGTTGGGGCACGACTGGCCGTCGGCGGCGGAGAAAGTGCAATTTCTGGGGACGATTTTTCTGCGGTTGATCAAGGTGATTATTGCGCCGCTTTTGTTTGGCACGCTGGTGGTGGGGATTGCGGGGCACGCGGATTTGAAGAAAGTGGGGCGGCTGGGGATCAAGTCGCTCGTTTATTTTGAGATTGTTTCTGTGATTACGCTGGTGATTGGATTTGCGGCCATCAATATCAGCCGGGCGGGCGAAGGCGTGCATCTACCGCCGGTGGCGGAGACGACGACGCTGAATGCTGTGCCGCACACGGCGGCGCAACTTATTACCGATATTTTTCCGGAGAACATTGCGAAATCGGTGGCTGAGGGGCAGGTGTTGCAGGTGGTGGTCTTTAGCATTTTGTTTGCGATGGCGTTGGCTTTGGTGCCGGAGCCGAAGCGCCGACCGATGCTGGCCTTTGCGGAGAGCCTTTCGGAGACGATGTTCAAGTTTACAAATCTGGTGATGTACGCGGCGCCGATCGGAGTATTTGGGGCGATTGCTTACACCGTGGGACATTTGGGACTGGGAGTGCTTTTGCTGCTTTTGAAGCTGCTGGCGACTATGTACGTGGCGCTGATTGTTTTCATTGTTGGCGTTTTGTTGCCGATTGCTTTGCTGGTGAAGACGCCATTGAAGGAATTTTTGCGAGCGGTTACCGAGCCGGTGACGATTGCGTTTGCGACGGCAAGTTCCGAAGCGGCTTTGCCGCGCGCGATGGAGGAGATGGAAACCTTCGGAGTGCCGCGCGAGACAGTGGCGTTCGTGCTGCCTACCGGCTACAGCTTCAATTTGGGAGGATCGAGTCTCTATCAGGCGCTGGCGCTCATCTTTGTGGCGCAGGCGGCGGGGATCCATCTCACGATTGGACAACAGACCGTCATGATGCTGACTTTGCTGATCAGCAGCAAAGGGACGGCTGGCGTGGCGAGGGCTTCGCTCGTGATTGTTCTGGCTGCGGCGACCTCATTTCACTTGCCGACGGAGCCGTTGTTTTTGCTGTTCGGGATAGACCAGTTGATGGACATGGGGCGGACCGCGGTGAATGTGCTCGGCAACTGCCTGGCGTGCGTGGTGGTGGCGAGGTGGGAAGGCGAGTTTCGAACGGAAGAGGCGCACTGAACGATTGAGCGGAGACCTACATGCGATACGACATCCCGCTGGGCAACTACACTTCGCGGTAATTCAAAAGAAGAAGTCCGATGAGAACGAGGCAAGTGGGCCAAAGCCACGCCATTCTGTCTCGCACTTTATTTTCCGAGGGGAGACGAAGTTCGAGCCAGCGCGACCAGCCGGCCACGACTCCCAAGACCGCCAGAGGCGCGTGGCTCAGTTCGGCGAGAACTTCTTCTTTTATGTTGCCGAGGCTGTGCGAGTGGGTGAGCAGCAGGGCGCTGGCGACGGCAACGAGTGCGGGGAAAATCAGGCGAGCGCGTGCGGTGGCGACGCGGCCGGTTTGCACACGCCATTCGAAGATCGCCAGGGCAATGACGAGCAGCGCGAAGATGCGGTGAAGCAGGACTTCCGGATCCTGGAGTGTGACCCAAAAGCCGTTGGGGCCGAGAGGCCACGTCTCGGGATCGCTTCTTAAGAAAAGAAACAGGGAGAGACCAAGAAAGAGGAGCGGCCAATTTCGGGCCCACGGGAAGTGCTTGGTTTGGGCGAGAAAAGCGAGGAGGCCGATAGCCAGAACGATCAAGCCCGCCCAATGATGGTTGTACTCCGACCAGGATTTTTCCGCAGGAGTGTTGGGGCGCGTTCCGGCTTGACCGGGAACAAACGATGCGGACGAGAGCGTGCCTGCGTCGAAGGCTTTCACTTCGGCGGCGTAAATGTCTTCGGGGAGGTCCTGGATGGCCGGGCTGGCGAGGCGTGGGACTTGCGGTGCCAGTCGAGCGACGATTTCCTGGGTGGTGACGCGGTCGGTTTTTAGATCCATTGCCGGCGGAAGAGAAGTTAGCGAGGCGGCGGTGAGAATCACGGTGATGCCGATGCCGAGTTCGGCTTCGCCGAAGCGTTTTAGGCTGGCGATCACGGTGCCACCGGAGGGCGAGCGGGCGATCTGAAAATTCAGGGCGCCGAGAAGCAAAAGGGTGCCGAAGAGGACGACCTTTGTAGCAACCATGATGCCGTAGGAAGTGCCGTAAATGGCGTCGAGCGAACCTACGTAGGCAATTCCAAGGGTGAATCCTGCCGCGGCAAGGACGGCCGCGCTTATCAATGCGAGTTTTGAAAAACGAGCGATGAGTTGGCGCGCGAACTGGTTATCCGGGGAGCGCGGGATGGCGATAAGAAGATAAAAGAGGCCGCCGAGCCAGGTGGCGGTGGCGCCTTGATGAAGTGCGGTGACGACGGCGAGTGGAAAGCGGTAGTCGAGGCGGGCCATGGCGTGGCTGGTCATCACCGAGGAGACGAGGATGAGAGCGGCGGGTAAGAGCATGACGGCGTGATTTCTTGGAGACTGGGCGCTGGCGAGAAGGACGATGGTCGACGCAGAGGCAATGGCGAGAATGCCGGCGAGGACGAAATTCGCGCCGCTGACGTCGCTGATGGTCATGTCCGCGGACTGCATCAGGATCAAAGTGCTCGCAAGAATGTACGCCATTTGCATGACGGCCAACGCTACAGCTGCGCAACGAATCCAGCGAAGGCAGGCTTGGTTGACGGCATCAGATTGCGAGTTCGCGGCGCGCGCTACGAAGTTCAGAAAGACGATGCCGCCGATCGTAAGCGATCCAAAGCTCAGAGTACCACCGCGGAACAGGACGGAGAGAAAACCGAAGATTTGGAGAAGACGGGCCAAGAATGAGTCTCAGGGCTGCGTAACTTTAAATGGAATTTCGCCGCGGGTGATGTGGCCATCGGAAGCCAAGACCTGCCAGCGAATGCGGTATTCGCCTGGCGCCAAGCCTTGGGCTTGCGATGCCAGGGTGTCCGCGGGGGCGTCTTTGCTTATCGCCAGGGATTGCGTGGTGGCGTCCGGCTTGACGAGCGTCAGGCGGGAACGAGTCGCATCGATGCGCACATTGAAACGCAGCTTGACGGGGATGGTGGGGCCGGCGACGGTGGTGTTGATGGATGGACTCGATTCCAAAAGGATGGCATGGGCGATGGCCGCGCGGGCCATCAATAACATGGCGGCAACTGTGAACACACACACGGCAAGCAGACCTCTGTAACTTGAGCGCATCGCTCTCCACTTGGTGCGAAAAAACCGGCTCGTGAACTGAGAACTATGTTATTGCAATCCGCGGATGCTGCCAAGACGGAAGGTCGCTTTGTGCGCGGTTCCCGGTGGTGAGAAAAGCGTAACGGGCGGATCGAGGGAAGGCGCGGCCAGGCGCAGCTTGCGGACTTTTCCTGTTGACATGCCACAGGAGAGCCCGTATACTCCTGTGGGTGCACCACAGGAGGAAGAATGGCCGAAGGGAAATCAGAAATTTTGCGGGGGACGCTGGATTTGATGGTGCTGAAAACATTGGCAGCAATGGGGCCGCTGCATGGCTACGGGATTGCGCGACGGATCGAGCAGATCAGCGAAGAGGCGCTGCAGATCAATCAGGGAACAATTTATGCCTCTCTGGTGCGGCTGTTGCAGCGGGGCTGGATTTCCGGAGCGTGGGGGGCGTCGGAAAACAACCGGAAGGCCAAGTTCTACTCGATTACGCGAGCAGGCCGCCGACGGCTGGCGTCGGAAGCGGAGAACTGGGAGCGCATCAGCGGAGTGATTGGACGAGTATTACGGATTGCGGAGCGTGGGTGAACACATGTTCGATTGGATGAAAGTGCTGGGCTCGCGAATTCGCGGATGGCTTTCGATGCGCGATGTCGACGAAGACTTTTCGGAAGAACTCGGGGCTCATCTGGAGATGCTCACGGAAGAAAACGTCCGCCGGGGGATGACGCCGGAGGAGGCGCGGCGCGTAGCAAGGTTGAAGTTGGGAGGCATCACTCAATTACGGGAAACGAATCGTCAGCTCCGCAGCATCCCGATTCTGGAAACGACTCTCCGAGACGCGCAGTACGCGTGGCGAACGCTGCGAAAGAGTCCGGGCTTTGCGATCGTGTGCATTCTGACGCTGGCGCTGGGAATCGGCGCGAACACCGCGATTTTCAATGTGGTACACGCAACCCTCCTACAGCCATTGCCCATTCGACAAGGCAACTGCCTGGTGGTGGTCTGGGTGAACAACCTCGAACACGGGTGGAGCCGGATCGGGCCAACGGGACAGGACTACCTGGACTGGAAGGAACAGAGCGAGTCTTTTGAGGACATGTTCCTCTTCGAGCACGGCACCGGAACAGTGACTGGACTCGGCGAACCGGAGCAAGTGGCAGGGTTGCGAGTGACCACCAATTTCGGCGATTTTTTTGGGATCAAGCCCATGGTAGGACGGACGTTTCGTTTGGAAGAAGCAGGCGGCCGTCACAACTTTGCAATTCTGGGGTATGGCTACTGGCAACGGCGGTTTGGTTCCGATCCAGCGGTGGCCGGGCGCGGAATGACGTTGAACGGCGAGGAGTACACGATTATCGGAGTCTTGCCTGCGAACTTCGCCGCACTTTTTCCTGCCGACTTGGTCGTGCCCTTCGACAACGACTGGGTAAAGCGCGCGGATAGCGACCTTGGGGTTTTCGGAAGGCTCAAGTCTGGAGTCACACTCGCGCAGGCAAGTGGTGAGATGAACGTCATCGCGGAACGCCTGGCAACCGTGCGTCCCTCACGAAAAGGTTTTGGGACAGTTTTGGTGCCGCTGGAAGCCGTGCGTGTCGAGTATCTTCGGCCTGCACTGTTCGTTTTGCTTGGCGCCGTGGGTTTTGTGCTGCTCATTGCTTGTGCGAACGTCACTAACCTCATGTTGGCGAGATCCGTTGTGCGCCAGCGGGAAATGGCGATTCGGACGGCCCTGGGTGCAGGGCGCTTAAGGCTGATCTACCAATCACTGGTTGAGAGCACGTTGCTGTCACTCGTCGGAGGCGTAGTAGGTGCGCTTCTGGCGTTGTGGGCCACTGAGCTCCTGAATATCTTTGTGCCATCGCGCATCCCCGTTCCGAATGCAGCCGACGCGGTGACCTTGCCCGGTATTCACATGAGTGGCGCGGCGTTCGCGTTCACGATCGTCATCTCGCTGTTGACAGGAATACTCTGCGGCCTTATTCCAGCTCTTCAAAGTTTGGGACGCGACGTATATGAAACCTTAAAGGAGGGCGGAAGGGGCTGCAGCGCCGGCCCCGGCAGACATCGCACGCGAGCCACTCTTGTGGTCGTTGAATCTGCCCTGGCGTTTGTACTGGTGATTGGGGCCGGCCTTATGATCAAAAGCTTCTGGCATCTGTTGGGAGCCAACCCGGGTTTTCATGCCGATCATCTGTTGACGTTGCGGATTAAACTGCCCACGGACGCGAAGAACTCTGCATATCGCGAGCCGCGCCAGCAGGCCGCCACATTCGCGCGCTTCCTCGCGAGCGTCGAAGCAGTCCCCGGAATTGAGTCGGCCGCATTTACGGAAATTGTTCCGCTCAGCCAGGACGACATGGACATGGGGTACTTCAACATCAAGGAAGAGCCACCGTTGGCGGCGGGAGAACATCTTGCGGCGGATTACAGGGATATCACTCCCAATTACTTCGCGACGATGGGCATTCCCCTGATCGGCGGCCGGGCATTTTCGGAACAGGATAACTTAGACCGGTCGCGTGTAGTCGTGATTGACGAGACGTTGGCACGCAGTTTTTTCCCCAACCAAGATCCCCTAGGCAAGCATTTGCAAATCCCGGATGCCACGAAGCCCCCGCGTGAGATCGTCGGCGTCGTGGGAGGCGTACGCGACACGAGCTTCAATCAGCTGCCGCGGCCTACGATCTATTTTCCTTCGCTTCAGAGCCCTGACCAGACCATGAGCCTGGTAGTACGCACAACACTTCCAGCGAGTGCCATTTTACCCGCGATTAAGAACGCGATTTGGAGCGTTGATAAGGACCAGCCAATTTTTGCAGTGAGGTCGATGGACGAAATCATCTCGGGGATCGTCTCGGCCCAGCGTCTCGCTTTTCTTCTTCTGGGAGTCTTTGCCTTTCTGGCGCTCGTGCTGGCGGCGATTGGGATTTATGGCGTGACTTCGTACGCGGTAAGTGAACGGCGGCACGAGATCGGCGTCCGCATGGTGATGGGCGCCCAACGGAGCGATGTTTCGCGCCTGGTGCTCGGCCAAGGAACAGGACTGGCCGGGATCGGGGTCATTAGTGGTGTTGTGGCGGCCTTGGGACTCACACGTTTGCTATCCAGTTTGCTCTTTGGCGTAGGCGCGGCCGATCCGATGACATTTATGGCCGTTGCGCTGTTGTTAACACTCGTGGCGCTGACAGCGTCTTACATTCCGGCGTGCCGTGCGATGCGCGTGGACCCGATGGTGGCACTGCGACATGACTAGACGAAGCTAGACTGCAACGGCAAACGCACGTGTTCGCAGTATGCGAACGCTCCCTAATTATCTTCCGGGCTTGGCTTGGCAAGAGGGAAAATCGCCATTGGAATGGGTTGCGCAAATTTTTTCTTGAGATACCAGCACGGAAGATCGCCATTGTGCGGAAACAAGGCGTGGACACACACGCCGGTTTGCTGGGGCTGAACTGGATCGACGTCATATTCGGTCTTGCCGCCCTTTTCGCCGATGGCGAGGATGCGTAGCGACGTGATTGTTTCGAATGGGTCGCTGGGTTGCGCGTGCATCATGCGCAGGCGAACGGACGCGAAGTCGCAAGCGTAAACGAGCGCAACGACCAGGAGAAGTGCGATCAAGATGCGTTTCGCGATGGTGCGGATTGGGGGCAAACGAACAGTTCCTCCCGGTAAGTAGACAACACCTGCGGGGCTTTCGCCACCCCATCTTCAGGAACCCATTTTCAGAAAAGCGCTACGGCTTTTCCTTGGGGACCTCGGTGGCCGGGCCTATTTTGATCGTGGATCCGAAACGCTTGTAATTTTCGTAACGGACGGTCATGCGAATGCGGACGCCGCCGCTGCTGAATTGCAGAGTGTCTTCGGAGTGCGTGTAAGTGGGAAACCAGAAATTGCCTTCGATGTTTTCGCGGAAAGTCTCAAAACGCGGGAAGACGTTTTCCTGGCCATGCTTTTTGATGTCGGGAACGGCTTTGCCATCGGTCTTAACGATACCGAAGTCCTTTTCATCGACCCAGATGCGGCCCTGGAAGTAGCGCTGATTTTTTTCCATTTTCTTTGGCGCAACGTCGAAGACGTAAGCGTTGATTTCATCGAGTTGCTGCTGGCCGGCGTATTTAACGTCATACTTTTGCACTTCGTCGGTGGTGAGGACGAACGGCTGCACGTGCTCGAGGTCGTCGAAATCCTGTTGGGACATCTGGATACGCTGGAGCGACGGGGCGGGAGCGTCGGTGACATGCTCCGTGCGCTTGCCGGCAGGAGTGAAAACGATGTCGCTGGTCATGCGATACTCGCCGTCGGGGCGTCCAGAGTATTCGTCGATGGTTTGAATCACAAAGGTTTGCGTGTAGGTGTAATTGTCGCGCTCTTTTTTGAACTCGAGCTCGCGTTCGGCGAACTTTTGAATAATCTGATCGGTGGGAATCTTGGGGGGATCGGTCGTAAGAGGAGACTCTGTGGTCGTCTGATGAGGCGCGGTTGCCGGGTTCGAGCGCGGTTGCGGCAAGGGCGTCGGAGTAGGCGCGGAGTAGCTCGGGGGCGGCGGCAATGGACCGGTCTGCTGGGCGGCAAGCGGCAGCGACAGGAACGGCGCGGCTGAAACAATCGCGAGCGTAAACGTGGCCAGCGTCAAGGATGTCTTGTATGGTTTCCGGCTGATTTGCTGCATTTCTTCCCAATTCCTTTCCATCTGTGCAGTAGCCTTAGACTTAGGAGCTTCAGAATAACGCCGGGGTTGCTTCACGTCCAGAAGGATGCGGAATCCGACTTCCGAATAGTGTGATGCACAAGAGGCGGTTAGGTTCCCGGCGGGTGTGATAAACTTTTGGAGTATTCCCCGGTGGGGCCGTGGCGCAGTTGGGAGCGCGCCTCGATGGCATCGAGGAGGTCGTGGGTTCGAATCCCATCGGCTCCACCATTTGAAGAATCCAAAGAACTTACCTTCGAAAACCGCTAACTGTTGCCAGCACTGTTGCCAGCTTTCGATTTTTCCTCTTGCATTCAAACATGAATCTTTCAGCCTTGCCGAGGAGAAACGGATATGGCCCACTACACACTCATCGCACGCATCAGCAAAGGCGACGGGAGATTTCCGTTTGTCAATGTGCAGTTTTCGAAGAACCATCGTCCGATTCCGATCGAAGGAGCGACCTACTATCTGCGCCCGAGCAGCAGCGGCAAGCGCACTCCGATCAAGATCGGGAAAGATGTCTCTGTTGCTCACAATGCCCTAATCCGAATGGAGGACGGCCAACCCCTCGAATGCATTGCTGCGTTGCACGCTGGACCGGCGTCCAGTATTCCCGCCGCCGCGCCGCGCAAGAGGGTCGCCGAAGCCGCGCGAGAATACATCGAGCGCAGCAAACAAAAATCGCGCAGGACCTACTTGGGTTATCGCGTCGCCGTCAATCTGTTCCTCGCAAGTTGCAAAAAAATCCACGTCGACCAAATCTGCCGCGATGACATGCTCGACTTTCTTCACGACTTGCGGACTCGCGCGTCGCGAGAAACAGGTAAGCCAATCGGCGAGTCAACCGTGTTCAACTACTTCCTCAAAACGATGGTCTTCCTCAACGACCGTGGTATCGGCAAGTACGTGGCGAGAGAAGATTGGGTGCAGAAAAAAGACTGGCCTGTCAACGTGGACAAACGGAACAAGAACAAAAAGTATGCAACCTATACGGAGCAAGAAGTAGCGGCCATGATCCAGGTCGCGGACAGAGGCGAGGAAGCTCTCATTCGCTTTCTCGTCGGGACTGGATTTCGCATCGGCGAAGCTTCGGTCGCAGAGTGGACGGACATTGATTGGGAGGAAAAGACCGTCTCCGTGCGCTTCAAACCGAAATTCGGCTTCAAGCCCAAAGACTATGAAGAGCGGACCGTCGCTGTCAGCGACACGCTGCTCGCCTGCCTAAAGAAGTATCGCTGCTACGCACCGAGTGATGGACTGATTTTCCCATCCCCCGCGATGCAGACAATGGACAAACACCTAGATCGAATCATCATCGGTCTCATCGACAGAGCAAACAACGCACGTTACACAGTCAAAAAGCCGAAAAAGCCCTGTCACGCTTTTCGGGTGTTATACGCGACACGGCGGCATCAGCATGGCGTCGACATCGAAACTTTGCGGCAAGAACTCGGGCACTCTGACATCACGACCACTCAAATCTACTTGCGCTCGGCGAACACAAAATCCGATAGACACCGAGATCGAATCAACGAGGCCGACAGCTTTTCTCTGGCTGCACCCTACGAGCCTTTGATCCGGCCTGCAGTTACCGACCCGGTGCGCAAAGAAGAGATTGCTCGCATCCAATAATGGATGTATAATGCTCCATATATGGAGAAGCGTAAGGAGGCTAGCGTGGCGACCGTCAATCAACTCGGCGCAGGAATTGCTTGGGAAAAGCCAGCCGATCTTTCGAGCAGGGACGCCCAGAAGCGATTGGGACCTTCGGCAGTGAAAGCATTCTTGAAAATCCGCGAGCTTTGGGAATTGCGCGATGAAGACGCCCGGCAATTGCTCGGAGGCATGTCCAATGGTGCATTTTACGAGTTGAAGCGAAAGGCGCGCGGCACGCTGGACCAAGACCGATTGACGAGGATTTCCATTCTGACCGGGATCTTCAAAGGGCTAAACATCCTCTACAGCAAGAAACTCGCCGACCGTTGGATTCAATTGCCGAATGAAAATCCGATGTTTGAAGGGGAGACTCCCCTTACCTACCTGATCAAAGGTGGGCTGCCCGCGATGTTGCGCGTGCGGCAACTGGTGGATTCTCGCCGTGGCGGGCGATAGGTTGCTACCCCGCGTTTCCGATGTTCTTCGTGATGACACTCATCGTCTCATTCCCGCCCGGTATAGCGACCGCGACGAAAGCGTTCTTACGCGGCTGAGTGATGATGCCGAGGACCTGAACGCACTATTCGAACTTGAGGGAGCTACAAACGACCGCCTCCTCGGAGAAGCTGGTCTCCTTCCGGGTATTACGGTGCGGGAATTGGTCTTTGGCCTTTCTTACTCGCATATTGTCAACGCAGCATTCACGCATGCCAGTCCCTTGGGAAGCCGCTTCAACGGGCCGGAACGCGGCGCGTGGTACGCGGCATTCACCCGTAAGACCTCGGAGCTGGAAGTGGCATACCACAAAAGCAAGGAACTGCAGGAGATCAACTGGCAAGAAAATGAGACTTTTACTTACGTCGATTTCCTCGCCGATTTTCGCGGCACGTTTCACGACATGCGCAACGACACACACTTTAAAAATTGTTTGGACGCAAACAGCTACAGCGCATCACAACATTTGGCCAATGAACTTCTAGAGAGAGGGTCAGCCGGGGTCGTTTATCCGAGCGTTCGGCACAAAGTCGGAACATGCATCGTTTGTTTCCGACCGGCGCTCGTGAACAATGTGCGGAAGGGTTCGTCAATTTCCATCGGTTTTGAGAATGCGTTTGCTACTCCAGAAATTCGAGAAATCAAATAGTCTACCGCATCCAATTTCTAGCCGTGACACGGGAGCGGATTGTCGCGGAGGATCATCCGAGAGAACTTCGGCAACATTGGATTCTGGATACAAGGCGACGCGGTAGATGTTTGCGAGTTGTTCTTCATGCGCGTCCGGGAGTTATTCTGCTTCGCCATTGAAATATCAGCGGCGATGTTGCTTCAATGTCTAGCGTTGGGCTCTCACTTACGCACCTCGCGCTGCGCAAGGAACAATTCCACAGCGGCAAGCCGGAAACGAAAACGGTTTCCAACTCGGATGTAGCTCAAAAATCTTCGGGAGACCCAACGGCGGATAGTCTTTGGCCTAAAACCGATGAGAGTAGCAAGTTCGTTCGTGCTCAGAAGGACGTTTGGATCATGGTAGTCTAAGAGATGCTGCTTTGACGCTGTTAGTAGCTCTCTTTTCTTCGCCTCATTTTCTGCCTCTCTCGGCTGAACACAGGCTCGTCCCTCCGCAATTCCCGACACGCCGCCTGACGTTTCCAACGCTGCGGCACTGTCCATCCCGAAATTCAGACGAGTCTTGAAGCGTGCTGAAAAATCTGACGTGGCTTCAGACGCCGGAAAACTGCAAGAGTTGAGTACTGCGCGCCGGACAAACTCGGCATCGGGAGGAAGCTGGTTGTAGCGGACGACTTTGTCCGCCTGTTGGACGAGGATGTAGTCGGACAGCTCGCGTCCAGTCTGCTCGCGGTACAGCCTGCTCATGTCGGCTCTTGAAGAGCCCGCAACTCTCGGTGCCCACTTCTCGAACGCCTCGATCAACCCTTTGCCCGCCAGTCCTTGCTGTTTCAATACGCCGAGGAGAATCTTGGCTTCCCACAGAGGCGAAACACTCCATTTCCCTCGCGTACGGCAACGTTCGACTTCGGCTCCTCCGATTCCTGTTCCCTCGCGTCGTTCGCTGCCGGGGCTTTTGGTGACGGTGCCCCGTGAGGATTCCACCAGCTCAACTTTTTCGTACTCGTGGAAATCCGGGCCACCGCGCGATAAAACTCGCGTCATCAAAGAGGAGCGTGGTTCCAATTCGTCTGCTCTACTCAGACTTAAGGAAACCGACCGTGCGTGTGGCTGACTCCGCTTCGCGGCCTCGACTTCGGTGAGAGGCAATTCGAAAGTTCTCACCCTCC
>DATFZQ010000170.1:0-24611 GCA_035314345.1 Candidatus Acidiferrum sp.
GCGTGAAACCGTTGTGGTCCTGCCGCCAAACCGTCGAAGTGATCAGCAGGTTCAGCGAGGCGATCTTCTGACGCCAGGACAGATGGTTGCAGATGGACAGCCACTTGGCGTGCTGGTTGAACATGGAATCGATGACGTGGATAAAGGCTTCGTAGGAAGAGAAGAAGCCGTTACGCCCAGTGAGCAGGTAGCCTTCCAGCATACCTTCCATGGTGTGCTCGCTGAGCATCTCGATGACCCGTCCGTCCGTCGCCAGTTCGCCGCCATCCTGGTCCTCGGGGAAGTATTCGGCGATCCAGAATTTCTTGGCGGCCTGGTAGACCGCTTGCAGTTTGTTCGAGGTGGTTTCGTCCGGGCCGAACACGCGGAAGTTAGTCATGTTCGACTTCATCACGTCGCGCAGGAAGTTCCCCAGTGGCGGCACATTCTCAGCTTCGATGCTTCCAGGCCGATCCACCTTCAGCGCGTAATCGCAGAAGTTAGGCAAACGCAGCGCCTTCCTGAGGACCCCTCCATTGGCATGCGGGTTGGCGCTCATGCGGCGGTTCCCGATGGGCGCGAGTTCCTTGAGCTCCGGAATCAGCTTGCCATTCTGGTCAAACAACTCCTCGGGCTTTTGATCGCGCATCCACTTCTCGAGGATTCGCAGTTGTTCGGGATTTTTCTTGACGTCGGTCAAGGGCACCTGGTGGGCCCGCCAAAAACCTTCGAGCCGGTGACCGCCTACTTCTCGCGGTGCGCCCCAGCCTTTCGGGGAGCGCAACACGATCATCGGCCAGCGCGGCCGCTTGGCCACGCCGCTCGTGCGGCATTCCTGCTGATGCGCCTGGATCTCCCGGACGCAATGTTCCACGGTGGCTGCCATGGCCTGGTGCATGCTGTCGGGATCCGAGCCTTCGACGAAGTAGGGCGTCCAGCCGTACCCGCGCAGGAGGTTCTCTAACTCTTCGTGGCTGATGCGCGCCAGAAGAGTGGGATTGTTAATCTTGTATCCGTTCAAATGCAGGATGGGCAGCACCGCACCATCGCGAATGGGATTCAGGAATTTGCTGATGTGCCACGAAGTGGCCAGCGGTCCGGTTTCGGACTCGCCGTCGCCAACCACCGCAGCGACGATCAGGTCGGGGTTGTCGAATGCCGCGCCGCAGGCATGCGAGAGCACATAGCCCAATTCACCCCCCTCGTGGATCGAGCCGGGAGTTTCCGGCGTGCAGTGGCTGCCGATTCCGCCAGGAAAGGAGAATTGTCTGAAGAACTCGTGGAGTCCAAGTTCATCTTCGCTCTTTTCGGGATAAATTTCGGAATACGTTCCCTCGAGATACCCAGGGCCTAGGACGCCTGGCGCGCCGTGCCCGGGGCCAGCCATGAAGATCACGTCGAGATCGAGTTTCTTGATGAGGCGGTTTAAATGGACGTACGTGAAAGCAAGGCCGGGGCTGGATCCCCAATGTCCGAGCAGGCGATTCTTGATGTTCTCGGGCTTCAGCGGCTCTTTTAACAACGGATTCGCTTGGAGATAGATCATCCCGAGCGCCAAATAATTGCACGCCCGCCAGTATGCATGGGTCTTCCTCAGTTCCTCAGAGGTCAACGGTGTTCCTTGCACCGTGGAGCGCGCTTCACCATATGCACTGAGCGAGCGCGGTGCTGGTCCTTCAACTAGTACTCTCGACGTCATTTTTAGGGCTCCTTACAATTCCACTCTTCGTGAGGCAGGCTCCCTTCGCGATTCTTCCGAAAGCACCCTCACCACTGGTAAAGGTCCGTATGGAACATAGGCCGTGCGGATCTTTGTTCAATAGTATTTATGCAAGCAGGGTGCCATTCGCGAACAATGAGAAAACAGGAGCTTCCTGCACTGTGCGGGGATTCGAGTGCCCGAATGCAGGCAGTGGTGACTGGCAATGGGCTGGTCGGATCCCTGAATTTCCGGCCGCTTTGCTAGGGGAATCGGCGTGAGTAAAGCGTTGGTCTGACCGAATGCCGTCAACACGCCCGGCACCTAGTCCTCACATTATGCGAGCAGATTCTGCCGAGTTCTCGTTATGTTCTTCACGCAGACACACTTGAGCGAACAGTTCGAGGTAGGGCTCCCGCTGGCCACTCAAATGCATCGGCCAGTGAGCTAGCAGCCTTTCAGATTTCATGGCTTCCGATTAATTGCGACAGAATGACGCACATTTTCTGTGACAAATTGCCGCGGGTCAGTCCTGCTTCCAGTCATGGCCTAACGGTCAGAACGGGGCATCCGGCACCGCTCACGATCTCGTAAGCCGTCGCCAAGGGCATGTGTGAAATTGTGCCGGCTAGAAACGAGCGACGTAAGCCTAGGATGATTAGGTCTACTTTCTTGTCCAAAGCAACCTGCAAAATCTTTTCACTTGGTATTCCGAACTGAACGACAAACTCAGTTTCGATTGGCATCTCGTCGTCGCAAGACACCAACTGCTCCATCCGGCGCTCGCAAGTTATTCGTGCATTCTCTCGCATTAAGATGATTTCGGATGCGCTGTGCCATCGCGGGAGCTGCGGGATGGGACCCACTGGAACAACATGCACCACAATCAATCTTGCTTTCATTCGACTAGCAAAGGAAATAGCATGTGCTAGCGCACCGAGAGAGGTTTCGCTGAAGTCCGTAGCAAACAGATAGCTCCGAGTTTCGGCAGGGAACTCCACACCGGCTTCACGGTAACAGTGCGGGCCGACTGTCAAAACAGGGCAATCCGCTTCTCGGAAGATTTCTTCGGCGACGGACCCCAGAATTAGCTTTTCAAGGCCGCGCCGGCCGTGTGTTCCGAGCACGACTAGACCGATTTGTTTTTGTATGATGATTGTCTGCAGTTCGTCCCAGACACATCCGCGCTGGACGATGAATTCATGATCTAATCCGTCCAGCGAGCCCTCACGCCGCAAGTCGCTTTGGAGGTGTTGTACATCCCGGCAAGCGCCCTGACAGCCGAGTTCGAGAGCTTCCGGTCCAGCCATCAAATAAGGAGCAGCCGAAACGACATGGGCGATGTATAGCTTCGCTCCGTAATGCCGGGCGATAGCCAGGGCGTGATGAAGGGGTTTCACAGAAGCAGGCGAAAGGTCGGTTGCCAGCAATATGGATTGCAAGTCCAGATTCAGCGCTGTGGCGGGAGATGACATGGCGAGAACTCTCCTTCCGGTATTAGCGTGCAATCCTCTTCCGCGCGCATCAGTTCGGCATTGATGACTGCGGGGCTAGCCTGGAGTCCTGTCGAAGTGTTGACACAAAGATCGTAGAGGTAAACGCCCGCCCCGAGCCACTCGCTCTCGTAACGCTCGAGCATGTATTTGGCCGCTTGCCAGTCCATTTCTCTCACGAACGCCTCGGCATCAGCTTATTCGGAATTGCGATCTTGTACCCTCGCGATGGGATTCGCGGTCGGCGCATAAACCAACACTTTCAAGAGCTCCGACGGGACGGCCTCCAATTTGAGTGCTAGGCCGTCATTCTTGTGACTGAACGCTGCTCGAAGCATTTTCCGTTCCTACTTTCAGCGACCATGTTCGATCGCCTCGCGATGTGTATGGGCATATGGCGTGCCAAGTTGAAGGGCTGCTAACTCATTGATGATGGCGCGAATCCCACACGCGCTTCGAAACCTGGTTGCCGCGATACGGGCATTGCCCGAATGAGGGCAACCGATCGTACCCGCGAACCTCGTTGTGCTGCCGGATGAACCTCCCAAATCGCTAAGCCTGAACTCCCCCGCTCGTCCGGCGGACCGGATTCGCATCCCCCAACGCAACACCCGGATACGGCGTGTAGTGTTTTGCCAGCAACCTTGCCAGAGGGTGAATGAGGATGCGCTCAATGGTACGGTTCAGGTGTCTAGCCCCGTAGCGCTGATCCGTACCTTCATCCAACAGGAATTTCCGTGCTTCTTCGTTGATCCGGAAAACAAAAGGGCTGTTTGTTCAAGGGGGCGGAAGACTACGAGCTTGTGCAGTCGGTTGATGAACTCCGGCGAAAACTTGTGTCGCGCCGCTTCGACTGCCGTGCGTCCCAGTTTTTCATCGATGTGGTACGCGATCGTCTCGGGTGGACGAACGAAACCCATACCTCCGGTCACTAGCTCCGTCGTGGATTTCTCTGTCTAGTCTGACCGCATGTGGTCAGCACGCCCGGAATCCGGCTGTCTCGCCAGGTCAACCAAATCGACCGAGCCCTCGCTATGTTCTTTCACCTAATGCACTTGCCCCGAGAAGTTGAGGCGCGAAATTCGGTGGTCACGCGAATGCATTATCGAAAAACAGCATCGCTGAGTGGGACCGTGCAATCAAGTATATGAAAGAACGTGGTTCGTTGTGGCGGCGTCAGTTGGGACAGCGATCCATGTTGTGAGGCGCAGGGAACTTGTATCAATCGCTTTCTTGCGAATTTAAAACATGATGTGGGGCGCAACCAAACTTCGGGGGCTGAACAGAGCGGGATGTGCCGGTGTTCCGGCGAAACTGCTGATCGTTTCCCTCTCCGTTTTCCTGTTTGCGATGAATTTACTGGCGGGGCAAACCCCTGACACGATGGGCCAGATACAAGGGACGGTGTTTGTCCAGAACTCCCAGGGTCAATCCTGCATCCCGAACGCAAAAGTGATCTTGCAGGCATCGGTAGCCATGGAAACGAAAACGGATGAGGGCGGCAAATTCGAATTTCGAGACGTGCCGCCTGGGACCTACATCATTGAAGCCGAAGCGCCTGGATTGGTCGCAACGCAGGAAGTGACCATAGAAGTGGCAAAGGTTGCGCAATTCTCACTTGAGCTAAAACCCACGACAGTCCAGGACTCAGTCACAGTGACCGCTGCCGCATCCGACAGCCCGGCGACCTCGCCGTCTCCGTCTGGAACTGTCACCGCCAGCACACTCCAGCATGCGCCGAACATCGACGACCGGGCTGAGAGCATCCTGCCAACACTTCCTGGAGTGGTGCGCGGCCCAGACGGGCGCATCAACATGAAAGGAGCCCGGAGTACGCAGAGCGGAGCGCTGGTGAATAGCGTCAACGCGACCGACCCAGCAACCGGCAATCCCGGAATCGCCGTGCCCATTGACGTTGTGGCTTCCGTCCAAGTGATTTCGAATCCCTACGATCCCCAGTATGGAAAACTGACCGGCGCGGTTTCCAACTTGGACACGAAGACCGGTGATTTCGAAAAGTGGCATTGTTCCATCAACAACTTCGTTCCCCGCGCGCGAGTTCGTGACGGCACGGTGTTCGGTATTGGTGCCGCCACGCCTCGCACGACCTGCACCGGTCCCTTGTGGAGAGATCACATTGCTTTCACGCAATCGCTGGAATACCGACTTGTAAGGACTCCCGTAAACAGCCTGCCCCCATTTCAGCGGGATACGACACTAAAGAGCTTCAATTCCTACACGCAGCTGGATTTCAACCTAACTCCGAAACAGACTGCAACCCTTTCAGCCGCGGTTTATCCGCAGAAGCTGCAATACCTCGGATTGAACACATTTACGCCGCAGCCGTCCACGTCGGACTACCACCAGCGCGGCTACCAACTCTACGGACAACATCGATACCTCACCGGAAACGAAAGCCTGCTGACTTCACAGTTCAGCTACAAGACATTCGATGTGGATATCACCCCGGCACGCTCCGGTCCTTATCAGCTCTTGCTGGAGACGACCGAAGGCGGATTCTTCAATTCTCAAAAGCGCCGAGCTTCACGTTTCGACTGGGAGGAAATGTATCAATTTGCGCCGAGGCATTTTCTCGGAACCCACGAATGGCACGTCGGCTTGGAATACGCGCACTCCAATTACAGCGGTCTCCAATCGTTTTCCCCTGTCGAGATCCAAGGATCTAACGGAACTCCAATTGAGAGAATCACCTTTACCGGCGGCGGTGAGGCTTACGTATCACAGCAAGAAGTCACGTGGTTTGCAGCGGATCGTTGGACCGTTTCGCCACGTCTGCTTCTGGATGTTGGGCTCCGCTTCGACGGTGACACGGTGACGAGTTCGGCGCACGTCGCTCCGCGTCTCGGCTTCCAGCTCGCTCTGACCCGCAGCGGACGAACAATGCTGCGCGGTGGAGTCGGAGAGTTCTACGACCGCGTGCCTTTGATGATTCCAGCCTTCCAGTGGTTCCCAGATCGGACCGTGTTTGCTCTCAACCCGGCGGGCCAGGTGACCAGCTCAACCGCTTATACCAACCAGATTATAGGAAATCTTCGTAACCCGCGGAGCACGGCTTGGAATTTGGCACTGAGCCAAAAGGTGTCCAGCGGACTGCTGCTCCAGGTGGGTTACGAGCAACGCACTACAGCTGGCGATTTCGTCCTTTCTACTGTCGATACCGGCGCCAGCACCGGACTGATCACGCTTTCCAACAGTGGAGGTCAGTCCTACAAGGAATTGCAAGTAAGCGGGCGCTACCAGTTCCACAAGCATTTCATCAATGCCTCCTACGTGCGTTCGCGCGCGTATGGAGACCTGAACGATTTCTTTCAGTTTTTCGGGAACGTGGCAAAGCCGGTCATTCAACCCGACGAACAAGGGCGTTTGTCGTTCGATGCTCCAAACCGTTTTCTGTTTTCGGGTGAAATCCACGCTCCATGGAAGCTGATATTTGCTCCCGTGTTCGATCTGCACACTGGATTTCCCTACTCGGTACAAAACGAGTTTCGCGAATATATAGGACCACGGAACACGCGGCGTTTTCCCGAGTTTTCATCCTTTGACCTGCAAGTCTCGCGGCCTGTGTCGATCCCAGCGGGTGGCGACCGGCGACTCAAAGCCCGAGTCGGTCTTGCGGCCTTCAACGTTTTTAATCATTTCAATCCGCGCGATGTGCAGACCATCGAGGAGAGCGCTCGTTTTGGGGGTTTTTCCAACAATGCCTGGCGTGAATATCGCGGGAAATTTGTTTTGGAGTTTTAACGATGAAAAATCACTTGTTGCTTGCTGCTTTGATCGTGATTCCGGCATCTGTTGTTGCGGCAGACGAATCCCCCTCGCTGCCGACTGCCGCGGAAATCGTGACCCGGATGGGTTCACGCGACCTCCAACGTCAGGGCTCCATTGAGGGATACGCGGGTATGCGGCGATATGTCCTCGACAATCAACATTTCCATAAGCGCGCCGAGATGCTCGTGCAGGTGCAAGGCGACCCGGACGGCACAAAGCATTTCGAGGTCGTGTCGGAGGACGGCTGGAAAGCAGCGCACAAGCACGTCCTGCGCAAAATGCTCGAATCGGAGGCAGAATCGTCCCATCCTGACGCGCGCGCCAAAGCCAGACTCAATCCCGAGAATTATGACTTCAACATGGCCGGAACAGAAGTAATCGACGGCCGCACGGCTTACGTTTTAGAAGTCAGCCCCAAACGCAAAGAGAAGTACTTATTTCACGGCCGCATCTGGGTAGACGCCGAGGACTACGCGCTGGTCCGCGCGGAGGGCAGTCCTGCGAAGAACCCCTCGTTCTGGACGAATAGCACTCATTTCGTGCAGATCTACCAGAAAAGCGGTCCACTTTGGTTTCCCCGCTCGACGCAAAGCGTTACCGATGCTCACATTTTCGGCACAACGGACGTGAACATCGAATATTTCGATTACACCCCCAAGACGACACACGCTCCGGACAACTCCGTAATGTCCGCGAAGGAGATGCCGAAGCAATGAAAAAGACAATGACAACTGTCAACGAGTGCCTGATTCTCGCTGCGGGCAACGGGAGCCGGATTGCGTCGGTGTCCGGCGGAGCCCCCAAGCCACTTGTACCCCTGCGGGGCATACCGCTTCTTGAGCACGTCATCACGTCGTGTCAGGAAGCCGGAATTACCAGATTTGTGATTGTCGTCGGGTATGGCGCCGACCAGATACGCCGCTGGTTTGCCGAACGGGCGTTTGAGGGCATTTCTGTCACCTTGGTAGAGAACCCCGACTACCACAAAGCCAACGGCGTCTCTGCCCTGGCCGCCAAAGATGAACTTCACAACCCGTTCTTACTTCTCATGTCCGACCATATTTTCGAGCCAAAAACCGCCAAGGCGCTGGTGCAGCAGCCAGTCGCAGACGACGAGGTCATTCTGGCAGTCGATCACAATGTGGATGGTGTCTTTGACCTGGACGACGCAACGAAGGTCAAATGCGAAGCGGATCATATCGTCGATATTGGCAAAGACCTCGCCCATTATGAGGCACTCGACACAGGGATGTTTTTGTGTAGCCCAGCGCTTTTCCAAAGGCTCGAATCAGCAAAAAGAGACGGAAACTGTTCGTTGTCGGATGGCATGCAGCAACTTGCGCGAGAGCAGAAACTGAGGGCCTTTGATATCGGCGACGCGCATTGGCAGGACGTCGACAGCCCTGAAGCATTAGCCTACGCCGAAGACATCTTTGACTCGGATTTCTGCGACAACCCCGTGGCGGAGAGTTTTGTGCATGCTTAAGATCCCATCAAAAGCGCAACTCCCGCTACGCCTCTTCGCCACCGCTATGAGCGCAGGCTTCTTTTTTTACCTTATCTGCCGAACTGGTCCCAGCAAGCTTTGGAAAAGCTTCTCCGAACTCGGTTGGGGAATTATCTTAGTGCTTGTCTTGGCCGGATTCTCGCACCTTGCGAGGACGTGGGGCTGGCGGCTTACTCTGGGTGACGAGCAGCATAAGATCTCATTTTCGCGCATGGTGGGTCTTCGACTGGGTGCGGAAGCCGCCGGGCAGCTCGGTATCCTCGGGCAGACCCTTGGAGATTCGGTCCGTGTCTCGCGGATGAGCTCAGAAATACCCGTTGCCAGTGGTCTCGCCTCGGTGACTCTCGATCGCGGTTTCTACGTCGTAACGGGAATTTTGACCACTATTGCGGGGGTTCTTGCCGCTCTGCCCCTCGTGGCCCTTTCTCGCTCGCTGCGTCTGTACGCGAGTCTGTTCGCCCTTACACTAATCGCCTTTCTGATGCTGGCGTTGGTGGCTGTGCGAAAACGCTGGCCGGTGCTTTCGTGGACCGCGCGCTTCGTCGGCCGTGCTCCATCCTTCAAGAATTGGATGGAAAAGAGATATCTGTTAGTGGAGTCCGTTGAGAATGCGCTGTTCGATTTCCATCACAAGACCCCCGGAGCATTTTGGGCGAGTTTTTCGCTGAATCTGGCCGCCCAGTGCATGGCTGTATCAGAGGTGTGTTTGATCCTCTGGCTGATGGGCGTGAAGATGGGTCTCTTCAGTGCCTTGGTCATCGAAGCATTGACCAAGGTCGTGAACGTTCTGGGTAATTTCAACCCAGGAAACATTGGAACGTACGAAGGTGGAACCATGCTGATTGGCAAGATGTTCGGCTTGAGCAGCGCGACCGGATTGGCTTTGGGTGTATCAAGGCGATTGCGGTCTTTTTTCTGGGCCGCCGTTGGCGCCATTTGTTTTGTGTTGCTTACGCGCTCAAGAAAGCGCCGCAGTTCCAAAATCCTTGAGAGCACAACCGCACCGATCGCAACATCTGCAGGAGTGCAAGCAAATTCTTCCAGCAACTCTTCACTGAAAAACGAAATCATTTTCGCCATCTTCCTAGCCGATGGAGAGGCCACGGGCAGCCAATTCAGCTCTTCACTCTACCGAGTCGGTACTCTGCCCATCCTTCTCCGCACGATTCTCGCAGCGCAAAAGGCCGGGTCGTCTCGTATCATGGTAGTGGCCGATCCCATCACCCGGCGAATAGTGCAGCGCGCGCTGTTCTTCACAGGGAGACTTCCCGAGTCTGTCGAGTGGATAGACGCAGCCGCTGCCGCGTCTTTTTTCCAACGATTACTCCTCATTGCCAATCAGGCGCCCAGCGGACGTTTGGTTTTTATCGACGGAAACAGAACGTATCATCCGTCTTTACTCCGGAAGGCCGCTGAGTGGAAGGATGGAACTACGGCGCTGGCGCTGGCAAGCGGCGAAGAACTTGCCGGCATTTATGCGCTGCCTGCTGAGATGCTCCGCGATTTCGCGGAGCGTTGTCCAGCGCAAGCCGAAACTCTCGAGGAATTACACGCGTCGCTCACTGAGATGCACTCGGTCATTTCTACGCCGGTCGCAGGGGACCAATGGCAGCGCGTCAATACTCCGGAGGGCTGCCAGGCTGCCGAACGAAAACTGGATCGCTGGCTGGTCAAACCGACGGATGGCATCTACGCGCGATTGAATCGCAGGATCTCCATTCCCATCAGCCGGCAGCTCATTAAATTCCCCATCACTCCGAATATGGTAAGCATATTCACATTGGGAGTTGGGATTGCTTCCGCTGGGTTCTTTGCTTATGGCGGTTACTGGAGCACGCTCCTCGGCGCGTTCTTGTGCCTGTGGGCAAGCATCCTGGACGGGTCCGATGGGGAGGTCGCTCGCTTGAAACTCCAGGAATCCGATTTCGGCTGCTGGCTGGAGACCATATGCGACTACGCGTTCTATCTGTTTCTTCTCGTGGGCATGACCATAGGACAGTGGAGAAGCTCAGGAACAAGAACCTACTTGGTATACGGCGGCCTGCTCTTTTTTGGGGCCTTAGCAAGCTTCCTCGCCCTTGGATGGGAGCGGCGGCGCCTTGCCTCTGGACGCCCCGAGCAGTTATTGAAAATCTGGCAGGGCCATGCGGAGAGCCGGTCGTCGAATCCTTTTTTGTATTTTGGACGGCATCTGGAGTTCATCGTCCGCCGCTGTTTTTTCCCTTATGCCCTGCTTGTCTTTGCGCTTCTTAATCTCATGAACGTGGCGTTCGTTTTGAGCGTGATCGGAGCAAATCTCGTTTGGCCCATCGCGTTGTACTCCTCTTTCGCTTTTGCCAGGCCGAGGAGTCAAGCCGTGGTAAATCGCGCCGCTTCTCAGAATGCACAACCATCGCGTGAATATGCCGCCGGCTTGCTTTGATCCTCCAGTGATGACCCCATTTATTTCCTTGTTGGGAAGCATCCTTGTGTGCACGGAAAAAAAGTGTGGCAAGCTGTGATCTCGATGCAGGAGATCGAAACAGGCAGTTTTTCACCTCCACGGTTGGTCCTCATTCCTCCGGATTCCATTCGCGTGGTCAACTGGAATATCAATCGGGGCCTGCGATTGCAGGGGGTTATCGATTTTCTGGCCAGCGCGAAGGCCGACGTTATTCTTCTCCAGGAATCCGATCTGAATACACGGCGCACGCATCACTTGAATGTTGCGAAGGAAATCGCGCAGAAGCTCCAGATGAACTATGTGTTCGGCCGCGAGTTCCAGGAATTAACACAGGGTTCACGCATATCACCCGCCTACCACGGCCAAGCGACGCTCTCGCGCTGGCCGCTATCGAATTCACGGATCTTGCGATTTCAGAAGCAATCGAACTTCTGGCGTCCGCGCTGGTTCCTGCCCGAAATCGAACCGTTTCAGGAAAGAATCGGCGGGCGCCTGGCGTTGGTGTGCGATGCGGCCATTGCAGGGAAAAGGGTAGTCACCTATAACCTGCACCTGGAAAGCAAGGGCGATGACGCGTTGCGCTGCTCCCAGATTGAGGAAACCCTGGAGGATACCCGTCGATACGACGCAAGCGCGCCGATCGTGCTCGCTGGCGACTTCAATCTCGATGCGTCCGCAGGGCCTGCCTCCGCATCGATCAGTCAGGCGCAGTTTCAGGATGTATTTGCGAATCATCACATACCAACAACGCCTGGCTCGTTTCTGGATCCCGGACGAACGATCGATTGGATCTTTGCGCGGGGACCGATTCGCGCCAGCCAACCCCGGGTCGCTCGCGCCGTGTCCGCTTCCGACCACTACCCTCTTTCGGTCACCTTGGCGTTCACTTAGACAAAGAGCCTCGTTCGTGCCTGTTCACGCCGTGGGACTTGACGTTCCTTGCGACTCCTTGCGACATTGTTCCCGCGTTGCACACACTGAAGTCGAAATATCGTGCCCGAATCTCGATTGTGGAGGCGATCGGGGAATTCCCTAACCTGTTGCTAGGATTCTCCCGAGGTTACCAACATCATCTAACTCTTCGGCTTATTTCCCAAAAGGTTGGCTGTCACGGTAGTCGTGGAAAAACGCTGGAAAACTACGAACAAAAAGTGAATACGAAAGAGAAGTTGGCTCTCATCCGCTCCGGTAAAATGTGATTAAGCAGAATTGATGTCTGTTAACCGAATGCTCTGGAGCCGAGGCCCTCCCATAACATGCGCTTTCACTACCAGGTGTTGCTTCACACTGCCCGGTAATCCCAGAGAACGAAAGGCTTGCACCACCAGGGGTAAGCCTCCCAGCGCCGTCAGCATCTCTTCGGCTGGCTGGGGATCGAACTCGAACAATAAAGGGGATTCGGTCGGCGAGGGCTTTTCGATTTTGCGCATGCACGCCATCGTATGCGAAGGACGCACCTTGCAGGTGAGAATTCGTAGTCTTCGGTTCACTCAGCCTACCGGCGTTCTTCGCTGGCGTACGGCCTCATTCAGGCTCCTCGCGCCTGCCACTCTGTAAAACACTTCCCGCTATCGACGGATCGGGGGCGCATCGAGGAACGGTAGCAGCAGCATGGAGAACCTGAAGAATCATAGGAGAAATAACAATTCGCCACCCACATCCTGACGTCGGCACCTTTCCGGCCTTTTATTCGCGTATGCGTGTTCCACCTAGCGAGGGGCCACTGCGATTTTTGCGTTGGATGAGGTTTTGACGAGACACAGAGGCTTTCAACAGGGGTTCGATTTGCGTTGCTTGCTGGCCCCGGCTCGTATTGAGGGGCGATGTACGTACGAATTTACTACAGTGCGGCGCTCTCGCTTGTTGGATTAGTCGTAAGACGGGTGTGATCGTTTCGGGCTAGCTGGTTGATTCCAAAGAATCTGGCGGAGAGGGGGGGATTGAAGCCTACGTCGGTGAGAGGGAGGTGAGAGGTTGGTGAGCGTTGGTATGTCTCTTGTTTTCAATACGCATTTTTGATTTTCTCTAATCGCCAGATTCTAATGGGGATCCGATCCCCTCAAATCACTCAAAAGTAGTAGCAAGTAGAGTCACGAATTTTCGGCCGTTTTATTCACGTAAGTGACACTCCCACACGCCACTCTAGTGGATCGCAGCCTCGACTTGTTCGATTGTATCGCGAGCAAAACTAATTGAGCGTGTCAGAAGAGTTGCACTCGTTGCCTACTACGCAGTAGCCCAGCGCGGCATAGCCTGCCAGTCGCTTCTTGTACATCCTAGCCAGCATCGGCACGAGCACGTCCGCGTAGTCGTAGACTTGCACCTCCTTCTTATTTTGATAGAGCCGGTGGAGGCGTCCGACATACTGTTGCAGAGTTCCTCTCCAGGAAATCGGCATTGCAAGAAAGAGCGTGTCGAGGCGCGCATCATCGAAACCCTCTCCAAGGTAACTTCCCGTCGCAAGGATGACACGGGGTTGATCAAAAGGGACGGCAGCCATAGATTCAGCCAATTTGTTTCTTTGTCTTGTACCCATGCCGCCTTTCATTATGAAGATGTTCGGACATGCCCCGAGCAACCGTTCAGCCAAATAGTCGAGATGCTCAGTGCGGCTTGTTAGCACGAGGGGCGATCGCCCAGCGGACAAAGCTTGCCGTAAGTCCTGGATGATCATGTCGTTTCTCTGCCGGTGCGTGATGAGCGTGGCATAGATATCTTGAATTGTGCTTTCGTTCTCAGCAAAGCCGGAAACAAAATTGGTCACACGAGGAATGACCTTGTGTTCGAGGAGCGACGCCTGTGCCGCTTTTTTCGGTGTAAGATGAAATCGCATGGGGCCACACTGCATGAAAATGATGGGATGATGCCCATCTTTTCGAGTCGGCGTTGCGGTCAAACCCAAGACATACTTTGCTTTGATTTCGCGGAGAACTCGTTCAAAGGTCACCGCGGACAAATGATGACATTCGTCGACGATGACGTGGCCATATTCGGCCACAAAATCTTCGACCGCTCCTTTGCGTTGCAAACTCTGGATTACAGCAACGTCAATCATGCCGGTTTGCCTGCTCTTTCCCCCTCCAAATTGACCTATATTCCCAATTGGCAAATCCAGGAAAGCAGCCAACCTCTCACGCCATTGGTCCATCAATTGGCGCCGGTGAACCAAGATCAAGGCATTCACGGCTCTCTTCGCAATTAGGCACGCAGCCACAACGGTCTTTCCGAAGGCTGTCGGCGCGCACAAAATACCTTGATCGTGGGAAATAACTTTCTCGACAGCTTCTCCTTGCTCTGGCCGCAACTCCGCGCTAAATGAGACTTTAATTTCTCGGCCGATCGTTCGTTCATCTTGCAACTCGACGCGGACTGCGTGGGATTTGAAAACATCAAGGACCTCATCGACACATCCTCTCGGGAGTCCAAGGTGGTTGGGAAAGTCCTCACCGCAGGATATGATGCGTGGCTTTCCATAAGTTGAAAGTCGCAAGGCTTGAGCTCGATAGAATTCAGGATTCTGAAAGGCAGCCATCCGGATCAGGCGGTCCAGCATTGTAGGCGGAAGTGCTTTCTTCTCGATATAGACGCGATTGCTCAATACGATGCGAATTGAGGATGGCAACGGGTCCGTGATCCTTCCATTCCTCTGTTTTCGCGACGGTCGCCATAACCATGGAACTTCGTCTCTTTCCTCTTCAGGAAAACTAAGGTGTACCCCAATCGTGTTTCCACTGGGCGCAATGTCCTGAATCATCCGAGCCAGCATGTCTGTCGGGATTCGGTGAACCGACTCTAAGAATTTCCATTGGTCCACATAAGGCTGAAAGGCTTCATCCAGAAATACGCTGTTGCCCAACTCTCGTGGTCGTTTCTGGAGTGGCAAGGCTATCAGATTTCCAAATCCGCCCTTGGTCAGCGTATCTTGACTAGGAAAGAGACGATCGTAGGAATCCAGTCCGAGCTCATGGCGATTTTCCATGGTCCGCGTCAGCAAAGCGCAACCGAGTTGCCTAGCGTTTGCGGCAAGCACTGCACGGTCGAAGAAAAACCAAATGTGGGCGCCGTTTCCTGACCTCGAACGTTCGACGGCGAATGGAACCTGAAACCGTCGGCATGTAGCAGCAAATGCCGCAGCATCGGCCATCCATGACTTCTTGTCGAAATCCACTGCAAGGAACCAACAAGTCTCGTCAGGTATCAGGGGGTAGATTCCGACAGTCAGCTTTCCTGTGAGGTGATTGCGAATCGCTTTGTCAGTCAGCGGTTGGAGCATCCGCGTCTTTTTTGCGATCTTCTTTCGATCCTCTGGTCTCGCGGCATTAATCGCGTGCCAATCCATAGCACCGGCAGGAGAATAGCCAGACTTTCCATTCTTTCCTTCCCAACGTACTGCATAAACGTCTTCGCGACCGCGAAACAGGCTCCGAAAAAGAGCAATCTTTGTTTCGGCTGTGGATGACTTGACCACGGTGCCGTCAGATAGGGGTGCAACAGGAATTGTTGCGCGGCGTGGTTCCTTCGAAACCGAATCTTGAATGCCGAGCATTGCTCGGAGACGGACATTTTCAGAGCGGAGCCGGTCGCATTCTTCTTCTGCTGACTTTAAACGTTCTGCGACAGTGTTGTGTTCCATCATATGCAGCCGTAAAGGTGAGTTCAATGTCGCTTGTCTCTTTTACCCCCACACGCAAGAGATCGGCGCAGCAAACATTTTATTGCCGAACGGGATTGTACTCTCGGAGTCATAGAGGACTAAGCCAAGTTTAAAATTGTTTCCGGAGGCTTCCGATAACTTCCGCAGTCCTCGAAAATCTCCTGCGTTAACCGTCGCTCCAGCCTTGATCTCAAGGCCCACGATCGCGCCGCTCTCGCTTTCCACAACGACATCCACCTCATCCTGGTCTTTGTCCCGGTAAAAGTGGAGGCTACACGTATCGTCCAGCCAGGACGCTTGTTTCATGACTTCCGAGAAGAGGAATGTCTCAAGCAGTGGGCCGAAAATCGAACGATCCTTCGCCACGGCCTCCTCCGTGGCTCCTACGGTTACAGCGAGTAGGCCTGAGTCGATAAAGTGAAGTTTGGGAGTTTTCACGAGTCGCTTGAGCTGATTCCGAAACCAGGGCTCGACGCGTTGCACGAGGAATAGTTGCTCGAGAACGGCTATATATTTCTTTGTGGTCTTGTCATCAAGGCCGATCTGGCCGCCCAGCTGCGAGAAGTTGGTCAGTTTGCCGGAGCAGTGCGCGAGAAGTTGAAGCAGACGTGGCACTAGAGCAAGCTTTTCCAGGTCCGCGATGTCTCGAATGTCCCGTTCTACAATGGCCCTGATGTAGTCGCGTGCCCATGCGCGTCGGCGCTTTTGGTCTTTCCTCCGAAGCATTTCGGGGTAACCTCCGACCAGCACAGCATGTACAAGTTCATCGCCGACAATGGTCTCCATTGGCTTGGCCGTCTTACCGGCCAGCGCATCCGCCAGGAAGGTAGGGGGCTTGCCGAGCACCTCAGAGCGGCCGAGCGGCAGAAGGGTGACGATCTCCATTCGTCCTGCGAGGCTCTCAGAAACTTGCGGCAACGTCAGGACGTTGGCAGAGCCCGTTAGCAAGAAACGTCCTGGACGACGGTCAGTGTCGACGGACTTCTTGATGGCTCGCAGGAGGTCTGGAGCCCGTTGAACCTCGTCCACGATCGCCGTGTCCAGACTACGCACGAATCCGCTCGGGTCATTGCGAACGGCCTCCAGTACGGTATCGTCGTCCAGGGTGATGTAGGTCCGATTCCTGCTGGCGAACTGTCGGACCATCGTTGTTTTACCACATTGACGCGGACCACTGACCATCACGACGGGCGTGTCCTTGAGCGCGGTTCTCACTCGCTCTGCGGCGAATCTTGGGAAGAGCATTGTGGTCGGAGAAGTCAATGGTGAACCCATCCTTCGTCTGTTTCGGATTATACGGTCGTCCAAGTCGGAATACAAGCTCGTCCAAGTCGGAATGCAATTCCCTTAAAGACCGGCTCCATGCCTTAGCGTTCGGTCCCGGAAGATAAGCAGCTTTAGGAAGGGACAGCGGGATGTTAATCGTCGCCAGGATGCACGACGGATGGAGCCGGAACCTCGTGAGCGTCATTGGCTCGTTTTGTTCCAACACCGGTTAATGGCAGAAGCGTTGCTTAGCTTGGTTTTTTCTTTGGGAATCGAGACTGCCTAAACAGGGAGCGAAATGAGCGCGAGCGGTTATATTCACACACCGTTTAATTTAATTGTAGTAATCATAGAAAAAGTAGTAGCAAGGCTCAAATCGCCGCATGTTTATTGATGATTTTAGCTGTGGCGGAGAGGGGGGGATTGAAGCCTCCGTTGCTGAGAGGGAGGTGAGGGGTTGGTGAGCGTTGGTATGTCTCTTGTTTTCAACATGCATTTTTGATTCTCTCCAATCGCCAGATTCTAATGGGGATGAAACACCCTCAAATCGGTCAAAATTAGTAGCACGTAGAGTCACAAATTGTCGGCTTCTTGGCTGTATTCTGATCCCAGTTCCACTTCGTTTTTTGGTCGAACTCTCCTTGATGATTTTTGGGGTAGCGCGCCTTCCTTGGGCGCGGACCGACCGACTCCAACGGCTCCATTCTCTACTTTGACGCTCAAAGCTAACTGACTACGCCAGGAATGCGTCTATGTCTCAAGAGGTCACCTCAATCTCTTACGTCGATGTGGTGGCGCCTCGAAACCTCGGGCTGGTTTACCGCCTACGTCAACGCCTTGTCCCTCTCCCTGCCCGTCGGCTGACTCCAGACCATCCCGAATAATCCGAGGCATCAAGATACTAAAGGCATTGTCGCTTTCACCCCAGGTCTTCAGTCCGGGGTTTGCCCCATGGCTTCGGTCAATTCATCGCGAGCCTGAATGTAGTCGAGCTGGGATTGTAGAAGCAGGGTTTTGGCGTCCAGTTTATGCGCGGTAGCGGCGTCGGATTGCGAGCGGAGGGCGGTGCCTTTTTCCAGTTGCTGCGCGGTTACGCGTTGCGATTCGGTGCGCAGAGATAGGAGTTCTTCAGAGACGGCCACCATTTGGCGAGTACACTCCAATTTGTTCCATGCGGTTTGCACACGGAGTTCTACTTCTTCCTTGATGCGCGCTAAATTTTCTTCGGCTTGGGCTAGCTGCGCTTTATGTTCGCCGATGGCGGCGTTTCTGCGGCCACCATCGAAAAGATCGTAGCCGAAGTGAACGCCGAAGGTGCCGAAATTGCGAGCGAGGAAAGGGACGTTGTCCTGGTAGCTGTAACGGGCGAACGCCTCGACATCCGGGATGTACTGGCGTTTGGCGAGACGCACGACCGCTTCGGCTTCTGCGATTCGTGCGCGGGCCTCCGCGATTTCCGGGTGCGCTTCCAGGGCCACGCGAAGGCACTCTTCGCGTTCGCAGTTCGCGCCGACCTGTCGAACGCTGGCGTCTAGGGTCAGTTGGGTTGTAAGCGGCAGCCCGATGGCGTCGTCGAGTTGCATAGTCAAGTCGGAGAGTTGTAATTCCGTAGTGAGCAGATCCTGCTTGGCCTCTAGAAATTGCGCGCGGCTTTCGATGCCTTCTTCCTCCAACACGCTACCGTATTTGACCTGTTGCAGACGTTCTTTTTGTAGGTCTTCGCTAGCTTGAATTTTTGCCTGGGCGGCTTCGCGGTGCGCTTGGGCGATTAGGATGCGATAGTAAACTTGGTGAACTTTCAGGGCCACGGCGTTTTCTGTTTGATGAGCTTTGTCGCGTGACGCGGACAGAGCGGCTGCAGCGACATCATTGGCGGGTCTTATCTTCCATAAATCGGATAGCGGCTGAGTCAGCCCAGTGCCACTGGTGACTAGGGTTCTGCCGCCCTGGTTCAGGATGGCTGTGGTGGCCGGGAACGGGGCGCCGCCGACCACGCCGAGGCTTCCAGCGGGTATGCCGATGAATTGCGTGTCAGTAAGCCGAAGGAGACTGCTGTCGTTGCGGAGAACGGGAAGGTAAGCGCTGTGCGCGATATCTTTGGCGTGTTGTTTTTCCTCCACTTGGTAGCCGGCAATACGCACCAGGTGGTTATGCTTCAGTGCCAACTGCACCGCTTCGTCGAGGCTGATGTGGCGCGGTATGGGCGAAGGAGTTCCCTGCGCTGCAAGGCCACGCGGAAAAATAAATAGAAACGAAACACAACAAAGTGCGGCGCGTGAGTTCATGATTTTGTTCCTTGAGTTGTCGAAGTCTCATCGACCGGGAAGCCTAGTTCGCCATAGTGCAGCGGAGATTTTTTTAGCAGTACGATCAGCAAGAGTGCGGCTACGCAGGCCCAGGCGATGAGGTGAAATCCATCGATGAACGTCAGCGCGTAAGCTTGCAGTCGGACCCGCGCACTAATCAAACCCACGGCGCGCCCGCTGGCGGCGCCCAGCCCGGAGGATTTTCCGTATAGCCCGGCGGTGAGTTGCCGGATGGCCGCGTCCGTGGTCCAGCTGCCTTGCTGCACGTGCAGCCCGAGCAGATTGGAGTGCAGTTGTTCGCGGACGGCGATGAAGTGAGTCATGAAGGCTACGCCGATTTGTCCGCCCAGCAGCCGGATAACGTGGAAGAAGGCGGAAAAAGTTAGCGCGTCTTGCGGCTTGCTGAGGCCGCCGGTGAAGATCGCTTGCAGCACGATCGTCGAGACGATGCCGATGAAGGCGAAGGCTTGCCCCACGCCCATGAGCAGTTCGGAGCGGTAGTAGTCTGACGCTGACCACGCGATAGTGTATTGCGCGTTGAGCAGGCACGCCGCAGCCATGCAAGAAAAGCCGGTGGCCATGAGCAAGCGCGAATCGAGACCATAGAGCAGGAGCAGCGCAGCGATTAGGGCGATCAAGATTTGCGGAACCGCGGTCCAGACCACCGCCGGAGCGATTTGGTCCGCCTCGAAGCCGTGCACAGCGAGCGATTGCGGGATGAGGATGATCGTGGAGAGCAGGCAAAACCGAAAAAGAATCAACCCTACGCCCAAAACCTGTGTATTCCATAAGCGGAGATACGGAAGATCGACAAGTGGATTGGAGCTTCGGAGGCGCCGTATGAGCGAACCGAGCAAGAAAACGGTGGCACCGAAAAAGAGCGCGTTGATGAGTCCAGAGTGAAACCAATCGAGCCGCTGGCCCTGGTCTAACGCAGCGAACAATAGCGCGAAACCGGCGCTGGCGTAAAGGAAACCCGCGAAGCTCGGCGGGGATGCCGCGGATTTTCTCCGCGGCGGAGCCGGCACGCCGTAGTAAATGCATATGGCCATGAGCGGTGTGAGCACCGCGGAAGTCCAGAACATCCAATGATAGGAAAGATGGTCGCGACACCAGCCGTACAGCGACGGCGCGATGTTCACAGCGCCATCGACGAAGGAGGCATACAGCGCCAGTGTGAATGGCAAAAAGCGCGGCGGGATATTTTTCAGCGCAAACGTTAACGTCAATGGGTAAAACGTGCCGGACGTCAGACCTGCCAACACCAGCGCGGTAAGCAACACGCTGTAGCTGTGAATCAGCGGCAGAAACGCGCAAATCAACGTAAACGAAGTCGCGGCAATCATCAGCACGCGCCGCGCGCCCAACAGTCCGCCCAAGTACACAGTAAACGGTCCGATGAACATCAGTGCGATGTTGTATGCGCTGCCGATCCACGCCCCGTCGTCGTAACCGATACCCAGCCCGCCTTTCAGGTCGGCGGTACCGAGCGTCAGCATGCGCCCGGTAAGCGTGACAATTCCTGCGCCCATCACCACGCCTAAAATCCCCAACAGCGGACTCTGCGAAAGTTCCGCAGGCAGACCTCCAGCAATCGCTCTGGCGATTTGTCCCTTCGAAGACGGCGGGTGCAAAACTGCGCTTTGCGTGGCCATTTGTGTGGAGATACCCGGCTCCGGTTAATGCGATGTGCGGACGGTGGCAGTTACGGAAAGGCCCGGACGCAAGCTGGCAGCTTTCCCGGGGTCATCCAGGGCAATTTTTACCGGAACTCTTTGGACTACTTTGGTGAAGTTTCCCGTGGCGTTGTCCGGCGGCAGAAGACTGAATTGCGACCCGCTAGCCGGTGCGATTTCCTGTACTTTGCCCCGAAAAATTTGCCCAGGATACTCGTCGATGCGAATTTCGGCGGGATCACCGACTTTCATATGCGTAAGCTGCGTTTCGCGGTAATTCGCCTGCACCCATTTGGTTTCGGCAACCAGGGTCAGCACTTGCGTGCCGGGCGAAACCAGTTGCCCGGGGCGCACCTGCCTTTCGCCCACGGTGCCGTCGGCCGGCGCGTGAACTTTCGTATAGCCAAGATTGACTCGCGCCACAGTCTGGGCCGCCTCTTTTGAATGCAAATCGGCCAGAAGCTGCAGCTCTTGCGATTCCAGCACCGCTTTGCTTCGCCGCTCTGTCTCCACGCTGATCTCGCTACTGCGCAGCGACGTCTTCGCTTCTGACATGTCGGCCTCGCGACTCGCAGCTTGTGCGGCCAAGCGCTGTTCGTCGGCCACCGCGGTCTCGACGCGCTGCTGGGTTGCTGCGTGATTGGCTAGCAGCGCTTCCTGGCGCGTGCGCTCGGCGCTGGTCCGCACCACGTCGGCGTGGACGGCATTGATCCCCGCCTCAGCGGCAACGATTTGCGATTTGGCCAGATCGCTCCCCGCCAGGGCTTTATCGATGCGCGCATCCTGCAGCTCGCGTTGTCTGCGATTGTTCTCGATGGCGGCCTTGGCCGCTTCCACAGCGGCGACGGCTTGCGCCAGTTGCGCCTGATAGTCGTCGTCCTCAAGTGCGACAAGTAGATCCCCAGCGCGCACCTTCTGATAGTCTGAAACTTTTACGTCGCGCACAATCCCCGCCACTTTGGTACTCAGCGGAGTCAGATCCCCGCGTACAAACGCGTCGTCAGTCACTTGCTCGATGCGCCCGCCTTCCCAGGCGTTCCAGTTGCGCGTAAGGGTAATAATCACCGCTGCAGCCAGCAACAACACCAGCAAAGGTGTCACATATTTCAGCCACGGCCAGCGGCGTTGCGGCGCTGCTGCGGCATGTTCGCCGGGAGCAACTGCCGCACCTGCCGGAGCGGGTGCGGCTGTGCCCGTGCTCGGCGTGCCCGTACCAGGTGTAACAGGACTCGGTGCAGAAGCCACCATCGCTTCATCTCCTCGGTAACAGCGTCAGAATCGCCGTAAGCCATTCGATTCGCGGCCCAGCACAATGGCGCTATCAAAAATAGACTGGGTAGAAATCGGCGTGCAGCATTCTAACCCACGAGATTTCCTCCCGCGTAATGCCCCAGAGGGCCCCGTCAAGGCGGTACATAGTAGCCCAACACGCGAGCGAGCGATCATATCGCCTGCTTCATGATCGTCTTACGGAGGGTTGTGCAATAGCTTCTACTAACGTTTCCAACAAATCGGGGAATCTGCTTTTCGCTCAAAGATAACTCGAATGGATTGAAAACGTTGGATTCGTGCACAGTTCGTGCACAGTCTGTCTCACTCTAAGGGTTCAAGTCAGAGTTGCGAGTCCGGTAACGGTCCCATACAGCTTGTCATTTGCGGAATACCATTTCGAGGTGTGTACTAGGATCTCTGCAGCGAGGATAGGTTGCTTGCGCTTTCGTAACAAGCGCCGGCACGTAAGCTCTTTCGCCGACGACGATTTTCAGGACGCGGTGATAGATGGCTGCTGTTCGGAAGAGAGCGTTGTTGAAATAACCTCTGGCAATCCATTTGCCGTCGAGGCGCACCTTGCCGTCCGCGATCATGCGTGCCCGGCTTTTCAACGGCGGCAATGTCGATGGGCGCGGTGCGGTCGGTGAATCCGTGCTGCTTCGCCTGGATGAGCGCATAGACGGCCCCGAGAAAATCGTCCAGTGATCCCGCAAGGTCGGTATTGGCCAAAACGGTGGTGTCGGTCAGCAGGGTGGCGATCCGGCGGGGATAACGGCCAGTGCGGCGTTTGCGGGGTCGGTGAGGTCGAGGCTCAGCAATGTGGCGGTTTTTTCCGTAAGACTGGTTCCTTCTATTTTCATGACAAGAGTGTGATAAAGGACGTTATCACACTCTAGGGGGCGAGACGAGATCTCCATGAATTGGGTGGCTCTGCGGTGCTGAGATCTCATTTTGACGCCCTACGCCGCGGCAGGAGCACCAATTCGGCAGCTTCCTCAGCCTCTTTGAGGAGCGTCCTGCGCGGCGTGCCTATCTGCGCACGCATGGTCAGCCCACGCGCTAAATCCGTGACTTGAATTGCGCGCGTGGCTACCGGAAAGTCAGGCGGGATGTCTCCCGCGCTGATCCCGTCCCGGAAACGGCGCTCCACCAGCGCCGCGCCGCCCGCGACCGTGCTCTGCAGGAACCGCTGAACCTCAGCGTCGTTCACAAGCGGCGCGACGCACACCATAAGGCAGCCCCGGGCGGACCTTTTCTGGGTCGCACTTTCGACGGCGTACCTCAGAAAGTCCGCGATCGAGTCGCGAAGACTCTGTGGCGAGAGGAGTGCCTTCGCGGCTGATGCGCCCTTCCGTTCTGCGTACGCCCTAAGGACGCGTAAGAATATCGCCCGCTTGTCCCCAAAGACGGCATACAGGCTCGGCCGTCCCACACCCATCCCGGCGACGAGATCGTCAATCGTCACTCCGTCGTAGCCTTTCGACCAGAACACCTGGGTCGCCTTTTCCAGCGCGTCCCTCTCGTCGAAGCTGCGCGGTCGACCACGTGGCCTAGCGGTATTTTGAATCATTTGGTTCAAAATTCCTTGACAATGGTCCTCACACAATATATAACTGAATAGTTCGAAATTAGCAAGCTGGCTCTGGCCTCGCGGGGTCTCACGGCTCGGCCTTCACACTTCACCAGGGAGATGCCCATGGAACATTCGATCGCTCTCGCCACCGGCGCTACTTCCGGGCTAGGCCATGCGGCAGCCCGCCTGCTCGCCGGAGAGGGCTGGCACGAGATCATCATCACCGGGCGCAGCCTGGCCGGGGCCCAGCAAGCGGCCGCTCAACTCGCGGCTGAGAACAAAACAGTGATCTTCACGCCGCTGGAGCTGGAGCTGGACACGCCGTCCAGCGTTCAGTCCGCGCTCGCTGAGGTGGTCAAGCGGGGTCGGTCGATCGATTTCCTACTTCTAAATGCCGGGATGGTCCCTGGTAAGAAGCGCGCGCTCACCGCGGCGGGCGTCGAGGCGGCTCAGGCCCCGCTGATCGGCCATCACCAACTGACTGTCGGGTTGCTCCGCGCCAACCTGCTGAGCCCCAACGCGCGGATTGTTATCGCCGGCGCGGAACCTGCCCGAGGGGGCGTACCCCTGTTCAGCTACACCGACGTGCCAGCCTTCGCGGCCAAATACCACCAGGGTGACCGAACCGCCGCTGTGGAAGCCCTGCTGCGCAACGGGCCGAACGTGAGGTACGTGCCCAACAATGCGTATGCCGACGCGAAGCTCATCATCGCTTGGTGGACCGCGGCGCTGGCGCGCCGGCTACCCTCCGGCATGGCCGTGTACGCTGTCTCGCCCGGTGCGGCGACCGACACCAAGGTGGTGCGAAACGCGGGCCCGGCGTTGAAGTATCTGTTTATCCCAATCGTGAACCTCATTCCCGGCATGAATCAGACGCCGGAGACCGCGGCCCGTCGGTACCTCCAGGCGTCGGAGTTCGGAACCGACGTCTCAGGGCAATTCTTCGCCTCGGCT
>DATFZQ010000171.1:0-2311 GCA_035314345.1 Candidatus Acidiferrum sp.
TATCAATCGCAAGAACGACCAACAGTGCCTCGTGGGCGCTCCAGAACATCTGCAAGAGATGCAACGTCCCGCTGCTGGTCGCAAGTCAGCCGAGTAAGAAGAGCAGTCAGGCGTTCATTCGCGCAGGGCAGCGGCAAGAGCTGCTTGGCTTGCGATCGGGCCTAAGCCTGAAGTCGCTATCGCCTGCACCTGGCGGGAGATGAACTCATCGTGAAACCTCAATAGGTCCATCCGGCGTGCAGCAGGATGCCATTGACCATCAGCAAATTCATCACCAGTCCGATGATATTGCCGACGTAGATCGCGGGCTTGCGATTGAGCAATCCATAGATGACCCACAGCAAACTTGCCAGCGCAAAGATGGACCAAGTGGTCAACGATTGACCGGAAGCGTGCTGGCTGTGCGTGAAATACAACTTGGTAATCGACGGCAGCGTGGCGAGCGGCTGCACAATACCGGTGATGACCATGAGCGGCTCGAAAACCTTAAGCCAACGCAGATACTCCGGTGAACCCGTCTTCAGAAAATACATGCCCTTGGTTTCCTTGGATCGTCCCTGGCCGTAACGCAAAGTTGGCGTGGGGATACGGTCACACGGCGCTTGGATCGTCCCTCTTGCCCGGCCCGAGGGCTGCGTCACCCGCCAGATATGTCAACTGAGTCGGGCCCGCGAACTGAGTGCCGGCAGATTCGACGATTTCAGCGACCTTTAGTATCACGTCCTGACGAATTGCTGTGAATTGCATCCAGTCGCCCGTCTTGCCGTAGGCAAACAACTCCAGTTCGAATGCAGCGCCGGCAAAATCGTTGAGCCGAATCCTTGAGCTACCGGGTTCGATCGACGGATGCGAGTCCAACATACTTTGTACGCGGTCCAACGCGAACCGTAGTTGTTCGACGCGGGTTTCAATTCGCAGCGAGAAGGTTGTGTCGATCAGCAATTTAGGCCGAGCCTTCATGTTTTGGAACTGCATCTGCGCCAGCGCCCCGTTGGGAACAACCAACAAATTCTGGTCTAAGGTCCGCAGCTTCAGAGAACGCAATCCGATATCTTCGACTGTGCCGAGCTTGCCGCCGATCTCGCAGAAGTCGCCGACATGCACAGCTTTGTCCATCAGCAACGAGACCCCGCCGATGATGTTCTCCAGTGTCTTTTGCGCTCCCAGCGCGACAGCTAGTCCTCCGATGCCGAGGCCGGCAAGGGTCGTCTTCACGTTTATGCCAAAGAGCGCCATTGCGGCGACGAAGGCGATAATCAACATCACGATGTGCGTGAGTCGCTGCATCATGACGAGGATCGACTCTCCGCCTCCGCGCTGTCGCGTCCGCCTCACCGCATGGTCGAAGCCCTGGTCGATGATCCGGCTCACCAGCCACGCGATGCAACCCGCGAGGAGGGCCGCCAGGAAGCGAGAGTAGTAGCTGCGATACAGAAGAGGCGGCTCAAGCAGGTAGACGAAGACGCCATGAATTATGACCGCGATGATGCACTTGAGCGGCGTGCCTAGAGGCGTCTGCCAAACGCTTCGGAAAGGAAGTTTTCGGAGGTTATACCAGATTCGCCTGGGCAGGCTAAGGAGAAACGCTAACAACCACGCCAGCAACCACGAGATGGGGATCGAGAATAGCCACCCGAACCATTGTGCCAAGGACATCCCAAGCACATGGTGAGTGCTCAGAGCAGCAGGCACGATTCGATCGGCTAACGTCGGCCCCTCGCTCTGCATTTGGGCATAGAGGTCCGGAACTCTCGCAACCGTCTCTTGTGAAACCAGCCAGATTTTCCCGAACTCCGGATCATCCACCCGCACCAGGATGATGTCTACGGTCGTGCCGCCTACCGAAAACACGCCGGCCCGAGCCTGGCCGGGCGGAAGTCCAGATTCAACCGTGCCGTTGGGATCGTCGCTTAACAAATCGACATTCCCTTTGAACCTCGAGTGCAGAGTAAGAAATTTCTTGGCTAGCTCTGCCAAGTTCGCGTCTTGGCCCGGGGGCAGTTGCAGATAGCGCGCGGCGGTCGCGAAGTCCTGGCGCTCTGCGTATTTCAGAAGACCCATCACCGTACTGCGAGGAGTTTCACGGCCAAGCGGGTCCACGGCTGCGGCAGGCTCGGCTTTGGCTGGCGGCGCCGAAGATTTCGGAAGCTGGGCAGGCGAGTGCGACGCCGCGCCTACGAATAGGAAAATTGACAGGGCTATGCGGAGAGCGCAGCGTCTGTTCGGCGACTGGCTTTCCCCTTGTCGACTCATGCTCAATACGGGCATCTGTGTTTCATCCGGTCAGCCGAGAGTCAAAGCCGCACATTGC
>DATFZQ010000172.1:0-48698 GCA_035314345.1 Candidatus Acidiferrum sp.
TTCACCGGCAACCGCATAACAGCTGTAACGCAAACGGTAGTTGTGCTCGATTTCTTCGTTCGTTGGCGCACCCCTTCTGAGTTCTACTCGCGTTTTGGCGGGTATGAACGCGCCAGCTTAAGACACGCTGTTCGGCAGTTATTGGAACGCCACTTCCTTCTGCGAGAAGGCTCCGACGAGGCCCGCCACGACGCCCAACTTCAAAAAGCCTGGGCACCTTGGCTTCCTGCCGCCGCAATGCTTCAGTTCGGTACTAGAAATCTTCGTTACGAATCGAACCTCGCGGTCGTGCGCCGACAGTTCCGGCAACTAGCCAAAAAAATCGCCCCGCCTCCTCCTGTCAAACATTACACACGTGCTCTTCAGATCTCGCTCCCCGCTATTCAAGAAGCCGGTGAACTCCCTCAGGTTTTACTTAGGCGCCGCACGTGGCGGCGTTTCTCCAAAGGTTCGATTCGGTTGCAAGATGTCGCCACGTTGCTAGGTTTATCTTGGGGCGTGCAGCGCTGGGTGAAGTTCCCTGGAATTGGGCGTCTCGCCTTGAAAACTTCTCCTTCAGCGGGCGCTCGTCATCCAATCGAAGTCTATGTCCTTGCCGTAGCTGTGAAAGGTCTGCCACGCGGCCTTTATCACTATGCGGCTGATAGTCACCGCCTCGAGCTCATTAGGCGCTCGGCCAATTCACGAGATATAGTGAGATTCCTGGGGAACCAGTGGTGGTATGCTCCGGCTGCGGCGCTCATGTTGATGACCGCAGTCTTTCCTAGGAACCAATGGAAGTACCGCGATTCCCCCGCCTATCGTACGGTCATGATAGACGCTGGCCACGTATGCCAAACTTTTTGTCTGGTGGCGACCTGGCTCGGTCTAGCACCCTTCTGCACTATGGCTTTCGACCAGGCTTTAGTGGAAAGAAAATTGGCCGTCGATGGCGTGAAAGAGTCGCTTGTTTATGCCGCTGGCGTGGGGACTCGACCGCGTGGGGTGGAGTGGGGCCCGTGGCCCCGGCCCAAGGCTTGGGAGGGAATCACAGGCACTTAATGCAATTCCCTTGTCGAGATGCAAAGATTTGAGGTATCAAGCCTTGCGGTGCTTTATGACTTCCGCGTTTTAACCAAATTGGCGAATCCTGAAACTAGTTTGGGGAACCTCGCTGTGCCCCCTTGGATTCAAACACCCGGTAATGAAACTCCAGCAAAGCGGGCAAGTGTTGGGCGAAATAAGTCCAGTCATGCCCGCCGGGGTATAGGTGAAATTCGTGAGGAATATGCCGCGACGTAAGTAGCTTGTCCAGTGCTTCCGCGCCCGAATCGAAGGCGTAGTCATCTTCCGTGCCGCAATCAAAATAAATCTTCAGTCCCGCAAGATTTGCGGTGCGCGCGACCGTCAGAGGATCGTTTTGATTCCAGAACGCGGCATCAAATGGCGAGCCAAATGCATTGCCGAGAAAGCCCAACCGACTTAGTTGCCCGGAATTGTGCGCACTGATGTTCTGCATGTTGTCGATCAGCGCCGCGCTGTGCGCTCCCACTGCGGCGAAAAGCTGTGGATGCCGGAACGCGATATGCAACGCGCCGTATCCGCCCATCGAGATCCCTGCAATCCCCCGCGTGCCGCGCCCCGCTTGCGTGCGATACCGCTTCTCGACCCCCGGCAGGAATTCCTGCAAGAAGAAATCTTCGTAGCGCCGCTTTCCATCGCGCGAATTGATGAAGAAACTCGTGCCACCAGCTGGCGTCGCGATCAAGAACTCTCCCAACTCATGTTGTTCCCACAAGTCCTCGACAAGATTCATCCCCCCCGAATGCACAAGCATCTGCTCGTTATCTCCCAAGCCGTGGAGTAAATAGAGGATGGGATAGCGGCGCGTCTTCTCCGCATCATAGCTGGGTGGAAGCAGTACGCAGTACGGGACGTCCCGCGCGAGAATTTTGCTCGGCAGGGAAACGCACTCAGCACGTCCCGCGGCACTCGCCTGAGGCGTCAGAAGAACACAGGCCACGCAGCCGGCTAGCAGCACCGTCATCGCGGCGCGCCTAATTTTATTCATACCGCAGGGCCTCGACAGGGTTCAGCCGCGCGGCTCGCGTGGCCGGATAGAGCCCCGCGGCGAGGCTCACGCCGACCGAAAACAAAATCGAGAGCAACACGAGCCACCACGGCACGGAGAAAACGTGCGCCGATGGCAAATTTTGCCGATGTAAATAAATATTTGTGCCCCAGGTCAAGGCTCTTCCGATAAACCAGCCAAATCCCACTCCAAGAATTCCGCCGAATAGCCCCATCACGCCCGCTTCCACAAAAAACAGTTGCTTCACGTCGCGGTCCGCCGCGCCCAGGGCTTTCAAAATCCCAATTTCCCGCCGCCGCTCCAGGATCGCCATCACCAGTGTGTTGATGATTCCCAGCGTAGCCACGGCAAGTGCCAGGCTCCCGAAAATGAACAACAATGCATCGAATATCGTGAAAAATAACCTCAAACTGCGCGACGCGTCCAAAAGTGAAAACGTTCCGAATCCCATGGTCTTAATCGCGTTTTCGATTGTTTCTATTTGTGACGGGCTCTTCGCCCGCACTGTCAAACTCGCGTACGCAGGCTTTCCAGTTGGCGCGCGCACGGCATCCCGAAGATCGTTCACCTGTGCCGCGCGCAACGCAGACGCCACCTCGAGTGGAATCAGCAAGCGCCCGCTCCCGAATCCGCCGAAACCCGCTGCCGGCTCCGTCTCCACAATCCCCACGATCCGCAGTTTTTTCTCGCGCGGAACGATGGAAAACCCACCGTCTGCGCCATCATTAGCCCCGCCGTTTGTACCGCCCGTTCCCGTCTGTGGCGCAAGCGCCTGCCGCTCGGCGTAGCGCACTACCAAGTCTTTTCCGATTAGCGTCGCCGTCTGCTCGGACAAATCCTTCGCGAATTCGATTTGAAGAATCGCCTCATCTGCTTTCGGTCCCGAAAAAAAACTCCCTTGTAATCCATCGTAGGAGCCGTTCCCTCGCGCGGAATCCGGGACCCCTGCCACAATAGTCGAGTAAGGACTGCCGTTGTAGCGCACTTCTGTTGGAAAACGAATTTGTGGGTAGACTTCAACTACGTTCGGGAGATGTTCCAATTCTTTTCGCGCGCCGTCATCCAACGCTCGTTCTGCCTTCGGTGGCGACGAGTTCGCCGCAGGACGCCGCATTCCTGGTACGTTCCTTCGCGCCGTCACCAGGACCGTATCAAACAACCCGGAGTTCGACAGCCGCTTCGTCGCCAACTCCTGCAAGCCCACTCCAAGAGAAACCATCGCCACAAGAGAAGCCACTCCTACCGCGACGCCCAGTGTTGTCAGCGAATTTCGCAGTACCGCTTCGCGCAAATTCCGCAGCGCCAGCTCGCCGAGGTCCCCCGCCTTCATGATTTCATCCCGTCGGTCAGCAATTTCCCATCCGCAAGCGCGGCGATGCGGTCCGCGAACCGCTCTGCCAGTGGCCGTTCGTGTGTCACCATCACGATCGTCATGCCCAGCTTTTGCTGAATTTCTTTCAGCAGCAGCATGATGGATTCTCCGGTCGCGCTGTCCAAATTTCCCGTCGGCTCATCCGCAAAAAGAAGCGTCGGCCGGTTCACCAGTGCCCGCGCCAGCGCCGCCCGCTGCTGTTCTCCGCCGGACAATTCGCTTGGCCGGTGCGTCAACCGCTTTTCCAATCGCACGCGCTCCAGCGCTTCCTGCACTCGCCCTCCGCGCTCGGCGCGGTCCACCTCGGCCAAACGCAGTGGCAATTCCACGTTTTCTTCGAGCGTCATGCGCGGCAGCAGATTGAACGATTGAAAAACCATCCCCACCGTCCGGCTGCGGTAACGCGCCAGTTCGAGCGAATTCAGCTCCGAGAGATTCCTGCCATTCGCAAAAATTGCGCCCCCTGTCGGACGGTCCAGCCCCGCCATCAAATTCAGCAACGTTGATTTCCCCGACCCCGAACTTCCCAGCAACGCCACGAATTCTCCCGCGCGGATCTGAAGTGTCACATCATCCACCGCTCGAATTACCGCCGTTCCCATTTCGTAATGCCGCGATACCTGCTGCGCGCGCACAGCCACACCATCGCCTGTCGTCATCATCGTCCCTCGATGTTACTACGCATCGCGAGCCACTCGAGTTACCAACTGTTTCGTGCGGCACCCCCGCACCTGGTCGTTGCTGTGGCCGGCGCTTCGCGGGAAGGCGAAACGTTTATTCCTAAAAAAACCTCTTGACACAAAAATCCCATACTGCTATTTTTCTAGCATAACTGCTGGAAAAATAGCACATGACGCGAAAACCCAAACCAAACACCCTCTCCCGCCGCGAGCGCCAGATCATGGACATTCTTTATAGGCTCGAAAGCGCCTCAGTCGGCCAGGTCCTCGCCGAAATCGCCGGAAAGCCCAGCTATTCCACCGTCCGTGCCCAGCTTCGCGTCCTCGAAGAGAAGGGCCACGTCCGCCACGAAGAACACGGCCTCCGTTACGTCTACGCCCCGGCCGTGCCGCGCGACATCGCCCGTCGCTCGGCTCTTCGCCATCTCGTCGAAACATTTTTCGATGGTTCGACTGAAAAAGTCGTGGCGACCCTCCTGGGCGGTGAAGTCGCCCGCATCTCCCCGGAAGAACTCGATCGCCTTGCCCGCCTCATTTCAAAGGGACGAAAGGAGAGCTGAGCATTATGATGACGAATACGCTCGCCGATTACGACCTCGCGCTCGCATTTTTCTCCGCATGCTGCGTCAAAGCCACGCTTCTTCTCAGCTGCGCATGGCTGATCGTAATCGCCCTGCGCCAGCGTTCTTCCGCGGCGCAGCGGCACTGCGTCTGGGCAGTCGCCATTCTCGCCTCGTTCGCGCTTCCTTTTTTCTCGCTACTGCTTCCTGCGTGGCATTCCGCGACGCTTAGCGCCGCTGCCGCTCTCTGGAGTCCCGCACACGCGAATGCAGGAAGCTCCATCTCTCACACAATTCCTTCCACCATCATCAACGTCGCCGCCGCTTCCTCCGTCTTCAACAAACTTGCCGGCGCCGCGCTACTGGCCTGGGCGCTCGGCCTCACGTTCGTTCTGCTGAGGCTTTTAACGGGTCTAGCTCGCCTCGCGTGGATCTCCGCGCATGCGAAGCCCCTCTTCGACGACGGCTGGATGCAGTCCGTCTTGGAACTCTCGATGTTCCACAAAATCTCGCGCCCCGTCCGCCTTCTGCAATGCAACAGTCCCATCGCGATGCCGCTTACGTGGGGAGTCTTTCTCCCCGTTATCGTCTTGCCCTCTGGCGTTGCGCAGTGGTCTGAAGACCGCCGCTGCATGGTGCTTTCCCACGAACTCGCACATATCGCTCGCCACGACTGGTTTCTGCAGATTTGCGCTGAGCTAGCCCGCGCCATTTACTGGTTCCACCCTCTCGTCTGGTTGGCCGCCGCGCGTCTGCGCCAGGAAAGCGAACGCGCCTCCGATGACTCCGTCCTGCGCTCCGGAATCGCGCCTTCCAACTACGCCAGCCAGCTGCTCGATCTCGCAAGGACCCTAGAGAACACCGGCCGCGCCTGGTCCACTGCTCTGGCCATCGCACGTCCCTCAAGTCTTGAAAGGAGATTTGCCGCTATGCTGAATCCGTCCATCAACCGAAGCCGTTTGTCGCCAAGAATAAGACTGCTCATTCCGTTTTTTGCTTTGTGCCTCTTGTTTCCGCTCGCCGCTCTTCACCTGACCGCGCAAAATCTTTCCGGCAAGACGTCCGGCTCCATCCACGACCCCAGCGGAGCCGGCGTCGCCAACGCCACCATCATCATGTCTAACCAAGAAGCTAAAACCATTGACATGACTACCTCTGACCGCGAAGGCAATTTCGCATTCAAACCGTTGCCCGCGGGAAATTACGAGTTGCAGGTTTTGAAGCCTGGCTTCGAAACCTATCGCGTACCGCAGATCTCGCTCGACGCCGGTCGCGACTTCACTGAATCATTCACTCTTCAGGTTGGAGCGCTCACCGAACACGTGACGGTTGTTCCCGAAAATTCCGCAAAACCTGTCCCCGTTGAGACAATCTCGGGCAAGCCATCCCGCCTCAGCATTGGCGGCACTGTCCAGGCCGCCAAGATCATAACGAGAGTGCAGCCTGTCTACCCGGAATCCGCCAGGTCGGCTGGCATCAGCGGCACCGTCGTTCTTCATGCTGTCATCGGTATGGACGGCAAGCCGCTTTCTCTGCGCGTCAAGAACAGCCAGATCGACCCCGATCTTGCCCGCTCCGCCGTCGAAGCTGTCAGCCAGTGGCGCTATAGCCCTACGCTCCTCAACGGCGAACCCATCGAAGTCGACACCATCATCACGGTGAATTACTCGCTGGCGCCATAGCGCCGTCGCTAACACGCTTTCGCGAACTGCTTTGTTCACAGGGCCCAGGACACCTCGCCACCGCAAGTGTCCTGGGCCCTGTCGTTATTTAGCCGTACGCTTAGTTTCGCGCCGCGTTGACGCTTCCATCCGCCAATGTTACGCTCGCCGCAGTCTCCAATGACGCATGCGCGCCGTCGACCTCATCCGCAAAAAACGCGATTCCGGTGAACACTCCCGCGAGGAGATCGACTTCCTAATCTCCGGCTACACGCGCGGCGACATCCCCGACTATCAGATGGCCGCCTGGCTCATGGCCACCTGGATTCGCGGCCTCAATCGTTCCGAGACCGCCGCGCTCACCGAAGCCATGCTCTATTCCGGGGAAGTCGTCAATCTCGACCGCATTCCTGGGAAAAAAGTCGACAAGCATTCCACCGGCGGCGTCGGCGATAAGACTTCTCTCATCCTCGCGCCCATTGTGGCCGCGGGCGGCCTCACCGTTCCTATGATCAGCGGCCGCGGTCTCGGCCACACTGGCGGCACGCTCGATAAACTCGAATCAATCCCTGGCTTCAACGTAAATCTCTCTCTCAAACAATTTTTCAATGTTCTCCGCGAATGCGGCATGGGCCTCATCGGCCAAACCGCGGAAATCGCGCCTGCCGACAAAAAAATCTACGCTCTCCGTGACGCTACTTCCACGGTAGAAAACATCGGCCTCATCTGTGCCTCCATCATGAGCAAGAAGCTGGCGGAAGGCATCGACGCTCTCGTCCTCGACGTCAAGACCGGTTCCGGTGCCTTCATGAAGCGCGAAGAAGATGCCGTCCGACTCGCCGAACTCATGGTCGAAACTGGCCAGCGCATGGGCAAGAAAGTTGTCGCGCTCATCACGGATATGAACCAGCCGCTCGGCCGCATGGCTGGCCACTCCAACGAAATCGCCGAGTGCATCGATGTTCTCAACGGCGGCGGCCCCGCCGATCTCGTCGAATTGAGCATCGAACTTTCTGCTTGGATGTTTTTTCTAGGCGAACGCACTAAATCCCTCGAAGAAGGCCGCCTCCTCGCTGAATCCATGATCGCATCCGGCCAGGCCATGGAAAGATTCAAGCACTGTATTCGACTTCAAGGCGGTGACGATCTTATTGTCGAAAAACCACAGCTTCTTCCTCGAGCCCGCTCCCGCGCGAACGTACTTAGTTCCGCCCCCGGTTTCATCACGGCAACAAACTGCGAGCAACTTGGTACCGCCCTCGCCATGCTCGGCGGCGGCCGCGAAAAAAAGGAAGATACCATCGACCATGCAGTCGGCCTCGAATTCCACAAACGCATCGGAGACCGCGTAGAAAAAGGCGAGCCACTGGCCACAATTCATTACAATAGCGGCGCAAAGTTGGCCGAAGCGCAAAGCCTCATCGCCGACAGCTACCAGATCGGTGGGGCTGCGCCGCGCGAAAAGCTGCCGCTGATTCGGCGAATTCTCGGGGCTTAGCGCACGCGCCAACGATTGCGCTTTTACCGGAAAGGCAGAAAGAGGACAGCGCATGGGACGTTACACCGGGGTGCTCGGCCTGCTCACAATGCTCGGCCTTGCGTATCTCTTCTCCACCGATCGCAAAGCCATCAAGCTCAAAACCGTTCTCTGGGGTCTCGGCCTGCAACTCTCTTTCGCGATTTTTGTCCTGCGCTTCCCTATTGGCCGCTTTCTTTTTGAAAAGGCTGGTTATTACGTCAATCTTCTTCTCAGCTACGCATTCTATGGCTCGCAATTTGTTTTTGGCGAACTTGGGTTACCGTCGGCTCCTTCTCCCGGTTTCGCCGCTTCTCCCGAGCATTTTGTCTTTGCATTCCAGGTCCTTCCTACAATTATTTTCATCGCCGCATTTTTTGCGCTGCTCTATCACGTCGGCGTTATGCAATTTATCATTCGGATCGCCGCTTGGATCATGACCCGCGTCATGGGCGCCAGCGGAGCGGAATCCCTCAACGTCGCCGCCAGCATCTTCATGGGGCAAACCGAAGCCCCGCTCACCATCCGCCCTTTTTTGAATAAACTCACAAAATCCGAATTGATGGTCGTGATGACCAGCGGCATGGCCCACGTTTCCGGCGGCATCATGGCCGCTTACATCGCCTTCGGTATCAAAGCCGAGCATCTTCTCACCGCCGTCATCATGACCGCACCCGGCACGCTGCTGATGGCCAAAATGCTTGTGCCGGAAACCGAGCAGCCGCTAACCGCTGGCCGCGTCGAAATGCCCGAGATGGAAAAAGAAGCAAATTTCCTCGGCGCCATTTCACGTGGCACAGTCGACGGCCTTCACCTCGCGTTAAATGTCGGCGCCATGCTCATCTCCTTCATCGCCCTTCTCTATCTCGTCAACGGCATCATGGGCGGCATCCACAATTGGATCTGGTGGTTTCCCTCCAGCCTCTCGCAAGTTTTCGGCTGGGTTTTTGCTCCGGTGGCCTGGATCATCGGCATCCCCTGGCGCGATTGCGCCCAGATGGGCAATCTCCTCGGCACGCGCATGGTCATCAACGAGGTCGTCGCCTTCCAACACCTCGGCGAGATCAAAGACACCCTCGACCCGCGCACCTTCACCATCGCCACGTTCGCTCTCTGCGGCTTTGCAAATTTCAGCTCCATCGGCATCCAAATCGGCGGCATCGGCGCGCTAGCTCCGGAACAACGCGGCCAGCTAGCCAAATTCGGCATCCGCGCCATGTTGGCCGGCACCATGGCCAACCTAATGTCTGCCTCCATAGTCGGCATCCTTTCATGACTTTTTCTTGCTTTTGCAGGGGCACAGCATGCTGCGCCCCATCTGGGCACGATCGATCCGGAACTACGCGGTGGCACCGCCACCTCCGTCCCATCTCGCGTTTATGGCGCAATGAATCCTCGCCGTGTTCTACAGTTGGCGCTCTAAAGCAAACTCAGGATAAAATCCCAACGACAGCATGAGCCCTCGAAAAAAATCCTCCCCAAAAATAATCTCCGACACGGAATTCGAACGCGCCGAGTCCGCCGCAAATTTCATCTTCACCGAAACTGATCTCCGCCCCAAAATCGCGCTAGTCCTAGGCTCCGGCCTGGGCGCCTTCGCCGATGAATTCGAGACCCCCACAAAGATCCTGTACTCCGAAATCCCGCATTTCCCCCGCTCCACCGCCATCGGCCACGCAGGCCAACTCGTCGTTGGCAAAGTCGGCGGCATTCCTTTAGCAGGAATGCAAGGCCGCGTCCATTTGTACGAAGGCTATTCCGCCAAAGATGTCGCCTTCCCCATCCGCGTCTTTGCGCGCATGGGCATCCGGGCAGTAATCCTTACGAACGCCGCCGGCGGCATCAAACCCGAATTCGTGCAAGGACAGCTGGTGGTAATCAAAGATCACATAAATCTTCAAGGCGTAAGCCCTCTCACCGGTCCCAACGACGAGCGCTTCGGCCCGCGCTTTCCTGACATGACGATGGCCTATGACAGACGGTTCCGCGAAATAACTGTCGGCGAAGGAAACCGCAACAGCATTGGTCTTTACGAAGGCGTCTACGCCGCGCTGCCAGGTCCAAGCTACGAAACCCCGGCCGAGATCCGCTATCTGCGCACTATCGGCGCCGACCTCGTCGGTATGTCAACAGTCCCCGAAGTCGTTGCCGCGCGCCATTCCGGCATCCGCGTTCTGGGCATCTCTTGTGTGACGAACGCCGCGGCGGGCATTCTCGATCAGCCGCTCGACCACAAAGAAGTCCTCGAAACGGCGGAGCGCATCAAAAGCCAGTTCATTGCCCTGCTGAAAACAGTGATCCCGCGAATCGCAGCGGAGGTTTCATGATCGTTCAAAACCCAACTACCGTCATTTCGAGCGAAGCGAGAAATCTCTCTTCGGTTTTACAGTATCGGAGGACACAGCGTGACAGAACCTGACGCACTCGTGGAAGCCGCGCAGCAAGCGCGTGAAAATGCCCACGCGCCGTTCTCGAATTTCCGCGTTGGTGCCGCGTTGCGCGCTACGTCCGGCAGAATCTTCGGCGGATGCAACGTGGAAAACGCCACTTACGGCCTGACTGTCTGCGCTGAACGTATCGCCATTTTTAAGGCCATGAGCGAAGGCGAACGCAACTTTGACGCCATTGCCGTCGTCACGGATACCGACACGCTCACACCGCCCTGCGGCGCATGCCGCCAGTTGATCTGGGAATTTTGCGGCGATGTCCCCGTGATTCTTGCTAATTTAAAGGGCAAAACCGAAACAATCCACATGCGTGATTTATTTCCGAAACCGTTCGATTCTTCCAACTTGTGACAGCCGGGGAAAGAAAATGAATCCAAAGCGAATTACGAAGAGGGAAAAAACCATTGTGTTCGCCTGTGCGGCGATGGTTTGCCTCGGTGCGCTGAAAATCTACGCGCAGGAGCAGGTGCCGCCCAAGCCCGCCAATTTCGTCGATCTTCTGATCACTGGCGCGACCGTTGTCACCATGGACTCGGCCCGCCGCGTGATCGAAAACGGATACGTGATCGTCAAGGGAGACACCATTGTGGCCGTCGGCGAGGGCCTTCCTCGCATGCCAAACGGTCCGATCTTCACGAAACTAACCATCGATGCAAAGGGCGCTCTGGTCCTGCCCGGCTTCATCAATGGCCACACCCACGTTCCCATGACTCTCTTGCGCGGGCTGCACGACGACGTCACGCTTGACGACTGGCTCCGCAAATACATCTTTCCTGCCGAAGCGAAAAACGTCACCGAAGATTTTGTGCGTTGGGGCACGCGCCTTGCCGCCGCCGAACAAATTCGCTCCGGCGTCACAACTTTCGCGGACATGTATTATTTTGAAGACGCTGTCGCCGAAGAAACCAAAGCCGCCGGAATGCGCGGCGTTCTCGGCGAAACTTTCCTCGATTTTCCCGCGCCTGACAATAAAACCAACGCAGCTATGCTTGAATACACCGAAAAATTCCTCAAGCGTTGGCAGAACGATCGGCTGATCCATGCTGCAGCTGCTCCGCATTCCATCTATACTTGCTCACAAAAAACGCTCCAGGATTCCACCGCTCTTGCGCGCAAGTATCACGCGCCGATCCTCATTCACCTCGCCGAGATGAAAAAAGAGCTGGACGACAGTCTGAGACAAAACGGCCTGACGCCCGTCCAGTATGTCGAGAAGCTCGGCATCCTTGGTCCGGACGTCGTCGCCGCCCACTGCATTTTCGTCGACGAAAAAGACCGCAAAATTCTCGCTAATCACCAGGTCGGCTGCGTGCACAATCCTTCGAGCAACATGATGCTTGCCAGCGGTGTCGCTCCGGTCATTGAAGAGCGAGCCGCCGGCATCGCGGTCGGCCTCGGCACCGACGGTCCCGCAGGAAGTAACAATGACCTCGACTTGATGGAAGAGATGGACCTTGCCGCCAAGCTGCAAAAAATCACCAAGATGGACCCGCGCGCCCTCGGTGCCAAATCCGTTGTGGAGATGGCCACCATCGAAGGCGCGAAAGCGCTACACATGGAAAAGGAAATCGGCTCTCTCGAAGCTGGCAAAAAAGCCGACATCATTTTGATTTCGCTCGATGAACCAAACGCCGTTCCGATGTACGACATTTATGTGCAGCTTGCTTACGCGCTAAAGGCCAGCGACGTCAAAACCGTGGTCATAGGTGGCCAAGTTGTCATGCGCGACAAAAAGCTTCTGACCCTGAACGAACCCGAGATTCTCGCCAAAGCCCGCGAATACGGCCGAAAAGTCGAAGCGTCTTTAAAGTAGCGCGTCGATGGACACCTCCTACAACCAGGTTGCGGGCCAAAGCGTGGAGCGGCTCGCTGCTTTGAGCGACGGCATCTTCGGCGTGGCCATGACTTTGCTCCTTCTGGAACTTCATGTCCCCGCCAAAGAGCTTATTCACAGCGAAGGCGATTTGCGCAGCGCGCTTGCCCGCCTCGCGCCGCAACTCCTTGTTTATTTAATGAGCTTTCTGACGCTTGGCATTTTTTGGGTGGGCCAGCAAACCCAGCTCAACCACCTTGCACATTCCGAGCGCCACCTCACCTGGATTCACCTGGCGTTTCTTTTTATAGTCACGATCATGCCGTTTTCCACAAGACTCTTGATCGAGTTCATCAACTATCGCACCGCGCTGCTCGCTTACTGGGCCAACATATTTCTTCTCGGCGCGATGCTGTACCTCAGCTGGGCCCGTGCAACTCGCGCCGGGCTCGTCAAGAGCGATACGCCGCCAAAAGTTGTGGCCGCGATACGCCGCCGCATCTGGACTGCTCAATCGTTTTACGCGTTTGGTGCGCTGCTCTGCGTGTTCCACCCCTATTGGAGCATCGGGTTTATTGTACTAATGCAGCTTTATTACGCCATCGCGCCGCGCTATGAGCGTAGCCGACGCAGCGAGAATGCGTAGATGGATCAGTCAAAATATTTGACGTTGTTGCAAACGGCGATCGAGGAAGCTCGGCGCGGGCTCGCCGAGGGCGGAATTCCCATCGGCGCGGCTCTTTTCGATAGTAATGGGAAGCTTTTGGGAAGCGGACACAACCGCAGAGTGCAAGACGGCGATCCCTCAGCTCACGGAGAGACCGACGCGTTCCGCAAAGCGGGACGTCATAAAAGTTATCGCGACAAAATCATGGTGTCGACCCTCGCGCCGTGCTGGTATTGCAGCGGGTTAATCCGCCAATTTGGAATTGGGACGGTTGTCGTGGGGGAATCCGTAAATTTCCGCGGTGGCATCGAATGGCTCCAAGAAAACGGAATCAAAGTGATTGATCTTGCGTCTAACGAGTGTGTGCGGATGCTCGCCAAATTCATCGCGGAGAATCCGGCTCTGTGGCACGAAGACCTCGGCGAGGAGTGAACTCCGCTCCGTCGGGGCGCGACGCGCACGCAGCGAAAGTGTGAGCTTTCCATGAATCGACAAATCAGCAGAGGAAAATGGATTCTGTTTGCGCTGAGTTGCGCGGCCACGGCGAGCCTTGGGTTCGCACTACGCACGAGAGCTTCCGCCGCGGATGAAATTCCAAAGCTCGCGGCGCTCATGGAGTGGAAGCCGGGAACAGTTGTCGCTGACATCGGCGCGGGAGATGGAAGTTACGCATTCGCAGCCGTGGAGCATGTCGGCGCAACAGGAAAGGTGTTTGCGTCGGAGATTGACGCCGAAAAACTCAAAGCACTGAGATCCGAAGTCAAGAAACGGGATTTGCAAAACGTTACGGTGGTGGAGAGCGGCGATGCCGAAACGAATTTGCCTGCCTCTTGCTGCGACGCGATTTTTCTGCGGCGCGTTTACCATCATTTGACGAAGCCCGTGGAGTTTGATACGAGCCTGATTCGCTCCCTGAAGCCGGGCGGAAAGCTCGCCATCATCGATTTTCCGCCTCATCCAGAGTACGGCAAGGTGAAGGGAGTGCCGAAGGACCGCGAAGACCATGGAATCCAACAGAAAATTCTGATTGACGAGTTAACCGCGGCAGGATTTCAGCTCGACAAAGTTGTGGATGATTGGCCAACGATGGACTATTGCGTTTTGTTCGTGAAAAAATGAAGTAAGCGCGACGCTCTGGAAGTACCCACGTGGAGAAGGAGCGCCGCTCTAAAGCCCCCGCTACATGCGAATCCGCAAAAAATATAGGGATTAGGCAGATTCGTTGTAGGTGTCGTATTTGACGGCGATGTCGCGCACTTCCTGGAGGGTCATGTCGCGCAGAATTTTGCCGTCTTCGAGAATGGTTTCGAGAGCGTTTGTGCCGAAGGTCGAGTTGTCAGGATGGGGAGAATCGTTTAGGACTTCCACGGTGGCAAATTCCTTGCCGTTGTGAATTAAGTTGAAGCGGCCGCCTTTGCTGGCTTTCGACGGATCGGTTATGGGATTCTTGTAGACGTTGTGCCATTTGCCGCCGCGGTCGATGGCGGAACATTTCAGAGCAAATTTCAGCGTGTCGCGATTTACTTGCTGGAGCAGGGCGCCGCCCATGCCGTAGCTCCAGATATCCTGAGACCAGCCTTTGCGGGTGAGCTGGCCAGTGATGTTTTGAATGGTGTAGAAATTCACGCCGTCGCCCTGAATAAAACGGACGTTGGGGACAGTCGTCTTCCAGCCTTTTTTGTTGACTTCGTAACCGAAAACTTCCGAAACGATTTTGAATAGTTCTTCAAGCACGGTGACTGCATCGCCCGAATCCGGCCGAATGACAAGGGTGCCTTTGCGCTGCAGAATCTTGTCGCGAAGCGCGCCGCCCCAGAGATTGCGCACGGCGTTGTAAATGTCATAGGAGTCGCTGACGCAAGCAACGACGCCCTCAGGGCAGTTCTCCAGCATATTGGCGTAGGCTTGGCCTTCGTTGGCTTCGCCCCACGCGGTAATCGTGGAATGTTCGGAGGCGGGGATCGCGTAACCGGCGCAGTTGAGCGGATCCTTAGCCGTGAGATCCGCTGAATAAAATTGATTGAGAAGCTGGATGGCGGCCAGGGTATCCGTCCCCAAGAAATTGAAAAGATGAGCGGCGCCGCCGATGGCTGCAGACTCTTTCGAAGAAACGCCACGGAAGCCGAAGTCGTGCAGCTTAAATGGGAGCAGAGAAGGGTCGCCCGTTCGGACCAGAGCTCTGCCGATCACTTGCTTGATCGCGCGGGAAAGCGTCGCGACCGTAATGGGATACCAGACTTGCAGGAGAACGGTTTCCGCCCAGTTCGTGAGCCAATAAAACTCAGGATCGGTGTTTTCGATCGTGATCAGAGCGTTGAGACTCTTGACGACCGTTCCTTCCTTAACGGCGCGGATGCGCAGCGGAAGCCGCCCGCCGTGTTTCGCGTACAGGGATTTGAAGCCCTCGTAATTGAAGGATTTAGGATGGCCGCTGAAATGCGCGTGAGCGATGCGGCGAGCTTCTTCGATGTCCTCGAGTGTGAAAGCCTGTCCTGCGAAGTTGGATTTCACGATGTACTGGAGCATTGCCATCATGGTTTCGTCGAACATGCCGCCGCGGGACTCGACGTAAGAATAGATGTGCCGCGTATCCGGCGGGTATTGCCACCAGTGCGTAAGCTTGTAGGAGTCGGTGTTGAGAACGGGATTCAGCCGCAGCGACTGCATGGCGCTCCTTCGGATCGAAAATGACGGGGAGTTGGTGGTCGCCCACCTGGAATTAGCATAGCAGAAGAGGTAACGGAAGGCTGATGAGTGGCGGTGGCCCCCCTCCCGGTTTTAATCGAAAGTGCGGATTCTAAAGGGGATGGCTGGTTCTGAGTGGCGGGGGCTAGATTACGGAAAGAGAAGATCCCGGGCTGTTGTGAGTCGCGGGTAGCGAACAGCGAGTGATGCGAGGAGAAGCAGAGCGGGAGGGTGGGGCGGGTGCGAAACATAGGGGACGATAGCGTGGATTTATATTACTGTAAAGATATCAGTACCATAGTTTTATCATTCGAACGTGTGACGCGGAAGTGGGGCCGCTATAAGGAGTTGGCGGAAATTTTGAGGTTTGGTGAGACGGGAAAGAGTAAAAGGCAAGTCGAGGAGCAGGACCCAATTCAAAACCCGCACCCGCAAAACCGGCGAGTGCGGCACCCCGTCGGCACTCTGCTCCACCCGCCAGACTGAGTTGGATGGCCCTGACCGGCGAATTAGAGGGTTAGATAGATGACCTGGACGAAAAGTTCGCCGGTAACGAAGCCTTTGGCCCACGTGGCGTCGAGATCGGCGAGGGGCTTGGTGGTGGCGGCTTCCTGGAACGATTTGCCCTCGTCTTTTAATTTTTCGACGCGGCCGACGGCGGTGAGGAGCATGTCGCGCGTGCTGGTGAGGTCGGCTTTGTTGCCGAGAGGGCCATGGCCGGGGACGATTTTTGTGTCGTTGTTGGCGAGGGCGAGGATTTTGTCGGCAGCAGCAATCATGCCTTTGACTTTGCCACTTGAGCCTGCGTCGATGAAGGGATAGGCGTGGTTGAAGAACGCGTCGCCCATGTGGATGACGTTGGCTTTTTCGAAATGAACGTAGATGTCGGAGTCGGTGTGGGCGGGGGCGAAATACTGGAGGGAGAGGGATTCGCCGTTGGCTTGCAGCTTGTGGCTGGAGGTAAAAGTCAGTTGGGGCAAAGCGTCGGCCGGTGAAGGATCGAAGTGAATGCCGAGTATGGGAATGTCATGCGCTTCCGACATGCGCTTTTTGGTGTTTTCGTGAGCGAGAACGATGGCGCCGGCGGCGTGGAGAGCGGCGTTGTTGTCGGTGTGGTCGAAGTGCCAGTGAGTGTCAATGGCGTACTTCACGGGAGCATTGCTAATGCCGCCGAGAGTCTCTTTGAGCTTGGGCCAGGCGGGGGAAACGAAATTATCGACGATGAACTTACCGTCGGGGCCGGTGAGGACAACGACGTTGCCACCAGGGCCGGAGAGCAATGTGAGATTCTCCGCAAGCTTCTCGGATTTGATGGGAGTGGCGCCCATTTGCGTGCGAAATGCGGTGGCACGGTCAGCGGGGGACGCCGTCTGTAGTCCGCGGCCCGCGGCGGCGGCGCGGGGAAGGCTGCCAGGAAATAGTTGCGCCAAGAACGCGCTGCCCGCAAGCGCAGCGGAGCCACGTAGCATTTCGCGGCGTGTGGTTTGTTTTTTGAAGAAGAGGTCGGAGTTCATAGTCTTGCTCCCTTTCGGCTTTGATTTGGCTAGCCATTAGAAATTGTGGTTTCGAGAGTTGACTTAGATTAGGGGTTTCGCGGATTGGTTACAACTGTGATTTGATTCTTACGCGGAGACGGGATATTCGGAGTATCGACGATTGCTGCTTGGAACTCTCATGTAATCTCCACAACCAGATTTGATCAAAGTTGTCCCACGCGGACATGTCGGAGAGGAAGATCTTGTCGCCCTCTTTGAGGCCATCCAAGACTTCGATCGTGTTCACCGAGGTGCGGCCGAACTTCACGATGATCCGCACGGCTTGTTCGCTGCCATCGACTAGTTTAAAAACGGGAATAGAGCTGTTCTGGTTGGCGTGGAAGGGACGTCCGACGTACAAAACGTGTTCAAGTTCACCAAGTTGAATAGCGGCATCGACTCGCAGATTTGCGCCGATACCTTCTGGTAAAGGAGAGTCGACCGCAATGTCCACGTTGCGCGAACCGTTCGACGGCAACGAACTGATGTAGATGACATGTCCTTGAACCATTGCTTTTCGTGTGTCTATTTCAGCGCTTTGATTGAGCCGAACTTCATCCGCCATCACATCAAGCACTTTCACTCTCGCGACTAATTTCGAACGATTTCGAGCGAGAACGAGTGATCCCTGTCCCCGAACCTCGCGAAGCGTCGAGCCTCTCTCCACTGTGCCGATCCAGGGGTCATAGCTATCAACGGTGGCGGGCCGCTCGTGTCTCACGCGCGTCAAGCAAAAAGGACGATCCAGAGCGAGCACGCGGCGACGGCCGTTAATGCCGCAATACCAACTCTTCGGTACATGGGGACCTCCTACTTACAGGACGAAGAAGGCCGAGGGACGTTTCACTCATCGCGGAGGACTTGCATGGGATCGACGCGGGAAGCGCGGATAGCCGGGATTAAGGAGGCTGCCGCGGCGACAACTAAGACTAGAAGAATTACCGCAGAGAGTGTGGGAACGTCGGAGGGGGAGACTCCGTAAAGTAAGCCGGCGAGAAGACGGGAAGAGGCGGCGGCTAACGCAAACCCGGCCACGCAACCGAGGATGCACACGGCAAGTCCCTGCCACAGGAATTGTTTGACGATTTGACCGCGCAGCGCACCCAAGGCGAGGCGCAGGCCGACTTCGCGTTGACGTACGTTTACGGAATAGCTGAGTGTGCCGTAGACGCCGATGCACGCGAGAGAAAGCGCGGTGGCGGCGAAGAAGGTGAGGAGGATGGTGCGGAGGCGGTTTTCGGCGAGCGCATCCGAGAAATGCTGCTCGAGCGGGGCGAAGTCGTAAACGGAGCGCTGCGGCTCGATGTCATGAATCTGCCGGCGGATGGTTTCGGCCATGGTCATGGGAGCGTTGCGAGTGCGGACGAGGAAGAAAGTGCCAGGTTCGGCGACGGGAGCGCACCAGTAAGCAGTGGGGACGGGAGCTCGATCGAGACCAGTTTCGCGTGCGTCACCGGAAATGCCGACAATTTCTGCCGGACCGGAATAGCCCAGATTCAAAGATTGCACGTGATGGCCGATAGCGGTAGAGCCGGGGAAATAGTTGTCGGCAAAGGTGCGATTGACGACCAGGGTGGGCGGGCCATCGGTTTCGCGGCAGACTTCGCCTGCGAGCAGCAGGATGCGCATAGTGGCAAAGTAGCTGGCCGAAACGAAACGGTTTTCGGCGATGAGCTTGGGTTCCGTCTCGGCGCGGCCTTCGAGGAGTTTGAGCTCGGTTTCATAACGGAAGGGAGCTCCGGGAACGCCGACGGAGATAGCCGCGGCATGGACGCCGGGCGTCGCGCGTAGCGTTTCGAGAATGCGGTCGGTGAATTGGCGCAATTTCTTCATGTCGCCGGTTTCGCCCCAGTTCATGCTGAGCTCAAAGGTAAGAATGTGGCTGGAATCAAAGCCGCGCGAGACGCGGCCAAGTTGCTGAAAGCTGCGGAGAAGCAGGCCGGCGCCGGCGAGCAGCGTGACAGCGAGGGCGACCTGGATGCCGACGAGCAGCCACTGCAGCGGATTTCGTCCCGAGACTTGCGACCGCCCGGATTGCGCAAGCGAGGCAGAGAGACTGCGGCGCGTCCCGCGAACGGCGGGAACCAATCCGCAGAGTAGAGTGACTACCACCGAGCAAGCCAAGGAATAGACGACGATGCGAGCATCGAGATGGATTTCTTCGACGCGAGGAAGCTCCGCGGCCAGAGAGCGGAAGATGTCAGACGCTGCCGCCGCGAGAAACAGACCGAGCCCAGAGCCGATGAGGGCCAGGAGAAAAGTTTCGGTGAGCAGTTGAGCGACGAGCGCGCCGCGAGAAGCGCCCAAGGAGAAGCGGACGGAGATTTCGTGCTGTCGCTGAGCCGAGCGAGACAAGAGCAGAGCCACAATATTGGTGCACGCGATAAACAGCAGCAGAGTCACGGAGCCAAAGAGCAGCCAGAGGGAACGGCGCGAATCGGCGATGGTGAGTTCTTTGAGCGGTTCGATGTCGACGGAGAGCTCTGCGTCGGTTTTGGGAAACTGGCGGGCGAGCTTTGCCTGCACCGTGGCGAGATTGGCGCGGGCTTGTGCGACCGTGACCCCGGATTTGAGGCGTCCGATGACGGTGAACCAGTTGTTTGCGCGGGCCTGGCCATAAGAAAAGCCGGCGGGAATAGGACACCACAAATCGACCTCGCGATTGGGGAAGAGGAAAGATGGCGGCATTACGCCTGCGATCGGAGTTAGATGATCGTCGAGGCGCAGATTTTTGCCGATAATGTTGGGATCGGCGTTGAAGCGACGACGCCAGAAGCGATCGCTAATCAGGACCGCGGCCGGTCCGTTGAGGGTCTCCTCGTCGGGAGTAAATTCGCGGCCCAACACGGGGGAAACAGCCCAGACTTGATAGAAACGGGGCGAAACCCAGGCGCGAGTTATCCTTTCCGGCAGAGAGCCGGTGGACTCGGAGACATCTTCGCTGTAATAGCCGGTGAGCGCCTGGAAGGTGGAATTGAGGCGATTCCAGTCTTCGAGCCGAACTGGAGCAACCAAATGAAGTGGGCTTGAAGTTTTCTGATTGTACTGGTCGACGCGCACAAGCTGATCGGCGTCAGGGAACGGGAGAGCCCTAAGGAGGATGGCGTCGATGGCGGAAAAGACGGCGCTGTTGGCGCCTATGGCGAGAGCCAGGGTGAGGATAATGGCGGCGGAAAACGTGGGAGATTTGCGGATGAAGCGAAAGGCGGATTTGAGATTGGAAACGGTGGCGTCGAGGATGCGGATGCGGTAGACGTCGCGGACTTCTTCCTTGAATTTTTCCTGACCGCCAAATTCAAGTAAAGCGCGGCGGCGAGCTTCCCCGGGGGACATGCCTGCGGCGATATTCTCGTCGGTGAGCTCGTCGATGTGGAAGCGGAGTTCGGAATTCATTTGCGCGTCGGAAGCGCGCTTGGGAAAGAGGGATTTCCACCAGGACATGGCAACCTCCTATTGTGCGGTTTGCATAATATTGGCCACCGCACCGGCCAACCGATTCCAGTTCGATTCCTCGCTCTCCAGTTGCTTGCGGCCCTTTGCGGACAGCTTGTAGAACTTGGCTTGCCTGCCCTTGTCGGAGGCGCCCCACTCGGCTGCAAGCCATCCGCGCTTTTCGAGGCGATGTAGGGCCGGATAGAGCGAGCCTTGTTGAACCTGCAAGACTTCCTTGGAGATTTGACGGATTCGCATGGAGATGCCGTAGCCGTGGACCGGGCCGAGAGCCACGATTTTCAGAATGAGCATGTCGAGAGTGCCTTGGAGCAAATCCGATTTTTCAGTGGGCATTAGGTCTCCTGGGTTCAAGTGATGCGTGGTCGTTCTTCCTAGACATTCTACCTATATATGCTGTGGATAGGTAGAATGTCAAGGAGAGAGTAAAGAAGAATTAATGGCGTGAGCCGGCGTGTGGGGTGAGGGCCGGGAGACGGCAAGCACAACTAGGCGCTAGTTGCCGGTTAGGAGTTCCAGGCGACGCGGGAAAGCTGCTTTTTGCGGGATTCCCATTCAGAGCCTGAGAGAATGCGCGGAGCCACATCGATCAAGCGGGGAATGAGACGGAAGACGGCGGCGGAAGTCCAGGGACGACCGTCACGGGTACGATAATCGCGGATGTTAAGTGCGTCGGCCATGCTCGTGAAAGAGACATCCTGGACGATGAGCTCGGCGAGGAATTTGAGCGTTTGCGTCTCGAGGGGATCGTCTTCGAGGTGATGACAGTCTGCGGCGATGCGCAAGCCAAAAGGGATTTCTTCCGTGCCCGGGATCTCTTCCGGAGGTTCGGGCGTAGCGGAGGTTTCGATTTCGCGCTCCCATTCCAGCGCGACTAGCGTCCAGCCAGCGTCGTGCATCTTTGAGAGATACATGGAGGTCGGCAAAATGGTTATCTTTTCTCGGATGCGCTCGTGCTTTTTCATGGCGGCCTCCTGGAAGTAAAATGGAGAGACGTCTGCTAAGAACCAAACCCCAAGACGGGCAATCGAATAACCCATTTTGGTCCTAGCATAACTAGCAGAAAAATAAGGAGTTATCTTTAGACGAGAAGAGGGAAATGCTTCTCAGACGTTCGCTGGTGGGATGAAGGTGTCGCGTTGCCGGACAGTTTATCAAGACGTTTCATGAGGAATGAAACTTCTTGACCATCTTGGGTGCTGGAAGCGTATGATTTGCCAGTCGTTGAACCCACCACAACGTCCACACCCAGAACCCGGCCCAGAAAGCAGCGCGGTGCCCCATGGATGCCGAGGCGCGCCGATTGGAAGACCGTTCTCCGGTGCATGTCACCGTGGATCTGTCCGGATTGGATATCCACACCGTGGCGCAGCAGGGCGTCACAGAAAACGTGAGCGCCCGAGGTGCGCGCGTGGTGACGAGCAAGCCGTGGCATCCCAATGACCATGTGACGGTTAGATCGCTCTTGGGAAACCTAAGGTCCAGAGCGCGCGTCGTTTACTGCCAGCCCTTGGGGAAAGATTCGTTTGCGATTGGGTTGGAGTTGTTTGTAAGTGTGGGCGAGTGGACCATGCCACAGTCGGCGCACCGGAACTGGGCGTAGGCAGAGAGTGGCTGGTGATTTGTGCGACCCCAACTACAGCGACAGCAATCTTGGGATTCCTGCGTGCAGAATCGCGATTTGTTTTAGGCCACGCATAGGTTTGCGAGGTTCAGCTTAAGCTGGCAGTGCGCTACTGGGTTACGAAACTAGCGTCGTCGGGGCCGGCGCCTCCGGGCAGGACAAGCTGGTTGCAAGCGAGACGAAAGGCTTCGTACCAGGTTCTCGTGAAGCTGGCGATGAGTTCTTCCACAGTGCGTCCGCCAATACTGATGCCGGAGTGAATGACTTCCCCCCATGTGTGGATGCGGGTGTCTTCCTGCCGTTCTTCAAAAGTCACCCATTGAGCCATGGCGACGCCGATAGCGTGATCGATCCAGCCCACTTTCTTTCCTGGGACACATGTGGTAATGACGTGGTCAACAACGGCATTTACGGGGCGTAGAAGTTCAATCTGGAGACGGCTGCCGGGCTCCCAGGGATTGCCGTCGCGCCAGCGCAGTTCGCCGTAGACATTGGCGAAGGTGTTCCAGCGATGAGTATCGGAAAAAACGAGCCAGGCGAGCGCGGGGCTGGCCTTTGTGGTGATGGAATATTCAAATCTAGCCATAAGGTGTTGCTATCTACTCCTTACTAAGTTTTTTGATTGGGGCCGGGCCAACCGCAGGCGCGATGGCGAGAGTTATTTATACGTTGTTTCTTTAACGCTGTCAAGAATATAATTCAGTCTAAGCAAAGGCCGGGGAGGAAAGGTGAATGCCGAGGAAAGCCGATAAACTGTTGGAAGGCCGAATCGTTGATGCTGCGTATCAATTGTGGAGCAAAGGCGGGGAACACGCCGTAACCATGCGGGCAGTGGCTCTTGCTGCGAAGACGACGACCCCGACGCTCTATGAGAGGTTCCAGGACAAGCACGACTTGATCGTCTTCATGCGCGTGCGGGCGAGAGAGAGGATGTTCGCTGCGCTGCAACCTGCGAAATCCTCGGCGGAGGTTTGCCGGCTAGGACTCGAATTTGCGATTGCCAACGGAAATGAGTATCTGCTGCTGACTTCGGATTGGGCGGACCGTTTTGCGCGCAGGGAACGGTTGCCGTCGTTCGAGTATGTCCAGGAAAAGCTGGCGGAGGATCTGGGCGGCGCTCCGGCAGACTATACGCAACTTGCGCTTGCGCTGGTCGCGGCGGTGCATGGGACTGCGATTTTGCTGCTGGGAGAGAGAGTCGACGCTGCGATCGAGAAGGAGTTCAAGCGTGCGTGCCTGGAGGCCTGCGAGGTGCTGATCGAGTGCGGTGGCAAGAGAGTTGAAGAAGCCGCGTCTAAGCGAGTCGTGAAAGAGTGATGTGAACTGTTTGGGGCCAATGTCGCGTGCAGATGGATGCGGATTAATTTGTGGCAGACACAGCCCGGTGTTTTGCCTTGATCAGGACATCGACGGAATCGGGGCGGCCATTCCAAAAATCGAGGCGGATGCGGCCGTCGGGAAGTTGCGTGACAGTGGCGGGGATGGCGCTAGTGGTGAGATACCAGCCTGGGGGTAAGACTACGGCGTTGCGCGGTCTGCCTAAACTACGATCGAAAATCAATTCGTCGCCGTCGAGTTTGTAACTGGTTGGCGCGGTGTAGGTTTCGGAAATGCGCAGGCGGACGGACTGGCCTTTTTTCACTGGCGGGAAAGGGATAAGGACCACTTGCGTGGTGGGAGAGACAGGCTCGCCGGCGTCAATTTTTGCGGCGGTGAGATCGGCTCCGGTCATCATTTTCGTGGGTAGCTTTTCACCGGTGTCCAGAATGTAGGCGGAGGGATCGGAAACTGTGCTGCCTTCTCGAACGACATTTAGATATTTGTCGGCGCCTTCGTGGGACTCCGTGTAGTCGTGGAAGAGACTGAAGGCATGCGTGTCCGGCTGTTGCAGAAAATAAACGATATCGCGATCCTGATGAGCGCGCTCGGAGATTCGTGCCCGCTCGGATTCCCCTTGGAAGGGGGATTCCCAACTGCGGGCTTGGGTGCCGGGATGCGGAGCTGCAGAGGGAGCGGTTTGGGCGCCGAGTTTAGCTCGGAGAATTAGCGGTGCCTCGCCCGAGCCGGCGTTCAGGAAGCTGATAGCGATGCGGCCATCCGGCCCCGGTAAGACCTGCGAAGGCACATTGCAGCCGACGAGTTCGTAGCCCGCTGGCAGAACGACTTTGTTTCGTTTGATGCTGAGCGGACGATTGAAAACGATGGCATCGCCTTCGCGATAAAAACTCTTGGCGTCTTTGTATGTCTTTAGGATCAGGACTCGCCCCTGGCCATCCTGCGGCACAGGCCGTGCTAGAGAAATTTTGATGAAGTTTGTATCGGCGTCCGCGTCGGCCATGAGCGGGTCTTTGCGCGCTTCTGTGCCGCTGACCAGTTCGAACGGAAGTGGCGCGCCGGTCATCGAATCGAAGACGGCTTCGTCGCTGGCGGCGCTGCCTTTGCGGATGGGATTGTAGAAAAACTTCGCGCCGGGCGTTGCGGCGGTGACTTCGTAATAGATTTTGAAACTGGCAGTTTCCGGCGCGAGAAGTTCGTAACGGGTGTATTCATCCGTTTCCGTTTGCTTTGCCGCGGGTGGAGTGGTCGCGGAGGGCGCGGATGTTTGTTGCCCGCGAAGCGAAGCATAACCAAATAGTGTGAAGACAGCGGCCGCGATTGCGTTGACAAGTTCTCTGCGCATGAAATCTCTCCTCAAGTGCGGCATGGACTTGGCTTTCGAGCATGCATCATCCCCGACCTCGCCGCGCGAGTAAATAGCGAGAATGCTCGCGCTGAGAAATGGGTGGAGATGTTTGCGGACACGTGCCAGGGCGCGCAGAGATTTTACATGGGCGACAAACATCAAGAATCCGGGACGCAAAAAGCCGACCCAGAAGGTAGAATTCCTACCGGAAGGATTTGGGAGAATTTGGGAGAATAATGATGGCGAAGAAACCGACCGCTGAAGATGCACGCTTGATTCTCGAGTTGTATAACCTGAGGCGCGAAGCAGAGATGCGGAAGGCTCGGCAATGGTGGCTGACCGAGTTTTGGCCAAATAATGCCGATGAGTACGTGAAAGTCGTGATGGCCCTGGGTTGCGACGAGAACAACTGGCTGAGGCAGGTGCTGAGCTATTGGGGGATTGCGGGGTCGTTCGTGCTGAACGGTGTGCTCAGCGAAAAGTTATTTTTTACGCCCTCGTTCTGTGGTGAATTGTTTTTTATTTTCGCCAAGGTTCGGCCCTTTTTGAAGGAGCTCAGAGAGAAGACCAAAAACCCCGACATCTTTCTAAACGTCGAAAAAGTGATCATGGGCTCGAAGCTGGGGCGCGCGCAATTTGCAAAGGTGGAACCGCGGGTTCAAGCGTTACGGCCGAAATAATGAGCTTCGCCATCCACAAATTGCGAGGTATTTCGGGCAGACTCAGGGCTGCGTTTGTCTTGGGTGGAGCGCTATTGCTTGCTGCCGCAGCCAGGGCTGAGGATTGCGGAAACGGCGTCGAGCTAACGTTGAGCGCGCCAGATACGGCTCAGGGCACGCTGCTCCTGGCGCAGGTGCGCGGCGTGAAGCCGTTGGGGGAAGTCAGCGGCAAATGGAACGACCGGGATATCCCATTTTGGCAGGGAGGAGAAAGAGAACACGGAGCATCGGGCGCGGATGTGCGAAAGGCGCTGCTTGGCGTGGATTTGGAAAAACCGGCGGGGAAGTACGAGTTCACCGTCGAGGGTCAAATGCAAAGCGGCGAACCGGTGAACTGCCGCGCGATGGTGGAAGTGAAAGAAGGACACTTCGCCACGGAAAGCCTGACGGTGAAAAAGCAATTTGTCGAACCGAACCCGGAGCAAGAGGCGCGCGCGGCGGCGGAAACGAAACGCCTGCGCGAAATTTATGACCGCGTGACGCCGGAACGATTGTGGGATGGACGATTTCGTGTGCCGCTGGACGGCGACTTTAAAGGTAGCAACTTTGGGAAGCGCCGCGTTTTGAATGGCCATCCAGGCTCGCCGCATGGCGGCGTGGATTTTCCAGCGCCGACGGGCACGCCAGTGCACGCAGCGCAAAAGGGACGAGTGGTTCTGGCGGAAGAGCTATTTTTTTCGGGGAACACCGTCATTGTCGATCACGGTTTGGGGATTTACACGTTTTACTGCCACTTCTCGGAGATTGATGCGAAAGTTGGGGAAGAAGTCGTGTCGGGAACTGTCTTGGGAAAAGTCGGAGCAACAGGCCGCGTCACCGGGCCGCATTTGCATTGGGGCCTGGAAGTTCAGCGGGCTCGAGTGAACGCGCTGGATATCGTGAAGGTGCTGTGAAAATGCTGGGAAGCTGCTGAGCCGTGATGAGATAGCGATGGCTGAGCGGATCGCCGCTACTTTTGTGGAGACGACACCAGCGTTTTGTATTCAACCATTTGGTTGAATACGCGCGCGCCTGCCCAACGTGAAAAAACTTGGCCACAGGGAGAACAATCCTCGGCTGAAGAGATGAAAATCCTAGGGTTAATTTCAGATACGCATGGATTGCTGCGAGATGCGGCCTTGTGCGCCTTGCATGGTTCAGACCTGATCCTCCACGCCGGGGATGTGGGCGCTCCGGAAATCCTTAAAACCTTGAAGACGATTGCTCCGGTGGTGGCGGTGCGCGGAAATGTAGATACGGCCGAATGGGCGCAGGTTCTGCCCTTCACTGAAGTTATTCAAGCGGGCCCCGTAATGATCTATATATTACACATTTTGCAAGACTTAGACATTGATCCGGCAGCAAAAGGATGCGACATAGTGGTGAGTGGACATTCGCATAAACCGGGGCAGACTGAGAAAGACGGTGTTCTCTACATAAACCCGGGTAGCGCCGGTCCGAGACGTTTTTACCTACCGGTTACGCTGGCGCGGTTGAACTTGGAAACCAGACCGTGGAAGGTCGAATTCATCGACCTTGAAAGCCAAAGATCGACAGGGAAACGATGATGTTCCTTAAGTCAAAGAATATAATGGAGTTAAGGTGAAAACTTGTCGGGAATTAAGCCGGTACTGCCTGGCTAAGTAAGCTGGATTGATCTTTAGGGCTCATTTTGCGGGGAAGAGAAACGTTCGGGCGTTAGCGTGCACTACTCCTGTTCGAAGTATTCCCAAAATGGTGTTGAACTATCTCGGGTAACGTACTAGAGTACCGGAACAAACAGGGTCACTTTGGTACCGACCTGCTATTGCCGGGATGCGTGCCAAATCCCAGAATACGAACAATGTGGACGACGTTCGTGCTTGTTTCCTCGCTCGTGTCGACCGTTCACTTCAGCATTATGTTTACGAAGGTGATAATGCTGAAGCCAGTCCTGTATGGGCAGGCTTAGGTCCCCGAGTCTTTAACTTTATCTAATCGAGAGGTAAGAGTCTCTCATGGCCATACTTCATTTTCGCTGCAAAGAACGGCGCCGAACATTGCGGGTGAGCATTACCGTCCCTGTAACTGTGCACGGACAGGATGAGAACGGCGATAAGTTCCGCGTGAAGGCCAAGTCGCAATCGGTGAACCGCCATGGGGCACTGCTGCAGATCGATGAGCCCGTGGTGGTGGGACAGATGCTCATTCTGGTGAACGAAAACGGCGACCGGACGGTGGAATCTAGAGTGGTTTCCGTCAGGCGCGACCGCGAAAGCAAGACGTACGTGGGTGTGGAGTTTATTTCGGCGGACTCGAATTTCTGGCACATGAGTTTCCCGCTACCCGGAGCCAGGCCGCTGCGCCGTGGCGCCGATTCCAAGGCTACCGCATAGTTTTCAAAAAATTTACAGATCGACGCAAACAGAAGCCCTCCGTTTACCGAGAGGGCTCTTTCTTTTTGTGGCGCGGCTCTCGGAAGGGCAGCATGGCCATGGGCTTTTTGGAGGGTTTTGTTCGCGCAGGGGCTTTGCCGCTGGCGAGGGCCTCGCGGGTTTTCTTAGGTAGTTTTGCAACGACCAGGTCGTAAGACTCGCGCAACAACATGGCAAGTTCGTCGGACGATAGAGCGTCCTTGGTTTCTAGCGCGACCCACTTGGCGCGCGCCAAATAAGGCGCAGGAATTATGCCTGGACGTTCGGTCAACTCGGCGAAGTTTTCCGGGGATACTTTAAAGCAGAGCCAAATCTTGGCCGGATTGAGCACCGTGATGGCGTGAATCTTGCCGGCCACCTTAAAGACGAGGTCGTCGCCCCATTGAATCTGTTCCGTGGTCTGGGGAAACGAAAGGCAGAGATTGCGGATCCAGTCGATGTCCATGGGCGATTCCCGTACAAAGCTGGCGAAAATAATTAGATTGCCGGCGCCCAGGCGAGGCCGTCCACGCCGGGGGTGAGCTTGATCGGTTGTAGCAGTTTGTGCGCGGAGATATCGAGGACCTCGATTGTTCCAGCTGCCGGACAGCTTACGAAGGCAAACTTGCCGTCGGGCGTGAGCAGGAGTTCGCCCAAAGCGGGCGGGATGTCGAAGGATTCTTCTACCTTTGCGGTGGCCAGATCAATGACGAAGATTTTCCCGGAGGGAGAGGAGGCCAGCAACTTGCGGCCGTCGGCGGTCGGTGAAGAGGAATAGACGGTTGCAGGGACTGGAATCCAACTGGCGACTTTGTTTGTCGCTGTGTCGATGACGGCGATGCGCGGAGTGTCTTGATCGTGCGTGAAGACGCGCTGGCCATCGGCGGAGATTGAAATTCGCTGGACGATTTTTGCGACGGGGATAACGGTGACCAGAGTGCGCTTCTTGAGGTCCAGAACGCTCACGCTGCCTGCGGCCACGTTGGCAGTGTAGGCGCGTGCGCCGTCGGGAGAAATAACGATCATGTGGGATTCGATCGCGCCGGTAGGGATTTGCGCAACGACCTTGCGCGTGGCGGGATCAACGACGTCAACCGCCTTGTCGAGTTCTGCGGTGACATAAAGCAGGCCGTCGGGGCCGAATTCGGCGCGGTGAGGACGAAGCGGTTTGCCGAGGTCGATGGTGGCGGCCAGTTTGTGGTCGCGTAAATCAACGACGTCGATGGTGGTGCCGTCCGTGCCGGGTTTCCCAACGCCGGAATTGCCGTAGATCGGGACATAAGCGAAGCGCGAGTCGGGCGAGACGGCGACTTCGTGGCCGTTAATTCCGACGACGACTTTCGCAAGCTCCTGGCGTGTCTCCGGATCGATGAGCAGGGCGGTGTGCTCGCGCTGGTTGGCCACGACCAGCATTCCGTGAGTGGGAGGAGCGGAGACTCGGCCGCCTCCAGTAACAAGAGCCAGGAACATCAGAGAAGCGATCAGCCACGATAAGTTTGCCGACATTTTTTGCCTCGTTTAGGCAGTTTGCCTGAGGAATTGGAACAAATCCCGCCGGATTATACCAGTGCAATCCGGTATAGCTCAGGGATGTTTGACGCCGAGATAATGGAATCACCGGATGAGCTGACAATCTCGGTCTATGTAAGGTACACGTCGTAAGGCCCAGCCTGGAATGAATGAGGAGCGCATGCAGTTGGAGACGACGACCGCCAAGATCTCCTACGTCGCAGGATTGACACTTTTTCTGACTACGCTGGGCTGCTGGGTGGTATTGGGACTCCACGGCAGCTCGCCCTTGTTATCAACTGCCGAGGCGGCGATGAAGGACGAAACGTTTGTCAAGGTAGCCGCCCGTGGAGGCCTAGCAGAGATCAAATTGGGCAAACTCGCAATGGATCAGGGATCAAGCGAAGCAGTAAAGGCTTTCGGAACTCGTATGGTGGCTGAGCATACCAATGCTGGCGACAAATTGAAGGAAGTGGCTAAAGAGGAGCAAATCGGGCTGCCTACGGATATCTCTGCCAGGAACCAGGCTGCTTACGACAGACTTTCCAAATTAAGCGGCGCCGACTTTGACCAGGCCTATGCACAGGACATGGTGAAAGACCACCAGCAGGATTTGCGGGACTTTCAGCGAGAGGCAAACCATGGTAATGACGATGTAATCAGAGGCTTTGCCGCGGAGACCGTTCCGATGATTCAGCAGCATTTGGAGCAAGCCAAGGAAATGCTCAAGACAGTTTCGCCGCCAATCAGCCGTAAGACGACTGGAAATTCCAGCCGAAAGGCACGCGGACACTAATCGTTGCGACTTAGACATTGTTTTCTCCCCCCTGAGCAGACGAACCGGCGTCCCAGATTATCGGGACACCGGTTTTTTCATGATGGAGCGGAATTTTCGCAAAGGAGCAAAATTTCCCGAACATATTCTGCCGCAGCGATTGCGTGATACCCTGACGCGCATTGCGGAGTTACGGCATGAGACGATTCGAAAGAAAGCTGGCTGCGATCTGTTGCGCGGTCGCGATTTCAAGTATGACCTTTTCGGCGCAGTTACTGGTCCCCGCCGCGGCCTCCCAAGTTCCCGTTAATTCCAATGGCGAAAGCCGTGATTGGCCAGCGTATGGCGGCGCTGCAGCCAACACGCACTATTCCGACCTCGCGCAAATCAATCGTACAAATGTGAAAGAGCTGGCGGTCGCTTGGAGTTTCGACACTGGCGAGCAGGGCGGGCTGCAAACGAGTCCAATCATCGTCGAAGGTGTGTTGTACGGAATCACGCCGACGCAAAAGGTTTTCGCGTTGGACGCTGCGAGTGGCAGACTTTTGTGGAAGTTTGATTCGGGGATTAAAAGCACGCAACCGGATCGTGGCTTAGCCTACTGGTGGAGTGAGAGAGACAAACGGATTCTCGTTGGCGTAATGAACTTTCTGTATGCGCTCAATGCGAACACAGGCAAGCCGGTCACAACATTTGGGGAAGATGGCCGGATTGATCTGCGCGGCGATCTCGGACGTGATCCCCAACGACAATCCGTGGCGCTAACGAGCCCGGGAATCGTTTACAAGGACGTGATTATTGTTGGGGGCCGAAATCCGGAGACATTACCTGCGGCGCCTGGAGACGTGCGAGCTTACGACGTTCGAACAGGGAAACTGCGCTGGTCTTTTCACACCATTCCACATCCGGGGGAATTTGGTTACGAGACCTGGCCTGCGGAGGCGTGGAAATATAGCGGAGCGGCGAATAACTGGGCGGGCATGGCTGTCGATGCTAAGCGAGGGGTTGTCTATGTGCCGACGGGATCGGCGGCGTTTGATTTTTATGGTGCCAACCGGCTCGGCGACGATCTGTTTGCCAACTGCCTGATCGCATTGAACGCAGAAACTGGCGAGCGAATCTGGCATTTTCAGGGAGTGCGGCACGATCTGTGGGATCGCGATTTTCCGTCACCGCCGGCGCTAGTGACGGTGAATCGCGGCGGCAAACATATCGACGCCGTGGCGCAGACGACCAAGCAGGGATTTGTTTATTTGTTCGACCGCGTTAACGGGAAACCGCTCTTTCCGATTGAATACCGGAAGTATCCGCCAAGCACTGTGCCGGGCGAGGTTGCTGCTGCCGAACAGCCTTTGCCCACCAAGCCAGCGCCGTTTGCGCGGCAATTGCTTAGCGAGGACATGCTGACAAATCGCACTCCCGAGGCGCATGCGTGGGCACTCGAGAAATTTCGAACGTTTCGCAGTGAAGGGCAATTCGTGCCATTCAGCGCAGGAAAAGACACCGTGATTTTTCCCGGTTTCGACGGAGGTGCGGAGTGGGGTGGCTCGGCCGTTGATACGCAAACGGCGATTCTTTATGTGAATGCTAACGAAATGGCATGGACGGGCGCGCTGGCGCTGAACATCGGAGAAAACAGCCCGAAGGCGGTGTACTTGAGCCAGTGCAGCGTTTGTCACGGCGAGAAGATGACGGGGTCGCCGCCGGCGATGCCCTCGCTCGTCGGGGTTGGAGACCGGTTGTCGCCGCAGCAGATTGGGGCAACGATTAAGAACGGCAAAGGGCGGATGCCGGCCTTCGCCAATTTCGACGACGGGCAGCTTGAAGCACTCATCGATTTTCTCGTGAGCGGGAGGTCCAAAGAACTGCCGAGTTCAGAACCTCCTCCGCCGGACATGAAGTACCGGTTTACGGGGTATCATAGATTTCTGGACCCGGATGGCTATCCTGCGATCGCGCCGCCTTGGGGCACGCTGAATGCGATTAATCTGAATACCGGTGAGTACGTTTGGAAAATAAATTTGGGCGAGTATCCGGAACTTGCTGCGAAGGGCCTGAAGAACACCGGGACGGAAAACTATGGAGGCCCGGTGGTGACGGCGGGAGGGCTGGTATTCATTGGGGCGAGTGACTTTGACAGAAAATTCCGCGCGTACGACAAAGCTACAGGCGAATTACTATGGGAATCCACGCTTCCTTTTTCAGGTAATGCCACGCCCGCAACTTACGCTGTGAATGGGCGGCAGTATGTTGTCATCGCGGCGGGTGGAGGGAAGGATCTCAAGTCGCCCTCCGGCGGAGTTTACGTGGCGTTTGCGCTCTTGAAATGAAATTAAGACTCGCCGCTCCAGTGCAGTGCACCGTAGTGGTAATGCCGTCAGTGAATCGCGGACGGCTCAACCCTCAACACTCTCGGTGCAGTGCCCTCAGTGCAACGCAGCCGTAACCGAATAGATCGGTGGGAGATGTCCTGAGAGAACGTGCCAGGAATCGCCCGCATCACGCGTGTAAAACAACGTTCCACCTGTCGTGCCGAAGTAGACCCCGGCAGGATCGCGGTCGTCGGAAGACATCGCCTCGCGAAGGATGAGGTCGTAAGCATCGGACTGGGGCAAGCCTTTGCTCAGAAACTTCCACGTTTTGCCGCCATTGCGACTGCGGGCCACGCGGAGTTTTCCTTTGGGAACGTACCGTTCCTCGGGCGAAACAATGGGAACCGTGAACAGTGTGTCTTTTTCCGCCGCGGGGACAGCCAAACCAAATCCGAACCGCGAAGGTAGACCTTTCGAAATATCGGCCCATTTCTCGTCGGCAAAACCGGCGCGATAGACTCCGCAATGATTTTGTTGGTAGAGCGCGTCCGGGTTGCGGGGGTGCGCTTTCAGTTTGTGGACGCATTGACCGACTTCCGGAAATTTTTCTGGGCCAAAATCAACGAGGACATTTCCGTTGAAGGGCGACCAAGTTTTTCCACCATCGTTCGAGCGAAACGCGCCGGCGGCGGAAATACCAACGATGAGGCGGCCCTTGCCGAGGCATTGAATCGAGTGGACCATCATGCCGCCGGCGCCGGGATTCCACTTTTCGCGCGTCGGATGATTACATAAGCCAGCGACCATTTCCCAATTCGCGCCGTTATCGCCGCTGCGGAAGAGCACACCGGGATCGGCGCCGAGATAAACGACGCCGGGTTCGTCAGCCGCGCCGGGTGCGATGTGCCAGATGCGTTTCAAGGTGGCATCCGGGGTCGCCTTCAGCTCCATTCCTTTTTCTGTGACTTGCCAGGATTTGCCGGTAATGCCTTTAACTTCGAGTCCTTTTTCAGAGATTTGCCACGTTTTGCCGTTGTCCGTGCTGGCATGAAGATGCGGACCGAACCAGGCGTTTCCGACTGCAGCGTAGTGGCGCTTCGGGTCGCGAGGATCCTGCGCGACGTGATGCACTTCCTGACCGGCGAAAAACGGGCCATCGCAGTCCCACTTCTTGCGGTCTTTGGAGGTGAACGCGAACGCACCTTTGCGAGTGCCGACCCAGATTCTTAGAGAGGATGGATGCGCCATGAGATTCCTCCGGCAAGAGAAGTGACAGGTCCCAAAGGGAGACGATAATACGCATTTTATCGCATAATCGATAGCAATTGCAGAAACCTAATCGATTTCCTGGGCTGTACTGTGATTGACCTGCGGTTTCGGAATCATCGCTGCCCGCTGATAGCAGTCACAAGAAAGGGTTCGCTGTCCGACTGGGCAGTTTCTGATTGTGCGCTTCTCCAAAAATTCTCCTGTTAAAGACCGAGAAGATGACCTAAGAATTGAAGAGGAGTAGCGGCTCATTCGAGCCGAAAGGGCCTCTTTGGTGCGTTTGCCGGGATCAGGTCAATCGGGTCATCTCGGCAAGGTGCAAACGGTGGATTGAGGAACATCTGGCAGTCCGAGCCAAAGATCGGACGAGGAGGAGTGGTTCATGAAAGTAAAAATCCTAGGTGTAGTGATTCTCGCAGCCTTGGTTTTGGCGGTGGCGTTCAGCGCCTCTGCCCCGGCCGCGCCCAATACCGCTAATGCAAGCGCCGTGCCCGCCCCAGCGCCCGCACCGGAACCGGCCAAGGCGACCCCAGCGGAACATCCAGAAATCCACGATGCTCTCAATTCGCTGCGTCACGCTAGAGAGCATCTGGAACACGCCGCGCACGATTTCGGGGGCCACAGAGTAGAGGCGCTTCGGGCGACGGATGAAGCGATTCGCCAGCTCGAAATCTGCTTGAAGTACGACAGGTAGCGCACAACCGCGATTTGAAGTTTTTGAGGCAGCGCCTCGCAGTTTGCAGCACGAGGCGCTGCCCTTCGTTTTGGAGCCTGAACTCACCGACAATGCCGTTTTGTTTCCAGAGTCAGCCACCCGTCAAGACGTCATCCCCGGAATTCGATTTGCGCACTGAGAGCCGTCATTGCGGCCGCGTGTTGTATTACAATCGCGCGCCTGTGTTTTGCCGAGGAGAGAAGCCGATGCTGGATCGCAGACGATTCTTGAGTGCTTGTTCGGGGCTGGGGCTGGGCGGGACGCTTTTTCCCGGTGTCCTATGGGCGCAAGCGCAGACCCAAGGAGCTGCAAAGATCACCAAGGAAATGATTGACAATGCCGCAGCCATCGCAGATGTGCCCATTCCCGAAGAGACCAAAGAGATGATGCTGGACAACCTGAACCAGCAAGCCAAGAGTTACGAAGCGATTTACGCGCTGCACATACCGAATTCCGTAGTGCCTTGCCTGGTTTTTGATCCGGTGCTGCCGGGGATGAAATTTGAGACCGAGGGGCGGCCGTCGCGGACATCGAAGCCGTCGACGATCGCTGCGCCTGGTACGCCAAAGAATTTGGAGGATGTGGCCTTTGCGAGCGTCCGCGATTTGGCCGAGTTGGTGCGGACGAAGAAAGTTTCCTCGATGGCGTTGACGGAGATGTATCTGGAGCGGTTGAAGCTCTACGACCCCAAATTGAAATTTGTTGTGACGCTGACGGAAGAGCGCGCGCGAGCCAACGCCAAGCAGGCAGACCGCGAGATTGCCACCGGGAAATATCGAGGACCGCTACACGGATTGCCATGGGGCGCAAAAGACTTGCTGGCTGTGAAGAGCTATCGCACGACGTGGGGCGCTGGCGGCTTCGAAAATCAGATGATCGAGGAAGATGCGACCGTGGTGAAACGGCTAGATGAGGCGGGCGCGGTGCTGGTGGCAAAGCTGACGCTCGGCGCGCTGGCGCTGGGCGACAATTGGTTTGACGGCGTGACGCGGAATCCTTGGAATCCGGACCAAGGGTCGAGCGGATCGTCGGCTGGACCTGCTTCGGCGACGGCCGCGGGATGCGTGGCATTCAGCATTGGGTCGGAGACGCTGGGGTCGATTTCGTCGCCATCGACGAGGTGCGGTTGCACGGGCTTGCGGCCGTCGTTTGGGCTCGTGCCACGGACTGGCGCGATGGCGCTCTCCTGGAGCATGGACAAGCTCGGGCCGATTTGCCGCGCGGTGGAAGATTGTGCGCTGGTTCTGGAAGCGATCTACGGACCGGACGGCGCGGATCCGAGCGTGAAGGACGCGGCGTTTCATTGGAATGCTGCGCTGAATTGGCGGGAGCTCCGCGTGGGTTATCTAAAAGCGGAGTTCCAGCCCACGCCGCAAGACGCGAAAGAGGAACCGGCCGCGACGCCGGAAGAGCAAAAAAAGCGCGATGAACAGAAGCGGCGCAGGGAGGCCGCCCGCCCCCGCGCGGAATACGACAGAAAATATAACGACGCGGCGCTCGCAAAATTGAAAGAGATGGGCGTGAATCTCATTCCCGTGGAGATGCCGAAGTTTCCATACCGCGAGATGACCACGATGCTCACGGCGGAAGCGGCTGCGGCTTTTGATGAATTGACGCGGACCGGCAAAGACAAATTGCTCATTTCACAGAAGCCGTTCGATTGGCCGAATTCGTTCCGTTCTGCGCGTTTCATTCCGGCGGTCGAATATATCCAGGCGAGCCGAGCCCGGCGAATGGCCATGGACGCGGTGGCAAAAGTGTTTGAGGGAATTGACGTGATTGTTGCGCCGACCAACGGCGAGCAGCTCGTCATCACCAATCTGACCGGTCACCCGTCCGTGATTTTGCCCAACGGTTTTCGTGGCGATGATGCGCCCAAGCCGCCGACAGATGATCCCAGCGATTTTCAGAATGCCGGCGGCCCGGGAACACCGGTGAGCCTCACCTTTCTTGGGAATCTTTACGGGGAAGCCAAGCTGCTCGCGTTTGCCCGGGCCTATCAAGACGCCACGGGATTTCAACGGAAGCACCCGCTGTTGTAGTGTTCGGGCAGCGGGTTGGGCCATTTTCACGACAGGGAGAATCGCCCTCGTGAATTGAACCAATGAGCATGCAAAGTCGTATAACAATTCAGAGAGTGAATCGCAACGGAAGGTGAACGCAGCGCGCATGGAAACCGCCAGTGCCGGAGATGATTGACCAGCGCAATAGTGGGAAGTAGGATTTTCGAAGCCAACGCCCTGTTTGACCGATCACATGAAAAGGAGAACTTGTGTACTGCTCAAAATGTGGAAGCGAGATTTCTCCGACGACGGCGTTCTGCTCCACGTGCGGCCAAGCAATCTCAAGCGTGGTGCCGGCAGTTCCTTCTCTATCCCCCGTCGATCCAAATCAGTACGCCCCGGTCGTGCCTCCCAGTTATAGCGGCGAGCAGTTCGCTGGTGTGGCGTACGCCGGTTTCTGGCTGCGGTTCGTTGCTTTCCTCATCGACGGAGCAATTTCCTGCTTCTTATTTCTGATTCTGTTGATTCCTCTGTTCATATTGACAGGAGCCGGCGCCGCACTCGGCCGAATTGGTTCCGGCGAGGACCTAAGTGACGAGGTGGCCGCTTTTGTGGGAATCGGGTTCGTCCTGGGATTTTTTGTCATTACCGTTGGGGTAAGGTGGCTGTACTACGCGCTCTCGGAGAGTTCTTCCTGGCAAGGCACGTTGGGCAAAAAGATGCTCAATCTAACGGTCACCGATTTGAGCGGGCAGCCGATTTCGTTTGCCCGGGCGTCGGGACGTTACTTCTCCAAATTCATCACAAACCTGATTCCTCTTGCGATCGGCTACATCCTCGCTGGTTTCACCGAGAAAAAGCAGGCCATTCACGACATGATTGCGAGCTGTCTGGTTCTGCGCAAAGTTTAGTGTCATTTTCCAGATGTCCTCCCTGGCTTGCGGGAATTGCGTCTGCTTAGGCGTGACGGACGGATTCCATCGGATCGGCGCGCATCCACGGTCGCGCAGCGGAATATGCCGTAAGCACGGTCATCCCACCCATAGTGAGAGCGACGGCGACAAACACACCCCATTCCACGGAATGAATTCCGTACAGTTGCGAACGGACAAGTGCGGCGACGAGGATTCCGCAAAGGATTCCCAGGCAGACGCCCGTGGCGGTCACCATGCTCGTCTGGCGCAGGATCATTTTCCATAGATCGCGCGGCGCAGCGCCAAGCGCGACGCGAATGCCCAGTTCCTTTTTTCTTTCACTTACGGAATAAAAGACCGCTCCGTAGAGTCCCACGGCTGCCAGGACAAAGGCCAGGGCGCCGAATACGCCGGTGCAGATCAAAATAAGTCGCGGGATGTAGAGCGAGAAATTCATCCAGTCATCCATGGTCAGGGTCTGGACAGCAAATTGAGAATCGAGCTTCTGAAAAGCATTGGACATCGGTGAGAGCCACTGATGCGGGTTGCCCTGCGTCCGTGCCATAACGTAAACAACGGATTGATAGCGCTGATTTAAGTCAAAATACATGAAGGGGCGGGCCGGTTCGTCGATATCGATATATTTGCCGTCGCCGACCACACCGACGACGGTTACGAGTTGATTGCCGTTTTCGACGCGAGCCGTCTTGCCGATGGGATTTTGGCCGGGCCAGTATTTTTCCGCCATGAAATGATTGACGACAATCACGGCGGGGGCCTTTACCGTGTCAGACGCTGTGAATACGCGGCCCGCCAACACGGGAATACCCAGAGTGGAAAAGTAGTTCTCGTCAACCGCAATAGACGAGATGGTGGCCGCCTGCTGGCTAGGCGAACCCTCCACGCGAACCTGCTCATCGTGGCCGCCATTCCCGCTTAAGGGCAGGTCGCTGGCCATGCCTATCGATTCCACGCCGTAGATTTGCGCGGCGGCCTCGCGCATCCTTGCGTACATGCTCCGGCCCTGCTCTTCGGAGTAACCATTGGCCTGCAAGTCGAGAGACAGTATCGCGACGTTGCGCGCGGAAAACCCAAGATTAACGCGCTCGAGATTGATCAAGCTGCGAAAGCACAAACCCACACCGATGAGCACCACCGTGCAAACCGCTACCTGGATGACTACCAGCCCATTTCGAATCCGTCCTTTGCGCGTTCCGCCTACGGCGATTTCGCCGCTAAGCGCTCCTGCCAGATTGGGCGAGGAACTGTACAGCCCCGGCAAGAGGCCGGTGGCAAGACCGGCCACAAACACAAGCGCCACGCTCGCTGCCGCGACGCGAATGTCCGGCCGAAAATCTATCGTCACGGGAATCACGCCGAAACCTGGGAGATAAGGCTTGAATTGCATCAACTGCCTGAGTCCAAGCGACGCCAGCAGGAAGCCAATGAGCCCACCGCCGGCCGCAAGGAGCGTGCTGTCCACCAGAAGATCGCGAATCAACCGGACGCGAGTCGCTCCCATCGCCGCGCGGACGAGAATTTCGTGGCGGCGCGCGCTGGCCAAGGCAAGCAGCAGGTTGGCGACGTTGGAGCACGCCGCGAACAAGACCAGAGCCACGATGGAGAGAAGGATCGCTGAAATGATTTTTGCGGAAGATATCGAGTCCACCGGCAGCATGCTTGTTTCCGTGATCTTCGCGACTCGGTCTTTGTCGGTCTCCGGATAATCCGCGGCGAGTTGCTTCGATAACATTTGCACGTCTGCCAATGCTTGCGGACGCATTACTCCGGGTTTTAGTCGCCCCACCAGGCCGAGAAAATGGACGGTGCGGTCTGTGCGCCAATCTTGCGTTTGGTGATTGAGTGTCGCATCTATGGAGAGGGGATACCAGATATCCGGCAGGTCGCTGAAGATGGTCCCTACAAAGTTCTTAGGGGCAACGCCGATAATGTTCAGTTGCACGCGGTCGGCCGTCACGGTCTTGCCAACGATGTTCGGGTCGGCTCCCAGCCATTTCCAATAGGAATAGCTCAAGACCGCCAAAGCGGATGGCCGGTCCTCTTCGCCTCGCACGAAGAACCGGCCAAGCACCGGTCGTACTCCGAGCACGGAAAAATAGTTATCCGAGACCGCATTCATCAGCCCTGACCTGAGGCGGCCTTCGTAGGAAATGGGACGCACTGCGATGGAGTACGGGAAGGCGAGGACGCCCGAGAAGACGTGATTGTTGTCGCGATAAAACTTGTAGTCGTCGTAGTTGGTGCCGCTGAACTCTTCGGTTGGCGTGGTGGTGTAAACCGACACAAGTTGCTGGGGCGCCAGGACGGCGGGTGGCCGCAGCAACAGCGTGTTAAAGACACTGAATCCTACAGCTCCGGCGGCCATCGCGATGGCCAGGGAAAAGATGGCGATGGAGGTGAGTTTCCAGTGCTTCCTTAGAATGCGAAGAGAAAACCGGATGCTGGACCAGAACGCCATATCGCCCCTCCGCCTTCAGGCTTGCCAAAGGTCGAGCCGCTCTTCTGCCAGATGCGATGCAGTGAGTTGGAGTTGCCGAGGCGTCGAATTTTCAAGGTAACGCGACTGCGGCAATGCGTTTTTTGGTGGCCATGTTTAAGTGGCTCAGAGCCCTTTTTGCAGGGGATAACCCTTCTCGACCCAATCCGCCGCAAAACTCGTCGGCAATACAAGGACGCGCACGTGAGTGAAACCCATTTCATGCAGAGCCGCGTAAGCAGGCCGGATATTCGGGCAGCGATCGAAGGGGCAGCATCCGCAATAGATCACCAGATTTGCGGAACGGGGCAGACCAGCTAGCCATCTCTTCAAATCCGCAAGGCCTTCTTCTTTGGAAGCCGTACCATGAAAGGACGCATCTGGAATGTGCCCACCCTCAAAGAGCGTGCGAAAGCCTATGTAAACGATTGTCGGAGCGCTTCCGTCCTTGGCATTCCCAATTTCACGCACGAAGTCAGCCGCGTGGAGCACTTGCGCGTCTGTCCATTGCTCTGCTGACTTTTCTTGATTCGAAGCGCCGTTTTGGTTTGATCGGAGAACGGGCGCAAGAGGCAACGCGGCGGAAATACCAAGGGCAAAAACGGCCGCGCCTTTGAGAAGTTTGGACGAGAAGATCATAAACGTACGCCTCCGCGCACGATTGTAGAGCCAAATGGCCGCAGCGGCGATGCATTTCCATCGGGAACAGCGGTCGCGGAAAACGGCCGCGGCATGCCAAGAATTATTTCTTGAGTTCAGCTCGCGTCCGCTGGAGTTTGATGGCGGTGGTGCGCAGAGTTTCCGGCACATTTTTGTTGCTGGTCAGTTTCTTGAGGTCCATGACATTGCACATCGGGAGCATGTGCAGAGAAACGTCCAGTGGGGTCTTCGGGTTGTTCAAAAGATTGCGCACTACGGCGTAGTTTTTCCGGAATTTACGGTTGCCTGCGATGAGCCGGAGAATCTCGTCCGTGAGGCTGGTCATAGTGGCGAAGGCCTCGACCTCCTGATCCGTAAGGCGAGGTGATTGCAGCACGGCGCGCTGCACGACTTTGTTCGAGTCGCGAATCAACGTGCGCCGCGCCTCAGATCCGCCTTTGATCGCGAACTGCACGCGCTCGGAGACGCTCATTTTCGCGAGGCGCATGAGAAGCGTCTGACGCTTGGCGACATCGGGCTCGGCTTCGGCTGCCGCTTCCGCAAGGGCTGCTTCGTCCATGGCGGAGCCCAGCAGCTCGTGGAGCAGATGCTTCTGGTCCGCGGTGATGGACGAGGAATGCTCAAGAGCGGCCGCGAGCGCGGGGGACTCGCTGACGCGTTCCAAGTCTTCCATGAGAGCCGTGATGCCGAGTGAAGAGAGATGTCGCGCGATGGGAACCAGGTATTCCGCCGAGCAGTTCTTGTTCTGCACCATCGCGTCGCAGATGCCAGGTTTGTCCGCGAGATGTTTTCCGGCATAAGTAAAAAGTGCGGGGATAGCCTTTTCGCGTTTCAGGGCTTCCACAAAGGTTTCCGTCGGTTGCGAAAGAATGGCCTGCTGCGCGCGTTCGCTGACCATTTCATCGGCATCGCCGGCAAGCACCGCGAGAATTTCGGCGCGGTCTGCGGGCGCGAGATGCGCTCCGCCGGCGCAAACTGCGATCTTACGCTCGCGGGGAGCGCGGCCTGCGCGGAGATCTTCGAGAACTTCAGGGCTGAGGGGTTCCACCGGATGCCTGCCTCAAGTCTTTCTGGGACAATATTATTGTACCGGAGGCTCCGGGGGTTCCGACGGGCGGCATAGCGCGCCCGTTCAATTCCAGCAACACCGCGGAAGAGTCGGCGACGGTCACTTCAAATTGCTGGCTGGCGGAAAAGTGGTGCGTTTCTCCGGCGGGAAGTTCGGCGTCGAGCAGCACCGTGCCGTCGGCAAGAATGCGCACGCGAGTGGCCGCGGATGCGGAGACGGCAAGGTCCAATGGAATCGCGGACGAAGAAATTGTGGGGTCAGAAGACGAAGCAGCAGCCTCGGCGGGCACCACATTCGCTGTTCCGGTTTGCGTTTGCGCAGGCGAGAGGGCGGAGGACGAAGGCTGTTTTGCTGCGCGATGCGCGGCGTAACGCCGCCAGCCATAAATACCGCCTGCAACGAGCCCGCCGAGCACGGCAAGCAGTGCGAGAACGGCCAGAATCGGAAGCCAGATGGGCGGTCGAGGGAGCTTGTTTTCGTACGGCTGCGGAGCGGGCATGCTCTGGTCGCCGCGCGCGAGGTCATATTCGGCAAGCAGATTTTCTTCGTCGAGGCCCAAAAAACGGGCAATGGAGCGCACAAAGCCGCGGTTAAAAATCCCACCGGGCAGTTTCTCCCACTCTTCGTTCTCGAGAGCTTCCAGGAAGCGCGGGCCGATGCGCGTGGCCGAAGTGACTTCCTTCAGCGAAACTTCGCGCATCTCGCGCTCGCGCTTCAGGCGTTCGCCAAAAGATCCGGTGGCCATGAATCGAAACCTGTCCTCGCCGAAACGCGTCGGGCAGCAGAGCGATCAAGTTCGCTGGTGATCGCCGACTAACCGGCCGCGGTGGGCGCCCTTTTCTCTGCCCTTTTTCGTTGGATGAACGCTACTTAGGCAGCTCAGGTGTGACCGAACGACGGTTCAACTACGCGCGACGCCAATCCGGTCCGCGCAAGGCGCAAAAATCCCCTCGCCGAAACTATAGGCGGTGTCGCGCAGCAGTGTCAAACAACAGGAATAAGAGGCAATACGTCGTCTTCAGAGAATACTGCGAATTGGACCGGACCACGACAGGCATGTTCATCCCTAGACCCCGCTTTTCCGCTGATTGTGCGAATCAATAATTGAACTACTTTATTTGAGCGCGAACTGCATGTGGCGCATGGCAGTGATATCCTGTCATCGATTAGGGTAGAGCCCGATTTGAGATTGACAGCTCAAGATGACCCGCCCACCGAGGTGGAGATTGCAGAAGCTAAACAGAACGCAAGAGAACGGTTTCGCCTCTGGAAGAAACGGTTCTGGTATTCCGGGGCTGCATTCTTGTTGAGTTGCGCCCTCGTCTACCCTTTCCTCTGTGGGCATTCGTTTCATCCCTACTGGGAGTCTTTCGGCAAGTACTTGGTCTTGCTGTCCATGGGCTTACTGCTCCCATTCGTGTATTGTGCCGCCCTGACCATGATCGCTTGAAGACTTCTTTGTAATCTCGAAGAAGCGAACGGATGACTTCCAGGGTGGGAAAGCACATTTTGCAAGCACAACTAGCAAATCTGCCGACCGACCATATTGCAACTCTGCCATTGCCTCACGCGGGTTTTTGGATTCGCCTCGTCGCCGGAATCATCGATCTTATTCTTCTCGTGGTCCCTTTTGCGGTCTTCATCTCATTTTTTGCAGTGGCAACGGGAATTTCGAATCCTTTCTTCAATCATCGTGCGGGAACGCCTCTTAACGGGACGCTCACTCAGTCTGGGCCGACTTTTCTTTTCGTCTGTTTGTGTTTCTTCGCGACCGAAAGTTGGCTCTACTTTGCGCTCTCCGAGAGCTCCCACTGGCATGCCACTCTGGGAAAACGTTTCTTAGGCATCTATGTAGCCGACGCTGCCGGCAAGCCCGTGGATTTCTGGCGAGCCAGCCTGCGTTTCGGCGGCGGACGCCTCCTGGCGCTGGTCCCCGTTGTGGGCGGCTATTATTTCGTCATCGATTGCCTCTGTGTCGGCCTGACCCCCAGTAAACGGGGCATCCACGACAGGCTTTCGGGCTGCCTGGTCTTGCGGGAAGGCGCGCACAGCTCATTTGTTCGCTGAGTATTCGACGACAAATGGACTCGCCGGTGCGCACCGTAACTGCCGATGGCAAGATGGCCACGCCTGTACCACGAGATTCTTGCACCCTTTTTTGCGAGGCGCCTATACTGGCAAAGATTCGGGGTCCAGCGCCGAATCGCGCTCGTGGTGTTGTCTGCCGGGGCGGCTACAGGCTGGCCTGTAAAATTTTTAATCCGGGGACTAACCGAGCGTGGACGATGTAAAGCAGTTTCCGGCCGTGGAACGCCGCCGCAATCCGGCGGTGTCCGGTGAGCAACGTGAGGCGGGCGAAGTCGCCATCTTTCAGGAGTTGGGGAAGGCGCTGACTTCTTCGCTGCAGCTCGACCAGGTTCTCCGCACCATCATGGAGAAAATCGACGAGTTTCTCCGCCCGGACAACTGGTCATTGCTCTTGCTGGATGAGTCCAAACAGGAACTCTACTTCGAACTGGCGGTTGGCAAAGCTTCCCAGGCCTTGAAAGACGTTCGCATCAAAATCGGGCAGGGAATCGCTGGCTGGGTGGCGCAACACGGAGAAACCGTGGTCGTCCCGGACACCTCCAAGGACACGCGCTTTTTCGGCCAGGTGGACGAAAAGACGAAAACCGAGACGCAATCGATCGTCGCCGTTCCTGTCAAATTCCGCGACACCTGCCTTGGCGTCATCGAGCTGATCAATTGCTTCGGCCCCGAAGGATTTGACGATCGCGACCTCAAGCTACTTGAAGCACTCTCCGACTTCGCCGCCATCGCGCTCGAAAATGCCCGGCATGTGAAACGAATTCACGAGCTGACCATCACGGACGACTGCACCAGCCTTTACAACGCGCGGCACATGGGCTTCATCCTCGAAACGGAAATTTACCGTTCGCAGCGGTACAACTACCAGTTTTCGCTGGTGTTCATCGACCTGGACCATTTCAAGCAGGTGAATGACACACACGGCCACCTCGTCGGGTCGCGCTTGTTAGCGGAAATTGGTAATGCGCTTAAAGCTCATTGCCGGTTGATCGATTTTGCGTTCCGCTACGGTGGCGACGAATTTGTGATTCTGTTGCCCCAGACTTCCAAGGACAATGCGCTCAACGTGGCGCGCCGTCTGCATAAGCTCATCCGTGAAACGCGCTGGCTCGACCCCGAGGGATTGAGCATCCGCGTGACTCCGAGCTTGGGCGTGGCTTCCTATCCCACCGATTCTCGGACCAAAGAGGGTCTCTTGCACCTCGCCGATGAGGCCATGTACCTGGTGAAAAATACCAACCGGGACAGCGTGGCCGCGGCAAATATCGGGATTCTGCCGGACACCACTGCAGCTGCAGCTGAAACAGCCGGGTAGGCTTCCCTCGCTCTACTTCACCTCTCTCCACCTTCTATACAGCTTCTGAGAATTTTGCTTAACTGAACCTATGCGAAGAAGCGAAGCGGCGCGGTATGCGCGCTGGTCCGCGGCTGTGGCGCTGCTGCTGGCCTGTCTGACGGCCGGCGTGTATCTGAAACGCGGTTGGCAAAGAATCAGCGATCGTAAAACGGCGCCTGCGCCTGCACCCAAGAACGTGGAGAAGCAATCCAGCGGACTGACCTTCTCGAAAATGGACGGGCCTCGCAAGATTTTTACGGTTGAGGCATCGAACTCCACGGATTTCAAGGGGCAGGACGCCAGTTTGCTGGAGAACGTAAGAGTCACGATTTTTGGAAAATACGGCGAGCGGCACGACACGATTCACACGCAAAGTTGCCAGTACCGGAAAGGCAGCGGCGGCGTGACCTGCGACGGAGATGTTCAGATCGATTTAGAGAGCGCGGCGGACGCGGAACGCAGAGCGAAAGATCAAGCCACGCAGCCACAAATCGTGCACGTGGAGACGCGCGGCGTGAATTTCGATCAGGGCAGTGGCGCCGCAAAAACAGATCAACCCGTGACGTTTACTTTCCCCAGCGGGAGCGGCGACGCGGTGGGAGCGGAGTACAACTCGGAGGCAGGAACTCTCCGCTTGTTGCAAAACGTCCGGCTGAAACTCAAACCAGCCGCGAAAAAAGACACCGGGAAAAAGCCCGCGAAACCAGAAACGGCCGAGGAAGTTCTGGTGACGGGCGCGAGTCTCGACTTCGGGCGTGATGCGAGATTGCTCCACGTTCTGGGCCCTGCAGAGGCCGTATCGACCTCAGCCCGGTTAACAGCCGGAGAATTCGCGCTCGAACTGGACTCCGAATTTCGCACACGCAGGCTGGTGGCCATCGCTGGCGCGAATGGAAAGCCGCCAGAACTTACTTCTACGCGCGGCGACGACACGATGCTCATCGACGCAGACAAAATGACTGCGCAGATGGCCCCGGAAGGATGGGTCACTCGAATGGACGCGACGGGGAGCGTGCATGGCGTTCGTCATGGGAAAGAAGAAGCGGACGAAGTCCACGCGGACGCGGGCACATTGGATCTTTGGCCTAGGTTGAATCGCGCCAAAGAAATGAATCTCAACGGTGGAGTCCTTCTTAAGACGCACATGGCCAAGAGCGGCGATACGCGAACCCTTCAGACGGACGCGTTTCGTATGGAGTTCAGCGAAGGGAAAGAAGGCCAACCCGGCAAGCCTACAATTGCGGAGACGTTGACGGCGGGGAGCATGGAATGGACCGACGCAGCGGCACAGTCTGACACCGCTCCTACACGCACGAAGCTACAGGCAGACAAGCTGCTGTTGGCGTTTGGAGATGAGGGCAAGCCCAAGCAGTTGGATGCGACGGGAAACGTCCAAACGGAGCGCGCCCTTGCAGGCCACGAGCTTCAAACCGCCACGGCTAGAAGTGGAGTGGCGCAGCTTCTTGCCACCGGCGGCTGGTCGCAGATGGATCTGCAATGCGACGTGAAGCTGAAAGAGGCGGACCGGACCGCGCAGGCGGATCATGCCACGTTTATGCACGCTGGGCAGACAGCGGCTTTGACGGGACATGCGGTAGCTCGTGACGCGACCACCGAAACGCACGCTCCGCGCATTCTCTTCACCGGAACAAGCGGCGACATTCGCGCCGAGGGAGGCGTGCGCTCCACGGATTTTTCCCCTAACGGAAACGCCGTGCAATTGGCTCAGGTGCCCGCCAACATTACCTCGGACATAATGCAGGGCAATTCGAAAGCGGGACGCGCCGTCTATACCGGCCACGCGCGCCTCTGGCAGGGCGATTCCGTCTTGGAAGCGGATTCTATCGAATTGCTTCGCGAGACGAAAGTGCTGAACGCAGTTGGAAAAGTGCGCGCTGTCTTCCCCCAGACACCTGCCCCGGCACCAACCGGCACTCTCCTATCCGGCACGCAACCATCCGCTGAAAAAAAGACCGTTCTATGGCACGTAAGTTCCGGGACGCTTACTTACAACGATGCCACGAGCATCTCCCATCTCGAAAAAAACGTCGTCGTTCAGTCTCCCGATCAGAAAATTCGCGCACCTATTATGGATCTGTACTTCACGCGCGCCGCCACCAACCACGCAAACGGCTCCAAGGGTGCCACAAACGGAATTCCATCGGCTCCCGGAGCCCAGCAGATCAGCCGCGCCGTGGGAACCGGCGGAGTCATCGTCGATCAAGCAGGCCGGCGCGCCACTGCCGAGCGCGGAGAATACACTGCATCCGAGGGCAAGTTCGTCATGAGCGGCGGCGATCCCACGCTTTACGACAGTACCGAAGGCACCACCAAGGGCCGTCAATTGACCTTCTATTTAGCGGATGATACGATCATCGTCGACTCTGAAAATGGTTCGCGCACGTTGACGAAACACCGAGTCGAGAAATGACGCGGCCGCCGAGCGGCCGTTCGTGACGAGGTATGCTGAAACTCCAGGCCGTCGAGTTGAGCAAGTCGTATCGCGGTCGCAAGGTCGTGGATGACGTTGAGCTGGAGATCGGCCAGGGTGAAGTCGTAGGGCTCTTGGGACCCAACGGCGCAGGGAAGACCACTACCTTCTATATTTTAGTTGGTCTTGCCCGGCCAGACTCCGGCCACGTTCTCCTGAACGGCGGCGAAATCACCGACCTACCCATGTACCTCCGGGCCCGTAGTGGCATCAGCTACCTTCCTCAGGAACCCTCGGTTTTTCGCCAACTGACCAGCGAAGAAAATCTGCTCGCCGTTTTGGAGACCCTCCCACTCATGCCCGAGCAGCAAAGAGACCGGCTCGAACAACTTTTGGCTCAAATGGGACTCGAAACCGTACGCACCAGCAAGGCCTACACGCTCTCAGGCGGAGAACGTCGTCGCCTCGAGATTGCGCGTTCGCTCACCTTGCAGCCTTCTTTCATTCTCCTCGACGAACCTTTTTCCGGCATTGACCCTCTAACCGTGAAGGATCTTCAGGAGATCATCCGGGGGCTCAGCCGCTCCGGCATCGGCATCCTGATCACGGACCATAACGTGAGGGAAACACTTAACGTGACGGACCGCGCATACATCGTGAATCATGGCAAGATAATGGCTAAGGGCACGCCGCTGGACCTAAGCAACGATGCGGAAGTGCGCCGCGTTTACCTGGGCGATCATTTCCGCCTGAACTAAAACCCTAAATTGGGGACTTTGAAGGGATAATCGGAACCGATCATGGCCTGGCAGGGACTCAAGCTCAACCTACGAGTGGCGCAGAAGCAGATTCTGACGCCGGGACTGGTGCAGATGGTCAGCGTTCTCGCGCTGAATCGTCTGGAGCTCCGCGAGATGATCAACCAGGAGATGATCGCCAATCCCGTCCTCGAAGAGCTCAGTGAAGAGCCCACGCAAACCGATAACTACAGCGACGAAACATTTTTAAAAGCGGAGACCGAGAAAGTCCCGGAGAAGCCCGAATCCAATCCTTTTGATGAATTCGACGTCGGCACCTTTTTTAACCAATACCTCGACACCGGCGGCGACGGCGGCAAATCCCAGGAGCGCGAAGTCTCCGAGCGCCCCTCCTTTGAAAAGTTTCTGTCCTCGCCCACTGGGCTTACGGAACACCTCAACTGGCAATTGAGCGTCACCATTTGCTCCGACACCGTGAAAGAAATCGCCGAGAGCATCATCGGCAAT
>DATFZQ010000173.1:0-32642 GCA_035314345.1 Candidatus Acidiferrum sp.
ACTTTACCGATTACGGCAGCGTTAACCAGGCACTGAGAGTCGAGATTGAATTAGACTAATTCGCATGAACATCGAGTTGGACCATGTGTTCGTGTGTGCCAGCCCAAGTGCTCCGGAGGCTGAGGAGTTTATCCGGTTTGGTTTACACGAAGGACTTCCCAACGAACACCCCGGACAAGGCACTTCGTGTCGGCGTTTCGGCTTTGCCAACACTATGATTGAGTTACTCTGGGTAAGCGACCCGCGCGAAGCCCAGAGCGAAGCTACGCGGCGAACGCTCCTTTGGGAAAGATGGTCCGCGAAGGAAGGTAATGCCTCGCCGTTTGGCTTCTGCGTGCGCCCTGCCAATCCTCAGGACGCAGAATTACCGTTTCCAGCGTGGGAATATCGGCCAGTTTACTTGCCAGACCCACTCGTCATGCACATCGCTGAAAGCGGAGTTGAGGAACCGATGTGGATCCACTTCAGCTTTCTACGGCGAGCTGACCGCGAACGGCGGTTCACAGAGCATCCTGCCGGTATTCGTGAAATCACCGGCTTGAGTTTGACAACCTCCGTACCACTTCGTTCTACCGCGTCTCAAAGAATCGTCGAGAGCAAAATTCTCTCTTGTCGAGAGGGAGCGAAGCCGCTTCTCGAAATTGAATTCGACGGCAAGCGCCGAAATCAGGTGGCGGACTTTAGGCCGCACCTGCCGGTCGTTTTTCGACTCTGATTGTTGCCATATTGGGGTCAACTCCCTTTAAGGATTATCGGACACCTGTCTTTGCCAGGAATACCACTTGTCCGGTTTCCAGCGGAGAAGCATCGAGGATCGAGCATGTCCGAAATCGCGACTGTCTCAGTCGACTTGCCTGTGTAGTTGGGTTAAGGTTCTTCACAAGAGAGGAGAAGATGATGACCCAATCCAGCGCTACACAGCGAGGCAGCCAGCAGGCAAATGCGCAGTTCAACACCGACCGCACCCATCCTGGCCGGTGGACGGTCACCTTCAGCAACCCGCCAATCAACATGTTTGTTCCCACAACGATCGTCGAATTGGGAGCGCTAATGACCGACATCGAGGCGGACCCGTCCGTGAAGGTCGTAGTGTTCGAGTCGGCGAATCCCGATTTTTTCATCGCCCATCTCGACGTAGCCAAGGCAGCTGAACGGCCAGAAGTGCTGGGCCTTTGGCGCGACTTTGTGCTGCGCCTCTCGTCCGCGCCAGTCGTCAGCATCGCCAAGATTCGCGGCCGCACACGCGGCATCGGTAACGAGTTCGTGCTGGCCTGCGACATGCGTTTCGCCAGCCGGAAAAGCGCCCTATTCGGCAACCCCGAGGTCGGCGTCGGACTGGTCCCGGGCGGCGGAGCGCTGGAATGGCTCCCGCGCTTGGTCGGCCGCTCGCGCGCACTTGAGATCGTGCTCAGCGGCGACGATTTCGATGCTGATATCGCCGAGCGCTATGGCTGGGTGAACCGCACGCTGGACGATGGCGACCTCGACTCGTTTGTCGATGCGCTCGTCCGGCGTCTGGCCTCGTTCGACCGTGAAACGCTAGCCGCGGCGAAGACCCAGATCAATCGGTTCGGGAAGCCGACAGCTGCCGAGCTTCAGTCGAGCAACGACTTGTTCTTCCCAATGCTGGCCTTGCCCAGTGCACAGGCGCGCCGCGCCAAGATCCGCAATATGGGTTACGGCGTTCCGAGCGACTTCGAATTGAACTTCGGCAGGCACCTGCCTGCGTTCGGGCGGACGGACGACGATGACACGGGAAAGCAGCACGGCTGATCGTCGCCCTGGATGTCGTCGGTCCAGCCTTCGGGAACCTTGCTCATGGGAGTAATTCTATCGCGTACCGTTAGCCTAGGTCTGGCAAACGCTAGCGCTATCGGAGATGTGGATTTCCACTTGATGTCCCATTTGCTCTCCAGCCCTAGCAGCGGCTACCTGGGAAACAATCGCAAGCAGTGAAAGTCTTGTCTTTCAGCTTGAAACGATCCTGCACCGTCGATCACTACTCTTCATAAGCGGATAACGAGAATTGGGTCCAGAAGTGTATACGCCATCTCTAAAAGAGGGCTCAAAGCTAAAAATCCCGTGAGTGGTTAGGGGAAAGATTTTGTGGAGCGGATGTGAGGGGGTCCGTCTCATGAACGAATCTGATCCCGCGAGTCGACGCAGGAGCCAAAGGGTCAGTCTTCAAGTTGTTGTAGTCATGAGGGTGACCCTATCGGATGGAAAAACCGTACAAGCGCAAGCGTTCACCTCCGCAGTGAATGCGCATGGCGGTCGACTTGAATCGCCAGTGAAATTGGAGGCTAACCAGAGAATCCAACTCATTAACCCGAACTCAGGAAAGGATGTTAGTTGCAGAGTGGTGCAAGTTAAAGGACCGTCGCTAGGCACGTACGATGTCGGGTTCGAATTTTACAGTCGAAGTCCCCAGTTCTGGCCAATCACGTTCACCCCACAGGATTGGGCGGCGGAGTCGGAAAGTGACAATCGCTGACCACTTTCGCACAAAACCATTTAAATGGGTAGAGAAGACGCAATGGCTCCAGCGATTTCGCAAAGTCGTGTGCGGCGAACGGCTAGTGCGCTGATTTTAATGTGAGTTGGGATGTTTCAGAGGGGGCTACGGGATTTGCACGAAGAAATGAGGTAGCAAGAAGGCGCCAAGAGGGCCCGGGCCGTTGAAAGAAGAAGGTAACCCAGGCACCCACCGAGGGCGCGCGAGGTTTCTATTGGGGAGAGGCCTCAACCGGAATCGGTTTGAGCTAGGACCAGAAACTGGTCGGCCAGTCTTCGCGCCAGGTCGCAAAAACCGAAAGAAGACTTGCGGAAATGGCTGCGCATCTGGCGGTGAAAGAATACTTGGGTCAGGGTGTAGGCCAAGACTCGAATCATGGTGAGCGCGATCAACGCCTGCCCATGGTCCTGGTGCACCGAAGGCCTTTTGAGATGCCCGTCGGTAGTCATGGTTTGAAACACTTCACTATCGATTAGCCAACGACTACGGCCCAACTGGTGGATGAACAGCGGTGGAATGGAGCCCAACTCCAGATTACTGACGTAGAAATTGGTGCTCGTCTCGAGGACCGTTTCTTTCACGTGCTTCCGCCCTCCATCGTCCCGACGAATCCGCTGGCGATTCTTTTGCCGGTGGCGCACCGTTTTGACCACCCCGATGGTGCGGTCGGCCACCGGCCAATAGACCTCTGGAGCGTGCCAAAGTTGCAACTCCTCTTGTCCCTGCGAATGAACCTCCGGGGCACCTGCTGTGACGCGCTGCGCTTCGGCGAGCAATTCAGGCTGGTTTTCCTTAAGATTACCCACCCAGTCCAAGCCCAAGGCCTCCACCTCGGCTGTAAACGGCGTCTGTAAATAGAGCGCGTCGAAAACCAACAGATCCAGGAACCGGCTCCCCACTTTTTCGATCAGATTCTTCAATAAAGCCAAGCTACAGGCGACTTCGCTCTCCCCATTCTTCTGAAACCGGATTCCCAGAGGAATCGGGAAGGCCGAACTGACGATGGCCACGACACAGATGCGATGATAGTACTGCGTCTCTTCGCGCAGCTCTCCGTCAACCAGATGGCTGACTTGGCGCTCCATACAATGCTTACAGGAGCGCGCAAACGAGCTACAAATTTCGATTCCATCGATCGCTGCGACTACCAGACCGCTAGACCACTGGGAGCGGAATACCCCATTGCGCTTCAACTGACAGGCTACCTCGCAGCCCAGGGTAAACAGAGCGTCCGGATCGCTCCGTTCTAAGGCGTATCCGATGGCGTCTTCACTCAGAGGACCAATGCGATGGCAGAGAGCGCCCTGGTTACATTCTGTTTCGATTCGATGGAGTGCGGGAAACTGGCACGCAGCTCCCAGAAATACGGCGTCAAAGACCTTCTTCTCTTTGTGTCTTGGAAACTTCCGTCCATCGGGTAGAGCCTCTACCGCCGCGGAGAAATCAAACACCTTGTCCAGATAGGTTTCGAATCGGTGCCGGCGCCAGACTATGACTTTTCCTTTTCTTTTAAGAAACGACGCAGATTGATGCGGCAAATCGCGGCGGCCGCAGCTTCAAAACGCTGCCGCAATTGGATCTTCTCGCGTACCTCGTCGACCAAAGCCTTGGGGATGTGGAATGTCTTGGGCTTGCCGTCGATGAGAACCGAGATCTGGTACTGGGTATGCAGGTTCTTGCCGTCCGCACAGTGGCAGTTCGGTCGTCCGCAGGCACGCTGGTGTTCCACAAACGAGCCGGGCAGCATTTCGCGGAGCACCCCGAGACGGCGGAGGAGTCGGCCGCGCAACTGAAGATCTGGATCGGCGGACATAACCAGTATTCTAAGACGGAAGCTGGAAAAGCGGAGCTTCGTCTATCTGAAACGCATAATAGTTTCAGAACAACCCTCAAGTCAAGCGGTTTTTAGATTTGCAAGAATGATCGGGAAAAAGACTTACTCACAAAGGCGTGCATCCAAACACTTTCCGGCTAATTCCGTGCCTGCTTTGCGAAATCACTGGCAATGGCTCGATACCCGTTTAGAATCCCACGTCATCCACCCGTGATACGATTCTGCGATGGCAAGAATCCAACCGTGCGTGTGCAGTCACGCTAAGTCTATCCACTACGACAAACTCTTTAGCAAAAAGAGAGAAAACGGGTGCCGATTTCCGAATTGCAAATGTCGAGGGTACAAGCCGAAAGGCTGATTACTGCTTGTCGTAGACAGACTCGCTACTATAGTCCTTACCGTCCGGTGTCTTTCCCTTTCCCTTGACAGTTGTGACTGTTCCGTCCTTTGAAACCTCTACTACGGATTTTCCGACTTCTTTCCCACCCTTTTTAAATGTTGCTTCAGCTTTGTTACTGCCGACACGCTTTATGGCGATGGAATCGGCCTCGCCGGGCGCTCCTGACCCTGTGATGGGGTAATCTTTGCCATCGTATTTCACAGTAAAGCTGTATGAGATTGCTGTTCCATCCGCACGGACTCCCTCGAAGCTATATTTTGCGCCGTCGCCGTCCGCAACAACTGCCCTGGTCTGACTCTTCGGGGCTGGTCCGGGTTCGAACTTAGATTTGGCAACATTGAGTTTCCAGGTGCCTATAAAGGGATTGGTTTGGGCCATCAGTGGGCCAGCAGCAAGAGCGGTGATAACAGCGAAAGAGAGCAGGAACCGTTTCATTTTAAATTCTCCTCAGTCTCGCCCGGCTCCGATTTCTGTTTGCCTCAGCGGTGGCGAATTATGGTGCTCGGAGTAGTTTGAAATCAAGCTGTTTATACATCAAGTCAGCCAGCGTTTTTCCGCGTCCCAGAGCAAGCACGAGGTTGTTTTCAAGCAACGACAGAAACAGTCTGAATTCTTACAGTTCGATGGTTTGGTTTAGCACTGGCAGTGCTTCGACTGAAGCATGATCAGGAGGAGACTGTGCAGCCTTCGGTCCGTATTCTCGTGGTGGATGATTTCGAACCCTGGCGTCGATTTGCTTGTTCAACGCTCCGCAAAAAACCGGGATTGCAGGTCGTCGGCGAGGCTTCAAACGGATTAGAAGCATTTCAGAAAGCGGTTGAACTGGAGCCGGATTTAATTCTATTGGGCATCGGAGTCCCATCGGCAAATGGAATCGAGGCCGCTCGCCGAATTCGTGAAATGGTCCCAGAAGCTAAAATAATATTCTTGAGCGAGGAATCTTCGGCTGACGTGGTGCAAGAAGCTATGAGCTTTGGCGCATCGGCCTATGTTTTCAAAACAATGGCTGCAAGCGACCTGTTCACCGCCGTGGATACAGTCATGTCTGGAATGAAGTTGTGAGTATCTGAAAAGAAACTACAATTCTACCGTCAACCCGCTGCCGCCATCCTCACTCGTTCACTATTCGGAGAACTTGATGCGAGCGATGCTAGTTCAGCTTTAGGAACAGTGAACTGCGAAAAGCCGCAGTCCAAGCAGACTAAAACCTTCTGGAATAGCATGACACCTGACTTATCTAGATTTTTGATACCGCCGATGTGGACGAGCATCTCAGCAGAAAATTCTATCTGATCATTCAACTTACATGCCGGACAAGACATAAACCCTCCCCCCACGTTCCGATAGGAATGACTGGGCACAGCTATAACCACTCGTTGCAAAGAGTATAAGCAATCAAACAGCGTCTGACTGTGAAAAATTGGAGATTTCTTTGGCGGGTAATTATCTCCAGATTCCCGATAACGCCGTGATCGGAGAAGTAAAGTATTACTTCACGCATCTGTGGAGTCGAGGTGTGGCGCGGTGGTTTAGGTGGGACCTATCTGTTGCCGACCCTTTCAGTTGCCGGTGCCTCACTATTCCCACCATGCTTCCGTTTCCACACCCCGCTCATCGAACCGGACGTGCGGATTTGCCGCATCCGGCTCTCGGGGAAGACTCACGCAATCGCCGTAGCCATTGCATGTGACGCCGTCTGCAACTTCTGGAAACAACTCGGGAGTTGTCAGGCTCATCGCCAATCTCCCTTTCCGTCGTCGCTTCTTGCGTCCGCCTTCAACTAAGCCCCTTCCCTCCACCGGCATTACCCGGCTTCATCGGTACTACGAGCCTCTCCGCCATCCAGACAGCCCGGCCGGTCTCTCACGAGTTGCCAGTTGATCCGAACCACAATCACCGCTGGGACTTCCCGTGTTGCGTATGGTCCCCTTTGCTTGCATGCCGTCGCTAATACCCCGTCAGGTCTGATGGAATTTGTTCGCTCATACGATTCCATTAGCTTCGGCCTTCCCCGAAACCGGGGCGGGTCGGCTCCTGCATTAGTCTTTTCGAGGCCTGCTCCGCGTTTACTCACGTTACGGCCTGCATGCTCGCCAAGTCGCCAATGCGACCTTCTACACCGAAGGCTTCAGCAGCTTTGTTGCCTCCGCCGCTGCTTCGATTGCTACCGGGTGGAGCGAACCAGTTCCCGGGCGGGTTACTCCCGCTGTGGACCATCACCTTTTCACGGCGCACCCGGTAATCCGACTTACCGGGCGCTTGAAAAAAAAATCAATTGCACGGTGCAGATTGGGTGCCAAGGCTTAGCCGGGTGCTGCGTGTGTCTTTAGAAGAGCAGGTGGAAGCAATGAACCTAAAAAACTTTATAATTCTGATCACTCCGTTAACCGTGGTTGGAGTTATGGCCAAGGCACCACCGCGCCGAGATACTTCACAATCTCCCACTGCGGGAAAAGTTTCTGTGCCTGCTCGGCGTCCTCGAGCCGCACCGGCCGCAGCCACATCCGCTCTGTCTCCAGTTCCGGAATCATCGCCGCCTCACGGTCCTAGAGCTAAATACCCTGTTTCCGGTATCCTCGGCCACACGAAAAAACATTAAGCTGTTTGTCGATTCCCGTCCGGCCCGTTCGACGCGTAAGTGAAGCGGCACCGCGCACCTGGCAACTCACAACATTCCAGGCCCAGCGCGATCCAAGCTCCTATATAAGAGTAGCGGCCCTAATTAATACGGCGTCCGCTCAACACTCAAGGAGAACACCATGCGTTTCATGATGATCATGTTTCCCAGCGGCTACGAAAATGCAAAGCCCGGCACGGTACCCGACCTCAAAGCCATGGAGGTAATGCGCAAGTACAACGAGCAACTACAGAAAGCCGGCGTGCTGCTCGCGCTCGACGGGCTGACCCCACCCTCGATGGGCGCGCGTGTCACCTTCAAGGCCGGCAAATCGAAAGTCACCGACGGTCCGTTCCCCGAAGCGAAGGAAGTGGTCGGCGGCTATTGGGTGATTCAGGTGAAGTCGCGCGAAGCGGCGCTCGAATGGGCGTCGCGCATCCCCGGCTCGGACAATGAAATGGTCGAAGTCCGCCGGGTGATCGAGATAACCCACCACGGCAAACGGGGAGATTCTAAAACTAGCCCTTTCACTTGGAAAACTATTTGGCCGCACTGGTATCTTGATTGGAGAATGTTGGTTTCGCAATCGTGCACACAGGAAAATGACGCCGCTCATACATACCACGGTTAAACTCCGCGAGCTGGCTCCAGTTTTCCGTTCTCGCGTTCGATCTGTTGAGTCCACTCCGCGATTTGATCATCAATACGCCTAATCTCCAGAGCGAGCCCGAGACCATTTGGACTTCTCTCATAACTCTTGAACAGCGTAGCTCTTCTGCTCTCGAATTCTTCACGTTTTCGCTTCCAAACGCTCGCGCGGGCTGTCATTAGAGTCTCCGCGACAAAAGTCTTCACTGACCCCGAATGGGCCGTCTGTACAATTGTGAACAGTATGCTCATTGAACGGTCTCGGTCCAACCTCAACCCATTTTGCAGATTGACAAATGCTTGTTGGCTGCGTCCAACATTCGTTTTCTCTTAAACTCGCGCGCGGTTGCGGCAAGTGCGTGCCTCTTGCCTGTCAATCTGTGTGGCTCGCTCACTAGATCCGAGCAAACCGTTACTCGAGCTTCGGCAGGCGTGATATTGTGGCGCAGTCCATGCTTGACGGTTATGCGGCGCGATTCATAGTTCCTGGTCGATGGACAGCTCGTGTATTCCTCCACATAATCCGGCCCGAACCATGATGACGGTTGAATTCTCACCATCGGGAACGGCCTTACGAAATCAAGGGAAGTAACTGTAGGAAAAAGGCCGCCTGAGCACGACTGAAAAGGAGAACAGCGGATGATTGCTTTTTCGAGGAGAACGATTCCTGGCGTCGTGGCGTTAGCTTTGATCTGTTCGTCAGTAACAAGCGCTCAGGCGCAGACAGCGACTTCCAGAATCGTGAGCGCCGCAAATGCTTTTCTTTCGACGCTCGATGAGAAGCAGCGGCAAAGCGTGCTGTTCGCATTTGACGACGAAAAACAGCGGGTACGCTGGTCCAACCTTCCGACTTCGTTCGTTCCGCGGGGAGGTATCAGCCTGAAGGAAATGAATGCCACTCAGCGTTCCGCCGCAATGGCGCTAGTCTCATCTGCCCTCAGCCAAAAAGGCTTTGAAAAGGTTCAGCAAATTATGGAGGGGGACGAGATGCTCAAAACCACCGATAACAACCAGCCGCCAGCTGGCAACAACGGAAACCGGCCGCCGGCTGGGGACCGCAACGGCCCGCCACCCGGGAATGGAGCGAATCAGCCACCGTCTGGCGGTCCGCCAAACGGTGCAATGTTTGGTAAAGATGTCTACTACATTTCGATTCTGGGAAAGCCTTCCGAAAAGGATCCCTGGATGGTGCAGTTTGGCGGGCACCATTTAGCGCTCAACATCACCATCGCTGGCGAACGCGGTGTACTTACGCCGACTCTAACTGGCGCTCAACCTGCTCTCTACGCCAGCAAGGGAAAAACCGTGAGGCCTCTCGGCCAGGAGAGCGACAAGTCTTTGGCTTTACTTAACGCTCTCGACGAGAATCAGCGGAAACAGGCGATTCTCAGCTACCACGTGGCCGACCTTGTGCTCGGACCTGGGCAGGATGGCAAAACGATACAGCCCGAGGGTTTGAAGGCTTCCGCCATGAGCGATCGGCAACGCGCGATGCTGCTCGACCTGATGTCCGAGTGGGCGGATATTATTCACAAAAGCGCGGCGGTGGCCCGCATGGCCGAGCTTAAAGCCGATATCAACGAGACGTGGTTCGCCTGGAGTGGTCCGACGACTGCTACTCCGGGAAACAACATCACAGCCTATTATCGGATTCAGGGGCCGCATCTCGTCATCGAGTACGCGCCCCAGCGTCTGGGCGGTGATCTCGCCTTGCATGTCCATACCATGTACCGCGATCCGACGAATGACTACGGACGGGGGCTTGCGGCGAAATGAGGACGAGGCTCATTGCCGCGGTCGCAATCTTTCTGTCGCTCGGAGCGGGTGCCTTCGCGCACAGGCTCGATGAGTACCTGCAAGCCACCATCATCACGGTGGAGAAAGACCGCGTTGAGGTATTAATGCGCCTGATTCCGGGCGTCGCGGTTTCTTCCATCGTGCTTGCAAGCATTGACACCAACGGGGATGGCGTTCTCTCGGAGGCCGAACAGCGGACTTACGTGGAGCGGGTGCTTCACGATCAGTCGATTACCGTTGACGGAAAGAATGCGATCCCCACGCTTGTTTCTCTGAAGTTTCCAGCGATCGAGGAGATCAAAGAAGGACTCGGTGAAATTCAGATAGAATTCACTCTGGATCTGGCCGATGGCGGGCCCCAACGAAGAATCGTTTTCGAGAACCATCACCAGAACCAGATATCCGCATACCTGGTGAATTGCCTGGTTCCGCGCGACCCCAATATTCGGATCCTCACGCAGAATCGAAACGAAAGCCAATCGTTCTATCAACTGAATTACGAGCAGCCCGGTGGCGGTTCGCAGCTTGCATCTTTGAGAGCGTGGTCAACCGCTCACGGATGGATGAGTTCGGTCGGCTTCACAAGCTTATTCCGGCTCGGCATGCGGCACATTGCTGAAGGCACAGACCACCTTTTGTTTTTGCTCGCGCTACTGCTGCCTGCTCCACTCCTCGCTTTGGGATCGCGTTGGACCGGTTTCGCTGGCGCTCGTCACAGCCTCCTGCAGATATTAAGGGTGGTAACGGCGTTTACCATCGGACACTCCATCACGCTCGCGTTAGCCGCACTGGGGCTGGTCCGCGTGCCCAGTCGTCCCATCGAAGTGCTGATCGCCCTGTCGATTCTTCTGTCCGCTGTTCACGCGCTCCGCCCACTTTTCCCCGGACGGGAAGCACGGATAGCGGCATTCTTCGGCCTGATTCACGGTTTAGCATTTGCTGCAACGCTGGAAGAGTTGGGCCTCGGCAGGTGGGAGCGCGTCGCCGGCATTCTGGCGTTCAACTTGGGTATCGAAACTATGCAGTTGATCGTGGTCGCCGCTATCATGCCGTCTCTCGTCTTATTTAGCCGAATGAAGTTGTACTCCGTTGTTCGGATCGGCGGGGCGCTCTATGCGGGCTTTGCGTCTCTAGGCTGGATCGCGGAACGGCTGTTAGGCGTGCATAGCTCGGTGGATGTTGTGGTGAATCTCGTAGCGCATCACGCCGCTTGGATCGCCGCAGCGCTATTCCTGACTAGTCTCGGTTGCTGGTGGCTGCGTAGCGCTTTCGATCAGATAGACACGACCACGGCGCCGTCTGTTAGCTTGCCCCTGACAGGACGGCTGCCAGCGCAATCGATCAACTCGAGACCCATAGCTCAAATTGAATAAACATCGCACGTTCAAGTCCACGCGCTTTCGTAAGTTTTATGTCTTCATACCCGGCGTCATTGAGCGCATGAAACCGCTCATTTGCCAGCAGTATCCATCCTCAAAAACCGCGCAGCGTTGTTGTACAGGATGTCGCGTTTCTGTTGAGGCGTGAGGTAATCGGCGTTCTGGATGATGCTGATCGAATAGGCCATCAACTTGGGCCAGAGCAGCTGGTCGGTTCCGAACATGACGCGGTCCTCGAATCCGCCGTCCACAAGCCGCTCGATGTAGCGATTGACTTCCTTGATCGGATAGCTCCAGATCAGTCCTGCAATATCCACGTAAACGTGGGAGTTCGCCTGCCGCAGCGTGAGCATCTCTTCGATCATTGGATAGCCTGCGTGCATCACTTGAAGACGCAGTTTCGGGTGCCGCGCCAGGAGTTCCTCGAACAGAAGTGGATTCCCCATGGAGCCACGGAATTTTGGCATCATCACGTTTGCGCGTCCTGAGCCGCCGGTGCCCATATGGACCGCGACGGGAATATCCAATTCCTCGGCGAGCGCGAAGTAGGCATCGACAGAAGGATCGCTGGGTGAGAGGCCCTCATATTGAAGGCCAATCTCGCCCATTACTTTGAAGCCGCCGCTTGTGAAATCCTTTCTCAACTCTTCAAGGGCTACGCGCTGGCCGGGAGCCATCCCATTACTGAAGGAGGTGCCGGGGATGATTCTGGCGGGTGTGGCGTCTTTCCATTTCTGCACACTCTTTGGATCGCCAAAAACGACCGCTGTGACGTTGAGGCGCTCCATCTCGGCGAGAACATCCTTCATGTACTCGCCCGGCGCAGACGGATAGAGCGCTGGCGTGCATTCCTCTTTCACCCAGCCGAATGGCGCTTCCTTGTCTTTCGGATCAGACGCAGTGAACTTCGAGGTGTTGGGGCACATCGGTGCGACGCCGGGAAGAGTTCCGTCCATGGCGTGGACGTGAACATCAATCACCGGTGGAGCTTTGGCCTCCGTGTTCTGTGCGAGAGAGACCATTGAGCAGGACGCAAGGAGTAAAGCGGCACACAAAAATCGCCACGTGAGGCCTGCGGACATTTAGAGTCTCCTTTTTGCGCGTGCGTAACTTCGATTCGTCAGAGGTATATCACAACTCTCGCATTCTTTCGGGTTCATGAATCTCTCGTGCTGGACGTATTCTCTCTCAGCAGCTACAGAGAAAGCAGCAACCGATCAACGAGGCACCCAGGTGGGATTGTGCGTGAAAAGCCCGTTGACGAAACCCATTTGGTAAACAATGAAAAGGCCGAAGGCAAGACTTACGAGTCCTGAGACCAGGGCCAGTCCACGATTGAGGCGAGTGAAGCGCGCATCGGAATATGTAAATGGGACAGCAATGGCTGCGGTTACTAGCATCATTCCGGCAACGGTGCCGAGTCCAAATACCAGAAGATATAAAACTGCCCAAGAGGGGACACGGATGGTTGTGAGCACCAACAAGGCAACAGCCGCTGACCCCGCGAGGCCGTGAACGACCCCGACTGCTAATGGCCGGACGATCTGATAGAGACCGATCCTGCCAAAAATGTGATCCATCCAACCCACAGGTGTCGCGTACTCGGCATGGCCGTGTTTCTCGGGATTGTGTCCGTGCGGATGATTGTGAACGTAGTCGCCGTGTCCGTGCGGGTGCGAGTGATGCCCCATCTGCGTGGGCGTGAACGTTTCCGTGATGAAGCGCATGATTCCAGAAAGATTCAGAATCCCCAAAAGAATCAGCATGAGCCCGACCGACAGTTCCATGGTGAGTCCTACTCTTGCCGGAATCACGATCCCGAAGAGGATGATCGCCGAGCCCACAAAGAGAATCGTGATCGTGTGGCCCAGACCCCAGAGAACGCCAATCAAAGCCGCGTGGCGAATGCTGCGCTGGCGACTTACAATCGTCGTTACCGCGATGACATGGTCGGGATCGGTCGCATGCCGCATGCCTAGGAAGAAGCCGAGAGCAATAATGGAAAGCAGAGTGATCATTTAGTTTCCGATCGAAGCGGAGGCCCATGAACGCATCCGCTGGCTCTCGATAAACTCGAGATATTCCGTCATTCCTTCTCCGGTTTTGGCCGACAGCCTGAAAACTTTCATTCCTGGGCTGACAGCTTGGATATTTCGTCTCGCCGCACCTTCGTCGAATTCTACAGCAACAACGAGATCCGATTTTGTAATGATAGCAACGTCCGCGCTGTTGAATATTGTCGGATACTTGAGCGGCTTGTCCTCACCTTCTGTAACCGAGAGAAGGACGAAACGCAAGTCTTCCCCGAGAAGATGAAGGGCACACCAGGTTACCGACAACTCCGCACAACAGAGTGACTGAATAGACTGAACGTGGCGGCGTTCTCGGCAAGTGGGGCGGTTCGCGACGATAGGAACTTCTTCGATAAGCAACTTTGATCCTTCTCGGCCCGCAGCCTGCCAGAGTCGGTATTGTCCCAAATACTGGGCCGCAGTGTAGAATGCAATGCACTCTCACGCGTCAGCAGCCAGCAGGGGTGGCAGATTTACCGGCGATCCCGGCAATGTTCGGTCGGGGTGTTAATCGGAGCAAGCAAATGGATGTCCACCAACTCGAACTGTTTCTAGCGGTCATGAACTCACCCAGCATGACCCGCGCGGCGGAAAAGATTCATCTTTCGCCCGGCGCCGTCAGCCTGCAGCTTCACAACCTTGCCGACGAACTCCATACCGAGCTTTTCGTGCGGCGCGGAAAGAAATTGATCCCCACTCCCGCGGCAGTGCGCCTTGCGGAACATGCCAAGGAAGTGGTGAGGATGATGGGCCATATCCAGCAGTTGTTTGAAAACGACTTGGCCAAAGATGTGCGCCCTTTCCATTTCGCCACAGGCGTTACTACCCTGATTTATCAGTTGGGGGGGCCGCTTCGGCAACTTCGAAAGCGTTATCCTAATGCCGAAATCCGGGTGACCGTTGGCGTAACAGAGGAGATGGTTTCCGGCCTGCTCGATCGCCGCTTTGATCTGGCGCTTATCTCGCTCCCCGTTTCCGAAGCCAACCTTCGTCTCATTCCGCTTTTTGACGAAGAACTGCTTATCATTCGCCCTTCTGCCAACAAGGTGGGCAGCGGACATGTCTGCTCGATGCGGGCTGCGGAACTGGCAGACCTCCCATTTTTGCTCTATCCCAAGCGAAGCAACGTGCGGCTGGTGATAGACAAGTTTTTCAGCGAAATCGGCGTGACGCCGCGTGTGGTGATGGAAGCGGATGACACGGAAGCGATTAAGCGCTTGGTGGAATCGGGTTTCGGCTACTCGATACTTCCTGAGCACGCATTGAGGGGACGTTCGCACTTCTTCCAGAAATTCCGTGTCGCTGGTCATCGCTTGACCAGGAGTTTGGCACTCGCGACGGCGCAGACCGATTGTCCTCGAAAGCTGACGGAGTCCATCGCCAGTTTTCTGCGAAATACCCTGGTTGACGGCGGATCCAATGGCGAAAAGGCTTAAAGCATACTCTGATACCCCACCCCCGGGTGTTTTGCGCGAAGAGTGCGTAAGATGAAGAAACTGTTGGGAATAGCATTTTTCACAGTGCAAATGAGTGTGTAAGAATATGAAAACAAAGAAAGAGCAAGTCCCGGACACACCACCCCTACCCTGTTTTTTGTAAAGATGTGATTCGATGGTGGTTAAGAGGCAGCGGTCTGCAAAAGATATGATTTTAAAGGGGATAGTGGCGAATGACGAGTGGTGAGTGGCGAGAGCGGCATGAGATGTGTGACGTGGCCGCATCGGTCGCGAGTTTTGGGTAACAAGTTGTAAAACCTTGGGGGTGGAAGGGGAAATCGCCTCCCTTGTTTTTTTCTAAACATTGATTCTGGGGGATTTGAAGTGGAGTGCAATCCACGCTTGGATAAGTGTTGATTCTGAGCGGGTTCGGGGAGGGCGATTATTATAAAGTGGTAATCTGGGCAGGACGGAAAATCTGGGGGAATTTGAAGGACCGCGCGATGGGCGCGCATAGCTTGCGAGCACAGACAGTTCCCGTGCTCCAATATACCAAGGTATTATAACATATTATTACTATTCGTCAAGTATAAACTTTAAGTCTCTTGTTTGGTGCGAGTTGACGAAAGGTGCTAGGGCCTGAGAAGAGGGAACGTCGCTCAGTGAGTCTTTCGTCGTCTTCAAGGTCGCGAGGGTTTGCTCAAGGTCGCGAAGATACTCGGATGACTGTTTTTCAACCAAGCTGTCAATTTTGCCTTACCTGACGCTCTCCGGCAATGCAGGCAAGGATTCTACATCTGTGAAAGGAAAGAGCGTAGAATGAGGGTGGCTCAGACGTGAATTCTCAAATGCAAGCAGGTACGCCTAGCAAGATCGTGGATTACCATTTGGATGAATGCTTCGACTGGATTGCTGATCTGGAATGCGGGCATCAGCAGCATGTGCGGCACAATCCACCTTGGACTCATCGGCATTGGGTAACAACACCTCAAGGACGGTATGAGCATATCGGTTTCGAATTGCAGTGTTTAGCCTGTCCAGCCCCTCTCTCCTCGATGAACTTGCTCTAGAGTAAGTCGGACACCGAAACCGATAGGTCCATGGTTTTCATTGAATCCATTTGCAACATTCGATTGTCCGCTCAAGAAATCTAAATCAAAGTTGACCAGCTGCGAGAATACGAGTGGCGCCGATCCAGTAAGAAGTCTCGCACGTTGGAACGAAGAGGCCCTGATGGCTGAGAACATAAACGTCCAGTACGTTGGTTTCGAAGCGAAAGCACTCGTGCGTGAGTATAGCTTTATCGTGCGGCGAGGCTTAGACGAGACCAGCGAGTTTACCCTAACGATTGGAAACGAGGCGTTCGGTTCCAAGGGTGTGAAGTTTCAAGACGCTCCCGACATTTGCTCGCTCAGGCTCCATCGTGAGCTGGCTGTTTTCGGAAACCGCCCTCCCAAGGCACATTACCGCATCAGCGAGACTGAGTTGGATGAGTACCACGCCGCTCACACACCAAAGGCTTGGGGTTACCCTTACAAGCCAAAGGTTTCGCGAGACCTCTAGTTTGGCTACGGGCTGGCGGGGGACATCATGGCACTCAACATCACCCACAACAGTATCGATGGAGTTTCCGTTGTCCATCTCAGCGGCGCTATCTTCTTTAATGAAGAATCGACACTTCTGCGCGTTCATGTGAAGGACCTGTTGGGTAATTCCCGCCAAATCGTGTTGGACCTAGGGAATGTCACTCGCATCGATAGCAGTGGCTTGGGCACACTTGTGGCTCTCTACGTATCGGCCCGGAAGGTCGGCGGTGACATCAAGCTCGCCAACCTCGGCAATCACATAAAAGAGGCACTGCGGATTACAAGGCTTGTGGCGGTGTTCGACATATTCGACAAGACGGAAGATGCGGTCGCATTTTTCCATAGGGCCGCAGCAGCAGGGTAATCATCGTTTAGCCTCGCCCATTTATGTGATACCTCGTAAACGCAGCAAGCGGCGGCGGGCAGGATCAATCCAATTAAAGGGAAGATTACTGTCACACACCACTGCGCACAATGCTGTCCAAGAGAGGACAGCGCGCAAGCGCTACGTCGCGATTACGCCTTCTCGGCTCAGACCTGCCGGGGGCGATAAAGCCGGATTGCCGATTATGTGCCGTTAGTGACAGACGGATGGAGCCAAGAAGAGGAAGGTAAATTGGTACTGAACAACGAGGTAGCCAATGCTAGATTTATGGTGGGCGGCACCGCTTACCGACGATCAGGCAAGAAATGTTCTTCTTTCCCTGAACCCGAATGCGGATGCAGTCAACATTTATTCGACACTCGAACGGTGTAAGAAAGACGCGTGGAAATTCGGCGTGTGCCTTAACGAGTTCTTTCTTCGAAATGGCGCACAAGCTGCGAATGATGCTCGCGCCGCTTGGTCGGAGATCGTGACGCACGATTCCGGGGCTAATCCGAATGTGAACTACGAACTTGATAGGAAGTCGTTTGATTTGCTCGCATTGGATGTCCGTGTTGCTTGCTTAAAGCAATTGTTTTCGTATGCCCGCATGATGCACGGAAACGGGCGGGTTTTGAGAATGGGAGTTGCAGCAACATTTTAACCGAAGTGGAATGACTCACCAATTCTCGCAGACCGAGTCTCAAGCATTCGCGGCAGGCGGGCCTCTGCAATGTGACACTGTTCACTATTGCACACAGCGAGTTTATAATGCAGCGGTGCCACGTAAGTTGAAATGGATTGAGAGGCAGAATTTTCAAGGCTTCGGTTGCTCCGAGTGTAACTGGAAGTTCAGCCCCTCAGGCGCGCTCACTGGTGATTCGCTCGATGAAATGAAGAAAAGATATGAAGGCGAGCGCGACTGCGAGTTTGCTGCCCACGTTTGTGCAAAGCACCCAATCTCCAGCCGACCGAAGATAGCATAGGTCGCATCTTCCCGCTGACCTGCCGAAGCTGTGCAAAAGTGGACAGCGCCTACCTTTGGCAATCTCTAAGATGCAACGGTGGATTGCGAGATTGAGCGATGCTAACCGGAAATGCAGGGCTGGGCCGGACGGTATCTCTCATCTCGCTGTCTTTGACTCGATCTCGCCTTATTCCTCTACACCAATTAATTAGCGGTTTAGCAAGTCTCATGCAGCAAGGAATCTCGGCTAGCCGAGGTGCAGTTGGAGAGAACGGTTTTATTTTTCGAAGTAATGGGTTTCAAGCTAACGGCGCAGCAAATTGTGAGGCTACACAAGCGCGGACAACTGGACGCGGACGGAATAAAGGCGTTTGCAAAGAGCTTCAAGCGGGACCTCAGAAAACACCCACCAGAGCAGGCGCTTGACCGAACACAGGCACCTGCTCTCTCCTTCTCTGCGACCGAAGCTGGTAACTAGAGGCGGAACGCTGGACTATTTACAGATGTGAATTTTCCCGGCCACAATGACAGCGATGTAATTTCCAGCTTCAAGAAACTGCCTGACTGGTTTTCCTTCTCGCGCCAAATTGGCTTCACGGATTCAGGGGACGATGGTTTCGTTCGAGGTACCTGAAACCGCACACCGCAATTTCGACGGAGTCTTCAGCAGAAAAGACACTTGAACGAGCGTCAGCAGTCATGGCCGCAACAATCTGAGAATCGGTCAGCAGGGTCTCGCGATAAGCGCTTACATATCGGTGCGCCATGTTCACAGCAGCATCCCAGATAGTCGCTTCGATTGTTTGTTGTGTGCCTGCAACCATTTTTGGCTTTCTTATACACAGCTGAAAGAACCTAATTCCTCAGAGCAATGATAAGAATGGGCCGCCCGGACTTAACCGAGCGGCCCGGTCCATCAATTAGCGGCGGGGCGGCACTTCTTCCCAGTAAGGAGCATAGCCATAGTGTTTGTAAATGCTGTTTCCCCAGACTGAATCAGCCATGTTTGGCCAGTTGTCCTTGTCGAAACCCGTCGAGCAAAAATCGGAGCGCCTCCGTGAAAAGGCGCCCCGACCCTTCCTCTTCGGGGTGTGGTTAGAAGAAGAGCTTGATCGCCATTTGAGCAACGCGCGGATCGGCCGCTTGTCCTGCCCGGAACGTACCAAACGAGTTGCTGCTGAGTTTGTCGAAGGAAGCGATGTTGTCCGTGCTGTTCACGGTGCCCGTGCTGACGCTCTCGGGCGCAAAGTTCGGGTGGTTAAAAATGTTGAAGTATTCGGCTCGCAGCTGAATCTTCAAGCGCTCCGTGATGGAGATATTCTTGGCGACGCTCATATCCCAGTTGAAGGTATTCGGCAAACGCAGAACGTTTTTGCCGATGTCTCCAAACGTGCCAAAGATGGCCGCATTATTGCAGCTTGTAGCCGGAGGCGTGCACCCGGTGGTGACTTTGGTGGGCTGAAAGGCGGCGAGGTTGAGCCAGCTGACGCAGCCAGCGGTCGTACCACAAGTCGTCGAGCTATAAGGGTCCACTCCCGCAATAAACGTCCCGCGATCATTGCCAATGCCCGTGCCGGAAAGCTCCGTGCCTTGCAGGACGGTGATGGGACGTCCGCTGGAGGCCGATACGATTCCGCCCAGCTGATAGTCCCCGAGCAGGTGACGCATCCAGGAGCTATGACCGCTGAGACTTGGAGACTGCCAAACGTAGGAACCGCTGAAAATATGAGCATGGTCGAAACTCGACGGCCCATAGTCGAACTGGTGCCGGGCTGGATTGTTCAGCGGGAGTGTGGAGTAGCCGGTATCAAAACCGGTGACGCCTTCGCCAAACGGGAGGTCGTCGAGGCTTTTTGAGTAAGTGTAGTTGGCCAGGAGGGTGAACCCATGCGACATGCGCTTTTCGACGGAGGTTTGCAGGGCGTTGTAGTTTGCATTGATGTCGTTGATATCGGCCTGAACGGTGGTGGAAAAAGTGTTGGGCTTGAATAGTGCGCCGCTGAGGTTGGCGTTGCCCTGACAGGACGCGACTGTGCCTCCGGTAGCTTCGCAGACCGTCAAGTTTGCCATGCCAACGTTGGTCTTACCGTTGCATGGTACGTTGGAAGTGGGGGCCGTGCACGGAACGCCCGCGTTGTAATACTGGGTCTCGAGAATGTGCAGGGTCCGCGAACCGACATACGCCACGCGCACCAAAAAGCCCGCCGGCAATTGACGCTCGACAGTCAGATTCCATTCATAGACCGTCGGAACGTGGTAAACGCCGCTAGGATCGTAGGTCACAGCAATCTCGTTGAACGGCGGATTGTAGGCAAAGTTCGTGGGCGCAGGGAATGGGCTTGGAAACTTTGGATAGGAAGTGGCCTGCGCGCCAGAGCACTTCAGAGCAGCCTGCGTGGCCGGCAAAGTGCACAGCGGATCGCTAAACGAACCAGCTGTCGAGCCCGGAGTGGGGGAGCTGTTGCCAGCGGTGGAAAGGATGAACTGAGGGCTGAAGGGCCATTCGTCCACGAAGCGGTTGCTCAACATGCCCTCCGCGCGCGTGTCGTAGAAAATTCCCGCCCCGCCGCGGACGCTGGTTTTGCCGTCGCCGAAAACATCATAGGCAAAGCCAACGCGCGGAGCAAAATGGTTGAGACTGGAATTTAGCGCGTTCTTCGGCATCTGTGGATCGCTGATGCCATTCTGGGGTGAAAAAAAGATGCCCGGCGGCGCGTTAGGATAGACCTTGGAGGTGACATCGGCCGCCATGGCCGTAAGATTCACCTGCGCCCAGCGATCGCCGTTATCGCTCCAGGGAAGAGCTGGCTCATAGCGCACGCCAAGATTCAAGGTCAGGCGTCCGGAGACGCGGTAGTTGTCCTGGATATACAAAGCGGGGAATTTGTCGCGGTTAGCCTTAAACTCGCCGGCTCCCTGCTGAAAGGCGTAACCATTTCCGGAAGGGCCACCATCGCACATGGCTCCCATTAGAAAGTTCTGGTAGCTCGGAAGGCCCGCGGCCTCACCGAGATAGGTATCCTGGGTGCAGAAGTTGACGATGCCCGGCTGGTTGAACTGGTTGTTCAGGTCGACCTGGCTCCACTCGATCATGCCGCCGAAGTGAATGTCATGCTTCCCTTTCTCCCAACTGACATCGTCCGCATAGGTGAAGTTGTTTCTGGTAAAAATGCCGCTCGGATTGTCGCCGAAACTGAAACCGTTCTGCACGCCGATTCCTTGAATGGCGCTAGGTGTGGGCTCAAAGGGGAGAGGAGCCGTTTGAAACGTCGTCAAGTTCGCGGCGTTGGGAGCTGGGCCTCGAGTGGAGACTTCGCGCGAATAGCTGGCGCGGAAGTCGTTGACGATGCTGGGCGAGAAGATGTGCGTTTCGTGAATGAGAGCGTTTTGCGCCACGATTGAAAAGGTGGCGTCAGTGTAGGCAACGAGTTCGAGCGGATTGAATACGGGAGCCTTGGTAAAGCGGTCATATTCGTAGCGGCCAGTAATCTTGTCGTTTTTTCCGAAGGAATGGTCGAGCCTGCCCATCCCGGAATCGTAGTTCTCGGTGTCTGGTTTGGAGAAAGCCACGGTGGGATTCGAGCCCGTAGGTATGGGTCCCGCCAAGCTGAATTTTGCAGAACTACCCAAGTAGGTTCCTGTAGTGGGGTCGATTCCCAGCATCTTAGCTACGCCGGGGTCGATGGTTCCTGGCGTGCCGCCGGGACCACCTTTCGCCAAGAAATTGGTGATGTCTGTCTGTCCCACAACGTGCGAACTTCCGAGGACGAGATTGCGAAACGTGGTGCGCTGGTAGCCGGCGAAAAAGAATGTTTTGTCGTGAATGACCGGCCCGCCAGCCGTGCCGCCGAATTGATTGCGTTTGATGCGATCTGGTGTGGTGGGCGTAGCAAAAAAATTCTGCGCATTGAAAATCGGATTGCGCACAAATTCGAAGGCATCGCCATGGTAGTTGTTGGTTCCGGACTTTGTGATGACGTTTACCACGCCACCGGCGTTCTCGCCATACTCGGCGCTATAGTTGCTCGTTTGTACGCTGAACTCCAGGAGCGCGTCCGGGAACGGAAAGGGCTGGTTGACGTTGGTGTATTCGTCGACGTAGTTGCCGCCATCGAGTTGATAGCTGATGCTATCCTGCCGTGCGCCGTTCGTCGAATACGTGACTGCGCCCGGAAACGTCTTCGTGGCGCCTTGATCCGCGCCGCCGTTGGGGGAATTGACGGCACCCGCGACCAGCAGCGTGAGCTGCGCAGCGTTCCGGCCGTTTAGCGGTAATTCAGAAATGCGCTGTTGCTCGATGACTTGTTTGAGCGACGATGTCGAAGTATCTACTTGCACAGAATTCGTCGTTACTGTGACGACCTCAGTTATCGCGCCCAGCTTCAGACTCAAGTTCACCGTGAGCGATTGATCGGCGAGCAAGGTAATCCCATTTTCCTTCGAGGTGCTGAAGCCTTTAGCCTCCACCGTCAGGTCATAGACCGCGGGTTGAAGAGAGGGAATCACGTAGAGTCCCTCGGTATCCGTCGTGGCCGCGCGAGAAAATCCTGTGCCCGCCTGTGTCGCCGTGACTTGTGCACCCGCCACACCATTCCCCGCTGGGTCTGTGACTCGGCCAAGGATGCTGCCCAAGCCTTGGGCATGTGAAATGAGTGGAGCGACTAGAAGCGCGAAAAAAGCAGTAAGCAGATTCTTCCTCATTTATGCCTTTCCCTTTCGCGGGCCGTCTGAGACTGTGGTCTCAGACATGCCCGCCAGCTGCAGCGCGCCTTGTGCCTCGAACACACGGCTACGGCTTTCGCACCAAAAATCGAACGAGACGCAGCACTCGCTTCCGAGCATCGGTCTTCTAGATAGTCGTTATCAACAACTTGAATGCATCCCTTGAGCGGACATTAGGAGCAGTGTCGCAACCCTGTCAATCTTGAAAATTTAAAGAAGTGGTTTAGCCAGACTAAAATTGCCGTTCTGCCGGAGCGGGGCACGAGCGTGGCGTTTCTTCATCGAGCTGGACGTTTTTCAGTCCCGCGATCATCGCGAATGAAAATCTTAGGTATCTGCGGATGACTTCAACGAAACGAATGATGATGTCTAAGAAAGACGGAGGAACTAGCTTTGCGTGGGCGCTTCGGAAGAGGGCGCCCGCAAGCCCGTCCAATCCTCAGCGTTCGAACGAAAGAGGCGGTTAACATCGCGTTGAATGTCCTCGCGCGTTACTCCACGGCCGTCCTCCGATAGAAGACGATAGGTCTCGGGGAGGATACGAGCCATGGTCCTGCGCGTGTTGTTCCACTTATAGATGACTTGCTCGAGGACGCGGGCATCGGAGTGCTGCGGAATGAAACTCGTCCCCAGCATCTCGATGCGTTCGCGAGTAATCTCCTCCACGATCGAAGGATTGTTCATGAACCACCAGCAACCGAAGGGCATCAAATTTCTGAATTTGCGTGCATAAACGCAAAGCTCGTGCTGGTTCTCCCGGCTAAGTACACTCACCAGAAAGCGATTGTCCGGGAACTCGCGGCAAAGATTTTCCAGAGCCAGCATATTCGATCGACCCAGGGCGTCGCCCGCCAAGCGCAAATCTGGATTCACCTGCTTGCGCACTCCCATCATCAGCGAGAGCGGCAACCGTAATTCTCGGCAAGTTGGAAGCACCGATTCCTTCAGCAATCGATTCCCGGCCGTGTCCTGGGGATATTCAAAAGTGTCGGGCAGAGACACCGCCATGTAGACGGGTTGCATGCGCTCGTGCCAGTCCATCAAGAATCGTCGCACTTCCGCCGCGGACTTCCCCGAGGCCTGCTCGTCAACCTTGTATCCTTGACCGGCCAACACCTGCCAATGCTTGGACCAGGTGCATAGAATTCGATCCAGCCGCAACACGGCGCGAAATTGACTATGCTTCACGTCCCCGTTCTTCCAGACCGCGGCTTCTTCCGGATCGAGCGGATCATTCGTCATGACCACCATGCTGACGCCCGCCATCTTAAGCACTCGTTGAACGTGGCTTTCGATGGTTTGTGCTTTGAAGAACGCCCGGGCCTCGGCCAAGCCTGATCGGTCTGTCGGCAATTGGAAAGCCTGTAGCACGGCGATAACTCCACGTGTGGCTTCCGACAAGGGTGTATTTTCGACGAAAAGAGTCCGCCAGATGGCATCGGCCTGCTCTCGCTTGGAAAGCGCCCAGTATTGCTGCGGCGTAGTCTTCGAGGATCGAAAGAATTCTGCTTCGAGATAGTGATAAGTCAAGAGCTCGTCGATGCCCCACAACCCAATCTTGCCAAATGCCGGCGGATACAAATGCGTGTGAATGTCGACAAATTGTGTCGCCGTCAGTACATCCTCCACAGCTAGAGGAATTTGCTCTTCTGTGAGAGGAACGCCGAATGTAGGGACCAGTCTGCGGCCCCTTGATTTCAGAGACTCGGTTCTCATGCTTTGCACCGGCTTTTATTATTCTTGAGCATTGGAGTCCAGCCGTGCGTACGGATCGCCAATCGTGGACGGCCATTATGTTGGAGGTTGTTAGGATGCTGCAGCCTGCTATTCGAGCGGTAGACCTCCACGGGGTCACGAGTGTCGAAGACTACAAAGCGTACACCGGCGTGTCAAACTGTAAGAATTGAAGATAATCTTCAGCGAAACTTAACGAATGTGATGAGAAATCCCCCGCGGACTGCCGATGACCAGGAATAAGTCGATTTTTGATTGAACGCAAAGTCTGCTTACAGTATTGGCTGCCACGCTAGCGGAGACAAGCTCGATCTCGCAATCCAGAGAGGAGAGAATAGGTTCGCTTGGCACGCTTAGACGGCCTCCACGCTGTGCGGATCTCGTTGCTGAGCCGCGATTCCTTGCGACGCCGGGGCGAGCGCCTCATTCTTCGGAAAATTTCGTGCCGCAAGCAACCGTGTTGTAAGAATGACGGCGGGCAGCAGATAGACGATTGTGATGCAGGGCGGGCTCGACGATTTGACTCGTGAAACTAAGCAGCCTTGGCATTGGCAGTCGGCTTGTGGTCGCAGCAGACGGAGTGCGGCAGTCCGCCCACCAACTTCACGGCCAGGGACTGGGCGCATGAAGGGCAAGTGGACGACCAATCGCCGCCGCACGCTGGGCATTTCTTGAGGATGAGCTGGGCGCCGTCCAGCGATTTACCGTCTACACGACGGTCGAGGACAAAGCGACATCTGGCGTTGTTACAGATTAGAAAGCGTTCCTTAGGGGTGGCCTCCTTGAAGGCACGGCAGGGATACGTCCGAGTCCGGAAATCGTCAATATAGTAGATATACCTACAGTTCAGTCCTGATAAGCCAAAGGCTGGTCTCTTGCCAGACGAGCGAGAAATCTATTGGCTCTTGCCAAGCAGGATGCCGGAAAGTTAGAGGAGCATTCGTGATGGCCCGCGGCAAAGAACCCACCACTTGTTAGGACGGAATTTGTATAAGATAGCGCGCAGCGAGACGAAACCGGGAATGACTCGTCGTGAAGTTACGATCTTTCGCGGCGGGTCAAGAAAAGAGAGTGCTCATGCAATCCAATTTCAGGCATGGGAATTCATTCGCGCAACAGCTTTGCATGGCGTTCAGTCTACTGCTGCTCTTGCTACCGCCGAAGACTATGGCACAGACGCCGGCCGTCGCCGCCACACCGCCCATGGGTTGGAATAGTTGGAATCATTTTGCAGGAAAAATCGATGACGTGACCGTCCGCGCGCAAGCCGACGCGATGGTTTCGAGCGGAATGCGAGACGCGGGATACATTTACATAAACATCGACGACACCTGGCAGGCGGAGCGCGACGCGCAAGGCGTCATTCATGCCAACAGCCGATTCCCCGACATGAAAGCGCTGGCGGACTATGTTCATGGGAAAGGCCTGAAGTTGGGTATCTACTCCTCACCGGGACCGAAAACGTGCGCCAAGTTCGAAGGCAGCTACGGCCATGAAGAGCAGGATGCGCAAACGTACGCGGCATGGGGCATGGATTATCTGAAGTACGATCTCTGCAGCTTCGGCAAAATCATGGAGGCGGCTGGTTCGCCGGGAGCGGCGCACAAATTGATGATCGATGCTTACGAGAAAATGCACAAAGCTCTGCTGAAAACAGGCCGGCCGATAGTCTACAGCCTTTGCCAGTACGGCGCAGATGCCGTATGGCGCTGGGGCGCTTCTGTGGGCGGAAACGCCTGGCGAACTACGGGAGACATCTCGGACAAATATTCGAGCATGACGCTGATTGGCTTTGGCCAAGCGGGCCTAGCTAAATACGCCGGACCGGGACACTGGAACGATCCGGACATGCTCGAAGTGGGAAACGGCGGCATGAATCTGGAGGAATACCGCACGCACATGAGCCTTTGGGCTTTGCTCGCCGCGCCGCTTTTGGCGGGCAATGACTTGAGCACCATGAAACCCGAGACGATCGCTCTACTGACGAATCGCGAGGTGCTCGCGATCGATCAAGACCGCCTTGGCAAACAAGCAGACCGTGTTTGGGCGGAGGGCACGCAAGAAATTTGGGCGCGCCCGCTGGTGGATGGCTCAAAAGCCATCGGCATTTTCAACCGGTTCGACTGGCCGCAAGACATTGAAATTGATTTTCGCGAAGTGGGTTTTAAGGGCGGCGTGAAAGCGCGCGACATTTGGGCCGCCAAGGATCTTGGCGCGCTTCCAAACAGTTACAAAGCGCGCGTGCCACCGCATGGTGTGGTGCTGCTGCGCGTCTCAGAATAGCGCACACATGTCCGCGTGCTTACTCCGTCGTTTAGTCGTTTATCGGAAGAATGCGGCGGTTAAACGCCAACGCCGTTGCGCGGCCTCTGGACGCGAACAAATCTAGTGTCTTGAATCGGTTCTGATTCGCATTCGATCGCAAGGGTCGTGAGCGGATGATCGGGCGCATCGCTCGGCAGACCCATAAACCGTACACGAAATCGATCCTGTTCGAATTTAACCTCATCCCCGGATGCGAAAAGCCGCGCGGATTTTACTTTGGTCATGAGCCCCGCCAATGCAACCGTGTTGCCCGGCCAGAAATAGACGTGCATATAGAGCGTGTTACCCTGCCGCGTGAAGCCCGCAAACTCGGAAGCGTGCACCTGACAACGATCCGTGGTGTGAATGGAAGCTCCATTCCGCGACATCCACTGGCCAACATCCGTGAGTACGCGCACTGATTCTTCGGGAATCGAACCATCCGGCTTCGGACCGATATTCAAAAGATAGTTGCCGCCATCGCGCGAACAAGAAACGAGATTCCTCACAATGGTTTTCGAGCTTTTCCAATTGTCATCGGCACGCTGGTACCCCCAACTGTCGTTCAAAGTCATACAGCTTTCCCATGAACGGCTTCCCTTCTCCGCCACGATTTCCTGCTCCGGCGTTGAGAAATCCCCCGGCAAACCGTTGCGATTATCCACGATGATGTCCGGCTGCAGCCCGAAAACCATCTTGTTCATGCGCTCAGACTCCCATTGCTCAGCGGTAAGCGGCCAATCCACGTCGTACCACAGCACATCGATTTTTCCGTAGTTGGTCATCAGCTCGCGGATGAGGCCGTGGGTGTATTCGACGAATCGCTTGCGCGCTTCCGGATCGGTGGCACAGCGCGCGCCATCCGGATGATGCCAGTCCATCAGAGAATAATAGAAGCCGACGTGCAGGCCTTCGGCTCGCGCCGCTTCCACATATTCCCGCACGAGATCGCGCCCCGGACCTTGTTGTGGCGCGCAGTAGTTGGTGAGCTTCGTATCGAAATTGCAAAATCCTTCGTGATGCTTGGTGGTCATCACCATGTACTTCTGGCCCGCTGTTTTCGCGAGCTTGGCCCAGGCGCGTGCAGCATTCGGCTGCGGCTGAAAGCGTTTCGCCAGCAGTTCGTACTCACTCACGGGAATGCCTTCTTCTTCCATGACCCATTCGTGCCGGCCGAGAACGCTGTACAAACCCCAGTGAACGAACATGCCGAAGCGCGCTTCGTGCCACCACTTCATGCGGCGAACGCGATCGGCATCCTCTGCATCGGAAGTAGCTTGTGGCTGCGGCGCTGGCATCCCAGGTTTTCCAAACGCGGCCCCGTTACCGGAAGCAGCAGCGAGCGTAGCGAGCGAAGCGCCCGTGCCCAACAGCCAATCGCGCCGCAATATACGATTTGGTCCCATGGCAACTGCCTCCAAACAGAGTGGTTTCCGTTTCTAGAACGACCTACGTCTGCAAGTCTCGACACAAATCAAGCCGACGCATATTCAGCTACTGCAACTTATTTTTCAAGTTTGAAAATTCTTTCCATCAGCAGCCACTTCTCGCCCGGCTTGGCATTCACGAGCGGCTCCTGAAATTTCCACATCAACTTTTCCCACTCGCGCACCTTCGGATTCTCGCGATCCGCTTTCGCTTTGGCCTCAAAAGAAAATTTCTCGTTTACTTCCATCACCATGAACAGGCGCGTGCCAAGAAGATATATCTCCATGTCTTCTATTCCGGAGTCCTTTATGCTCTTGGTGATCTCGGGCCAGATCTTCTCGTGGTAACGCTTGTACTCCGCAATCAGTTCTGGAGCGTCCTTCAGGTCTAGCGTTAGACCATATCGCCTATTCATTCTGCCTCGACTTTGTTTCAACAAGGATGGCTGCAATTTGAGCGGCGGCCAAACTCGTGCTGATTTCGCTTCCTCAGGTTAGAGCGCGATCGAGATGAGTATAACCACCGTCCACAAACACGTGCTGCCCAGTGATATGCGATGCTTGCGACGAAATGAGAAACAATACCATCGCCGCGATTTCACTGGGCTGCGTCATGCGCTTGCCCAGCGGTATTTTAGAGACGATATGCGCAAGCTTCGCCTCGGGATCCGGAAACGTGCTAACCCACTGCTTGTAGAGGGGCGTACTCACCTCGGCCGGGACCAGGGCGTTCACGCGAATGCCGCAAGAAAGCAACTCAGCCGCCCAATCTCGCGTAAGCGAAAGAATCGCTCCCTTCGCCGACGTATATCCAGAGGTGCCGCCCTGGCCCGTGACGGCAACCTTCGACGCAATATTCAGAATGCATCCTTGCGATTTCTTCAGCGCCGGCAGAGCAAAGTGCGCCATGTTGTAGTAGTGGAAAAGGTTGAGCCGGAGTGAACTCACAAATTTTTCGGGGGTACCGTTCTCGAGTCCAACATTGTCATTCGCCCCAACATTGTTGACAAGAACATTCAGCCGCCCGTACTCCTTCAGCGTTTGTTCGACCGCCCCGCGGCAACTTTCGACGGATAAGACGTCCGCGGAGATCATGCTGCAAGTTGCGCCTGCGATCACCAGCTCCGTCTGAAGTCGCTTGCCCGCCTCGGCATCCTTGTCTACAACTACGGGAATCGCGCCTTCGCGAGCGCAGCCCCGCGAGATGGCCTCTCCAATGCCCTTCGCCCCGCCAGTGATCAGAACAACCTTATCTTTGAGCTGCAAGTCCATCAGGAGCGGCCTTTAAACCGGATCAATTTTCAATGATCTTCATTCTCGACTGAGCTGCACATCTCACCAACTCAGTGGCCATCAAGATAGTGCGTTTCTGCCAGGTTTCTCAACCTCGCTGCGGCGCCCTCCGCCGTGATGTCTCGTTGCGGGCCAGCAAGCAATTCATAGCCAACCATAAACTTCTGTACCGTGGCGGATCGCAGGAGAGGCGGGAAGTAGTGCGCGTGGAGATGAAACTCCGAATGATTCTCGCCGTCGGTCGGCGCTTGATGGAAGCCCATCGAATAGGGGAAGGCCGTCTCGAATAGATTATCGTAGCGAATGGTCGATCTTCGAAGGATGTCCGCGAGACTTCCTTGCTCCTCGACTTTCAAGTCAGTGAGGCTCGCCGTGTGGCGCCGGCTCAAGATCATCGTCTCAAACGGCCAGACGGCCCAGTAAGGAACGAGCGCCACAAACCCCTCGTTCTCGCAAACAATGCGCTCACCATCCTCGATTTCTAGCCGCAAGTACTCGCACAACAAGCATTTCTCGTTCGCTTCCAGAAACTCGCTCATCGCCGATTGCTCCCTCAAAGGGATGTTCGGCAATTCTTCATTAGCCCAAATCTGGCAGTGCGGATGCGGATTGCTGGCGCCCATGAGTGCGCCACGATTTTCAAAGATTTGTACGTGCTTTACCCACGGAACATCACCCAACTCACGGTACTGCTGCGTCCAAACCTCAACAACCCGCTTCACTTCTTCTTGCTTCATACGAGGTATGGTCAGGTCATGGCGAGGAGAAAAGCACACCACGCGGCAAATCCCTCGTTCCACACGAGCAACGATCAAACCGTCCTGGTCCGTCTCGTACGGCGAAACATTCGGCAGCATGGCGGGATAATCGTTGTCGAAGACAAACGTCTCGCTGTAGGCGGGATTCCGCAATCCTTCCGCCCTCACATTTCCCGGACACAGATAACACTCCGGATCGTACTCAAGGGACGGAGCAGGCGCGACTTTGTCGACTTTCCCCAGCCAGGGACGCTGCGTGCGATGTGGCGAGACCAGAATCCACTCCCGCAGAAGCGGATTCCAGCGACGGTGCGGCGTAGTGCGAAGATCTGTTCCGTTCATGTCCTACTTTAGACCACCCTGCCATTCATCTTCGGCTTGTGGAGTGTACTTCGATTTGCGCTAGAGGAGAACTGACATAGAGGAAATGGCGCGCCCGGAGCGACTCGAACTCCCGACCTTCTGGTTCGTAGTTAAATTCTGATTTGCTATCTCGTTGATTCGTCTTGGCTCTGCATACTTCATATAGCCCGGTTTTCCTTGCTGTTCGGGGCCTATTGGACCCAAAATGGACTCAACTTGTGAGGTAAGCTGGCACAGTTTTTTTGGACACAGCTTCCGCTTTCTTGCATGGCGGACGGTTACTCGCGTTACCGGTTCCAGTACTTCACTTTACCGATTACCGTGTAAACCAGGCATGTGGATTATCTCTGGATGCGCTGTAATCCCGCCATCATTGCCAAGTACCTATGGAGCAAGCGTTCTGCTCAAGACACACTGGCGCAAGAAGGGAGCATTCTTATCGAGTCTCTTCTAGTATCCTTCCGCCGCGATCTTAGGGTGACCGTTCCATGCGAAATCAGAAAGCTTTTGCGCTGTGCGAGGAGAGGCTATGAAAAAGGAGCTGCGTCCGACGCCAATGTCCTCTCCCAATATGCTATCAGCAGACGCTGACCGAAGCGTGTCATCCGTCTCGGTTCTGGTTGTCGATGATTATGAACCGTTCCGGGCTGTTCCTCCACTTCCGCGATACTCAGTACCATCTGGGCCGCTGCCGCCACAATATTCGCGGCCGTCTGGGCCGCGCCTACACCCGAAGTCCCGCTGCAACTTATGTAGTCCTGGATCGCCACCTGCATCGCGTCGGGGTCGGTTGCGTCTGCGATCATAAACGCTTCGTCCAAGGTCATCGGCGGACAGTCCGCGGGAGAGTTCTGCGCGATTGAATGCGGCACGATTCGCAGGAGCGCCTCGTCGAGTTTCCCTCGGTCCCCCGTAAAATCCTGTTCCACTTGACCGGAGGTGGTGAAAATGGCGAGGCGGTCGCGAGCCCCCATGGCCGCAAAGAGCTTCGCGGTGGCCTGCCGCGAAAAGATGGCGTCTTGAAGCGAGAGATGGAGATCGTCGAAGAATAACGTGACGAACCTTTGCGGCAAATCTGCCGCTTTAACCGGTGTTCCTTCCGAAGTTGCCTCCCCAGAATCCACTGTAGGCACGTGGGAAGCAGGAGTCTCTACGGAAAAACTCGAAATGATCTGTGGTTTGCGGTCGTCGGCGAGCTGAAAGTCTTCTTTTTTCAAATTCGCGACCACTTTGCCGTTACTGTCGCGCACGACGACGCGCACAAGGACTACGTTGACGCGCACCTTAAACGTCGCAGGAGAATCGTGGGAAACGATTTCGTCGTTGGGTGCCTTCGCATCCGGTTTGGGGGCGCTTTGGGAGGTGTCAGCCGGTGGGGCTTGAGTAGTTTGCGGAGTTGCGGAGGGGGCCTGAGCGCGGGCAACTGGCAAAGCGGCGAAAAGAAGTATGCCACCGAGAAAAGCTAACCAATCGGTCCTTGGTAGGACGCGCGCAGACCGACTGAGCGGAACAGTCACTGGGATTCTTCCACTCCGTTGGATTCCCTCAATCCAATGTTGGTGGAACTAACGGTAAGCGCCATGACAGTTGCCCGGGGCGTAGAAACGCGCGCGCATATTCGCTTACTTCTTATGTTAAGACGAAGAATTAGTGCTTGAAGTTACAGCGGGAATGGAATCCGTAACTCAGTGAGGAGTGATGTGGCCTCTCAATCTGGTAGGTCGTGTAACCGGACATCTCTAACAATGCTGACTCCGTCAAGCTTTTTTTGAGCGCACTTCTTTCTTTTCACCTAAAAGAGTTTTTCTCTTTCGTTTTCTTTCGTTTTCTTTCTTCTCTGCATCGACGACCACGGCTCGTTTGTAATCTAGCGATCGGCTTTAGTCCGACCCAAACATCTCTTCGATCAAAACGTCGACCATGATTACTTCTTCAAACTCCCTTTGCAGGGAGCGGGATGCCCAATCAACTGCACGGCGCTCTACTTTACGCCATGTCCGGTTCCGAGCTGTCCCGCGTACGAACCGCACTTAACGGACTGCGAATACTCGCAGCCATTTCGCCACATCCAATACAACTTAATCGCCATCCGGCGCCCCAGGGCTACCTTGGCAATGCTCTTGTGTCGGCGCATCGCCAGACGCTTGTAGCGACGTCTCCAGTCCGGATGGATACGCGCCGCCGCTTGGGCCGCCTCCACCAACAAGAAGCGCAACAAGGAATTGCCCTGCTTGCTGATGTGTCCTAGTCGCTGCTTGTGAGCACTGGACTCTTCACACGGAATCATTCGGGCCCAGTTGGGCCGGCGCTTTTGGCCGCGACGGCGGAGAGCCCACCGCCAGAGCCGAGTCACCTGTTGGCGAAAGATTCCGAGGCTGTCGGTATTTCCCGGTACCGCGTGATAGTTGAAGTAGCCTTGCACCACC
>DATFZQ010000174.1:0-22598 GCA_035314345.1 Candidatus Acidiferrum sp.
TCAGCACGGCGCCGCAAGATTACCGCAAAGCTTTCGCGCCGCGCGTCGGCGTTGCGTATTCGCCGGGAAATTCTGGCACAACCGTGATTCGGGCAGGTTTCGGGATGTACTACGACGACCTTGCGCAAACTGGTTGGGTCAGCGCGTTTCAAGCCGTGAACGATAACAACGTCGCCACCGGCGGCGGCATTATCCCGCCATCCATCATCGATCCGAACTACCACACGCCTTATGCAATCCACGTAACAGGCGGCGTCCAACATGCGTTTAACGCGAACTGGATGCTGAGTACGGATTTCACCCTCGAAACCGGCATGCACGGCTACCGGCACTACGATTTTCCCAACCCCACGTTCGGAAGTTTGGCCGTGTTTCGCAGCGACAACCGCTCCAGCTACAAAGCGCTCAAGGTTCATCTACAGGGAAACGTTGCGAAGCGTCTGAGCCTCGTGGCCAATTACACGCTATCGAGCGCGAAAACCTGGGGTTGCGTGCTTGGCGAGCTTTTCGATTACGTGAACGGTGTATGCGATCCGTTTAACGCGTTCGCGCCAGGAGATTATGGTCCCTCCGGTGAAGACGTTACTCACCGCGCCGTTTTGATTGGCACGTTCCGCGCGCCTGGCGGCTTCGAAGTAAGTTTTCTTTCGCAAGCGGAAAGCGCGCGGCCTATCACGCTCACGAATGCGGATGGAAGCGATCGCGCGGTTGTGGATGGCGTCAAAACCACGCTGGATGAATTCCGCGGAACGCCCTACATCCAAACGGATTTGCGCGTCAGCCGGCCGATTCGTTTCCGCGAACGGTATACGGCAACTCCGTTCATCGAATTCTTCAATCTTTTCAACCGCAACAATCCCGGCGCGAACTACGTGACCAACGTGGCCGCGCTTCCGGTCGACGATCCCAATAACGTCACGGGCGTTTGCCTGAATCCGGCGTGCACGCAAATCGCACCGGTGACGAGCGGCAAGCAGTTGCTCGTGCCAGCGGGCGGGCTTGGCGATTTCTTTGGCCCCGGCACTACCGTCGGGATTCCCTTTGCCGCCCAGGTCGGCGTGCGCTTCACCTTCTGATCGTTCCCAATCTAAAATCGCGGCACAGAAGGTGAAGCGCAGCGTGGAGCACTGCGCTTCAAATATAAGATCACCAAAAATCAGCGAACTATAACAACTAAAAACTGCAAAACAATCGCGTGACCGCGAACGCGATTACAGCGATTCGCGGTTGCGCAGCCCGTGGATGCGCAGTTCGATCAAGTCGTCGATGGACGGATCCTTGTATCCGTGGGCGCGGACTTCTTTTACGAAATTGGCGTCGACGCCGTGAATGCGCATAGCGACCAATTGATCAGGCGAAATCTTCGAGTAGCCGGCTTCTTTCATGCTGCTCACAAATTCGGGGCTTACCCCGTGAATACGGAACGCAACCAGATCGTCTGACGAAATATTCTTCTCGACGAGCTTTTGAATGTCCTCGGTGAATTCCGGGCTTACTCCATGAATGCGGAAGGCGACGAGTTGCTCGACGGGAAGTTTGTGGCCCATCAGGGTGGTCATGGACTTGACGAATTCGGGGTTGGCGCCGTGGATGCGCATGGCTACGAGATCATCCGCCGAGAAGTCTTTCGAGACGGACTCGCGCACTTCGCGCACAAAATCGGGAGAGACGCCGTGGATGCGGAAGGCGACGAGTTCATCGACAGAAAATCTTTTTCCGAGCAGCGCATTGATTTCTTTTGTGAATTCAGGGCTGACTCCATGAATGCGCATGGCAACGAGGTTATCGGGAGACGGCTTTTCAGGGAGAAGGTCGATCATGGCGCGCGCGAATTCCGGCGTTACTCCGTGGATGCGGAAGGCCATGAGGTCGTCGGTGCTGAGATTCTTGTAGCCGGCGTCGCTCATGTCCTTGACGAACTGGCGGGAGACGTCGTGGACCGCGAAGGCGAAGAGCTGCTCCTGGTCCAAGCCGGAGTAGCCGAGCGATTTCATTCCCTGGACGTAATCGGCGCTGGCGGCAAAGCTGAATTTGCCGCTGCCGTAACCGTCACGGAAGCGCCCGTCAAAACTCATGATGCCGGCATCGCGGCGCAGCTCGAAATGTACGGGAGAATCTTTGGCGGTGGCGATGTTCGCATCGAGGCCGACGAAGTCACTGATTTTGTGCGTGTTGCCCCAGGTGCTGTGATGGCCCCAGCCGGAAGAGCGTTCGACCTCGAGATTGAAACATCCGCAGCCGGCACCGGCGTTGAACCTGGCCGACCAGTCGCCGCGAATGGTGTCGTCTGCCGCGGTTCGGGAAACGCGCGTGGTCAGAATTCCGGTTATTAAGATTGCCGCTGCGAGCCACATCGTGAATTTACGCATGGATTTCACCTCTGCACCTGTGAAGACGTGCGGGCGGGAAGTTTGTTCCATGGGAGGAAAGACAAAGTAGAGAAGTAACGAAGTAGCGCGGTGACGGCAACCCCTTGGACGGCTGGGGGTTCTTGGATTGAAGGGTGGGCCCCCCCTGGGCCCCCCCTCCCCTTTTTTTGTAAGTGCAGATTCTAAAGGGTTTTAAGTCCTGTGTTTTGGAAGTGGGGATTCCAAAGAGGTTACGGGCACATTTTTGGTAACTGCGGATTCTGAAGGAGTTCGGGACGACTGGAGAGGGAGACCCGGGACAGAGAAAAGCAGATCCCTTCCGACGGGGTCGGAACCTTCGGTCACGGAGTTCGGGACGATAACTTTGAGGAGGTGGGGTGAACGCAGAGACGCTGCGTGAAGAGGAATCGGGCGAAGGGGAGGGTGATTGACCGGATCGCGACGAGAACATCAGGATTATCAGCGCGCGCAAGGCGACGGCACGCGAGCGAGAACACCATGAAGAAAAAAGCCGAGAAACGAGTTCGGCGGGACGAACTACGACGAGAGTACGACCTGGCTAAATTGAATGGCGGGGTCCGCGGCAAGTATGTCGAGCGCTTTCGGGCAGGAACGAATCTCGTGCTCCTTTCGCCGGATGTCGCCAAGCACTTTCCCGACGAGCAATCGGTAAATCAAGCCTTGCGTGGCTTGATTCACGCCGCAAAGGGCACGTTGCGCCGCGCGCGCTGATCGGATCCGACCACGAAGGAACAAAGCCGCACGCTTTGAAAAATCGAACCTCAAAGAGCGCGCCACCCGCCTGGCCAACTTGTTAGTTAGGGATCAGCGGTGAACGTCTGCCCAACCCGCGCGGAGCCTACCAGAGCTTGGCTAGGTGATGCAGGCTTTGGAGATATTCGGCGTCCTCGATTCTGCTTTCGACGCCAAACTCTGTGAGGATAGTCATCATTTGTCCAACGGGAAGCCCGGCAAGCTCAGCGGCTTTGCCTAAAGAGGCCTCTCCCTTTTTGTATCTCTCGACGGCCAGCAGGATTCTGCCGCGCCTAACCAGGTCACGTACAGCCTTGGAGAGATCGCTGCGCTCCTCTTTGGAGATCTCGGCGAGAAATTCATAGTTGTCGCGGTCCATGCGGATACTCATTGTCTTGGTCATTCGTGCGCCTCCAATTTCAGCCTGGCGTCCTCGGCGATCGAATTTTTGTAGCGGCCGTACCTCGCCAGTGCGTCGAGTCCGGCAAGCGCCGAAATGCGGTCCAGCAAACCCTTTTCACTGCTCCGAAGCAGAATGCCTATGGCAGTGGTGAAGGGAATGCCGAGTAACTTGCAGGCATTGATGCCGTTCTTGTCATCGATTCCCACAAGACGCGCTCTTTGACGGACAGCGAGTGCGATGGCTTCCGCTTCCCCTTGGCCCAAACTAAAGTCCGCTTGCAACTTTGCGATGAGCTTCCTGTTTTTGACAGGGATGATGGTGATTCCAGATTCGTCCACGGCCTTCTGGATCAAGAGTGCATCCTGTGTTTTCTTCCGACCGCAACATTCCCTAGCAACCTCCGCCGGGATGGCGACCTGCAGCTTGACGCCCTTCAGGAAAAGGCCGAGAAGTTCGGCTTTCGCCAGGAGGATCAGTGTGGATGCGTCAAGAACAAGCATTATGACAATATATTACAAACGTCATTTTAGCATGGGACCGTGCGGTTAGCAAAACCGGGTAAACCGTGGCCGAACATCCTTTTGCAGTGTGAGTTTTGAGATGAGCGAATCACGCTGGGCGATTTCTTCTGGAAGGCTTGCAGGGCATAGATGGCGGATTGAAGCGGTGGCCTGACGCGAAACGTGAAGGCGGCTGTCCCAAAACTGCTCGTGCGTACAGATGACAGCCCACTTTGCGGGGGGTAGCGTGACAGACGGGGACTTCAGCTCCAGCCTACAGGTTTTCGAGGACATAATGCGTTTCCTTCCGAAGGTATTGCGTTTGCTTGTAGCGTCCGCATTCATTGCGATACCGGTGGTCAAATCAGCGCAAGTTCTGGCGGCCCAAGAGCCAGCAGCCCAGCAACCGACGACAGAGAGCCAGGTTGTGGACCGAATTGTGAACCGGGAATGGGAGGAAATGCGATTGATCCACCAATTCTCTCCCCTGGTGGAGACGTATGTCCAAAATTTCCGCGAAGATAAGCATCTGGGAATAGTGCCGGACGGCGACAAGTATCTTCTCGGCCGGGCTGATTTTTCGCGTGGCGTTGAGGTCATCTCTCTGAATGACACGGAGAATAAGAACAAGAACTTCTTCGGGTCGATGGGGAATTTTTTGGCTTTCGGGAAGCAGTATGTGCCTGCCGGCTTCTTGCAGATGGTCTTCATTGACACCGACGGGTTCAACCAGGGGAATTACAAATTCACCTACGTTCGGCGTGAATTCCTGGGCGAGGTCCGTTGCCTCGTCTTTGACATGACGCCGTTGTCTAAGAACGGCAAAGGACGATTCGTGGGGCGGATTTGGGTAGAGGATCAGGATTATTCCATCGTGCGTTTCAACGGCAGCTTCGGCCCGGCTTCCTTAACCAGCTACTACTTCAGTTTCGACAGCTGGCGGGTGAATGCCGGAAAGAAACAATGGCTTCCGGCTTTTATCTACAGCCAGCAAGGCGATTTTCAGGACCCACGGACAAAAGACATGGGATTCAAGCCATTCAAAGCGCAGACGCGCCTTTGGGGCTATTCCCCTGGTGGGGCTGGGGAAGAGCAAGAGCTAACCAAGGTGCTAGTGGAAACGCCGATCAAGGATCAGGCTGAGAAAGCCGACGACTACTCGCCTCTACTGGCGGAACGTTCCTGGGCGCGCCAGGCCGAAGACAACGTCATGGAAAGCATGGAGCGGCTAGGGTTGATGGCGCCGTACGGGGACGTGGATAAGGTGCTCGAGGCGGTGGTGAACAATCTCGAGGTCACTAATGAGCTCGACATCCAACCGGAGGTGCGCTGCCGCGTGTTAATGACTTCAACGCTTGAGTCTTTCACGATCGGGCACACCATCGTGCTGAGCCGCGGACTGATTGATGTGCTGCCTGATGAGGGCAGCCTTGCGGCTATCATCGCGCACGAGCTCGGTCACGTCCTACTGGGGCATCACATGGACACGCAATTCGGTTTCCTCAATCATTTGCGGTTTGACGAGAAGGAAACCTTCAGCCACTTTGGCTTTAGCCGCACACATGAAGAAGAGCAGGCGGCGAACCAGAAGGGGGCCGAACTACTGAGCAAATCGCCGTACAAGGATCAGACGGGGACCGCTCGGCTATTCCTGCAAGCGCTGAGAGACCGGTCCAGGGATATTCCCAATCTGATCAGCCCTCACCTCGGCGACCGGGTGCCGACAAATTTGGCCGTCGCCTCCGCGTCCTCCGCGCAGTCTGCGGCCGAAAAGCCGGCGGCGAACGTCATCGTTGCGCTGCCGCTCGGAGGTCGCGTCAAGATCGAACCGTGGAGTGGCCGCTTGCAGATGCTTAAGTCCAAACCGGTGAGCGGGGTGGCGGAGTACGAGAAGACACCCTTCGAGATCACTCCGTTCGTCCTGTTTCTCACGCGGCAAGGGGAGTCTTCCTCGACGGAAGTGGTTGGCGCAGCGTCTGTCCAACCAGAGGCAAATACGAAACCGTAGTGTGTGTCGAGTCCTAGGCTGTCTATTTTCTGCTGTGAGATACTCGCCATGCGAGTGCTTCAGCCCTTTCCTGAGCTGAAGCCACCTTGATTTTTCAGGCACGCACCGCGGAAACCAGCTTTATCATCCACATCCCATCGTTGCGTGAAGGTGGATGGAGTGCTGCTGCTGACGGGAACGACGGAGGAAGTGCAAGAGCTGCTGTCTTTCCATGCAAACGATGATGAAGCGTTTATCGATCCGATGGTACTGGAGAAGCAGAGAGTTGTGGAGGAAACGCAATGAATGCGGAGAAGGTGGAGGAAGCCGGAAGGGAAACGGCAGTGGAGCGAGATTACCGGGAGAGCGTCGCCTCAGGCACGAGTGAACGGCTGGATAGCTGGAAAGAGATCGCTTGTTATCTGCGGCGCGCGATCCGGTGCGTACAGAGATGGAAAAAGAACGAAGGGCTGCCCGTCCTGTGTCACCAGCACGTTGGCGGCGCCACAGTGTACGCGTACCGGGAAAAACTGGACGAGTGGTGGCGAGGTGACGCTGGAGACATTTAGTGTCCTGACGCTTCTCCGACCCTTGGCCGCTTAGATTTCCTCGGCCACGACGTATGGTGCGCGATAGGTGCCGCGGAGGAGAATGTTGGCTTCTTCGTCGGCGATGACTTGCTCGGTCGCCGGATCGAATTTTAGCGTACGGCCGAGGCGGTAGGAGGCGTTGGCTAAGTGAACCAGTGTTGTGGAGATGTGGGCTTCCAGGATGGGGGAATGGATGTCTTCGGCGCGGCGGCTGCGGACGCATTCAATGAAGTTGGCGTAGTGGTCGCCGGAGGCTTTGCCGTGAGGACCGGGTTCAACTTGATCGGTGATCCAGGTTTTGTAGGCGTCGTAGCCGTCGATGGCGAGATAGCCGTTGGAGCCGTAGAAAATGTTGCCGACGGTGTTGGTCTTGGCGTCTTTGGGACCGAGGGATGACTGCGCGGCTGCAGGTTTTTTGGCGGCGTTGGCGTCGGGCGTGAGACCTGCTGGGGGAACGGCGCTGGCGCCGTACGCGCGGGTGCCGATTTCGGCTTCGTGATTGGTGATCCAGGGGCGGACTTCGACTTCCATCATTTTGTGCTTACCGTTGGGAGCGTCGAAATAGAAGACGGCATTCAGCACGTTGGGCGTCTGCTGGTCGTCGTCGAACATGAAGTGTCCGCCCATGGCGGAAACAGAGACCGGGAAGCCAACGCCCAGGCCCCAGCGAGCGATGTCGATTTCATGGATGGCCTGGTTGCCGACTTCACCGTTGCCGGTGTCCCAGATCCAGTGCCAGTTGTAGTGGAAGCGATTGCGCGTGAAAGGTTTGAGCGGGGCTGGACCGGTCCAGAGGTCGTAATGGACGCCAGCGGGAACGGGTTCCTCGGTGGCGTGGCCGATCGATGGACGCCACTTGTAGCTGAGGGCGCGAGCCATGTAGACATCGCCGATGGTGCCGTCACTCAGATGGTGAATGGCTTCGAGCATGCCGGGGTTGGAGCGGGACTGGCTGCCGTGCTGGCAAATGCGGTTGTACTTTTTTATGGCGCGGACTAGCTGGCGGCCTTCAAACGTATTGTGCGAGCAGGGTTTTTCGACGTAGACGTCTTTGCCGGCCTGGCAAGCCCAGATGGCCATTAGCGAGTGCCAATGATTGGGAGTGGCGATGGAGATGGCGTCGATCTCTTTGTCTTCGAGGAGCTTGCGAATGTCGACGTAGGATTTCGGCTTGGGCAGGCCCATCTTCTCGATTTCGCCGATGCGCTGGCTGGAGACGTTTTCGTCGATATCGCAGATGGCGACGATCTCTGTTCCCGGGACGCGCGGAAAGCTGCGAATGTGATCGTTGCCGCGGCCGCGCACTCCGCAAATGGCCACGCGTACACGATCGTTCGCGCCGAGAATCTTGCCGCCGAGCGCGAGAGTAGCTGCGCCTACTGTGATTGCCTTTCCTGTGGTCTTCAGAAAGTCACGCCGCTCGATTTCCATGATTCCCGCCTTTGTTCGGAGCTCTCCTGCACGGCGCATTGTATATCCTGCGGGGCTTGTTCGCACATGCTGAGAGGCTCGATTGGGGGCATGGCGTTGGTTGTTGACCTGACACTTGCGCAAAGGGAATGTGTTCGCGAGCGCAGATCGCTGCAGGCTTGGAGATTGCTGATTGGACCTTAGCGTTAGGGGTCCCTCCGCTGCTCACAATTTTCGATACAGCCAATAAGAACGTTGCGTTTGCGACCGGTCGCGCCGAGGAACAGGATGTTGCCACGAATGAGGTCGGTGCAGGAGTAGTGTCCCCGCAATCCAGCCTGCTGAGGTGGCCTTTGGACTATGTGCAGCCTGTAGACCTTCTGAATGACGCGGTGACGTCAGCATCCAGAAAGGCTTCTCTCTCCGTTCGCGATCTTTTGATTCGAAGTTTTCTTGCGGGCGGATTGCTCGCTTACGCGACGTCGCTGGTATTCATCGTGCTCTCGCAGAACGTTGCGCCAATTGTGGGAGCGATCCTGTTTCCAGTGGGATTTGTAATTCTGGTGTTGCTGGGCCTGGAACTGGCCACGGGAAATTTTGCGCTGCTGCCGATGGGATGGGCGGCCGGCGAAGTCTCCTTGGGCAAAATGGCGCGGAATCTGGGCTGGGTATATCTGGGAAACTTGGCCGGAAGTTTGTTCTACGGAGTGTTGTTCTACCTGGCAGTGACGAACTGCGGCACGACGGGGAGCGGGGCGGTCGGCGAATTGATGCGCACAGCGGCGCAGAAGAAGACCCTTGGGTATATGGCGCTGGGGCTGCGCGGATGGGAAACCGCTTTCATCAAAGGCGTGCTGTGCAACTGGATGGTGACGCTGGGAGCGGTTTTGGCGATGGCTTCACGATCCACCATCGGCAAAGTGGTGGCGATGTGGCTGCCGATTATGACGTTTTTTGCGCTTGGGTATGAGCATTCGATCGTGAACATGTTTTTGATTCCGACGGGGAAGCTGTTTGGCGCCCAGGTTTCGTTGGGGCAGTGGTGGATATGGAATCAGATTCCGGTCACGTTGGGCAACATTGTGTCGGGTGCTGCGCTGACAGGATTGGCGCTTTATGTGACAAACGCCGCCAAGAAATCTACGACATTGGAAATTCCATTGGGCAGCGTGGAGCCTGCGCGAGTGGTCGTGGGACAAGCGGCCGAGGCCGACTAGAAATGTCTTTATAGTTTTGCAGAGTTTGTGAAAGAAGAGCGGATGGAGAGTCATGACGCGAGAGTTTGAAAGCAATTCGGCCGCGACAGCACGCACAGAGTCCAGTCAGAGCGTCCGCACCGCGAATGCGGTCGAGGGTTATAAGGCCTCAATGGATGGCGACGGGCTGCGCATCCTGGAGCACCTGCCGCAGATCATCGAGCGGGGCGCGGAATCGCTTACACCGGCGGAAAAGGAATTGTTGAAGTGGGTGGGAGTTTTCTACCGCAGACCGACGCCTGGCAAGTTCATGATGCGCATTCGCATGCCGAACGGTTTTGTGAAGAGCAAACAACTGCGCACAATAGCGGAGCTTTCGCGAAGGATCGGCAATAGCGTTCTGGACATTACGACGCGTCAGCAAATCGAGTTGCGCGGATTCACGCTGGACAGCATTCCGGTGATTTGGGAAAAGCTCGCTGGCGTGGAACTCGGCTCGCTCCAGACAGGTATCGATAACGTTCGAAACATAAATGGGTGTGCGCTGGCCGGGTTGACGCCGCACGAATTGTTTGACGCGTCGCCTGTGGTGCAGGAGTTGGATCGCATCATCGTTGGAAGTAAGGGCAATCCGGAGTTCACGAACTTGCCGCGCAAGTTCAACATTACTGTGACTGGTTGCATGGATAACTGCACGCACAACGAGTCGCAAGATATAGCGTTGATTCCCGCAAAGAAGGGAGGTCGAGCGGGTTTTAACATCCTAGTTGGCGGAAAGATGGGTTCCGGAGGATTCACCATCGCTTCGCCGCTAAATGTTTTTGTCGAAATTTTCCAAGCGGCGCGCGTTGTCGTCGAGCTGATCAGAATTCACAGGGATCATAGCCCGCGCGAGGCGCGTTCGAAATGCCGGTTCGCTTTTCTCATTGAAAAATGGGGGATCCCGAGATTGCGAACGGAGCTTACCTCGCGTTTGGGGCATGAGCTCCCGTTTCAGGGAAGAGATATGCGAACTTCCTATCATGCCGATCATCTCGGGCTCACTGCGCAAACGCGGGCCAGGGTTGTGGCCATGGGGCTGTGCGTTCCAACCGGCAGAGTTAATCCAGAGCAGCTGGATGAGCTGGCGCGTCTCGCGGACGTCTATGGCACCGGCGAGATTCGCCTGACGACCGGGCAGAACGCAATTATTCCGAATGTATCGCGAGAGCGCGTGCCGCAGCTTTTGCAGGAACCTTTGCTCGAGCAATTCTCGCCTCGTCCGTCACCTTTCGTGCGCGGGCTGGTTGCTTGCATCGGCACCGATTATTGCAATCTGGCTCTTATCGAGACGAAAGGCCGCGCGGTCGCGCTTTCCCAGGCGCTGCATGAAAAAATGGGTCCGGGAGGGAATCCACTGGCGATTCATTGGTCTGGCTGCCCGGCTGGCTGTGGGAACCACGAAGCGGCGGATATAGGTCTTCGAGGATTGAAGACAAAAATAGACGGAAAAATTGTCGATGCAGTAGCGGTCTACGTCGGCGGCCGGACGGGCCCTCACGCGGTTGTAGGCAAGGAGATCTTGGCGGCCGTACCATGTGATGAAGCGTTTCCAGAAGTGATGGCAGAGGTCATACAGTCGTACCGCCTTGAAAATGAATATGGGGAGCCCGGGAGTTTGGCTGATCCGTTTTTCACGGCAGCGGCGACGGTGGGATTGGCTTCCTGGCGGAGTTCCGCCCCGTACGCAGCCTCCGCCGGCGCAGATTAATCACCACTTGCCCTTCGTGTTTCGCCAAAGTCCAACGCTCCGAGTTCAGTGGCATCCGAGGTATAGTCAGCGAGCGGAGCACTGGAAATGCCTGTCACGAATTTTCACGGATTGACAGTACTGACGCTGGAGAGCCGGCGGGGACAAGAAATGAGCCGGCTGATAGAAACGTACGGCGGCAAACCAGTGCATGCGCCGGCGATGCGTGAGGTACCTCTCTCTTCGAACCCCGAAGCTCTGAGATTTGCTGACGCGTTATTCCAAGGAAAATTCGACGCAGTGGTGTTTCTGACCGGAGTCGGAGCTCGCGCGCTTTCGAAGGTGATCGAGGGTGTGCATCCGCCGGAGAAGTTTCTCGAGGCATTGAGAAAGGTTTCTGTAGTCGCGCGAGGACCAAAGCCCGTCGCTGTTCTGCGGGAATGGAAGGTTCCGGTGGCGCTCGCCGCGCCGGAACCCAATACCTGGCACGAAGTGCTGCAGGCGATTGACGAAAACAAACTGGATTTGCGCGGCAAACAGGTCGCCGTACAAGAATACGGTGTTTCCAACCCGGAATTGCTGGAAGGATTGCGCGAAAGAGGGGCTAACGTCACACCTGTGCCGGTCTATCAATGGGAATTGCCTGCGGATACGGCGCCGCTGCGAGCGGCGGTGGAGGAAGTGATCGCGGGGCGGATCGAAGTGGCGCTGTTTACGACCAGCGTGCAAATCCATCATCTTTTCCAGATTGCCGAACAAGACACAAAGAACGATGCTCTCAAAGCGGGCATGGAGCGTGTGGTGAAGGCTTCGATTGGGCCGACAACTTCGGAAACCCTGCGCAGTTACGGATTGTCGATTGATCTGGAAGCTTCTCACCCCAAGATGGGATTTCTTGTGAAGGAAGCGGCGGAACGGTCGGCTACATTGTTTCAGAAGATTCGATCGCGTATTCAGTGATTCAGTTCGAAGGAGACTTACTGGGCGAAAATGGAACCGGCGTTCGCCGATGGTCCTGTTTTCCCGGTGGTGCGGGGAGTGGCTGGCGTTATCTGAGTGATACGCGCGGTGATCGGATTTGGCTCGGAAGCGGATACGCGGAGGAGTGAGAAGGTTGCAAGGCCAGTGAAAAAGGAAACGGTGATGGCGATGCATGCGAGTGGGACATTTGAGGTGAAAGTGAACGTTCAGAAGGCGGACAACAAGGTGGCGGAAAGCGTGAACCTGGGCAGGATGTCGATCGAGAAACAGTTTCATGGGGAGCTGGAAGCGACGAGCGCGGGCGAGATGTTAAGCGTGGGAACGGAGGTTAAGGGATCGGCGGGGTACGTGGCGATAGAACGAGTGAACGGAACATTGCATGGACACGCGGGCACATTCGCGCTGCAACATAGCGGCACGATGACGCGTGGTGAACCGCAGTTGAGCGTCATGGTGGTGCCGGACTCTGGGACTGGGGAATTGGTGGGACTCGCCGGTGAGTTGACGATCAAGATCATTGAGGGGAAGCATTTCTACGAATTCGAATACTCGCTGCCTGAGAGTCCTTGAGGATTTAGAAACTGGCAAAATTTTTCAGGTCGAGGGCGGGAGCTGGCGCGTCGAACGATTTGGAATAAAATACCGGTGCCTCATAAAAAAGAAGGCCCGATTTGTGGTCGGGCCTCCCGGTTTTGTTGAGTAAGTCGAGGCGACTACCTTGCTGCGGCGACGGCTTTGGCTCGGCCGAGCTCAGGAACAACGCCGAGCTGTTGCATCAGGCCCAAAGCGTCCCAATTGACATAGCCTTCGAACATTTTGCCGTTCGTAAAGCGGGCAATGCTTACGCCGGTGATGTTGAATTGCTTGTTTGTTGGGGCGATGCCATTGAGTTCGCCCTTATGGGTGCCGCGGCAAGACCAACGAGCCACAACTGTTTCGCCTTCGGCAATGAGGTCTTCGACCGTGAAACGAATGTCGGGGAAAGCATTGCGATAAAGAGTGACTCTCTTCTTCTCAGCTTCGGGTCCTCGGCCGACATCGGGCGTGGAACTGTCGTGGTGAGTGTAGGTAGGCGCGATGAGCTCGTCTGTTAGTTGCACTTGGCCTTTGTTCCAGACTTCTTCGAACAAACGACGGACGTTAGTTTTGTTTTGTTCAGACATGGTGGTTCTCCTTTTAGAAAGACATGGACTTCCTACTCGCATATAGCGAGTTGGGCTTGAGAGATCGGTGCTGAAACCGCTGGCGTCTGGGTGTGTAAACCTGCACGTCGAACAGGAGGTCGGGCCCCGCGCGAGAAAAAAAGAACCTGATAGGTTCTGCCCTATTGGCGCTCGATGCGGAGCTTGTCCTTATAAAGAAACTGCGAATGGACTGAGAAGCGGGAGTCTCGCCTCAAACAGCGAAACCACGACTCATAGTGTTCTTTGTGGACAGGTGTGTCAAGGACATTCGAAAGTTTCTTTTGCGCGAGAAGAGTGCTGCTCGGACGGAGGAAAGAATGAAATGAGATTACGCTGCGTACCTGCCATTGATTCGGGTCGAATAATTACGCAGTTGGAAATTGCTTCGTCGCCGTGGAGGGGCGTTTTCTACAATACAACTTCATGGTATTTCACTACGATGGACATTCGTGAGGCGGAGGCGCCGTGCCTGGGATTACCGGAACGCGTCATCGGGAGGAAACGCAATGATCGAGAATCGCTCTTTGCCCACTGACACCTTGCTGCCGCACGTCGAGTATAAGGGCCTTGCCGAAGCGATTGAGTGGCTGGGTACGGCATTCGGTTTCAGAGAGCACTACCGGTATGGCGAGCCATTGAGCGGGGCGCAGGTCCATCTCGGCAAGGCGTGGATCATGGTCCATCAGGCGGAAGAAGATTGCGCGAGTCCCGCAGAGCTCGGGTACGGAACGCAGAGCTTGACGGTGTTTATCGACGATGTGGAAGCGCATTTTGGGAGAGCGAAAGCTGCGGGGGCGAAGATTCTGGAGGAGCCGCACGAGACTGTATATGGCGAATTCCAGTACGCGGCTGAGGACTTGGACGGGCACCATTGGCTGTTTTCACGGCACGCGCGGGACTTGAGCCCGGACGAATGGGGAGCCACGGTTGCGAAAGATGCGGGAATGGCATAGGTGACGGAGAACCAGATCGCGCCCTCTCTACAAGATGCTCGAGAAGTGGCTTGGGGTCTCCGTCTGGAAGTAGAGGCTTTTGGATGTGAGGCGCGTCTATAGTACGCTCTCGGCGCCTTCGGAGGAGCGTAATGAAATTGAACACGCGAATGAGAGCGAGTGGGATGACGTGCGCGGTGTTGTTTTTGCTCGCGGCGAGGATGCACGCAGCGCCTGTGCCACAGGTGGTTGGCGGAAAATTCGAGGTGTCGTTTCCTGCGTCGGCGCATGCGGGAGCGATCACGGGACGTATGTTCGTGGTGGTCAGCACGAAGGACAAGCCGGAGCCGCGGCTGCAGGCGGGAAGCTGGGGCGACTCGGGGCCGTTTTATGGCGTCGACGTGAACGCGCTGGCGCCGGAACAGAGTGCGGTGATTGATGGGAGCACTTTGGGCTCGCCTGTGCGGAGTTTGCGCGAAATTCCTGCTGGAGATTATTACGTACAGGCGCTGGTCAATATTTATACGGAGTTTCATCGCGCGGACGGGCACACGGTCTGGTTGCACATGGACCAGTGGGAAGGACAGCACTTCAATCGGTCACCGGGGAATTTGTACAGCGAGGTGCAGAAAGTGCATTTGGATCCGGCGGCGGGTTATGACATCAAGCTGAGCTTGACGAAGGAAATTCCTCCCGTGCAGGTGCCTGCGGACACGCCGTGGGTGAAGCACGTCAAGATTCAAAGCGAGATGCTGACGAAGTTCTGGGGACACGCGATATACATCGGCGCGATTGTGCTATTGCCAAAGGGTTACGACGAGCATCCCAACGCGCACTATCCGGTAATTTACGATGAGAACCACTTCAGCCTGAGGCCGCCGCTGAGATTTACGGAGGAAGATCAGCCCGTCAGCGCGGAGATGCGAACGCGGCTGGCGGACCTGAACATTGAGACAGGCCGCGAGTTTTTTCAGTCTTGGACGTCGGAGAAATTTCCGAGGATGATCGCGGTGACGTTTCAGCATCCGACGCCGTATTACGACGATTCATATGCGGTGAATTCGGTGAATAACGGGCCGTACGGCGATGCGCTGGTGAAGGAGATGATTCCGTATCTTGAGTCGCATTTCCGAATGATTCCGAAACCTTATGCGCGCGTGCTGACGGGCGGTTCGACGGGTGGATGGGAATCGCTGGCGGCGCAGGTGTTTTATCCGGATTTTTTCGGCGGGACATGGACGCTGTATCCAGACTCGATTGATTTTCGGCGCTACGGTTCTGTAAATGCATACGAAGATGACAATGCGTTTTTTGAGCCGGGGCACACGTGGGTGCAAGTGCCTCGCTATATCATGCGTACTTCGGAGGGGCAGCCGGAGATTACGATCAAACAGTTCAGCGAGATGGAAGATGTTTTGGGTAGCCATAACCGCTCGGGAGAGCAGATTGAAATTTGGGACGCGGCTTATGGACCGATTGGAGACGATGGGTATCCGAAGCCGCTTTGGGACAAGAAGACGGGCAAGATTGATCACAGCGTGGCGCTCTATATGCGCGACCACGGGTACGACTTGAGCTACAACCTGCGAACGAACTGGGCCACGCTCGAGCCGAATCTGCGGGGGAAAATTCATGTGTACGTGGGAGACATGGACAATTTTTACTTGAACTTGGCGGTGTACAAGCTGGAAGAGGCGATGAAAGAGCTGAAGGATCCGCCTTGCGATTGCGATTTTCAGTATGGAAGGCCGATGAAGGGTCATGGGTGGCAGCCGACTTCCAATGCGAATCTGGTGAAGTGGATGGCGGAGCACATTACCAAGAATGCGCCAGCGGGCGAAGACACCGCCGGCTGGCACTATTGACCGAAGAGAGTGAAAAGCGGATTCCTCGCTGCGCTCGGAATGACAATTTAGTCGTCGGGTAGATAGGATGACGCGATCGCGCTAATCGGTGTCATCGTGGTGCACTCGCCCGCCCAGCCCTGCTATATTCTTGAGGGGCGCAGTTGTGAGGCTTACATATAGACCATGTTTGAAAATCTGACAGAGAAGCTGCAACGGACATTTAAGAACCTGCGCGGGCAGGGGAAGCTCACCGACGAACACCTGGACGTAGCGTTGGGGGAGATTCGCGAGGCGCTTCTGGAAGGCGACGTGAACGTCGGCGTGGCCGATGAGCTTTTGGCGAATATTCGGAAGCAGGCCCTGGGCAGCGAAGTGATGCTGCAGCTTTCGCCGGACCAGCAAGTGGTTAAGGTGGTGCGCGACGAGTTGTCGGCGATGCTGGGGAAGCATGCGAAGCCGCTGTTTGCTTCACGGCCTCCTTCGGTGTGGATGATTGTGGGGTTGCAGGGTTCTGGTAAGACGACGACCACCGGTAAATTGGCGAAGTGGCTGGTGCAGCATGGGCACCGGCCGCTGGTGGTTTCGACGGACGTGTACCGGCCGGCGGCGCGGGAGCAGCTGGCGCAAGTGGCGAAGGCCGTAGGCACAGCGCTATGGCCGGGGGCGGGAACGGATAAGCCGCTAGAGATTGTTAAGGGTGCGATCCGGGAAGCGAAACTTTCGGCGAGCGATGTGATTCTGGTGGACACGGCCGGGCGTTTGCACATTGACGACGACTTGATGAACGAATTGAGCATGTTGAAAAAAGAGCTTCAGCCGAGCGAAATTCTGTTTATCGCTGACGCGATGATTGGGCAGGACGCGGTGCGCTCGGCAGGAGAGTTTCACAAGCGGCTTGGGCTTACGGGCGTGATCCTGACGAAGCTGGACGGCGACGCGCGCGGCGGTGCGGCGCTTTCGATTGGAAAAGTGACCGGTGCGCCAGTCAAGTTTGTGGGTCTCGGCGAAAAATACGACGCACTAGAGGGATTTTATCCAGAGCGGATTGTTTCGCGCGTGCTCGGGATGGGCGACATCATGTCGCTCATCGAGCGGGCGGAGCAGACGGTTGACAGGAAGGCAGCTGCGGACCTCGAGCGGAAGCTGCGCAAAGAAGGATTCACGCTGGAAGATTTTCGCGACCAGTTGAAACAGATTCGCAAGATGGGGCCGCTGGAGCAGCTTGTGGACATGCTGCCGAAGATGGGGCCGTTGCAGAATTTGCCGAAAGACGCGAAGGTGGATGAGGGGAAGCTGAAGCAGGTCGAGGCTATCATCAATTCGATGACGAATCAGGAGCGGCAGGACCACAATATTATTGACGGGAAGCGGCGGAAGAGGATTGCGAAGGGCAGCGGGACGACCGTGCAGGATGTGAATCAGGTTTTGAAGCAGTATTTGCAGATGCGCACGATGATGAAGCAGTACGGCGCGATGGCCGCGCGGGCGAAGTTGAAGGGATTGGGAAAGCTCGCGGGACTGTCCTGAGCAGAATGACGGTTGCCGATCAGCGTTGAGGTACTGAAAAGGAATACAACGCTTTTAGGGCGAGAAGTTCTGGATCAAGGTCAGTTCGGTTCGCAAGGACGATGACGGTAAAGTTGTGGCCTGTGTAGCGCTGAATGATAGTGCGGAACCCCATCGTGCTTCCGGTGTGCCACATGCGTGGTTGTCTTTCATAAGGATCAAGGAACCAGCCGAAGCCGTAGGAGACGGGCTTGCCGGGATGCAAGTTGTCGTCGTTGGGCGCGGTGGGCCAATACGTGGGCGAGCCATCCGCTAATTTTGCAGGAACAAGCGCAGGAGCCATTTCTTCGGCGCTGAGCAGGTTGTGATTTCGCAGGCCGTCGTCCCATTTAAGGAGATCATCGAGATTGGAATAGATGCCGCCGTCGCCTAGAGTGGCGGAAGTTGAGCTTTGGTCGGTTTCCTTCAGTGCGCCGCCTTCCTTCGAGTGACCGAAAGCGCGATTCGTGACCGCATTCTTCCCTTTTTGATAGACGACGGTGTGATCCATGTGCAGCGGCGCGAAAATTCGCGCATGGAGAAAACTTCCGTAGGATTGCCCTGATATTTTGGCGACGATGAGGCCGAGCACTACGTAACCGGAATTGCTGTACGACCAACTTGTGCCTGGGGCAAATTTTCCTTTGGTTTCTTTTTGGAAGAGAGCGAGAACTTCGTCGTCCTGGATTTGGTGTTCGGGAGACCAGATGGGGCCTTTGAGTTTTTCCTGGGCGTCCATTAAATCTTCGTAATCGGGCAAACCACCAGTGTGATTCAGAAGATTGCGGATGCTGATGTTTTTGCCGTAGGGTGGGAAATCCGGAAATATCTCGCTTAAAGATTGGTCATAGCGAAGCTTCCCGTCGTGGACGAGCAGCATGATCGCCATGGCGGTAAACTGTTTGGTGAAAGAGGCGAGGCGGAAATTAGTGTACTGGTTAATTTTCGCGTGGGTCCGCAAATCGCAGACGCCGTATCCTTTTTCAAACAGTGTGCGTCCATCTTTGCGCACCAGCACCGCGAATCCAGGCGCGTTTTCTTGTGCGAAGGAAGAGAACATGAAGTCGGCTTGGCTATCCACGGCTGAGGACGGAGATTGCGCCCGGAATTCGACGGCAACAGCAAAGAACACGGCGACAAACAGGATAAGCGGTAACTTCAACGGGCCTCCTATGGGTGCCCCGCAGAATAGCATTGCTTCGGCGCATTCATCTGCCCGTAACACGGCTGCGCTATCACTCTTGGTTCCCTGAGAAAGCTTATGACACGCACTGCGCTTGACGATCCTCGCTTCTATCTCAACCGGCACTTGGAATGGCTGGAGTTTAACCGGCGTGTGCTTGAGGAGGGGCGAGACATCGGGAATCCTTTGCTCGAACGCGTGAAGTTTCTAGCGATTACGGCGAATAACCTGGATGAATTTGTCGAGGTACGGGTGGCCAGTTTTCTGCAGCGGATTGAGCACGGCTCGCGCCAGATCAGTCCCGATGGCTTAACCGTGGAGCAGGAACTAGAGAAAGTGTCGGCGGCCATGCACGCTATGGTTCGAGACCAGTACAAATGCTGGAACGAGGAACTGCTTCCGGCGCTGGCAAAAGTGGGAATTCGCGTTCTGCCGGTGAGCCAGCTTGAAGGAAAAGCGGCACAGGCGGCGAAGACTTTTTTCGAGCGGCGCGTGTCTCCCATGTTGACGCCGGTTACAGTGGATCCATCGCACCCTTTTCCGCACGTCCTGAACAAAGCGTTGTGCATTGCATTTCTGCTGCGTCGGCGGAGCAGCGGCAACGGTAAGCCGTATTTCGGCGTGCTCACGGTGCCGCGCGCATTGCCGCGCCTGCTTCGTTTGCCTGCGCCCGACGGCGGGATTCACTACGTGGCGCTGCAAGAGATCGTCTCGGCGCATGCCGCAAAGCTTTATCGCGGGTACGAAATTCTGGCGTCCGCGCCGTTTCGGATTACGCGCAACAGCAATCTATATCTGGAAGAGGAAGAGACGCGGAGCCTGCTCGACGCGGTCGATGCGCAGGTTTCGCAACGGCGCAAGGGGGATGCGGTGCGTCTGGAAATCGACGCCGACGCGCACCCGGACATTATTAACCGGCTGGTCTCGACGTTTGAACTGGACGAATCACTTGTCTTTCGCGCGCAAGGGCCTGTGAATTTACAACGGCTCTTTCACCTTTATGAGGAGACGCCGCGGCCGGATCTGAAGTATCCGCCGTTTGCCCAGCGCCAGGTGCGCGTGGGACACGATGCGGATTCCATGTTTGAAGCGATCCGACGGCAAGCTTTTTTGCTGCACCATCCGTACGATTGCTACGACACCGTAGTGAATTTTCTCCAGACTGCCGCGCGCGATCCGCGCGTTTTATCCATCAAACAGACGCTCTACCGGACGAACTCGGACTCGCCGATCGCGCAGGCGTTGCTGGACGCGGCCGGCAAAAAAGAAGTGACGGTAGTTGTCGAATTGAAAGCCAGTTTTGATGAGGCAACCAATATTCGCTGGGCGCGCAGCTTCGAGGACGCGGGCGTACAGGTTTTTCACGGGCTTGTGGGACTGAAGACTCACGCGAAGCTCATGCTGGTCGTGCGGAACGATCCGGACGGCAAGATTCGCCGGTACGCGCATCTGGGCACAGGGAATTACAATCCCTCGACGGCGCGGTATTACAGCGATCTGAGCTTGCTCACGCACGATGAGGCGATCACTTCCGCGGTACACGACGTTTTCAATTTTTTGACGGCTTATGCGGAGCAGCCGAATTACAAGCCGCTGCTCCTGGCTCCGCGCGATATGGCCAAGTCGTGCCTCGCGCTGATTGACCGGGAAGCACGGCACGCCCGACGCGGGCGCCCCGCGCGAATAATCGCAAAGATCAATGCCGTGATTGATCCGCCCATCATCCAAGCTCTGTACCGTGCTTCGAGTGCGGGCGTGGAGATTGATCTAATCGTGCGGGGCCAGTGCGGGTTGGTGCCGGGACTTCGCGGTGTCAGCAGCCGCATTCGTGTGCGGAGCATCGTCGGGCGGTTTTTGGAGCACAGCCGGATTTTTTATTTTGAAAATGGAGGGAAGCCGGAAGTCTATCTGGGAAGCGCGGACTGGATGCAGAGAAATCTCTACGAGCGGGTGGAAGTGTTGTTTCCACTGAAGGACCCGCAGCATTGCGAGCGAGTCTGCAACGAAATTCTTTCGTCCTATCTCGCCGACACACGTAAGGCGCGCATCCTTGGATCGGATGGAAGGTATTCGCGGCCGCGCGCGGTGCGCAACGGCCACGGATTTTCCGCGCAGGAACATTTCATGCGGCTGGCCAGCGGCGATAGAGACTCTCAGCACATTGCCGCGCTCCGAAAGCAGAGCGTCGTTTATACTCCTATGACTATGACTACCCCGCCTGGTAGCGCCCCGGAAGAGGAAAGCTCGCTGGACTCGTCGAATGCAACCGTATGATTTGATTGTCATTGGTTCCGGACCGGGCGGGCAGCGCGCCGCCATCCAGGGAGCGAAGGCCGGAAAGCGCGTTGCGGTGGTCGAAAAGCAGGCCGCCATCGGCGGCGTGTGCATCAATACCGGTACCATTCCCAGCAAGACGATGCGCGAGGCGGTGCTGCATCTTTCCGGTTTTTACTCGAAGAGTTTCTACGGTTCGAATTACAACGTGAAAGAAAACGTCACGATGGCGGATTTGAATTTCCGCGTGCAACGCGTGATTGAGAACGAAGTGGCGGTGACGCAGGACCAGCTCAAGCGCAACGGCGTGGACGTGATCCACGGCTTTGGCAAGTTTATCGATGCGCATCATCTTCGCGTGGAGAACGGCAACGGTTACGCAGAACTGGAAGGGGAGTTCTTCGTGATTGCTACGGGAACGAAACCGGCAATCAATTTAAAAGTGCCCATCAACGGGCGGAACATTATTACCAGCGACCAAATCCTGACGATGCCGCAGATTCCGAGAACGCTAATCGTGGTGGGCGGCGGCGTAATCGGGGTCGAGTACGCTTGCATGTTTGCCACGCTGGGCGTGCGCGTGATTATCGTGGAGAAGCGGCCACGGCTCTTGGAATTTGCCGATACGGAAATGGTCGAGGCGCTGACGTATCACATGCGCGACCATCGCGCCACGCTGCGGCTCAATGAGGAAGTCGAGAGCGTGGAGGAAACGCTGGAGGGAAAAGTCGCAGCGAACCTCGTGAGTAAAAAGCGTATCAATGGCGATGCTTTGCTCTATGCGGTCGGCCGGCAGGGCAACATCGACAAGCTCGATCTCGCTGCTGCCGGGGTCGAATTCGACGACCGGGGACGCATCAAGGTGGACGCGGATTACCGAACCACACAGCCGAATATCTTTGCTGTGGGCGACGTTATTGGCTTCCCGAGCCTGGCGTCGGTCTCGATGGAGCAGGGGCGCATCGCTGCGGCGAGGGCGTTTGGGCTACAGGTGCAGACGGATCCCGCGAGTTATCCGTACGGGATTTACACGATTCCACAGATTTCTTTTATCGGGAAGACCGAAGAGCAGCTTACGGATGCCGATGTACCGTATGAAGTGGGCGTGGCATATTACCGCGAGATTGCGCGCGGGCAAATCTCCGGCCACACGGATGGACGGTTGAAACTTCTATTTCACCGAGAAACTCTTGAACTGCTTGGCGTGCACATTTTTGGCGAAGACGCCGCGGAACTGCTGCACATCGGGCAAGCGGTATTCAAGTTGAAGGGCAAGATCACGTATTTCATCAACACGGTCTTCAATTATCCGACGCTAGCAGAATGCTATAAGACGGCGGCATTCAACGGGCTCAACCGCCTGGGCTAAAGCGGCATTTCACAAACTTCCGAGCTTGCCCTTTTATGCCCAGCCCTGGCGGTATTCGCGTCGCAAGAAATCGTTGGCCTGCGCGACGTTGGTGACGCGCATGTTTGCACCGTCATAGTTGATCTTTTTTCCAGCACGAAGAGCAACGATGCCGAGGAGCATTACCTCAGTTAGGCGCGCGGCGTATTCGAACGGGCAGGAAGTATCGGTTTTGCCTTTCGCGGCGTTCACCCAGTTCATTTCGTGGTCTTCGTTTTCGATGCGGGGTAGCTTTTGCGGCGGCTTGCCGTAGGAATCGCTGAGAGATTTAGGCAGCAGGCGAGGCTTCAATCCATAGGTATCGTGA
>DATFZQ010000175.1:0-59621 GCA_035314345.1 Candidatus Acidiferrum sp.
CCGGGGGAGTAATTTCTTGCGGCAGTTTCTTCGCAGCGTCGACGACGCTGCGAAGGTCAGCGATGTAATTGCGGCAATCGCGGCATTCGGCCAGATGCGCGCGTGCCTCTTCGGGAAGAGGCTCAAGCCCTTCCTGCTCCAACACTAATTCTACGTCTTTGCACTGCATGGCACTTCGCTCCGCGGCTAAAGACCTGGTAGCCTTCCCGCTCGACCACACCTTTGACTACACCGTTGCCTAGTAAGACGCTTCCCCGGGCCAGACAGTTGGCTACATTCTAGCTCAATCGCCGAGTCCAGCTTGCGTTTTTGCTGCGTGACGTTCTGTTCGAGCCTGGTCTCGCAAATCTTCCTGAAGCAGCTCGCGCAGACGCGTCCTCGCTTTGTGCAACTGCGACTTCGAATTGCCTACCGAACATCCCATGATGCCTGCAATCTCGTTGTGCTCGAATCCCTGGACGTCGTGCAGCACAAACACGGTCCGATACCCCGGTGGAAGCTTTTCAATCGAGCGTTCCAGATTGACCCGGTCCACGGCTCCACTGAGCCGCAAATCGGGCGCGCCAATGTCTTTCCTGGGGCCGCCTGTCTCTTCATCGGGTTCCGTCGTTTCTTCAAGAGAGGCCGCCGGGAGCGACTTCTTACGCAACCGCATCAGGACTACGTTAACCGTCATCCGGTGAAGCCAGGTGGAAAAGGCCGACTCGCCACGGAAGGTCCCGATCTTGCGGAAAAGCTGCAGAAAAGCTTCCTGCATCAGATCTTCCGCGTCGGACGGGTTGCCAACCATCCTCAGGCACAAGGCGTAAACGCGGCGGCTATGGAGCTGGTACAAATGCTCAAAAGCCGCAGCATCCCCTGCCTGGGCCAGACGGATGGCTTCCGCTTCAGTCGCCGATCGAGGTGACTGCGTGGCATTCACCCTATTTGGCGACGGTAGAGCAGTCGACACACTGGGCTCGCTTGGTCGGTTCCGGGCCAACGGTCCAATTGCGGCGCATCCAACGTTTCGGATGCACCGAATCCCTCCTTGAGTTGTCCTCGCAAAAATGGGCTGTTCTAATCAAACACGCGGGGACACGATCTTATTCCCAGGCTCTTTGAGCCCGGCGGCCAGCCTTTAGGCAGGGTAGTTCATTCTCCCCCGATTGGGGCCATACGTCTATGGCAGAGCAAGCGCTGGCTGAGCGTCAGCTTTTTGGGCTGAGAAACACCCATCTGGGTATGCACAGTGGCTTGAAAGGCCTCTAACTCGTCATTGGGAAGCGCCAGGAGGAAGGATTTCAACAGAACTATGGCTTCCCGAAGACAGGTATTCAGGTCGTAATGAGCAGCGTCCACCGCTTGCCACTGGGAGGCTAAATCCAGCGCGCCGCCGTTGGCGATCTCTGTAGCGGAGGCACAAAAATCACGATTGAGATCATCCACCATCTCGCCCAGTGTGCTGAGCTTATAGATAAACTGGGTCCGTTCACTGAAGAGAACGCGGCAGAGCAAGCCGCTCACGCGCGCCGCGCGCTGGCCCCTGGCACCCTGGAAATTGGCGGGATCGAGGGGAGCGGCATTGGGAACCGTGCCGTGGTGTTTGGCGTGTTCGCCGAGCGACCAAAGCAAGGCGACAAGAGGGTGCGCAAATCGGTTGCACAGATCGGGTGTGACGCAGACGGCCAAGCCGGCCTTAGTCCTTTGTCCACCCTGGCGTAACGCAAGAGCTTCATCCAGAGAAACACTCAGCATGTTGTAAGAGATCTCCAGCAGACGGACATAGGCGCGAAATACCTCGTCTTTTTCTTCCGGTAACCAAGCTCGCCAGTCGTCTTTTACGGTCATACCGCGGGCTGAGGAGGGGCGCACACGGTCTCTCACAGGGGTCTCCCAAGGGAATAGGACGGGCAGTATAACAAATTCTAATTCCGAGAGAATGTTTTTCTTGCGAGGTTCGACCTGACGCGAATCGAGGACCAACAGCAGGAAGAAGAGGACGGGACCTGGTGCTGTTGCCCAGGAGAGGCGCTCACCGCTATACTCGCGTGGGTCCACTCCGAAAGGAATTCCGATTGCAATTTGAGCCCCGCGATCAGTTTGAACAACGCCAGAAGAAACTCGAGCAGATAGAAGCTCTGGGACATGACCCGTTTCCGCGGGAATTTCGCTGGACGGACACGCCCGCAGCTCTTGTGGAAAAGTATGGAGACAAGTCGGCAGCGGAGCTGGAAGCCGACAAGCACGAAGTACGCGTCGCTGGGCGGCTTGTTTCCCTGCGGCTAATGGGCAAAGCCGGTTTTGCTCATCTGCAAGGTTCTGGCAAGCGCATACAAATCTATGTAAAGAAAGACGTTGTCGGTGAGGGCGGGTTTGAGCTTTTTCATCTTCTGGATCTTGGCGATTTAATCGGTGTTCGCGGACACCTCTTCCGGACGAAAACCAACGAACTTTCCATCTGGGTTGACGAGCTGACGTTTCTTGCCAAGGCTTTGCTGCCGCTTCCAGAAAAGTGGCATGGGCTAACCGATGTCGAGCTTCGCTACCGCCAGCGCTATGTAGACCTGATTGCCAACGACAAATCGCGAGAGGTGTTTGTTGCCCGCGCGAAGATTATTCAGGAGCTACGGCGCTTTTTCGACGCGCGCGGATATATAGAAGTGGAAACGCCGATGATGCACCCCATCCCGGGGGGCGCGGCGGCGCGGCCCTTCGTCACACACCACAATACATTGGATATCGATCTATACCTGCGGATCGCGCCGGAGTTGTACCTCAAGCGGCTGACTGTCGGCGGGTTTGATCGTGTGTACGAAATTAATCGCAACTTCCGCAACGAGGGTATCTCGACGCAACACAACCCCGAATTCACGATGCTCGAATTTTACGAAGCGTACAGCAACTATCGAGACTTAATGGAAATGAATGAACAGCTGTTCGCGCTTCTGGCCATGAGCATCACCGGGTCGACCTTGGTGAAGTACGGCGACCAGGAGCTGAATTTTTCCAAGATGCAGCGTCTCTCGATGCGCGAAGCGATCTTGAAATTCTGGCCTGCTGGCGCGGGAGCCGCGCCCACGGAGGCTGAGCTCGCAGCGCCTGGCGGACCGCGCTTAGCGGTGGAGCGCTACAACATTTGGGCAAAAGCTGCGGGCGCGCCCTACGCCGCCTCGAAGGGCACGTTGAAAGACGGCGAGTGGACCGGCTTGCTGTTTGAAACGATGGCGGAAGACAAGCTGATTCAGCCCACGATTTTGTACGATTTTCCCACGGATATTTCTCCGCTCTCGAAGCAGAAGCCGGAAGATCCGTCCTTGACGGAGCGATTTGAAATCTACGTTGCGGGCATGGAAGTGGCCAATGGCTTCTCGGAACTGAATGATCCCGCCGAGCAAGAGCGGCGCTTTTTGGCGCAAATCGCGCAGGGCGGGGAAGAGGTTCCCAAGCACCTCGACGTGGACTACATTCGGGCGCTTTGTCACGCCATGCCGCCCACGGCTGGCGAGGGCATCGGGATTGACCGCCTCACGATGCTGCTTACCGATTCACAGTCCATTCGTGACGTGATTCTCTTCCCGCTTCTGCGCGCTGAAGTGCGCCAAGACGCGCGGCAAGACTCCGCTACCGAAGCGGGCGGCGCGTAAAGTATCCTTTCTCTAATGCGATTTACCCATGCGATTTGAATGGTTCGTGGCCAGGCGGTATCTGCGGTCGCCTTACCGGCCGGCGGTGCTGCGGCTGGTGACCATGTTTTCGATTCTCGGCGTGGCGGCCGGCGTGGCGACGCTGGTGATTGCGCTGGCGATGAACACGGGATTCCGCGAGACGCTGCAGGATCGATTACTGGAGGTCACCGCGCACGTTTCGTTGACGCGTCCTGGTGCGGTGATCCACGACTACGAAACGTTGGCGTCGAAACTCGCAACGATTTCCGGAGTGCGCTCCGTGACGCCCGCGTCTTACCAAACTGTGCTCTTGTCGTTCGGCGGTCAGGCGCGCGGCGTGGTGGCGAAAGGCGTCGAACCGGAACGCGAACGGCGCGGAGATGAAGCACTGCAAAAAATTGTTGAGGGCCGTCTGGATTTTACGCCCGACGCAGATGGCATTGATGCGCTGATGGTCGGCAAACAACTGGCCGACGAATGGAAGATGGCGCCAGGCGACTATGTGACCATCACGAGTCCGCAGGGGCGGCTGACGCCGTTTGGTTTAATTCCGCGCACGCGGCGTTATCGAGTTGCAGGAATTTTCGATTCCGGCTTCTACGACTACGACGAAAACTGGTGCTTCTTGACGCTGCACGCGGCGCAGGCCCTGGCTGGCACGGCCGACGTGGTCAACGTACTTGAATTCCGGCTGGACAACCCCGAACGTGCGCGAGAGATCGCGCGCCAGGCAGAACAAATGGCCGGGCAGGATTTTATGGCCACCAGCTGGATGGAGCAAAACTTCGCGCTATTCCGCGCGTTGCGCCTGGAAAAACTGGTCACCGCGATTTTTATCGGGTTGATTACATTTGTGGCGGGATTGAACATTCTCGTGGTGCTTTCGATGATGGTGACGGACAAGGCGCGCGATATCGCCGTATTGATGTCCATGGGGACGCGCCGCGAGCAAATTCGAAAGATTTTTCTGTGGCAGGGAATCGCCATCGGGTTTACTGGGACGCTGATCGGACTCTGCATCGGGTATGCATTTGCCCTAATTGCGGGGAGTTATCATCTGATTCCGCTCGATCCCCAGATCTATGCGGTTTCTTACGTGCCGTTTCATCCCAGCGTGCTCGATGGCGTGTGGATCACGTTGGCGGCGATGGGGATTTCTATTGGAGCGACGATTCTTCCGGCACGGGCAGCGGCGAGGCTGTTGCCAGTAGAGATTCTCCGGTATGAATAGCTGGGCGGCGAGAGCGAACCGAAGATAAGGCCTTTACTGGAGGGGTTTTGGCGCGTCGTTTGCTCCAGTAACTGTGCAGAGGTCGGCGGGCGGATCCGGGGAGTCGCCCTCGCTACCCGGAATTGTGAAAGCCCGCTACAAGTTATTGAAAAAAAGAAGCTTAAGAGTGTTCCAAAGCAGACGTTTGCTGGGCACTTTTGCGACAGGCAGGCGTTTGGCAGAAATAGGAAACTCTTGGGCAATTCGGCGGCGCAGTTGGCCACGGCCGCGGACACTTCCGTGGCAAAGGTAGCATCTAAGTAAAGAGAAGCAGTCCGGTAACCCGGGGCAGTAGTAGATCGGGCCTAAGAGCAAAATGACCCAGTCGCAAGACAACGCGAGTCAGGCAGTTCGGTCGGTCGCTCCGAGCGCCCGAAGCGCAGCTTCCGTGGTGATGGAAGCGCGAAGCCTGAAGAAAATTTACGGGAGCGGCGAGAAAAGCCTTGCGGTTTTGTCCGATACAAACCTGAGTTTGTTTCAAGGAGAGATGGTTGCCATCGTCGCGCCTTCTGGAGCCGGCAAAAGCACTCTGTTGCATTTGCTGGCCGCGCTAGACACGCCAACGAGCGGTACAGTATACTTCGCAAATAAAGCCATTGAAACGAATGATGACATTGCGCTCGCGGAATTTCGGAACCGCGCGGTGGGTTTTCTCTGGCAACGTCATCAGTTGCTGCCTGATTTTACGGCTGCAGAGAATGTAGCTATGCCGCTGCTTTTGCGCGGCGAAGATTTCACTTCTGCGCTGGGGATGGCGCGGAAGTGGCTTGCGGAGGTTGGCCTTGAAAATCGGGCTGATCACCGCGCAGGGGAACTCTCCGGAGGGGAACAGCAGCGCGTCGCAATCGCCCGGGCGCTCGTCACTGGGCCGTCCGTGCTGCTGGCAGATGAACCTACCGGAGATTTGGACGAGCAGAATGCTTGGGCTGTGTTTGAGTTACTGGAACGGCTGCACCGCACGCATGGGTTGACGTCACTGATCGCGACGCACAACCTGGCTCTTGCTGCGCGATGCGACCGGATACTCGGACTTGAACATGGCGTTCTGCAAACTCGCGGGGCTTCGGCTCCAGCGAGCGGGGCCCCAGGGGGAGAAGCGAGCTAACGTGTTCGAACGCTACACAGAAAAAGCGCGTCGCGTCATTTTTTTCGCACGATACGAAGCCAGCCAGTACGGCAGCCCGTACATCGAGACCGAGCATTTGCTGCTCGGCTTGATGCGCGAGGACAAAGCCCTGGCCAACCGTTTCTTGCGGCAGCAAGGATCGATCGAGTCGATCCGCAAAGAGATTGAGGCGCGCATCACGATTCGCGAGCGCATTTCGACCTCGGTCGAAGTCCCGCTCAGCGCGGAGTGCAAGCGCATCCTGAACATGTCGGCGGAAGAAGCCGAACGGCTCGGGCACAAACACGTAGGGACGGAACATCTGCTGCTCGGGATCCTGCGGGAAGAAAAGTGCTTTGGCGCGGAGATTTTGATGGAGCGAGGGCTCCGTCTCTCCACGCTACGCGAAGAGTTGGCGCGCACATCGGGCGAGAAGACGACCGCGGCCCGGCCGAAGGAAACTTCGCTGCTCGCGGAATTCAGCCGCGACCTCACGCAGGCGGCTAGCGAAGGCTCGCTAGACCCACTCGTTGGGCGCGAGGGTGAAGTCGAGCGCGTGATCCAGATTCTCTGCCGTCGGACGAAGAACAATCCAGTGCTCATCGGCGAACCGGGCGTTGGAAAAACAGCCATTGTCGAAGGGCTGGCGCAGCGCATTTCCGATGGCGACGTCCCGCCGTTCCTTGCGGACAAACGCATTCTTTCGCTAGACCTTTCTTTAATCGTCGCTGGAACCAAATACCGCGGACAATTCGAAGAGCGGCTCAAGACCATCATGAAAGAATTGATGGAGAGCCAGAATTCGATCGTCTTTATCGACGAATTGCACACGCTGGTGGGCGCAGGTTCCGCGGAAGGTTCGCTGGATGCCGCGAACATACTGAAGCCAGCTCTTTCGCGCGGCGAAATTCAATGCATCGGTGCAACAACCCCCGGTGAGTATCGCAAATCGGTGGAAAAAGACCGTTCGCTCGAGCGCCGCTTCCAATCCGTCAAGGTTCCCGCTCCCAACGAAGAAGAAGCCGTTCAAGTCATCCAGGGCGTGCGCGAACGCTACGAAAAGTTTCATGCCGTCAGCTACACGGATGAAGCGTTGCGCTATTCCGTTTATCTTTCCAATCGCTACATTCCAGACCGTTTTCTTCCCGACAAGGCTATCGACCTGATTGATGAAGCTGGTGCGCGCGTCAAGCTCCGCCAAGCCACAGTCCCTGAAGAAGTCGGCGAAGTGCAGAAGCGCGTGAAGTTCATCACCCATCGCATGGAAACGGCCATCGCCAATCACGAGTTCGAAAAGGCGCGTTTTTATTCCGAGGAAGAGCGCAAAGAAAAAGAAAACCTGCGCACGCTTCGCGAACGCTACAAGCTGGATGATGCCTCGACAGGTATCGTGTCCCGCGAGGATATAGAAGAAGTGGTCTCGCGCTGGACCGGCATCGGCGTCACCTCCATCAAGGAAGACGAGCAGCAGAAACTCCTGCGCATCGAGCCGGAGCTGCATAAGCGCGTCATCAGCCAGGACAAAGCCATCACCGCCCTGGCCCGCGCCATTCGCCGCAGCCGCGCCGGCCTCAAGTCTCCGCTGCGTCCCGTCGGCTGCTTCTTCTTCCTTGGCCCCACGGGCGTCGGAAAGACCGAAGTCGCGCGGCGGCTTGCGGAATTCTTGTTCGGTTCGGAGAAGTCGTTGGTACGCTTCGATATGTCGGAGTTCATGGAGAAGCACTCCGTTTCGAAGCTCATCGGCGCGCCTCCGGGGTATGTGGGCTACGAAGAAGGCGGGCAGTTGACGGAGCGTGTCCGCCGGACGCCTTATTCGGTCATCCTCTTGGATGAAATCGAGAAGGCGCATCCGGACGTGTTCAACATCTTGCTGCAAGTGTTCGAAGACGGGCAATTGACGGATGGTCTCGGCAACACCGTGGATTTTCGCAACACCATCATTATCATGACTTCCAATCTAGGCGCGCGGCACTTGCAAAGGCGCACCGCCATCGGATTCCAGTCTGGTGCTGATGAGGCAAGTCAGAAGTCCATCGAAGAAATGGTGATGAACGAAGTAAAAAGGGCGTTCAATCCGGAGTTCCTCAACCGGTTGGACGAAGTCATCATCTTCAATGCTCTCAGCGACGAAGATTTGCTCCGCATCATTGATTTGCTCGTGGGCCAGCTGAATGACACGCTGATCCACCGGCAGGTGCAGATCGTGCTATCGCCGGAAGCACGCCAGTGGATCCTCGAGAAAACGTGTGCGGACCGTAACTATGGGGCACGGCCGCTGCGCAGGGCTCTTCAGAAGTACGTCGAAGATCCGCTTTCGGAGGCTCTCATCCAGGGGGGTATCCAGAGGCCGGCGACGCTGCAAATTTATGTCGCGGGAGAAGCTTTGGCCTTCCGTCCTGTGGTCGAGGCAACCCCGGTTATCCACTAGCGAATCTGACACAACGCACAGATGATCTCGACCAGGTCGGGATCAGCAAACGACCGGCCCACACCGAGTCCGGCGGGAGAATAACAAATTGTGTTTTGGGGGCGCGGCCTTGACGACCTCAATGGCCGCTTATAGGAGAGTCTGTTTGCCGTTTGGAGTTTTGGCGTTTCGGGTCACCTGGATCGCAGCATTCTTTCTGTCTTTCGCGTCCAGCTCACCAGCAGCAACGCAAAAATATCTCCTCGCGGGACCGTCTGCATCTGCAGAAGAGGGATGGTTGTCTCCACCCTCCAATTCTGATTCCCCCAAAGCCGAATCCGTTACAACGGCTGGCCCGCAAGCTGCCCAAGGCGCACCGCAAGCGGCGAACGGCCAGCCAGTTGCCGTGATCGAGCGCATCGAATTCCTCGGTAATCGCAGAATCCGCACCGACACCCTCAAAGCCCGCATCTTCAGTCGCGAAGGCGATCCCTACAATGAAGAGACGCTTCGCAGGGATTTCCAGGCGCTCTGGAATACGCAGTTCTTTGAGGACGTAAAGCTGCAAGTGGAAGATTCTTCCGACCGGCCGGACGGCAAGATTATCATTTTCAATGTCAAGGAACGCCCGCAGATCCGGCGCATCCGCTACGAAGGCAATAAATCGATTTCGGAATCGGATATTCTCGACCGCTTCAAGGAGCGCAAAGTCGGGCTCTCCGTGGAAAGCCCGTTCGACCCCACCAAAATCAAAAAAGCGGAAGTGGTGTTGAAGGAATTGGAGGGAGAACACGGACACCAGTTTGCGACGGTGACTCCGCAATACGAACGCATCGCCTCGAGCAACGCCGTCATACTCGTCTTCAAAATTGACGAAGGCCCCAAAGTAAAAGTCGGCACCATCAAATTTACCGGCAACCACTCTTTCAGCGACCGCAAGCTCCTCCGGGCCATGAAGCACGACCGCCCCTACGGAATTCCGCTGTATTTCTTCGACATCCCCGTGATGGCCAAGACCTATGACCGCGAAAAACTCAACGAGGATCTCGAAGTGGGCATTCGCGGCCTCTACCAGGACAACGGTTTCTTCCGTGTCGTGGTCGCTCCCAACGGCCCCATTCTGCAAAACATTGATGTGCAACACGGAGGAGTTCCGGTTCCCGGTCTAAGGCCAAAGACCGGAAAGGCCGTCAACATCACCATTCCCATCGAGGAAGGCGAACAGTACCGGATGGGAACGCTCAAAATCGTCAGCTCGGACCCGGACAAAGCTCTTTCTCTCAAGGTCGAGCCGCTCAAGGCTATCTTCCCGCTGAAGGATGGCGATGTTTTCAATGTGGACAAACTCCGAAAAGCCATCAAGAACTATGGAGATGCTTACGGCCAATACGGCTTCATCGACTTCACGGCCGAGCCGGATTTTGACATTGACGACGCCACCAAAAAAATCAACCTCACTCTCCGCTTCGACGAGCAAAAGCAATACTACGTCCGCCGCATCAACTTCAGCGGCAACACCACCACGCGCGACAAAGTCATCCGCCGTGAGCTGCTCATCGACGAAGGCCAGCTCTTCAACAAGCGCTATTGGGACATCAGTATTCTGCGCCTCAACCAGCTCAATTATTTCGACAAAATCGAAGCTGACAAGGCTGTCGAGCTCCAAAAAAACAGTAAAGACGGCACCGTCGACATCAATCTCAAGCTGAAGGAAAAGGGCAAACAGTCTATCGGCCTGCAAGGCGGCGTCAGCGGTCTCTCCGGCGGCTTTATCGGCCTCACCTATCAGACCAATAACTTCCTGGGCTTGGGTGAGACGCTCACTCTCTCCGCGCAATTTGGTCAATATCAGCGCACATTGCAGTTCGGCTTTACTCAGCCTTATCTGTTCGATCGTCCCATTTCCACCGGTTTTACAGTATTCTCCAGTAAGTACAATTTCAACCAGGCCCAGCAGGAAGCCCAGTTTACCGGCCAGCAGGTCAGCGTCAATCCTCAATACGTCCAGAATTACAATCAGAACAGCACGGGGTTCACGACCTACGCGAGCTACCCGATGAAGAGGTTTTCTTTCGCCAGGGTGGGTATCAGCTACGGTCTGACGAATACGAATATCACTGCTTTCAATGCAGCCTCCAATCTCTTATTCGAGCAATTGCAATTCCGTGCCATTGCCGGGCCTAGTGCACTGAACGGGATCGTATCGAGCAGCATTACGCCTTCGATCACCTACAACACCATCGATAATCCGATCAACGCGACCAAAGGCAAGAGCTTTTTCTATTCCGTGTCGCTGACGGGCCTCGGCGGCAATGTAAAAACCATCGCCAATGTCTTCGACGTGAAGTATTTCCACCCCGTCTACCATCACCGCAATGCCATCGGCCTGCACTTCAGCACTGCCTATATCACCGGATACGGCGGGGGGGAAGTGCCCCCCTTCAACCGGTACTATATGGGCGGCGAAAACGATCTTCGCGGATTTGATATTCGTTCTATCTCTCCCGTGGTTTTCATTCCCGTAGTGACATCGCAAACGATGTTCTACCGCGATCCCACTTCCGCCGGAGCGTTGCGATCCTTCGGCCTTCCGGTCCTGGTTTACACCGCTACTTTGCCCGGCGGCGACTATCAAGCTTCCGGAAACATTGAATATCGCATCCCCATCGCGGGTCCTGTCACGATGTCTCTCTTTGGCGACGTCGGTACCGATGGAATTTTTAAAACCAGTGCCTTACACCTCGATCCGACGGGCATCGCCAACATAACTTCCGCGTTTCCCGAAGCCCCGCTAACCAAGACCCTCAGTATTTATCCCGGTACCAACTTCCGTATCAGAGACTCAGTGGGCATCGAGTTTGGCGTCAATCTTCCCATCGTGCAGGCTCCTTTCCGTATCTATTACGCCTACAATTTGAATAGATTGTATTCGCAGATCGCGGCTCCAAATCCGTACGTCAACCCGACTACTCTGAATGCCTGGAAGTCCACATTAGATGGGATAACACCGAATCTTTGGGAGACCCAAATACAGCCGCAACTGAACTTCTTGAGCAATCCAGGGCGATTGAACTACTTCGAGCCCAAGACGACATTTCGTTTTACCGTGGGAAAGACCTTTTAACCGCCCGGGGCGGCCGAGAAATTGGAATCGACTGGGAAAAAATTAAGCAGGCGTGGCAGCAGTAGTTGGGCCACGCGGTCATTGGGGAGGCAAGGGAAATGAAGTTGTGGAAGATTTCGAGCTACGTGGCTCTGGCGATCATAGCGCCTTGTCTGTTTTTTAATGGATGTGGCGGCAGCAGCGGCGCTATCGTGACTACCGTAAGCATTATTTCATCTCAAGGTCCTACGCTCATTTTGGGGCAATCGACGACCCTCACTGCTACGGTTACCGGTCCGACGAACACGCAAGTCTCCTGGACGGGGTGCACCTATACGACGACCACTTTCACTTCCGCCGGCGCGCCCGTAGTCGCTGCAGCCAAAACGTGCCCCACGGACGGTTCCTTCGGCACGCTTTCCAACGAACAAGCCACTGGTACCGCAACGTATCTTGCTCCGTCAATTCTTCCGAATCCAACCACATTTCCTTTGCTGCAAATCATTATCACCGCGCAAGCTGTTGCGGACTCAAGTAAGCACGGAACCGGTACCATCACGCTGAACATCGACTCCGGTATCTCCGTCACTCTCACTCCCACGACTGCGGCTGTGCCCACGCTTGAGCAGCAGCCCTTCTTTGCAATCCTGACCAATGATCTTCAAGCCAAAGGTGTGACCTGGTCCCTCACGCAGACCACTCCCAGCTCGACCACTCCCACGACCCCTAACATTTACGCCGCTCTCCCCTCTTGCACAGTAAGCGGCAATGCCACAGGCTGTGGCTCTATTGATGCGAACGGGATCTATACTGCTCCGGCTGTCGTGCCTTCGAACCCGACGGTCCCAACGACCACCACCACAACGCCTCAGAACGTCACTATCGTTGCCACTTCCGTGGAAGACCCCACGCGCTTTGCTCTTGGCACCATCACCATCACCGCCGGCGGACCAATCACGTTTAGCGGGATTACTCCGACCATCGCTCCGCAGGGCGCCATCTATTGGGACATTTATCTCAATGCTCCGAACATTTCTTCGGCTTCCATCATCACTCTCACGGATGCAAACAACGGCAAAACGACACTGACTTCGGGATCTAACCAGCTCAAAGTGCTGTTTCCGATTCCCACAGGAACGGTGGCAAATCCGCCTTCGTCAGGAGCCCGCGTCCGGCTCTTTGCCTACAACCTTGTAAACACAGGCCCGGTCACAATCTCCATCACTGATCCCGCCGAACCGGTCACTACGAATCCCAGTGGGGTTTTCACTTACAACATTATGCCGGTGCGTCCGTCGTCATTAGCTTCCTATCCGACCGACATTCTCCAGGGAGGCACCTCTTCCGGCAATATCGGTCTCACGATCGACGGCGGTTACTTTGGGGTGAGCGGCCAGCTCGCCAACGTCGTCTTTCAGGGCAACACCCTTCCGGGTGCCACGAACGGTCAGGGACAGCCTCTATCAGGTCCAAAGCAACTCCAAATGCAATTGCCCAGCGGCGCGATTAATAATGGGCTCCCCGGACTTTATTCTCTCGCTGTGGGTCGCACCTCGCCACCGCTTCCGTTTACAGATAACCCGTCGGTTACGGATTTGGCCGTTTTTCCGAACTATTCAGTAAATCCCCCCATCATCTCCGGTGGTCCCGTGGCTGCTGGCACAAATCCTAGCGCCATCGGTATCGATCAGACGCTTGGAGTAGTCGCCGTCGCCGAGACCGGCTCAAATGCCGTTCAGTTCTATTCCATCGGCACCGGCACCCTGACTCCCATCGGTGGTCCAGTGGCCGTGGGCAAGCTTCCCACCGGTATGTCCGTGAATCCCACCAACCACACCGTGGCGGTGGTCAACTACCAGGATCAAAGTGTCACGGTTCTGCCGATTCCCGGCGCACCCGTCCAGGCTCCTGGCACTCCGTTCACTCTCGATATTTCCGGCGCGCTCCAAGGACAGGTTTCGCCCGCGCCTCTGCCTTACTCGATTGGCGTCGACCCCAGCACCAATATGGGGGTCATTGCTTATTCCTCTACTTCGGCTTCTTCCGCGGCCAACCTCGGGTTCCTCGTGAATTTGAATACGGGAACTAATCCCTACGGATGTTTCACTACCGGTGCAACAGCTCCTTGTCTTTTTGCCCAGGTCACCCTAAACACAGGAGCCTACCCGCAAGTCGCTATGGCGCCTGAGGGTCATCTTGCTTACGTTTCGCCTGGGGGCTCGGGTGCTCTACAAGGCATAGATGTAACCAAGAAATCTACTTCCGCCTTTATTTCTACGCTCACTCTCGCCGCGGGAATAGTCACCGTCACCACGACAGCATCGAATGGCCTGGTTCCAGGCAATTCCGGCACAGTTTTGATTACAGGCGTGCCGGCCCCCGGAGCGGCAGGTTCGGCAAATCCGACCACGGCCAACTTCAACGGCGTCTTCAACGTCGCTGCCATCAGTGACACGGCCTTCACCTACGTTCTGAACTCTACTTCCAGCGGCACAGTGACTGTCCCTGCTAATCCCAACAATCAACCGGGGACCGTAGCGCAGGTATTTTATAGCAGCCCGAATTTGATCTTTGGCGGCCTTTCCCGGACCACCCAAGGTATCGCCATCAATCCGATCACCAACACCGCCGCCCTTGCGGATGCCAACGCTACCGGCTCAAACGGTCCACAGATCAATTTGCTCAACGATTTGGATCAGAGCATCAGTTCCATATCCTTCTTTGCTACCTGCACGTTTTATACGACCACGCTCCCTTGCGCCAATTCGGCTGAACTGCTAGGCACGGCGAACGTAGCGTGGCAGCCGTACTCGGATGCCATCGTTTCTTACAACCCCACACTGAACCAGGTTTCCATTTCCGATCCCGTCACCGCAAGGCGCTATGCGTTTGTTTGCAATGTGGCGCCCAACTCCTGCCTAACCAATCCGCAAAATCCGACGCAGCAAGCTACGTTTAACGCGCAGAACACATTGCCAGGAACTGGCACCGCCACTCTGACCGTGGCGAATGGTACTACCAACTCTCTTACGCTGTTTGGGGGCATCGCCGTTGATCCAGCCACCAACCAGGCTTTCGTGGTCATGTCTGGCAGCAGCCAAATCTACATCATCAATCTTGGGCCCGTACCCGCCAACGCTCTGAAGGCCACGCAGATCTCGAACATTCTGGTGCCCAGCCCTAATCCGGGATTGGGCGTCGTCGGCGGTATCCCTAACGCCACCGTGCCGCAGGGAACGCTTACGTCAACCCAGGACTTGGTCGGCGTGCAAATCTTCGGCTCCGGTTTTGATTCTAGTTCCACAGTTCGATTGGACGGCACGGCCATTCCGGCGGGTGACGTTCAATTTGTCAGCAGCAGGCAGCTCACGGTCACGATTCCGGCGGCTAATCTATCGTTCCCTCATAAGTACGCGCTCGACATGGTCAACGGAAGCGGAGTGCAGTCCAACCCGACGGACTTTTTCGTGATCCAAGCTGTCGACATGTCCCGGATCTGCACCAGCACCGGCGGGACGCTGCCGAGTTCCGTGGCCATTGCCGACCAGCTTGCCAACGGGCCTTTCTCCCCGATCGCCGTGGTTTCCAACAGCGGCTGCAATAACATTTCGGTGATCGATATAAATCCGACTGTCACCGTCAACGGCCAAACCGTGCAGAACCCCAACTTCGGAAAGATTCTTAATTCCATCGCCGTCGGCGCCACTCCTCAAGGCGTCGCCGTCAGTCAGCCGTTTGGTATGGCTGTGGTCGCCAACAATACCGCTGGCACGGCCTCCTTCGTTAATCTGCTCACTAATTCTCTCGCCGTCCCCGATGTCGCCACCGGGACGAGCCCTACTGGCGTGGCCATTAACGATGCGACCGGTGCGGTAATCATCACCAACACGGGATCGAACACCGTGACGGAAATTGACATGTCTCAGCTCTTTGCTGCCACTCCGGCGACCACGCTTACTCCGGTGAGCATCGGCGGCTTCCAATTGCCGACGGCGGTGGCCATCGACCCTGACCGCGGCACCAATAATCAGGGCTTGGCCGTGGTCACGTCACTGCAACTCCTGAACGGTTCGGCGCCCGCAGGGGCACTGCAAGGTGTGGACATCGGTGCTTCCGTTCCAATTCTCAGCACCACGGCCCAGACTGGCAGCGTAACGGCGCCGACGACGGGTATCGTCTTTGACCCCACGGTGTCGACGGGGACGGCTAACCCCGGGTTGTTCTATGCAAGCTCCAGCGGCGGCAACGTAATCTCTTCGTTTAACCCGGACTCCGGCAGCGTCGTCCCGGTAAACGTTGGTATCAACCCGACAGCGCTGGCCTTAAATCCAGAGACCGGCGCAATCTTGACCACAAATGTCGCGGGCAGCACCACGTCGCTCGTGGATACAAGCGCGAGCCCGTTGAAAACGATCGGCACGATTGGGCTTCCGGGCTCGCCGCAATTTGGCGTTGCCATTGACCAATTCACGAATCTCGCAGTCATCGTGGATCAGGCCAACAGCCGAGTGCTCATCTTCCCCATGCCCAATTAGTGCATGCACTTTCCGGGGACGGTTGCAGCAGAAAGGAAGCGGGATTGAACTCAAAGGACGCTACGGAATCGCTGACGCTTTCTGATTGCAGCGCGGCAAGCGGCTCGCTATACTTTGGGGTTTGTGTGGTGCCCGCGGGCCGCGCTGGCAGTCGGTGATAGCTTCAAGCCAATCAAAGATTGGCTGCGGTTGGTTTCGATTTCATCGGGATCATCCAAAAACAAGGAGAATAAAGTGAATTTGAGAATTGTTTTGACGTCCGCTGCTCTGTTTGCAGCATGCCTCATCGGCACGGCTTCAGCTTCGGCTCAGGCCGCGCCCGCGGCCGGTGCCGCCGCAGTAGCCAAGTCGGTGGGGATCATCAATCTGCGCGGTGCGATCGGAAGCACGGCCGAAGGCAAGCAAGCGTCCGCGGAATTGCAGTCGCAGTTTGCTCCGCGCTCCGCCGAAATCGACAATCAGACGAAGGCGATCAATGATTTGCAGCAGCGCCTTCAATCCGGCCAAGGAAAATTGAGCCAGGAGGAAGAAGCGCGGCTAACCGCTGAGGGACAACGCCGCACGCAGAAACTAGATCGTTTGCGGACCGAGTTTCAGGATGACGCGAGCGCCGCCCAACAAGACGTTTTGGAGCGCATCGGACGCAAAATGGTTGACGTTCTGGACCGCTACGCGCGAGAGAACGGCTTCAGCGTAATTCTGGATACCTCCGGTCAGAATTCACCGATCCTCTACGCGTCAAATCAGGTCGATGTCACGCAGGACATCATTCGCCTCTATGACCAGGCTTATCCGGTTAAGAACGCGGCGCCTGGGGGTGCTACGTCAACTCCAAAGCCGGCGACACCCAAGCCGGCCACTCCGCCGCCAACGAAGCCACCTCAGCAGTAAATTCGATCAAGAGCTTCGACAGTTCGCTTTTTTCAGAGCGCCCCTGGCAAACCCAGGGGCGTTTTCTTTGGTGCGGGGAAACGCGGCTGCATCGGGCTGACTTCTTTAATGTGCACAGTTGGAACCGGAGAGAACTCCGAGTCTTGCGCCATTCACTGCTCACCGCTCACAACTCACTATTCTCTCGCCTCAACTCCTTCACCTTCATCCTTCGGGATTATTGTTCTTGCTCGGGAGCTTGCTTCGGTTTTGCTATGGCATTCCCTGTGTCCACCGAAAATAGCATGTAGTTTCTCAGCGTGTGCGTGTGGTGATATCGCTTTCCACGCAACTCCATGAACATCTCCGCATCCCAGGGAAGCCACAACGACGTTCCGCTGTGTTCAAACTTCACGGGGCCGTAATCGATCAGCAGATGATCGCGTGTGAGTTCTATATCCTTCACTGGCTCGCGAAGATCCGTCTCGATATGAAGTACGTCGTAGCTGCTCGCGGCGATCCACACGCGGCCCTTCAAAGGAATGGAGAATGTGCCATGGCTATTTGTCCAGAGTCGAATGCGCGACGGCACTTCCTTTTTTTGTTCGAAGCGCAGCCGCCAAACGGCTTTGCCCCGCCATGTTCCCAGGCCTTCGCACTTATAGGTAAGATCCCCCTCGTAGCTGGGGTCGAAAACGCTTAGTGCGAGAGCGGCCAGGCCCTGCGTCGCCAGCGATGTCGGGAAAGATCCAAGGTTTTCCCCGCCATCGCGCTTCTCATCCAGAAAGGACATGCCGGGTCTCGGGTGTTCCACGAAAATAAGATAGTTGAAGTCCTTCTCGCGCACTGGCCCTGGAACGCCATACGCGTCCACCTCTTGATGCTCGATGTGCTCTGTTGCCAGGAACTTCTCAAAATTTCCGAGTTGGCGCATCATTTTGGCTTGCGTCCTCTGCACCAAATCGCTTTCCGAGCAGGCAACATCCTGGACGGCCGGATATTCCTTGCTGTCGATGTCCGGAGGCGCCCACGCGCGCACCGGCGCAGGCGGAGGAGGAGTCGGCGCGGGAGGAGGCTGAGGCGCCGGTTGAGGCGGCTGAACATTTGAAACCGTCGTAACCACCGGTTTGTCGAGCGCAGCAAGCTGGATTTTTGCTTCAGGCACGGCGGGATCGTTCGGAAAACTCCGGATTAAAGTCTCGAACGCTCGCTTCGCTTCCTCCGGTTTTTGCTGCTGGAGCAGAATTTGGCCCAAAAGCATCCACGCTGGCGCCGCATGATCTTTTCCGAGTTCCGCAGCACGCGTGGCGTGCGGGAGCGCCTTTTCGTAATTCTTCTGTTGAGCATAGGCATTGGCGAGCAGCCAGTGTGTGCGCCAGTCCGCGCCACTTATCTGATAGGCCTTCTCGAGAGTCTCCGCAGCCGTAGCGGCGTCTCCGGTGCGCAGCTGAAGTTCCCCGAGAGACAACAGAGACCGCTCGTGCGAAGGATTGATAGAGAGCGCCGCTTGAAATTTTGTGCGAGCCGCATCGAAATGTTCCTGCGCGTATTCCAGCATGCCGAGCAGGTACTGGATGTCCGGACTACCCGGCGCCATCTTTGCAGCCTTCTCGAATTGCGCGCGAGCCGCGTCATACTGATGGCGGCGCATTTTGTCCAGGCCCTTATCAATCTCCGCTTGTAGGCGCGGGGTCATGACGGCGCCGCTGGGCGCAACGTTTGCGGAAGAACTCTCGCTTTCGCTGTGCAGGTAGACGTAGACCGTGCAGGTCGTGCCGCCCGCAAAAACGGAAGCGTGTTCCTTGGCCGTCTTGTATCCGATGGCTGTTACTTCGATATCGTATTCGCCCTCGAGAATTTTCGGAAACGTGGCCGTGGAGTTGTCCTGGGTGGGCATGGTCAGATGCACGCCGCGCTCGGAATAAAGTTTGACGATGGCATTGCCCGCCAGTGGCATGCCGCTTGGTTCTCGCACGCTGACCAAAACGTCGACCGGCGCTTCGTTCGCCGTTGGGAAGGAAGGAGCGGCGGATCTTTGTCCGACACCCTGGGTCGGCGTTCCGCCGGATGGCCTTTGCGCGCGAAGGGCTGGAGCGAGAAGAAACAGAGCGCAGAAGGTCAAAAGGCCTGGGAAAAGGTTTGCGAGCGGAATACGCCGGGGAACCATATAAGTTCTGCCTGACCACCACAATCTCCAGAAACAGTAGCGGAGACTGTCGCAGGTGGTCAAGCAATTCGTGAAGCAGACAGCATGGCGCCTGTAAGCCGGTGCGGGGGGGAAGGCAGGGGCGCCGCCCATGCGGGAGAAGAGGGATTTGCCCGGGCGAGTGAAACCAGGGCAGCCAGGGATTGCGAAATGGTCGTCAGGTTGGCTTGGAATTCGATATAGTAAGCGGACAAGAAGAAGGAGGATTTTATGCCGCAAGTAAAATCGCGAATGGAACGGATGCCGCGCCCGGCAGTTTTTGCAACGCCTGCTGAAGAGCGGCGGCACCGGAAACAAAAGCTCGCGGGAGCTTTCCGACTCTTTTCGCGCTGCGGATTCGATGAGGGCGTGACGGGACACATCACCGCGCGCGATCCGGAGCGGCTGGACCATTTTTGGGTGAATCCTTTTGGGATGCATTTCAGCCAGATTCGCGTGTCGGACCTTTTGCTGGTGAACGATCATGGCGAAGTTGTGGAAGGTGAGCGGGAAGTGAACGCTGCGGCGTTTGCGATTCACTCGCGGATTCACAAAGCGCGCCCCGACGTGATTGCCGCGGCGCATGCGCATTCGCTCCATGGAAAAACGTGGTCTTCGCTGGGGCGGCTGCTCGATCCGCTGACGCAGGATGCCTGTGCGTTTTATGAAGATCATGTGGTGTTTGACGATTACAGCGGAGTGGTCTACGACACGGACGAAGGTGACCGCATCGCCAAAACGCTCGGCGACAAAAAAGCCGGCATCTTGTGTAATCACGGCCTGCTGACCGTCGGACAGACCGTGGACGAAGCGGCGTGGTGGTTTATTACCATGGACCGGTCCTGCCAGGCGCAATTGCTCGCGGAAGCCGCCGGAGAGCCGCGCAAGATTCCTCACGAAACGGCGAAACTGACGCACACGCAAGTGGGACTGCCGATGGTCGGGTGGTTCCAATTCCAGCCGCTGTGGGACCGCATTACGCGGGAGCAGCCGGACTTGTTTGACTAGCGGAGTGGGTAGTGAATAGTGAGCAGTGAGTGGTGGGTAGCTGGGAGCCACCACCGTCCTGGGCTGACCGCAAGTAGTCGCCACATTCAAAATAACTACTTCCGCACTGTTTACACAAAGCACCCGGGGTGGGGGGCTACGTCCCTCCCCTCAACCCACAGCAGATTGCGCTTGCACTGCAGCCCCCACATCCACTTGGCCAGTTCCCACTCAGTTTAGCGGCCTTTTTGGCGGGCCGCCATCGTCCTTCTTCGTCAGCGACTTCTACGGTCGTGACGTGTTGGACTATGACATCAACAGCTTCTTCTTAAGCGTACAGCGCCAACCGAACTGGGAAACACATCACCGGAGGCCGAACCGACGGCCGTACTTGTACGTCCTGTCCCTTTTGGGTCGCCCTGATCGTTCTATCTCGTCAGCACCAATGGTGCGTTTTGCCGATCTAAGCCGTGGCTTTGCACGAGTAAGAACTATTTGAACCAGTATGGCGTTTTCTTGGTCCAGTCGTTGTCGGGATAACGGTTGTGAAGAATTTCAAAGGCATCTTTGGAAAAGTTGGGTGCGTCTTTTTGATCAGTTTCGGTGCAGCCATAGCGCCAGGAGCGGACGACATTGTGAAGGGCTTCGGGAACGCGGGAGTCGTCGGGATGGACTTTGGCCCAATCTATCGTGAACTGTCCAAGCCAACGTGGAGCGGAAGGAAGATCGGCGAGGGCGTTCACTTCTTCAGCCGCCGCGTCTTTGCCCTGTGCAGAAAGAAATGCGGGGGCGGTCACGACACCGCCAGGATAAATTTCCCGGAGCGGCGCGCGAAGCGTGGAAAACAGTCGATAGAACCCGGCGTTTGTGCCTTGGTCTCTTTGTGAAGGGACAAAACGGCACCACCAGTTGTCTCCAAAATTATCGATGGAATTGAAGTGACTTTCGTTGGTGCTATAGAACCAGCCGCGGCCGGGGCTGGCGCTGACGAAAGGCCGGAAGCCTGGATTGCGGAGAATGGCGAAGACGGCTGCGGCTTGACCTGCTACTGCGTCCGAAGTCTTGGCGTATTCGGCGAGATCGTCCTTTAGTTCCGGAACCAATTCGGCCACGACCGGGGTCATCTCGCGGGCGATGGCGTCATTTTTCAGGAGGATGGCGCGAGTCCAGGCAGCGATCGCGATGTTGCTGCCAAGCGCGGGTGGGAGGGTGCTTGATTTGGCGGCGTCGGCGAGAAGGCGGAGCGGGAGTTTTTCCGTGAGAACGACGCTCGCGTCGGAGTCGAAATGCGGGCGAATGACCGCGTATTCGGGAGTGCCCGGGTCATAGTCGGATTTGCCGGCGGGAATGGGAGCGACGCCAGTGGCGTCGGTGGAGAGGCGCGGCGCAAATTGCAGGAATTCGGCGAGGTTTGAAGCGAGCTTCATGCGGAGGGCAAGGAATTCGTTTCTTGCAGAGATGGGCATGGAGTTTCCCTGTTGGGCGAGCAACTGGTCGAGATCGCGGCGGGTTGCGTCGATATTTCCAGATTGCTCCAGAAGGCGGAGGCGATGAAAGGTGAGGGTGAGATACGCGGGCGAGTCAGGGCCGACTTTGGAAACGGCGGCGAGGAGCGCCGGCAGAGCAGATTCTTTCGCGTCGGCTTGTGAAAGGGCCGCGACGAGCCAGGGGAGGGATTTCGTTTCGTTCCAGCGCTGCAAAGAATGGTCGTAGCATTCGGCGCAGGAAAGGCTGAAAGTGAAAATCCAGTCGGTCATGTCACCGCCGGCGATGCGCGAGGATTCGTCGACGGTGACGCCTTTTTGCGCGGGTTTTCCTTCGGATGCTGGGGTAATGGTGACCGTTTTCGTGAGGACGGGATGATCGAGGAGCCAGAGATAGTCTGTTAAGTCCTGCTGGAAAGATTTCGCAGGAGCGCCGCTTTGGAGAGAAGCTTCCAGTTCGTGGAGGCGTTCCTGACGGTGGAGGCGAATGCGGACGAAACCGAGGAGGCGTTCGGCGGCGGCGTGAAAGTCGGGGGAGTTTTTTTCGGCGATGATCGCGCGCAACTGCGATTCTGCTTGCGACAAGGCATCCGCGTCATATTCGGAGTCGTTCGCCTGGAGAGTTCCCTTGCGGACGAGAACGCGCGCACGAAGGTAGGGTGCGATTTTTTGGTAGGGGGATGAGGAATCTTTGGCGATGCCCTCGAACGCTTTTTGAGCGGCGTCGAAGTCGCCTGCGTAGAATAGCGCGGCAGCGATTTGGTAGGCGCGGTCAGCGCGAATGATGGCGAGATCTTCGGGATGAGAGGCGGCAGGAATGACGGCCAGCTTGGGTTTGGGCGGATAGCTGATGTCGGCGGAGCAGTTTTCAAAGACTTGGTCTTGCGCAGCAATCCATTCTTTGACGACGGCGCTCTGGGCACCGAATTGTGCCGCGCGGCTTTGCAGCGTGTGGACCGCGTTTTCGAAAGCGCCGCTGAGACAGTTGTAATAGGCAACGTACCGTTCATCTTGCATACCGGCGCGAGTGACTCCGACTGGATCGAAAGCTCGGGGTGAGTTTTTTGGCTTTTCGCCGAGCAGGCTTGCACGGGTCGATTCCCACGTTGCGATCCAATTCTCCGGTTTGGCGGGACTTTGGGACGGCGATACATTTTGTTGCGTTGAAGAAGTTGACTGAAATCTTAGCGAGGACAATTCTGCCGCATTGAACGGCTTGGCGCTGAGATTGCGATAGGCCTCGAAGAGATAGATGTGATAGTAGCCGCGCTGGAGGAGGCCGAGCTTGCCGGCAGCATAGCTGGCATCGCGAGCGTCGGGCGCGTTGAAGTCGATGTAGGTGGGAGCAGTGAAATCAGGGCCACAGGCGAAAGCGAGCGGCGGAGGAAGGACGAGCAATAGAGCGAGAAGAATTGCAGCGAAGATGCGGACAATGCGGCTGATCATGGTTGCAACTCCTGAATAATGTTCTGGGCGGCGGATGGGGTCCAAGCGCGTGGAGCGAAAATGTAGATGCGCTTTGCGTGCGTGCTGAAAGTTGCAGAGTACGATCTGGCGGTCAGCAAGTCATGCGAGAGAGGTTCGTCCGTGGAGAGGCCGAGGCTACCGCGGCAGGCAGCGACGGGAAAATTGTCGTTGTAGCGAAGAAATTTTGCGACGTTGGGGGCGTCGGTGCCCATGCGGAAGAGCATTGGGACGGCTTCGTCGATGGTTCCGAGAGGAAGCTTGGAAAGCCAGAGATCGCCGATGCACCAGGAGGCGAGGGCCGTGATGGAGAGTGGCATCGAGGGCGGGAGTTTGCGGCGGACGTCCTGGAGGAGAGAGGCGTAGAAGGCGTGGGCGCTCGCGGGTGCGTCAAAATCGATTTGGATGGCAGAAACGCCGGGGATGGATTGCAGGTCGGCGATTTCTGTGGCGAGGAGCGCGCGTTGTGCGTCGGAGAATATGGGGAATAGATGAGAGGGTGAGTGGTTTTGTCGGAGAGAAAAGGAATAGTGAGGAGTGGATGGGGTTTCGATGCGGACGACGGCGATGAGCGGCGCGCCGGGAGTAATGCGGAGAGGTTGAAGACGAGGGCGCACGACGAAAGAAGGGAATGAGCCGGCGGAGGAATTTGCAGGGGGAGCCTCAAGAAGAATTGTTTTCGCCAGGAAGGCCACGGCGGCCTGATCCGGTAGGAGAAAGCGCAGATCCTCGGGGCGTTCCCAGGCCCAGAAGGTTACGTTTGGTAACGGGGCGGTCCGTTCATTTGCAAAGGCTGGCCGCGCTGGTTCCGAGCGCCAATGGAAGACGCGGCGGGCGAACCCCTGGGCGGGTCGGGGATGGAGAAAGGCGACGGCTGCCGCGCAGACTACGAGCAACACTAGAATTGCTCCGGAGATTTTCGCCGCTCGGGTCACGGGAGGATCAGAGGGCAGCTGAAAGGCCAACTTTTTCGTATTGATTTCAAATGACTTAGGAGAGCGCAAGAGGAGGAAATGCGTTTGGTTTGCCACGGCGTGTTGTTGGGGGCACACCGAGAAGTGTGGCAGCTGGATGCAAAGAACAAGAGAATGGAATGATAAATCAAGTATGCGGGGAGCAGCTCCATGTTCCACCGTATCTTGCTTTTACCTTGCTGGCAGAATATACTCTATTTTCGCTCTGAAGCGGGTCGCACGGATAGGTGGGCGCAAGCCCACTTTTTTGTTGGGCCGGTTGGAGGGCAGTGGACACCGGCATTGCTCGTGGAGTCTCTAGTTGGATTTGGAAAAAATTCGGGAAGCCGCCGAGCGAGTGGCGCGGTCGGAAGGACTAGAAATATTTGATGTTGAGTGGAAAGTAGGGAAGCAGCGCTTCCTGAGGGTGACTATTGATCGGGCTCCGAAAGCTGGAGCGGCGATGAGCGACTCGGCAGGACAAATTTTGGCGCCTTCGGAGGCGCCCGAGGGCGGGCAGTTGGGTGTGAGCCATGCAGATTGCCAACGCGTGAGCCAGCAGTTGAGCGTGATTCTGGACGTGGAGGAGCTGATACCGGGAGCCGCAGGGTACACCCTGGAGGTGAGTTCGCCGGGGATGGACCGGGCGCTGAGGAATCCCGCGGAGTACGAGCGCTTCCGAGGTCGGATGGCGAAGATTTCGACGACTGAGCCGGTGGAGAATGAGAAGTATTTTGAGGGGCGGCTGGCGGGATTTACGGATGGAAAGGTGCGGTTGGAGTTAAAGGGGAAAGTGGCGCGGACGGTGGAGTTGCCCTTTGAGAAGATTCGGAAGGCGAATTTGATGGTGGAGTTTTAGAAGGAAGTGAGTAGTGGGTAGTGAACAGTGAGCAGAAGAAACTGCGCGGGGACCTTGGTAGGCTGCGCGAGAAACAGAAGAGAAGAGGCGGAAGAAGTTTAAGAGCCTGAGAGATCTAACAGGGGAAGAGATTGTAGGGATTTTAGGAACGGGAAGACGATCGGGAAATTACATGGCGAATCTGCTCTATCAACAAATTGAGATGTTGAGCCGCGAGAAGCACATCGAGGCGACCGTTGTGGTGTCTGCGATTGAAGACGCGATGGTGGTGGCGGCGCGGAAATATTACAAGACGGAAGAGGATTTGCGCGCGAAGTTCAATCCGGAGACCGGGCAAGTGGACGTGTATTCGGTGCATATGGTTGTGGAAGAAGTAACCGACCCGAAGAAGGAAGTCAGCCTGGCGGAGGCGAAGAAAAAGAATCCGTCGGCGGAGATTGGGACAGAAATCACCGCGGCGAAGCCTACCGACGTGTTGGGGCGGATTGCGGCGCAGACGGCGAAGCAAGTGATTCTACAAAAGGTGCGCGAGGCGGAGCGCGACACGATTTACAACGAATACCACACGCGCGTAGGCGAACTAGTTACGGTGATCGTGAAGCGGGCGGAAGGCCCGGACTTGATTGTGGACATGGGGCGGACGGAAGCGCGGTTGCCGAAGCGCGAGCAGTCGAAGCTGGAGACGTACAACATTGGCGAGCGACTGCGCGTGGTGATCAAGATGGTGGATCGTGCGGCGAAGGGGCCGCAGGTGATTGTTTCGCGCGCGGATGCAAGTTTGGTGCAGAGATTATTTGAGATGGAAGTGCCGGAGATTTACGACGGGACCGTGCAGATTCGCCATGCGGCGCGCGAAGCTGGCGAGCGGACAAAGGTAGCGGTGGCGAGCCGCGACAAGGACGTTGATCCGGTGGGCGCGTGCGTGGGAATGAAGGGCATGCGCGTGCAGTCGATTATTCGCGAACTGCGCGGCGAGAAGATCGACATTATTCCTTACAGCGAAGAAACCGTTGCGTTTGCGCAGAAGGCACTGAGTCCGGCCAAAGTGACGCGCGTACAGATAACCGACCCGGAAAGCCGGAAGCTTGAGGTGATCGTCGAGGATTCGCAACTTTCGCTGGCGATCGGCAAGAAGGGGCAGAACGTCCGGCTGGCGAGCAAGTTGATCGGCTGGGACATTGATATCAAGAGCGAGGAAGAGAAGCGGCAAGAGATTGAAGAGCAGATGACGGCTCTGACGGCGCCAGCGACGCCTTTGACGGCGCTAGCGGGTGTTGGTCCGAAGACCATTGAAAAGATTGAGGCCGCTGGGATTACCAATCTCGAGAAACTCGCGGGGATGACGCCGGAACAGTTGATGGAGATTCCGGGAATCGGCGAGAAGATGGTCGACAAGATTTATCAGGCGGTGAACCGGTTCTACGAAGGCGGAGCAGAGGCCGCAGCGGCTGCACCGGCTGGGGAAAACACGGACGACATGGCAGTAGAAAACGAGGCGACGCCTGCGGAAGGTGAAGCGGTACCAGAGAGTTCGGAAGCGGCCTCGGAGAACGCCGAAGGTGTGGCGCAGGAAACTCCGGACGGAACTCTGGATGGGATTTCGGCGGATGGCGAAGCGGCTGCGGCGGCAGAGGGTGAAGAATCGCCAGCACTTGAACATTCTGATGGCGGGGCCAAGGCGGAGGAAGAGCCGAAGCCTTAAAAGAGACAGCATCGGCCGAGTAAGGGCCGACTGAGTTTTTTGACCGTGGAACGGTCCATAAGCAGCATGAGCGAAGCAAACCAAGTCCGAATCAACGAACTGGCCCGCGAACTCGAGGTCAAGGCCAAGGCGATCATTGATCTTTTGCCCGGGTATGGGGTCAGCGAAAAGAAGACGCACTCGAGTTCGATCCCTGAGGATGTTGCGGAGAAGGTTCGCAAGAACATTTTGGGACAGGCAGAGGCGGAAGCCGCGGCGGAAGCTGCAGCGAAAGCGGAAGCCACGGCGAAGGAAGCTGCTGCCAGGGCTGCGCGAATGCGGCCGGCGGCGCCTCCATCTCCAGTGGCGGCGGCACCTGGTGTGGTTGCGAAACCTGCCGCGCCAGCAGTTGCATCAATCGCACCGTCAGTTGCCCCCGTTGCGAAACCTGTTGCTCCTGCTGTGGCTCCGGCTGCTCCGGCACCAAGTGCGCCTGCCACTGCTCCTGTTGTTGCTCCAAAGATGCCCATTACGGCTCCTGCCGGATCTCCTGCGGTGGTTCCTCCAGCTGCAAGACCGATTGCCCCCGCTGCGCCGCAGGCAACGAGATCTCCAGCAGCCATTCCGATTCGTCCGCCGTCACCAACGGGGCAGCCGACGGCTGCGCCCGGTGCACACAGGCCAGCAGGCCCTTCCGCACCGCGGCCAGCGGCCCAGGCTGGGGCTCAGTCTTCTTCTGTCCGACCAGCGGCCGCGGCACCTGGTGCCCGGCCAGCCGCGCCTTCTCGGGCGATGCCAACAGGGAATCGCGGACCAGTGCCGGGAACGACACCCGGAAGCGGGCAACGCCCTGGCGGTGGACCGCGCCCCGGACAGCCAATGCGTCCGATGCAGCCAGGCGGCCAGGGAAGACAGTACACGCCGCGGCCAGGCGGGCCCGGTGGAACGGGGAGTTCACCCGCGAATCGACCTTTTGAGCAGCGGCGTGGAGCGTTGCCTACCGGCACTCGTCCGGGTCCGCGCGCGCCGGGACGTCCTGGCATGCTACCGGCGTTGCCCCCAGACAAAGTGCCGCCGAAGGCGGAGCCGGGTAAGCCGCTCTATACGCGCAAACCTCCCCAGAGGCAGCGGCCTGTCATGGATAAGCGGGAGCAGGAGGGTGAGCGCAAGCTCCACCCGACTCGCCAGCGTCCGGGAGCAGGGGATCGCCGCTCTGCGGCAGCTGTCATTGCCCCGCCGGAGCCGCGGCCGCCGCGCGAAGTTACGATTACGGAAGGCATTACGATCCGGGAACTCGCGGAAAAGCTCGATGTGCGAGCGAAGGATCTTTTGAAGACACTCCTCGATCGGGGGGTGTTTGCCAGCATTAACCAGGCGCTGGATGTGCCGACGGCGACCACGCTTGCGGAAGCATTTAGCGGAGTCGTAAGCGTCGTATCGCTTGAAGAAGAGATGGTGCTGGAAGTTGCGAAGGAAGAGACCAAGGAAAGTTTGAAGCCGCGGCCGCCGGTCGTGACCGTCATGGGGCACGTGGACCACGGCAAGACGAGCTTGCTCGATGCGATTCGCGAAGCGGACGTAGCGGGCGGGGAAGCCGGCGGAATCACGCAGCATATCGGCGCGTACAAAGTGGTGGTGAACGACCGCAGCGTGGTTTTTGTGGACACGCCAGGCCACGAAGCGTTTACACGGATGCGTTCGCGCGGCGCGAAGGTGACGGACATTGTAGTGCTTGTGGTCGCGGCCGATGACGGCGTCATGCCACAGACCAAGGAAGCGATCGATCACGCGAAGGCTGCGAAGGTGCCGATCATCGTGGCCATCAACAAGATCGACAAGCCGGAAGCGCAAGTGGAGCGCGTGAAGCGCCAGCTCTCCGACGTGAACCTGGTGCCCTCCGAATGGGGTGGCGACACCGAGTTTGTGGAAGTTTCCGCTAAACAGAAGAAGGGCATCGACAGGTTGCTGGAAACCATTTTGCTGGTGGCCGATTTGCGCGAGTTGAAGGCCAATCCTGATGCGCCGGCGAGCGGCACGGTGCTGGAGTCTCGCGTGGATAAGGGACGCGGCCCAGTGGCTACCGTTCTCGTGCAAAACGGAACACTCAACTCCGGCGACTTTTTCATCTGCGGCTCGGTGTTCGGCAAAGTGCGCGCGATGTTTGATGATCGCGGGAGAGCCATTAAGGATGCACCGCCGTCGACGCCGGTGGAAGTGTTGGGATTACAGGGCGTGCCCGATGCTGGCGACCATTTCCAAGTGACCGAGGAAGCCAAGGCGCGCCACATCGTCGAATACCGCCAAGGCAAGCAGCGCGATGCGCAAATGGCTCGCTCGAGCGGGGCGAGGATCACACTGGACCAGTTGCACGAACAGCTGAAGGCTGGAGACGTGAAGGAACTTGGCATCGTCATTAAGGCGGACGTGCAAGGCTCGGTGGAAGTTCTGAGCGAAATGCTGCCAAAGCTCTCGACCGATCAAGTGAAGCTGAAGATTATCGGTTCGGGCGTTGGCGCCGTGACAGAAAACGACGTACTGCTAGCTTCGGCTTCCGGAGCGATCGTTATTGCGTTTGGCATCCGGCCGGACCGCAAGGCGATGGAGCTCGCGCAGCAGGAACACGTGGACATCCGTCCACACACGATCATTTATGAAGTTTCTGACGAACTGAAGAAGGCCATGGAAGGCCTGCTGGAGCCGGTCCTGCAAGAGACGTATCTGGGACGTGCGGAAGTGCGGAACACGTTCAAGGTCAAAGGTTCAGGCACGGTTGCGGGATGCTACGTAGTGGACGGCGTGCTCAAGCGCGACGCGCAGATTCGTGTTGTGCGGGACGGCGCGGTTATCTACACATCGAAACTCAGCTCGTTGAAGCGCTTCAAAGATGATGCGAGCGAGGTGCGGACGGGATTTGAATGCGGCGCGGGCATCGCAAACTTCAACGACGTGAAAGTCGGCGACATTTTGGAATGCTTCAGCGTTACTAAGCTGAGCGCCGCGGAAGCGGCGGGCCAGAGCGTTGGGACTGCCGGCCGCAAGTAAGAATAGTCCCCCGGAGCGCTCATGCCGGTTGGTCTGCTTACCCTTGAGCTGCACATCCCAGACGCGCAATCGTTGAAGGACAAGCGGCAAGTGCTGCGCAGCTTGAAAGATAAGCTGCGGAGACAGTTTAATGTTGCGGTGGCGGAGTTGGACCATCACGATGTATGGCAGCGGTCGGTGGTTGGCGTCGTAACGCTTTCAAATGAAGAGAAGCACGTCAACGAAGTACTGCAAAAAGTCCTGGACGAAGCGGACCGCATTCTGGGCTCGTTTTTGATCAACCAGGCGATCGAAATTATCTAGCAGGTTTCTTGGGGACGGAAATGAGTCCAGCCAATCACCGTCATGAACGGGTGGGCGAGGAAATCGCTCACGAGATCAACGCCATGCTCGCGGGCGAGCTGAAGGATCCGCGGCTCGAAGGCATGGTGGTGGTCAGCGAAGTGCGGGTACAGCCCGACATGAAGCACGCGCGCGTGTTCATCAACATACAGGGATCGGCAAAGGAGCAGAAGGACGCGATCAAGGCGCTCGAGCATGCTTCGGGATTTATCCGCCGCGAGCTGATCGAGCGTTTGCAGCTTCGCCGGTTGCCTGAGCTTCATTTTGCTCTGGACCATTCGCAGGAATACACCGAGCGAATCGATCAGCTCTTGAAAGAGATGAAGAAAGACAAGCCGGCCGCGTCTTAGAGACATTCCCATTACAACCGATAACTAATCACCGACCATTCATTCCATGCCACGCCAGCCTCAACCTGCGCCGTTTGACGGCGCGCTCGTTATCGATAAGCCGCGAGGAAAAACTTCCCACGATATCGTCGATGCGGTGCGGCACCTCGCAGGATTCCGGCAAATCGGGCATCTGGGCACGCTTGATCCGCTGGCGACGGGTGTTCTGGTGCTGCTGCTGGGACGGGCTACCAGGCTGGTGCAGTTTTACAACGGACGCAGGAAGCGCTATTCGGCGGGGTTCCGGTTTGGTTTCGCGACGGATACGTACGATTCGGACGGGGGAGCACAAGGGCCGGATACCGCGCAGGCGCTCGATGCAGCGCTTCTCGAAAAGCTAGCTGCAGAGAGCGTGGGACGATTCGAACAAATGCCGCCCGCCTTCTCCGCAAAAAAAATAAAAGGTGTGCCAGCGTACGAGTTGGCGCGCAAGAAGCAGCCTGTCGAGCTGAAAGCGGTGGAAGTCGAGCTGTTTGAGTACAAGCTGACCGGCGTTGAAGGCAGCATCGCGCGGTTTGTGATCGAGTGCTCGTCGGGCACATATATTCGCTCACTCGCGCACGACATGGGTCAAAAACTCGGCTGCGGGGCGCACCTGGCGGAAATTACGCGAACGGCGGTCGGGGAATTTTCGCTGGAACAGGCTATCAAGCTGGAAGAGCTGGCGGAGGCGTCGCGCGCCGGAAGATTTGCCGATTGCTTGATCCGTCTGGAAAATCTGCTGCCGAATTTTCCACGCGTCAATGTGCTGCCCATCATTGAGAAGCGTGTGCGGCATGGGACAAAATTCAATGTACAGGTCTCGCAGATTCAGCCCGGCCGCGTAGAGCTGCCACCGGGGGCAACCTTGCAACTCGAGGCGGGGGAATTAAAGCCGCCGCGCTTGCGCGTCTTCAGCCAGCAAGACAAACTTGTGGCCATCGCCGAAGCCCTGGTACCGCGCACCTATCAACCCATCGTCGTGTTCGAACCATTGCCATAAACGAGGAAGCGCTCCGAGAGCGCGGCTGGCGTGCATTTCCGCTATTCCATCAAGGCTGCGGCTGCCGAGGCGCGGGCGGGGAGCCGCGGCTCACACTTGTATCGCGCCCGACGTAGATTGAACGAGAAACGCGGTCTCGAAGCCGCAATTTGTGTGGAGTGATTAGGATCAGCATTTCGGTGTCTTGCGCGGTTGTGTTTCTCTGGCCAAAGAGATAGCCCACTCCTCCTGGAAGATTCGCTAAGCCGGGGAGGCCCGTGAGGGTGCGGGATTCTTGATTGTCGAGCAGTCCGCTAATGATTGTAGGTACTTCCTCTTTAATGCGCACGGTTTGCGAAATCGTCCGGTTGGTAATGATCGGGATGCCATTGATGCTGGAGCCGGCGAGGGCGCGAATCTCGAACTCCAATTGCAGCGTGACATCGTCATTTGGATGCAGGGTAGGAGTGGCTTTGATCTTAACGCCGATATCTTCATATTCTGCACCAGGGTAGGGCTGCTGCGCTATTGACCCCGACACATTTGAGAACAGGCTCGCTGGACTCAGGATTACGGTGACCTGGCCCGCTGTGCCGGACGGATTGTCCGTAATCGCCACATCGGGCAAGGTGGCGCCGCTGAGGCTGGCGGCCAGGATGGCCGTGGGATTCGTGCCGACGGGAAGCTCGAAGGCTGGCGCGAACAAACCCTGACCAAGGCCGAGGTATACCGAGACGCTATCCGTTTGCGGGTCGGTCACGGCAATGTCTGGAACTCCATCGCCGTTGAAGTCGGCGATCGCGACGGCCGTAGGCGCCTGTCCAGTAGCGAGCGGCGAGTTTAGCGCCGAAGTAAAAGTACCATCGCCGTTGCCCAGCAACACGCTGATGGTATTGTCTGTCTGGTTCACGACCACGAGGTCGGGATGGCCATCGGCATTCAGGTCGGCAGATGCGATGGCGACCGGGGATTTACCTACGGCAAACGGAGAGCTGGTCGCCAGGGAAAAGGTGGCGTTGCCATTGCCAAGAAGCACCGTGACATTGTTAGTCGTTTGATTCACGATCGCCAAATCCAGATTTCCATCCGAATTAAAATCGCCCGAGGTCATCGCAATGGGACCTGTCGTCGTGGTCGGCAGGGGAAAGGGCGAACCCGTTGCCTGCTTGAAGGTTCCATCACCGTTGCCGAGAAAAAGAGAAAGCGTGTTGTCCTTGAAATTTGTCACGGCAAAATCTTGACTGCCGTCGGCGTTGAAATCGCCAACGACGATGGAGCTAGGCTCCTGGCCCACGGTGATGGGCGAACCGGTGGCCTCTTTAAAGGTGTCATCGCCATTGCTGAGGAGAACTTGCACGGTGTTGGCAACCGGATCCGTGACGAGGAGATCATGAAAACCGCTAGTAGTGAGAACCGCGGAAGCAATGGCGGGCGCAATGGCGGGTGCGGTGGTTCTGGCCGCGCCAAGCGAGATGGTGGTGGCGACCTGAAGAAAAGTCCCCAAGCCCTGATTTTGGAGAATTGTGATCGTGTTGTCGATCTCGTTGACGACGGCAAGGTCCGGCAGACCTATGTTACGAAGATCGGCTGCGGTGAGTGCGACGGGCCCGATGCCAACGTTGTAAGAAGTGCTAGGAAGGATGCTCCCTGTCGTTGCACCAATAGACGTAGCGGGCGTGGACGCGCCGAGGCTTCCAGAAAGCAGGGAAAGAGTAACCGGATAGCGGTCACCTACAAAGAAAGAGGCAGGTTTACCGTCCTGCGCGCGCAATAAGACTTGGGTCCCGCTGTGCACGAGCGTCAGCGCGTCGGAAAACTGGGCCGCAAACGTAGGCATCGTCAGGAGAAACGTCGTATTGCCGCCTCCCACTCGAGCCACTGGAGGGATGAGTGAGCTGAGGGAAGTTCCGGCGCTGGCGGCGGTTCCCCCGTTTCCGAAGATGCTCGCCAGGAGCGTGACCAGCGTGCTGAGGTCCTTCGCCGCCTCCAATTGAGAAATAATGCCAGTAGAGAGAGAAATCAGCTCTGTCGAAGGAGGCGGAAGAATACCCAGAGTGCGCGCTTTGTTTCGATCGACCTCGAGGATCTCTATCTCAAGCATCACTTCCCCTCGTGATTTTTCGGCTTGACGAATGAGTTCGCCCGCAAGCGCAAGTCTCTCCGGAGTATCGCGAATGGTGACGGCGTGGCTCTGTGCATCAAGTTCGACGCGGGTCGACCCAGTCATTTCACGGAGAACGCGCACCAATTCGGTCATCTCCTCGGTTCCGACGGAGGCAGGCAAGAGGAACGATTGCTCGGCTTGCACGGCATATTGGCGGCGCTTTTCCACGGTGTCTTGAGCCACGAACAAAAGGGTGGAGGTCAACGGGCGGAAGAATGTGCCGGTCTGAACGCCTAAGATCTTCAGTGCCGTGGCGAAATCGATATCCATAGCGTGTAGCCGTACGGTTCGTGAGGGGAGGTCCGGATCGAAGGTGATTTTTATTCCGAATAACTGTCCCACCTGTTCATAAACTGCTTTGATATCGCCGCGCAAGTTGAGGTCCAGTTTGACGGCGCGGGGCTTCAGTTCTGGCATGCCTTCGATTTTCTGGTCAGGCGCGAGAGGCTCATCTTTCATCGCCTTCATCTGGTTCAATCGCTCGGTGACAATTGTATTGCTGGGGTCGATTAGCAGAGCCTTAGCCAACTCCTCGGTTGCCACTTCGGCATGGCCAGCAAGGGCGTCTCGCTCCGCGGCTTCGACGTGGTCGCGCACGAGCTTCGAGCGCATGGACGCGATGCGCTCAAGAAGGGCGCTGTCCTGCGGCGCGTAACGCGCGGCTTGCTGGTAGTAGTTCAATGCTTCATCAAAATGACCCTCGGCTAGCTCTTTGTCGGCGAGTTCGGAGATTTTCTTGGCGTATTTTGGATTAGGATGCGGGGTCATTTCGAGCTGCGTCTCATTGGGAGTCGTCTGCGGCGGGGAGGACTGGTTCTTTGCCGGAGACTGAGCTTGCGCGAAAGATTGTGCGCAACAAAGGAGGATCGCCGTTAAGAAAGAGACAGCTTGGCGGGCGTGAACGGGGATGGTCATTGAATTGAGCAGGCTTTGTAGTTTACCGTAAGTTTAAATAAGAAAGCGGACTGGATTGGTCCGGTTGACGTAAATTCATACAAAGCGTAGACTTATACTGTAGTTGCAAATGAATAACAACTGGAGATTCTTTGCTTCCTGCTTTTGTCATCGCTCTGCGTGAAGGTGTCGAGGCCTCCCTCGTTGTGGGGATCATTCTAGTTTATCTCTCTCGTACCGGCCGCTCGCAACTAGCGCGTTTTGTTTGGTATGGCGCGGCTGCTGCCGCGGCACTGAGTTTGGCCGTGGCGATTGCTTTGGAGCGCTGGCGCCTTAGTGAAGACGGGTTCGAAGGGGTCATGTACCTCGTTGCGGCAGCGTTCGTCATTACGATGATCCTATGGATGAATCGCGTTGCGCGCCACTTGAAAAAAGAAATCGAGCAAAAGATTGAGAGTTACGTGGGTAGGTCGGGATCGGCGGCGGGTTGGGGCATTTTCTTCTTCGTTTTTCTCATGGTTTTGCGCGAAGGAGCGGAGCTCGCGATCATTTTGCGGGCGGTGGAGCTGTCCAGTGAGGGGCTACAGATCTGGATTGGGACGGCTTTGGGGATTGGCGCGGCTGTGGCCGTGGGGGTGTTCTTTTTTAAGGGCACGCTGCGGGTTCCGCTGCATCGCTTTTTCGCCGCCACCACCATCATCTTGATTCTCGTTGCCTTTCAGCTGGTGCTTACCGGATTGCACGAATTGAGCGAAGCTCAATGGCTGCCGTCCAGCAAAGCGGAGATGGCCGTAATTGGGCCGATCGTCCGGAATGAGTTGTTTTTCTTCGTGCTGATATTTGGAGCTGCCGCGCTACTGGTTTTGCGCGAATGGCAATCGGCTTCCCATGCCAAAGCCTCAAAAGAGGTTGCCGGCGAAGCCGAGAAACGGTTGCTCGAAGCGCAGAATCGCCGCCAGCGGCGCTGGATGATCGCGGCGGCGACGGGGTGCCTTTCGGTGGTCCTGCTGCTGACGGGAGATTTCGTTTACACGAACGCGAATGCTGCGCCCCCCTCGGCACGGGCCATCGCAGCCGTGGGGAATGAAGTGCGTATTCCTGTAAGCGATGTGCAGGACGGTAAGATGCATCTGTTTACGATCAGCGCCGGAGGGCAGTCGTTGCGCTTTATGATTATTAAGAAGCCGAATGGCTATGGGACCGCGCTGGATGCTTGCCGCATCTGCGGGGCCGAGGGCTATCGCCAGGATGGGCAGAACGTCGTTTGCAGGCATTGTGGCTCGGCAATCTATGTACCAACCATCGGCGAGGCAGGCGGATGCAATCCGATTGGCGTGCCGTCGCATGTTGATGGGGCCGATTTAGTTCTGGATGTTTCTTCACTCGTGCAAGAGACCAAGGAGATTCCGCAGTAGGGGCACGATGCATAGTGCCTGTCTGGTGCGGCTTCGCACGGAATGTTTCTACGTCTGGTAGCCGATTCGTTTACGCGCCGTCCGCGCCGCAAGGTGCTGACCGCTGCCGCTCTGTCGCTGGGCATGGCGGTGGTGACGGCGGCGCTAAGCGTTTCGCTCGACGTGGGCGACCGCCTGGCGAGCGAGATTCGCAGCCTCGGCGCGAACTTGTTGGTCACGCCGCAGGACGATTCGCTGCCGCTCGAGATTGGCGGCGTAGACTACAGGCCCCTCAATGCTGGCGCGTATCTTCCCGAAGCTGACCTTCCCAAAATCAAGACAGTCTTCTGGCATAACAATATCGTCGCGTTTGCTCCCGTTCTGGAAGTCTCGGCGACGCTTCCGAGGGTGACCTACGGGGACGGCCAGCGTTCGATTCCAGAGCTGCAGATCCCGCTGATTGGCACCTGGGCTTCGAATCGCGTGCAATTGCCGGATGGAGGCGTTTTTGTAACCGGGATTGCAAAAACTAACCCATGGTTCCATGTTGAAGGGAAATGGTTCTCTGACGAAGGTCGCCTCGAGCGCATCGAAATGCCGCCTATGGGGCACTCCTACCTCCCTGCACCCCCGGAGTGTACGGTCGGCGAAAAACTAGCGGCGCGCCGCAGTATAAAAACCGGTGACCAGGTGGTTGTGAGCGTAACGACGGCTGGCGATTCTCAGAACATGGAGTCGTGTGACGTCACAGGAATTTTGTCCTCGGGCGGCCCTGAAGATGAGGCACTGCTCATGCCGCTTGCCAGCGTTCAAAAACTGGCGGACAAACCGGGCCAGTACCGCAAGCTCTATGTGAGTGCGCTGACCAAGCCTGAGGATGATTTTGCGCGGCGTGATCCCAAAACGATGAAAGCCGATGAATTCGAGCGCTGGTCGTGCAGCCCGTATGTTTCTTCGATTGCGTATTCGATCAAGCAGGCACTGCCGGGAACGGACGTACGTGTGATTCGGCGCGTGGCTGAAGGTGAGGGGGCCATTCTCACGCGCGTCCGGGCGTTGGTCTGGATGGTAACGTTAGCGGCGCTCTTGGCTGCGGCGCTGGCGGTCGGCGCTTCTTCGGCGGCATCGGTGATCGAACGGCGCACGGAAATTGGATTGATGAAAGCCTTGGGGGCGGGCTCGGGCACGGTTGGTTTCCTTTTGGCCGCGGAGCAGCTTCTGCTCGCGTTTGTTGGCGGAGGCATAGGCTATTCGCTCGGAATCGTTCTTGCGCGCCTCGTCGGACAAAAGATCTTCGGCGTTGCGCCTGCGCCGTCACTGCTTGCTCTTGTTGCGGTTCTCGCTCTCGCCGCGGGAGTCACGCTACTCGGCAGCGCCATTCCGCTGCGTCGCGCCTCACGCTATGAGCCCGCGCCCATTCTGCGAGGCGAATGATGACCTCGCTTCTCACCGGCAATCGCGCTATGTTCTGGCGCATCGTTCGCCGACTGCTCGGCGCAAATCGCGGTCGTCTGTTCGTTATCTTGCTCGCCCTCGGTGCTGGCGCTGCAGTAACCGCCGCACTCCTCAATCTTCAAGTCGACGCCAAGCGCCGCATCTCCACTGAATTTCGCGCCTTTGGCCCCAACGTGCTCGTCACTCCCGCTAATGGCACACAAAACTCTGCCAGTGCGAACACGCTGCCGATGACTGTCATGGACCGCATTCCTCTTGAATCCGAAGGCGGTCATGTTGTTGCTAGCCCATTTTTGTATTTCACTGGCGCCGTGTATTTCAGCAAGGCTCACTCGGTGTCTCATATTACGGCAGTCATTGTCGGCACCGATCTTTCCCAATTGCGACAATTGAGCCCCGGTTGGCAATGGAAGGAAACGACTCAGTTGATAAGTTCCGGCCATGCTTGTGTCGTAGGCGCGAAGCTTTCCTCCCAAATATCGTCTAGAAGTTGGGACTTCATCGTCCCGGGTCCAACTCCTCACAGTAACGGCACACCAGGAGTCACCTCCTTCCCATGCACTGATCTCACTGAGTTTTCCAGCGGCGGACCGGAAGATGGCCAGCTATTTGTATCTCTCTGGGATGCTCAGAGGCATTCTGGTTTGGCCGATCAAGTAAGCCTTGTTCAGTTGAGTGTGCCTGGCACTTCGCAGCAAGTAGATGCCTACATTACTGCCTTGCAACGGCAAATTCCGGAAGCGCAGGTTCACCCCATCCGGCAATTCACCGAAGGCGAAGCAAAGATTTACAACCGCATCAGTGGGTTGTTGACAGCGACTGTCGTGATTGTTCTTTTGCTTACAGGCTTGTGCGTGATGGCGGCGATGACCAACGTTGCGATGGAGCGCAGAAACGACGTTGGATTGATGAAGGCGATTGGTGGCGCGACACGGCGTGTTTTGCGGCTTTTTATGATGGAGGCGGCGCTGCTCGGGCTGGCAGGAGGCGTGATTGGGGCCGCAGCGGGGATTTTTCTTTCCATCTGGCTGGGCAAACAGGTGTTTGGCCTGGCAGCGCAGCCGCGGCTGATTGTGTATCCTGTATCCGTGGCGCTCACTACTATCGTCGCGATTCTCAGCGCGTATCCGCTGCGGCGGCTCGCCAGCGTTCGCCCCGCGTCGGTTTTTCGAGGTGAAGCGTGAGCGCGCCTGTGCAGATTTTGCCGGAGCAGAGGGCGGCGGCTCCGAAGGTCTCGATCGAAAACCTCGTCAAGAAATATGGGGCGCTGCGAGCTATTGATGATCTGAGTTTTAATGTGTACGCGGCCGAATGGGTGGCGCTTATGGGTCCATCCGGCTCGGGCAAGACCACGCTCATCAACATTCTTGGCGGGCTCGATAAACTCAACTCCGGTCGCGTAGTTGTCGATGGCGTCGACCTCTCGAAGCTCAGCGAGAACGAAATGGTCCGCTACCGCGCCGAAAAGGTCGGCTTCGTCTTCCAACAATTTCACCTCGTGCCGTATTTGAATGCGGTCGAAAACGTCATGCTGGCGCAGTATTTTCACAGCGTGACGGATGAAAAGCATGCGGAGGAGGCTTTGCGCCGCGTCGGCATGGGCGAGCGCATGACACATCTCCCGGCGCAACTCTCTGGCGGCGAACAGCAGCGCGTGGCTATCGCGCGGGCGTTGATCAATCAGCCGAAGATCATCCTCGCCGACGAGCCTACTGGTAATCTCGATGAAGCGAACGAAGAGATCGTTTTGAAGATTTTCCGTGAGTTGCACCAAGCAGGCCATACGATTTTGATGGTCACGCACGACCCGGACATTGCGCGGCAGGCGGACCGCCGCATCGAACTCGCCCATGGTCGCCTCCATTACGACACCGCGCTACACGGCCCCAGCCACCCGCTTGCGTGCCCGCTCGCGGATACTGCCGATTGCTGCACTCCGGCTTCGCCCGATGACGAGATTCGCTTCGATCACCTGCTTGAGCAAATCTGGATTTGCTGCGAAGAGGGCAAAGCGGCAAATATTAAGGCGCTGCAAGGAACTGGACTCGCTGGCGGTCTTCCCGTTCTTCCCGATGAGTCGGCGTCAAGAACTTTGAGCCGGATGAGCGAGCGGCATCTGGTCGAACTACAGAATGGCGAGGCGCAACTTACGCCAGTAGGCAGCCAACGAGCACGAGGCGTCGTGCGCCGGCATCGGCTGGCCGAACGCCTCTTTAAAGACACGTTCTCTGCCGACGACATCGAGGCCCACACGCAAGCCTGCCGTTTCGAACACATCATCAGCCCTGAGCTGGATCAGCGCATTTGCACGTTCCTGGGCCATCCCAAGTCTTGCCCGCACGGCAATCCCATTCCTCCAGGCGATTGTTGTAACGTAAAATCGAAAAGCTGACGTCGTCCTCGCGCATGCCGATTCCACTCGATCCGCGGAAAAAAGCGACTGCCGTGAAGGTACACGTGAAGACTGGCGCTGGAGTCGACATCACCTGGGCCGACGGCCACGCCAGCCACTACGACTTCGCCTATTTACGCGAAGAGTGTCCCTGCGCTACGTGTAACGATGAGCGCGGCAAGAAAGAAGCCTTCGCCGCTGCGGCGCCCGCCGCCAATGCCTTTGCTCCGCTTCCCATGTTCAAGCCTAAGCTGAGCGCGCACGCCGCTACCGTCGTAGGCAACTACGCGGTGCAAATCAGCTTCACGGACGGCCACTCCACCGGCATTTATAGCTACGACCATCTCCGCAGCATTTGCCCCTGCCCCGAATGCGCTAAGGCGTTCCGCACCGCCGCATCCTAAATCGTTTCAGCGTGAACAAAAAAAGACCGTTCGGCTAGACTTCACGCCGGAAAAGTGCGAGCATTTTAATCCGCTGATCGAGATCACCCGTACATGAGCAGCTCCTCCAACACCCCTGCTGCCGCAAGCAGCCGAGGCAACGGTATTCCGCGCGTCATTGTCGCGACTACCGCTCTCCTCACCTTTATTTCCTTCTGGCGGGCAGCCGCCATCGTTTTGAACGATCTGGCCTCTTCGGCCTATTACGCAGGCGGTGAAGCAGAAGGTTACATCGGCAAAACCGCGCCGTGGTTCATCCTCGCCATCATGTTGTTTTCCTACGCGGTGCGCGCGGTGTACGTCGAGAGCTGCAGCATGTTCGTGCGCGGGGGTGTCTACCGCGCGGTGAAGCAATCGCTCGGAGGAACTCTCGCAAAATTCAGCGTTTCCGCGCTGATGTTTGACTACATTTTGACCGGCCCCATCAGCGGCGTCGCGGCTGGGCAGTATCTGGCCGGGCTGATCAGCGAACTGCTGCAGTATTCGCATCTCGGAAACGCTCTCACACCGAACCAGGTGGACTTTATCGCCGCGGGTTTTGCGATTCTGGTCACGGTTTATTTTTGGTGGGAGAACACCAAGGGCATTCCGGAGTCCAGCGAAAAAGCGCTGCTCATCATGAAGCTGGTGACGGTGATGGTGGTGCTTTTGATCACCTGGTGCATCTACACGGCGGTCCTGCGGCACTCAGCGCTCCCGCCGTGGCCACACCCTCGCAATCTGCGTCTGAATGCCAGCGCGCTCGGCTGGCTTGCAGGAAGTCCGCTTCCGCACATGTTCGGCATTATCGCTATCTTCATAGCACTGGGGCATTCGGTACTGGCAATGAGCGGAGAGGAATCCCTGGCGCAAGTTTACCGCGAGATTGAAAGTCCCAAACTGCCAAATCTGAAAAAGGCCGGACTGGTCATCTTCGTTTACAGCTTGGTCTTCACGTCGCTGGTTTCCTTCTTTGCCGTGATGATCATTCCCGACAGCGTGCGGCAGAACTACCTCGAAAACCTTATCGGCGGCTTGGCGATGAGCTTGCACGGGCCGCTCATCGCGCGGCTAATTTTTCACGCATTCGTGGTCGTGGTGGGCACCCTGATCCTGGCCGGAGCGGTCAATACTGCCATCGTCGGATCTAACGGAGTGCTAAACCGCGTTTCCGAGGACGGCGTTCTCAGCTCATGGTTCCGGCAGCCTCATCCGAGATTCGGCACCAGCTACCGCATCATTAACATCGTAGTCCTGCTCCAAATCATCACGATTTTTATCAGCCGCGGCGACGTCACCTTCCTCGCCAACCTCTACGCGTTCGGCGTCATCTGGAGTTTCACGATGAACGGCTTGGCCGTCCTCGTGCTTCGATACACCAGGCCCGGAGTGCGCGAGTTCCAAGTGCCGTTTAATTTTTATATTCGCGGCGTACAAATCCCGGTCGGCCTCAGTTTGATCACGCTGACGCTTTTCCTCATCGCCGTCGTCAATCTTTTCACCAAGCCCGTGGCCACCATGGCGGGTGGGACATTCTCCATTCTGCTCTTCATCGTTTTCACCATTTCCGAGCGCCGCGCTCACCGAGGTGGCGCGTCTCACGTGGAGATGGATCAGTTCAACTTGGAGCTGGAGTCCGAGCTGACGCCGGAAGCCGTCGGCGCGCGGCCCGGCAACATCCTCGTGCCAGTGAGCAATCATTTCAATCTCTATCATCTTGGCAACGTCCTCGATCGCATCAAACCGGGACGCCGTGATGTAATTGTTTTGCACGTCCGCTTGCTGCGCCGCTCGGCTTCCGGCGAAAACGAACTGGACGCCGATCAACTGTTCGGCAGCATCGAGCAACATCTTTTTTCGCAGGCCCTTTCCATGGCCGAAAAAAGGGGGAAATCCATTCGGCTGGCGGTTGTTGCCTCGAATGACCTCTGGGAAGGCATCCTGCGGGCGGGCGCTTCGCTCCAGTCCAGCACGATTGTCATAGGTCGTTCGGCGAAGGACAACACCGAAGAGCAGGCTCGGCAGATTGGCGAAGCCTGGGAAAAACTCGGCGACATCAAGCCGCAATTCAACCTCGAAATTCATTTGCCCAACGGCGACAAGATTTACAAGGTTCTTGGGCCACACGCTCCTAACCTGACCGCCAATGAGGTCAATCTTCTGCACCGGTTATGGCTGCGCTTCAGCGATGTCCTGGCGCCTCAGGAGCTACATCATCACGATGTCGTGCACTTCGCCCTCGAGGAAGTTAAGAAAGAGATCGAAGAAGGGCAGGAAGACGCCGTCGTCAAGCGGCTGCGAGCACACCTTGAAGGAAACCAATCGAAGAAAACACCGTCCTCTTGAGATAGCTTGCCGTCCGCAGGAATTTTCCCTCTAAAGACGGAATCTAGTCTTAAGCAAGCTGCGTCGTGCAGTGGCCGCAGCGCTTGGCCTGAATCGGAATGCTCATCGCGCATTGCGGACAATCCTTGGTTGTCGGCGCAATGGGAGACGCGGGCTTCTTCGTCCAGCGGTTCACCATTCGAACGAGAAGAAATACCGCGAACGCGACGATCAGGAAATTGATGACATTGTTTAGAAAGGTTCCGTAGTTAAGGGTCGGCACTCCCGCAGCCTTGGCTGCCGCAACCGTGTCATAGTGTGCGGTGGAGAGACTAACGAATCGGTTCGAGAAATCGACGGGTCCAACGAGCCGCCCGAGGGGCGGCATCATGACGTCCTCGACAAACGACGTGGTGATCTTTCCGAAAGCCGCGCCGATGATGATGCCGACGGCCATGTCTAGCACGTTTCCGCGCATGGCAAATTCTTTGAATTCCTTTAGCATGTGCGTCTCCTTTTTCCTGTGGCGTGGGCCAAACGATCGTCCTGCGAGATTGCAGAAGCAGAGAGGGCCGTTCGTTCTGCGGATTATATCTGAAACGTAGAGAATATTGAGACAGGAAAGCGGCCGCAGAACTTCAGCGCGGCCGGAAGACGAGCGCCGCGCCCAGGATTCCGCGCAAGGCCATCAATACTCCGGCAGTCGCCAGCAGCGGAGCGACCCACAAAAAAGGCACCCGGGAAATGGCCACCATGACCACGCCAAGAAGAGTCAGCGAAAGCCCGCGCGTCCAGTTCTCCCAGCGCGCCCACCATTTGTTAGGTCCATAGAGCGCCCGCAAGCCCCAAAGGATGAGCGCGCCGCTCAGGATGAGCCAGGAGGGTTTGTGGCGCTCCACAAGAACGCGTCCTGTGAGCGCCAGCCAAATGACAAGCACCCCCAACAGCACAAAGATCACTTCGATCACGAGTCGCAGAGCGCGCTGAGGCGTCAACATCGTAATCCTGCGCGTTTAAGGAACGCGCTCGATGCGCACTTTCTGCAGCACAACGGGCGTTTTTGGCCGGTCATTCGAATCGCGCGGCAAATTGGAAATCTTATTCGCCACGTCTTGCCCTTCGATCACTTCTCCAAAGATGGAGTGCTTGTTATCGAGCCATGGCGTCGCCGCCACCGTGATAAAGAATTGGCTGCCGTTCGTGCCGGGTCCGGCGTTGGCCATGGAAAGCTTGCCGGCTTTCGAGTGATTCAGGGAAGGATGAAATTCGTCCGCAAATCGATATCCCGGTCCGCCGCGACCCGTGCCTTGGGGGCAGCCGCCTTGAATCATGAACTGCGGAATCACGCGGTGAAACACCAGCCCGTCGTAAAAGTTCTTCTTTAGCTTTTTGCCAGTGCTCTCGTCGGTGAATTCCTTCGTGCCTTCGGCCAGTCCGATGAAATTCTCTACGGTTTTCGGCGCTTCTTTTTCCAGCAGCTTCACCACAATGTTGCCCTGCGACGTTTCGAAAATCGCGTACGTTCCTGATGCTCGGCTCATGCAATCTCCTCGTGTACTAAATCATCCTACACGAGGCGCCTCGGCCCGCGCCACTCGCGCTCGTCACCAGCCCTTTTGCTTCCGCAATTCGGTGATGTGCGCGGTGTGGTGTTTTCCGTGCCATTCATAGAGAAAAAGAAGCCAATCAACGGCGCGCTCGCCATGCTCCGGGTGCACAAGGAGTCGCGCGAAATGCTCTGGCTTCAACGATCGCCATACACGGTCCATCCGCGCGTGCACGGAATCGAGAAGAGTCTGTGAGCTCTCGACGGGCGCCGCTTTCGAATCGGCCAACTCGGCCCACGCCGCTTCGTCATAAGGCTTGATCGTCGGTTTGTCTTCTGTAAGAGCTAGTTTCAAACGTACAAGCGCATTCATGTGGCTGTCCGGAACGTGGTGTACGACCTGGCGAACAGTCCATCCGCCGTCGCGGTACGGCGTATCCAGTTGCAAATCATTCAAACCTTTCACCGCCGCGCGCAACCTGCCGGGCGTTGAAGCGATCTCGTCGATGGCCTCTTGTCGTCTTACGGGCGTCACTTGCGCGGGCATCGCGAATTTTCCAATGGGGTAACGTGGATCCATCTGATTCTCTCCTCGGGCAACCTGGTTCTTCCACCCGCCGATGCCTGTGACTATATCTGCGGCCCTTAGCGATGGTCAAAGCGACGCGCGCAGGACGCCTCTCCAATTTGGACGCTTGGCAATCCGGTTCGCGAGTGAGGGGATGTTACAATACGGAACTTCATGTTGTATCGGGGACCTGTATCCTCGTGATGAATCGAACAGGCGCGCTGCTGAATCTAATAGTTCGGAGATAATAAGAATGCACAATGTCGTGATTATCGGGAGTGGCTGCGCCGGGCTGACCGCAGCGATCTACGCTGCGCGCGCCAATCTGAAGCCCTTGGTGATTGACGGCCATGAGCAGGGCGGCCAGCTCGCTCTAACCACGCACGTCGAGAATTATCCCGGCTTCCCCGAAGGCATCATGGGGCCGGAACTCATCGAAAATATGCGCAAGCAGGCGCAGAGATTCGGTGCCGAATTCAAGGCGGGAGCCGTGAACGAAGTCGACCTAACAAAGCGTCCGTTCAAGATCACGGCCGGCAAAGACACCTACGAAGCTAAGGCGCTGATCGTTGCCGCCGGCGCCACTGCGCGCTTGCTGGGCCTGCCGGGCGAGCGTGAATTAATCGGCCGCGGCGTTTCTACCTGCGCGACCTGCGACGGCTATTTTTTCCGCGAAAAAGCCATAGCCGTGGTTGGCGGCGGCGATTCTGCGATGGAAGAGGCCAATTTCCTGACGCGCTACGCCAGTAAGGTCTACCTCATCCATCGGCGTAAGGAATTTCGCGCCTCCAAAATCATGATCGACCGTGTTAAGGCCAATCCAAAAGTCGAACTTGTCATTCCTGCGGTTGTCGAGGAAATTCACGCCCCGGAGGGTCACGTTACCGGAGTGCGTGTGCGCAATCCGGACGGGAAGGAAATTACCGAAATCGAACTTCATGGCGTATTCGTTGCCATCGGCCACGATCCCAACTCGACCGTGTTCAAGGGCAAGCTGGAGATGGACGCCAACGGCTACCTTATCCCCAAACACGGCACCCTGACTTCCGTTGAGGGCGTGTTTGTCGCCGGAGACGTGCAGGACCATCGCTACCGCCAGGCCGTCACCGCCGCAGGCTCCGGCTGCATGGCCGCTCTGGACGCGGAAAAGTTCCTGGAAGGGCACACGGGCTAGTCGCTGAGGATTTACACGGGCATAATCATACTGCATGATCCGCGCGACGCTTCTCAAGCTATCCGAGAGTCCCCGCTTCGCCAAATGGGTCACCTCCAACGGCACCACGCGCCGTATGGCACGCCGCTTCGTCGCCGGCGAAACGCTCGACGAAGCTATCGAAGCCGCCCGCGCCTGCAACAATGCCGGGATGCTCGTCAGCCTGGATTACCTGGGCGAAAACTGCGCCACCACCTCCGACGCGCAACGTGCGCGCGATGCCTACCTGGAAATTTTCGAGCGCATCCACAAGGAAAATCTCCACGCCAATGTGTCCTGCAAGTTGACTCAGCTCGGGCTGGACCTCAATGTTGATTTTTGCCAGGGCCTGGTCGTGTCCATCGTAGAGTTAGCCGTGCGGTATGAGAATTTTCTTCGCGTTGATATGGAAGGATCGGCGTACACGCAACGCACCCTGGACGTCGTAAAAAACGTGCGCTCCCGGAATCCCGCAATCGGAACGGTGATCCAGTCCTATCTTTACCGCAGCGAAACCGACGTCCACGATTTGCTCGCTTATGGCTGCCGCATCCGTCTCTGCAAGGGCGCTTATAAAGAGCCGCCGGATGTTGCCTACCCTCGCAAAAGCGACACGGACTTCAACTACATCCGCTTGATGAAGATTCTCTTGCCCAGCGGCTTCTATCACGGAATTGCCACGCACGACCCGCGCATGATTGCGGAAACCATTCGCTGGGCGGCCGCCAGGCAGATTTCCAAAGATGATTTCGAGTTTCAGATGCTCTACGGCGTCCGCACTGACTTACAACGCATGCTCGTGAAAGACGGCTATCGCCTGCGCGTCTACATTCCCTATGGCAACGATTGGTTCCCGTATTTCATGCGCCGCCTTGCCGAGCGCCCTGCCAACCTCGGTTTTTTTGTCCGCAGCTTTCTGCGTTCTTGAATTTCGCCAACCTTACTGTTTACGACAAACCGTCACGCCATCGCGCAGCGGGATCAGCACGGGATACAGTTCTTTCAAGGCATACACCAGCCGATTGAATTCTTGCACTCCGCGGGTTGCGGCATCATCCGGAGACGCTGGCCGCGCCGCTTTGCCTGACCAGAGCGTGTTGTCCGTAATGAACAATCCGCCACGTTTGAGTTTCGGCAGTGCCACGCGCAGAGCGTCCGGGTACTGGTGTTTGTCCACGTCGTTGAAGATTAGGTCAAATTTTCCAGAAGTTTTTCTTAGCAATTCGAGCGCGTCGCCCACTTTCACGTCGATGCGCTTCGCCACTCCCGCCCTTCGAAAATACTCACGTGCGCGCTGCGCATTCGCTCGATCACCGTCGGTGTAATGCACTTTTCCCTTTGGCCCGGCTGCCCGCGCCAGCCAAATTGTCGAATAGCCGATGGCTGAGCCCATTTCGAAAATACGCTTCGCGCCGGAAACCTGCGCGAGCAGCGCAAGTAAGCGCGCCACCGCCGGCCCAATGATTGGCACGCGGTGTTCTGCAGCATAGTGTTCCATCTCGCTGATGACCGCGTCCCGCTCCGGCAACAATTCGTAGAGATACTGCTCGACGTCGTCCTGTATATAGCCGCTACGCAAGTTGTCGCTGCGAATCACAGGCTTTCTCCCGGTTTGAGAGCATGAATCTCCAGCCCCAAAATATCTCGCGTTTCCTGCCGTAATCCTTCTACGGTCCCAGTCAGTACCGGAAACGTCGCATAGTGCATGGGAATGACGTGCTTCACTCCAAGCAACCGGATCGCGTATGCCGCCTCGCGCGGCCCCATGGTAAAGAGATCGCCGATCGGGAGCATCGCGAGGTCGGGCTTGTACAGCTCCCCGATCAATTTCATGTCTCCGAACAACGCCGTATCTCCCGCGTGATAAATCGTGAATCCTTCGGGCATGCGAATCACGAGGCCCGCCGGCTCGCCTGCGTAATGCCTCACGCCATTTTCATCCCAGGAACTCGAATGAAACGCATGGGTCATGGTCACTTCAAACCCGCCGACCCTCTGCGAGCCGCCTTTGCCCATCGGACAAATTTCCTTTTCATACCCCTTACCCACAATCAACAGACACGTCTCGAAGATGGCCACGATTTTCGGTTTGTGCTGCTTTGCCAGCGCCAAAAGATCGCCCGAGTGATCCGTGTGTGCATGGGAGAGAAAAATGACGTCCAATCGCGGCACGGTTTTCAGCGCCCCCGGGCACATCGGATTCGTCATTACCCACGGATCGATGATCGCCACCTGCCCGGATGGCGTCGTCAGTGAAAACGTGCTATGACCAAAATACGTGATTTGATTGCCCTTTGTGTCGAGCATTTACCATCCCCCAGGTTTTTAATTTCGGATCGAACAGCTATTTTACCTGCGGCGCGATGCTCTCACCGCCGGCCAGCAGAGCGCGAATCGCTTCTTCATATTGTTCGCGGCTCTTCTCGCCAATAAAGTGAGTTACTTGGCGGCCATCCTTCGCATAAAAGACGGATATAGGCATCGAGCCGGTCCATCCCGAAAGGATGGATTGCCTAAACGCCGCCTCAGCCCCCGGAGTCTTGCGGTAATTGGGGAAAATCGGTTTGTAACGCGCCAGAAATCGCCTCATCAGAATCAAATCGCCATCGTCATCCATGCTTACGCCAACGACCTGCAGTCCCTTCGGCGCGTACTGTTTGGCCAGTTCGTTCAGCATCGGGTATTCGTCGCGGCAAGGCTCGCACCAGGTCGCCCAAAAGTTGATCAAAAGCGCTTTCCCGCGGTTTTGTTCAAGGATCTTTTGGAACCCTTGTGCATCTATCATCTCGGGATCGTGGGGCGCTTTGGTTTGCGGCGCCGCAAGCGCCGTCCCAGCGGCCAACAACACTAGTGCGCCAACGGCAGTTCGTATCTTCATCGATGTTCCTTCCCTGACCATTCTAGCTGCATGCGCGGAAGTTGAGAATCCTCCCCTCGCACAGTACAATCAATTCCGCTGCTTGTTGGCCCCGGCAGGGGCGTGGTATAAGAAAATTCCGTCGGGCGCTTCCATCCGCTGGAAGCGCTCTCGGCCCGTTGTCCGAGCAAAGGAGATTTGAATGGCTTACGTGATCGCTGAGCCCTGCATCGGCACAAAAGACACCGCCTGCGTGGATGTCTGTCCCGTCGATTGCATCCACCCCCGTAAAGATGAGCCGGAGCATGAAAAGGTCAACCAGCTCTATATCAATCCCACGGAATGCATCGACTGTGGCGCGTGCGTCCCGGTCTGCCCGGTAACCGCGATCTTCGCCTTAGAAGACCTGCCGGAGAAGTGGAACAGTTACACGCCGGTCAACGCAGAGTTCTACACCGCAAAATAACAATCCGAATCGTTTTTCTAATAGGAGTCTCAAACCTGCGCTGCGGCACGCTACGGCGTGCCGTTTTTTTTCAGCTTTCGAGCCGCACCGTCTCCGCACGCCGTGCCCCGCCGCTCAAGGTCCGCTTGCGCACTTCCTCGAATGTGGTCGCAAACAAAATCTTTTCCACCGCTCCCTGAACATCCTTCCATATCTGCTTCAGCCCGCAGCTTTCTCCCTCTACGCACACCCCGCCCATCGCTTCGTTATGCACGCAACTGGACTCCGCAAAGGCTCCATCGACGACCCGTAAAACCGCCCCCACGGAAATCTCCTCGGGCGCCCTTGCCAGCGTATAACCCCCGCGCACGCCACGCCGGCTCTCCAAAATCCCGCCGCGCTTCAATTCCAGCAAGATTTGTTCGAGGTACTTCAAGGGAATATGGTGCCTCTGCGCAATCTCGTGGATGGTTACGACTTCAGGATACTGCAGGCTTAGGTGCAGCACCGCTTGTGTGGCGTATTCGCCTTTTGCTGTCACTCGCATCGTGTACGCTATTCCTTGGTAAGCCTTTCACACGCGCGAAAGAGTGTCAATCTCTCGCGCCGGCTGTTCCGCCGGGGCCGGCCCCGTGCGTCCAGGAAAAGTGCGCCCTTTGCGCATTTTTATCATCCTTTGAATCGGAAATGTTGCGCCTCACGGTATGATGTTTGAGAGCAAAAATGTCCCCATGCCAGAACGCTTTCATCTCGTCTTGCTGATTCATGCCCACCAGCCCTGCGGCAATTTCGGCCACGTGCTCGAAAAGGCCTACAAAGATTCCTATCTGCCTTTCATCGAACTTCTCGAAAAGCATCCCGGCGTCCACATGGGCCTGCATTATTCCGGCCCATTGCTCACCTGGATCGAAGAGCATCGTCCCGAGTATTTCACGCGCCTGAAGGCTCTCGTCAGCGCCGGACAAGTCGAACTGATCGGTGGTGGTTTTTACGAGCCCATCCTCGTCTCCGTCCCTCCCGAGGACCAGCGTGAACAAATCACGCGCCTGGCCACCTATCTGGAAAAACATTTCGGCCGTCGCCCGACAGGCGCCTGGATCGCTGAGCGTGTTTGGGAGCCGCAACTTCCCTCCGGACTAGCCGCAGCCGCCGTAAGCTATACGCTGGTCGACGACATTCATTTTCTCTCCGCTGGCTTTGAGCCCGAGGAACTCTTTGGCGCCTACATCGCGGAAGACCGCGGCCAGAGCGTCTGGCTTTTCCCCGGCCAAAAAGCTCTCCGCTATTTCATCCCCTTCGGCAAAGTTGAAGAAGTCGTCGCCTACCTGCGCGACGCGGCGGCACTGCATCCTGGCGGCATGGCGTCGATGGGCGATGACATGGAAAAATTTGGCGTTTGGCCCGGCACCAACGCCCACTGCTACAAAGACGGTTGGCTTGAAGATTTTTTTGCGGCCCTCGAGAAAAACTCCTCCTGGCTTCGCGTTTCGACGCCCGGCGAATACCTCGCCGATCACTCGCCTTTGGGCCGCGCCGATCTCCCCACTGCTTCCTACACGGAAATGATGGAGTGGGTTCTGCCCACGCGCGTCCGCCAGCGTTACCACGCAGTCCAGAAAGAGTTCAGCGCGCGTCCCGAGATTCTTTCGTTTCTTCGCGGCGGTTCCTGGCGAGGTTTCTTCCGCAAATATGCCGAATCGAATTTGCTTCACAAGAAAATGCTACGCGTCTCCGCGCGCATCGCCGCAGTGCCCATGCGCCATAGCAACTCGAAAGCTTCCGACGAGCTCATTCAGGCGCGCGACCTCCTCCTGCGCGCCCAGTGCAATGACGCCTACTGGCACGGTATCTTCGGCGGTTTGTATGCTCCACATCTCCGCACCGAACTCTGGCGCAGTTTAATTCGCGCCGAAGCTATCGCCGACCGCCAAACCGCCGCCACGCTCATACCCCACGTCGAATTGCTGGACTACGACGCTGACGGCGCGCATGAGCACCTCTTCACCGCCTCAGAGTATCAAGCTTTGCTCAAACCCACGGACGGCGGAACCCTCGCCGCGTTTGACTTCCGCCCTGCCGCAGCCACTCTTATCAATTCCATCCAGCGCAGGCCGGAGGCTTACCACGCACGCCTCCGCGAAGCCGCGAAAACTGCCGTCCCAGGCGGTGTTGCCTCCATTCACGAACAAACTCTCGTCAAAGAGCCCGGCCTTGAACGATTTCTCCACTACGATCGCTGGCCTCGCCACGCATTTCGGACATTGCTTTTCGACCCCGGCCGCACGCAGGCCCAATATGAAACGCTGGATTTACAGGAAGATCCTGGATTTGCCGGCGGCGCCTTTCATGTCAACTCTTCTTCCCCTAACGATGCGCAGCTGATTCGCGAAGACGAATTGAAGCTTGCCTCGAAAGGCGGCTCCACTGCTCCGAGACTTTCTCTGGCGAAACGTTTTTCTTTCGGCCCTGCCCCGAATGGTTGCGAAGTCGGCTGCGAGATTGGGTTGAAACTGAAGCACTCTCTCGCAACGCCCATTGCCGTGGGAATCGAATCGATCATCAATCTCCTCGCTCCTGCCGAGGCCGATCGTTTTTTTGAAACGCCCAAGGGTCCGCAAAATCTTCGCTTCAGCGGAGTTTTGCCCGGACCTTTACTTCGCATGGAAGATGGCTGGCAGCGCATCCGCATCACTCTGCATGCTCCCGGCGCAAAAGAATTCTGGGTCGCTCCGATTGAAACGGTTTCCGAATCAGAGGAAGGTTTCGAGCGCGTCTACCAGGGCTCCCAAATCCTTGCCATCTGGCATCCGCCCCTGGTGGCCCAGGAGCCGTGGTTCGCGCGCCTCGTCTGGCGCATCGAATCTTTTTAATTTCCGTCAAACGAAGTGCCGTTTTGCGGGTTTTACGCCCGCATCACTCCGCTATGAGCAAATTCTGCGAGAAGGGCCACTCTTCATCCATCCACTGGCCCTCGCACCGGAACCCAGTCCGTTCCGCCATTTCCGCCGCTTCGCCGATTCTGTATTTGTGCGAACTCTCTGTCCAGATCGTCTCACCTTCATCCAGCGAGACCCGAAGTCCCGCCGCCGGAATCTCCACTCGCTGCCGGCAGGTTGAACGCAAGTGCATCTCCATCCGCCGCTCGATCGCGTTCCACCGCGCCTCATGGCGGAACCTCGCCAGATCGAAATCCCCGCGCAGCTCCCGGTTGATCCTTGCCAGTAAATTCAAATTGAACGCCGCCGTCACTCCGGCCGGATCGTCGTACGCCAATATTTGATCTTCGATGTTTTTCTCCAAGTCCGTGCCCAAGAGCAGCGCATCGCCTTCACGCAAAATATCGCGGACGTTCCGCAGGAAATCCTCGCCTGCGTCGCGATCGAAATTCCCGATCGTGCTCCCGAGAAACAACACCAGCAAATGGTTGCCGTCGGCGCGCGCATCGGCCACCGTCCGCAGACCTTCCAGATACGGCTGTTCGTGACCGACAATGCTGACCAGGTCGATCTGCCCCAACTCCTTCTCGCAAGCCGCCAGCGCCGAAGGAGAAATCTCTATCGGAAAGTAATACGTTTTTTGCCGCCTCGAAAGCGCCTCCAAAATCCAACGCGTCTTTTTTCCGCTTCCGCTCCCCAGTTCCGCGACATGCACCGGTGATGGCAGCAGCCCAACAATCTCGCGGGCATGCTTTTTCAGAAGTCGCGCGTCCGCGCGTGTCAGACCGTACTCCGGTAGAACGCTAATCGCCTCGAACAGAGCCGAACCCACTTCGTCATACAAATATTTCGACGGCAGTTCGCGCTGTCCGCTTTTCGTCAGGCCTTCACGCACATCGGCCGCGAACTCGGACACATGTCTCAACGGAAGGGTTTGCGTCTGCATGTTATCTCCCAAGGGTCCGGTTTTCCCTGCTAGTGCTAGTCTTCCACGCAACGGAATGTCGCGTAGACGTACGGATAGTGCGGCTGGAACCAGTTCCGGAAGGATCGCCGCAACATGCAAGCAGCCGTTCGCGACGACCCTCCCTTCATCACGTAGTGTTTGCCATCGAAGAAATTCGCGGAATAGCCGGGGTAGAAGGCCATGGCCACAAATCCAGGGAACGGCGCGAATTTTGTCCGCGTCCATTCCCAGCCGTTGCCCACCAAATCGTGAACTCCAAACGCGCTCGCCCCTTCCGGATGCGAGCTTGTTGGTGCAGGATCCCATTGCCTAAAATCAAAATTCCCGTGCCTTGCGCTTGGTGCGCCTTCGCCCCATGGATAAGCCCGTTCGCTCCGGCCATCGCGCGTCCCATAAGCTGCTCGGTGAAATTGCTCTTCACTCGGTAGCGAGTGCCCAAGCCACTTGGCATACGCCGTGGCTTCCGCGTGGCTCACATACACGGGCCAATCCAACGGCAAGCGGACCTCGCCGAACATCGCCCGGTACATCCACAGGTTTCCGTCGCGGCGCCAAAACGCCGGATGCTCAACGCTTTCTTTTTCCTTCCAGGCCCATGCCTCCGCGCTCCACAGCGCAGGGTTCTCATAACCGCCGGCTTGAATAAACCGCAAAAAATCATGGTTCGTGATGTTTCCGCTCTCAATCGCAAACTCAGCGACGTCCACCGTGTGCGGATTCAGTTCATTGTCCCAGCCGAATTCATCACCGGTGACATACTTCAGCCCCATCGTAACTCGCCCCGCTGGTATCTCCACGAGCCGGGACTTCATTCGCGCTGCCCGATGGCTCGGCGCGATGGGCCCGCGAATTTTTCTCTCGGTCGGCAGCCGGTGCAGCATGTACGCCAGCGTCTCCGCGTGCATCAACCGGTGCTCGATAGCCACTTCCAGCATGGGAACCAACTGGGGATGTCCCTCGGCCGGTCGCGCCAGAGCGCGTTGAATCGCAGTATCCAGTTCATTCCGCAACCGCCGGTTGTACCTCTCCACCTCGCCGCGCTCTGGCCAATCGCTTGGCCCGTCGCTCGGCAATCCACCTCCTACAGGGTCGATTCCAAATGCAAAAAGGTCATCGAACGTCCGCTGCGCGGACTGCAACCCAAACGCACGTTGCGCCAGCAGGTTCCAATCGAATGCCTCGACGTGTCCCAGGTAGAAAATGATCCGGTGTCGCTCAGGAATAGGTCTGTCGTAGATAGCTTCGTTGCGCACAATGCCAAACAAGGCGTCGGTTTGGGCGCGGGCGTCTAATAGGCGGGTGTGAAGGTCGTGCCGAATGCGGACAGATGTAGCGGTGGCTCCCATGGCGTCTTCCCCCCTAACTTGGATGCGGCTTCCGCAAGAAGGATGCGCCGAAATTCGGCGTTGGGGAGGCTGAGTGGAGTACGATGTTCCCCCTGTGGCGTGAGGCTGTCAATCGAAATGAATGCGAAACCCGCAGCGCCTTCGGACGTCGCCATCGAATTTCGCGGCGTCAGCTACTGCATTAACGATATTCCTGAACGCGCCATTGTCTCAAATGTCTCACTAACCGTTTCGCGCGGCGAAACCCTCGTCCTTCTCGGCCGCAGCGGCAGCGGCAAAACTACACTCCTTAGGCTCATCAATCGGATGCTGATTCCATCGCAAGGCCAAGTTCTCATCGAAGGCCGCGCCACTGCCGACCACGACCCTATTTGCCTTCGCCGCGGCATTGGCTACGTCATTCAGGAAGCCGGTCTCTTTCCGCATTTCACCATTGCAGAAAACGTTGGCCTTGTCCCCTCTCTGGAAAAATGGGACTCTGCAAGAATTGCCGCCCGCGTCGAAGAACTATTGCGCCTAGTAGGTCTCGACCCCGCCGAGTTTTCCGCCCGCCACCCTCGCGAGCTTTCTGGCGGTCAACGCCAACGCGTGGGTGTCGCACGCGCCCTCGCGGCTGACCCGCCTATCCTACTTATGGATGAGCCGTTCGGCGCTCTCGATCCCGTCACCCGTGCCGAACTTCAGCGTGAATTCTGTGCCCTCGCTCGCCGCCTCAACAAAACCATCGTTTTCGTCACGCACGACATCCGCGAAGCGATTCTTCTTGGCCAGCGTATCGCTCTTCTCCAAGCGGGACGCCTGGTCGCCCTCGCTCCTCCCCAAGACTTTCTCCGCCTCGACCATCCCGAAGTTCACGCCTTCACAGCATCTCTCGCCATCCTGAGCGGAGTCTCTCAATGAGCCTGTGGAGTTTTTTCCTCGATCATCGCTCCGAAATCCTTAGCGCCACGCTCGACCACCTTACTCTCGTAGTTATCGCCATGGCCTTTGCCATCGCCTTCGCCGTGCCCCTAGGCATGCTCATTGTGCAACATCGCCACCTCCGCGCCATCGCCTTAGGCATTGCCAGCATATTTCAAACCATTCCCAGCCTGGCTCTCTTCGGATTCCTAATCCCTATCCCCTTCATCGGCGGCATCGGCCGCCGCACCGCCATCGTCGCTCTGGTTCTCTACGCACTCCTCCCCATCCTTCGTAACACCTATGTTGGACTCACAGGCATCGACCCCGCCATCCTGGAAGCCGCCGAAGCCATGGGCATGACCACCACACAAATTCTCCTCCGTGTCCGCTTCCCACTCGCCCTCAGCGTCATCCTGGCGGGCATACGCACCGCCACCGTCATCACCATCGGCGTAGCCACGATTGCAGCCGCCATCGGCGCTGGCGGCCTCGGCACTTTCATCTTCCGCGGTGTCGCCATGGTCAACGACTCCGTAATCCTGGCCGGTGCCATCCCCGCCGCTCTCCTAGCCATCTTCGCCGACCTACTCCTCGGCCAACTCGAACACCGCCTCAAAGTCGTCTGATCTTTTCATCGCATTCTCTTCCTCATCTCTGTGTTCTCTGTGACCTCTGTGTTAAATTCCCAATTCCACCTATTCGCCGACTCCACATGCGCCGCCCACTCCTTCGCCTCTTTTGGTTCCTTAACCTCCTCTACTTCGTCTCCGCCTGCAGCAAGCCCACGCAACCCCACCTGTCCATCGGCTCCAAATTTTTCACCGAGCAAGTCATCCTTGCCGAGCTGCTCGCCCAACACATCGAAACCCGCACCAACATCCCCGTCGAGCGCAAAACCAATCTCGGCGGCACCCTCCTCGTCCACAAGGCCCTTCTCTCCGGCGATCTCGATCTCTACGTCGAATACACCGGTACAGCCCTCACCGCCGTTCTCAACGAATCCCCTGGAACAGACAATTCCGCCTCCATCTACAATCGCGTCAAACAGCAATACGCCCGACGATTCAATCTCGAACTCACCGAACCTCTCGGCTTCGAAAACACTTTCGCCATGGTCGTCCGCCAGAACGACGCGCAAACTCTCCACCTCCGCACCATGTCCGACCTAGCCCCCATCGCCCCCAAGTGGCATGCCGGCGTAGGCTACGAATTTCTCGAACGCCCCGACGGTTTCCCCGGCTGGAGCGCCGGCTACAATCTCCACTTCGCCGCCCCGCCCAATGTCATGGACCTCGGCCTCCTCTACCGAGCCCTCGTCGATCACCAGGTCGACATTGTCGCTGGCAATTCCACCGACGGCCTCATCGACTCTCTCCGCCTCGTCGCCCTCGAAGACAATCTGCACTATTTCCCGCCCTATGACGCCGTCCCCATCGTCCGCCACGCCGCCCTCGAAAAATTTCCCGAGCTCCGAGCCGCCCTCGCCGATCTACACAACAAAATCTCCGCCGCCGAAATGCGTCACCTCAACTCCCAAGTCGACGCCGATCAGCGTGACGTCGCCGCCGTAGTCCGTGCCTTCCGGGCCTCAAAAAATCTGTAATTCGTAACCAAATCCCAGCCAGAAACCGTCTAAGGGTTAGCTTGCTTCACCGCGGTTCAAGTTTCACAAAAGCAACTTTCGCGATGCTCCTGGGTTTTATTTCTTGTAAGCACTACCGCCCGGTCGGCACGAAGTTGCAAAACTCCCGGTTCAAGTATGGAGGAAATACAAATCACCTCGGAGGTTCGAATGAAATCACTGCTAGGAGTTCTTGCCCTGTTTTTGATCTGTTCTGTTCCTGCTCTCGCGCAAGAAAAACACGAAGCTCCTCCTCCCGTTCACGGCGTCGGTGGAGGCCACGTTCCGTCTCATGGGCCTGCTCCAGCCAAGCCTGTTGAGCATCCTGCACCGCCAAAATACGCCGACAAAAATGGACATCCCGACGCCCCTCACGTCCACACCAACGATAAGTGGGTTGGCCACGATACCGGCCGCGATGATCCCCACTATCATTTGGATCATCCGTGGGAGCATGGGCACTTCACCGGCGGCTTTGGTAAAGGCCATGTGTGGCGCATTCAAGGCGGCAATAGAGAGCGCTTCTGGTTCGGCGGTTTCTACTTCACCGTTGCTACGGCGGACTTCGGCTTCTGCGACAACTGGGACTGGGGCACCGATCAGGTTGTGATCTACGAGGATCCTGACCACGATGGCTGGTACCTCGCCTACAACGTGCGGCTAGGCACCTACGTCCACGTCCAGTATCTCGGCGGAGCGTAGTTCAACTCCGACTGGCACTTCTTCCAACTCGAAAACAAACGGGGCACGGCTCGACGTGCCCCTCTTCTTTTAGCGAGCCACATTTAAGGATTCTCAGACAGCACTGCGATCTCCCTCACGTCGGGCACGATTCGCACCGCCAATCCCGCCCTCCCTCGGCCACAACCTGCGAATTTGTATACAAGTGAACAGACATGCCCCTCGGTAACGCCTAAGATTGTCTTGCAGTAAAAGGACTGTAGTGTTGGCCAGTTCATCCCCTTCAGCTTGAACACCTCGACCCCCAAAAGAGCTGAGGACATCGAACAACACATCATTCGGACCGCTCGCCTGGATCGTAGTCCGGCCCTTCGTTGAATCGAACTAGTTCAACGCGTTCTCCGCACTAGGCAAAGCAGGCAGTAATTCTTGGGATCGGCGTGGAAGTGTCTCGCAACACAGACAGAAAGGTAAAAAGCTATGCCTCTCATTCAAATTTTCATAGCCCTGATCGTAGTGGGTGTCCTCCTGTGGCTGGTGAATCGCTTCATCCCCATGGCAGGCAGTATCAAGTCCATCTTGAACGCAGTCGTGGTCATTTGCGTCGTACTCTGGCTCCTCAACGTATTTGGATTGTTCCATTCCCTATCGAATATCCGCGTCGGATAACCGACGCGTTTGAATAAGTGGCAAAGGGAAGAATGGGGAACGGATGGCCATCAACGATCTTACACACTAGGTGCACCATTTCAGCAGAGTGACGAGCGCATAAGTAGATGCAATGGAGGTATCACATGAAACTGAATACAATAATGAGTACAGCAGCTCTATTTTTGCTTTTCGGAATCGCTGCACCGGCCAACGGACGGCAAGAGAAACCGGAAGAAGAAGCCAAGCCCCAGAAGCAGCAACAACAAGCTAAGCCGGAAAAGCAGCAACCCCAAGCCAAAGCTCCGAAACAAGAACAACAAGCAAAGGCCCCAAAGCAGGAGCCACAGGCTAAGCCAGAAAGGCAACAGCAACAGGCCAAATCCCCCAAGCAGGAGCAGCACGCTGCACCGGAAAAGCAACAGCAGCAAGCTAAAGAGCAGCAACAGCAGAAGAGCAACTTCGCAAACCAACAGCAACATTCCGATACTCAGCAACAGCAGGCGCATCAGCAACAGTCACATCAAGGGCAAGCACACCAACAGCAAGCCAGCTCTTCACACGCTCCACAGCGCACCCAACAAGCCATGGCAACACAACGCTCGCAGCCGGCGCTACGCCTCAGTGCCAGGGGCAGCGGCCGAATTCCAGACGACCGGTTCCACGCCAATTTTGGCCGTGGGCACGACTTCCACATGGGCAACCCAGTTTTGGTCGGCGGATACTCCCGCTTCCAGTACGGCGGCTTTTGGTTCGGATTCGTACAACCTTGGCCATCAGGCTGGTATTACACCGATGACGTCTACATCGATTACGTCGATGGCGGCTATTACATGTACAACCCGTACTATCCCGGCGCCCGCTTCTCCATCAGCGTCGTGATTTAGCTTCTGATCTTGTTCGTTGATTGAATAGCACCCGACCCGGCGCGAGAATTTTTCGAGAAATAGAAATGTCGCCGGGGCGGGGAGTTTCAATACCGTCAGTGGGTCTCACTCGGGAAGGGGAAAACAATGCTTGGAACTATCTTGATCATCTTTTTAATCTTGGCGCTCTTCGGAGCCTTGCCACGATGGTCGCACAGCAGGGATTGGGGTTATAGGCCGACCGGAGGCTTGGGGCTCATTCTCGTCATCGTCGTAATTCTCGTGCTCCTCGGCCGCATTTAGTCTTTGCCGCTCCTCTCGGGCGGGAGGTAAGTGATGGATGAATCCAGGCAACATGCAATCCAGTTTCTCGAGAAAGAGATCAAGACCTATCTGGCGCTTTCTTTGTTCTTATCGAAGCGCGGGATTAAAACTGATTTGCTTCTGGGAACGAAAAAGGTCCTGATCAGCCCGTCTTTCTATAAAGAGAGAATGAAAGAAGCTAAGAAACTTGTTCATGAACTCAGAAGAACAAAATAGGATTCGCATTTCGCAGCGTGCTGCTTCCATTGACGCGTGTGTCTCTGGTATCCGCGTGGTCGCACTCTTGGTCATTCTGCTTCTGTGCGCCAGTGGTTCGTCGGCCTACTCTGTGCTCACCCACGAGGAAATCGTCGACCTTGTCTGGACCACTCAGATTAGCCCGCTTCTCCTC
>DATFZQ010000176.1:0-15797 GCA_035314345.1 Candidatus Acidiferrum sp.
GGCTTCTCGCCGGAGCCACGTTCGCCTTCGTTCTCTCCCTCGGAGATTTTCTCGCGCCGCTTCTCGTCGGCGGCTCTTCCGGCACCATGATCGCCAACATCGTGCAAACCCTTTTCGGCGCGGTCTACGACTGGCCGCTCGGCGCAGCGATTTCCGTTTGCATTCTGTTCATCACTCTTTCGCTGCTCTTCTTCACCCACCACCTCGAAAAACTCTGGTCCTTCAAATGAGCCGCAAATCCCGAGCTCGCCGCTCTCCCTTGCTCGCGATTTACGCCGCGCTCGTCTTTGCCTTCATCTATCTGCCTCTCGTTGTGCTCATTCTCTATTCCTTCAATCGCGACGGCGTCGGGGGCTTTCCACCGCAGCATCTCACGCTCGATTGGTATCGCCAGCTCTTTGCCGACGGCCCCATTTGGGACTCCGTGATCAATAGCCTCATCGTCGCCAGCGGCGCCGTCGCTCTTTCTTTAACGTTGGGTTTGCTCGCCGCACTTGCGCTCGATCGCGCCAGCTTCCCCGGCAAAGCTCTCTTCCGCCGGCTCGTTCTTCTCCCGCTCATTCTTCCCGGTATCATCACCGGTCTCTCATTGCTAATGTTCGCAGTACTTGCCGGCTTTCAGCTCAGCCTGCTGACTGTTTTTCTCGGCCACGGCACAGCGCTCATTTCCGTAGCCACGACCGAACTTTTCGCCGGCCTCCAAAAAACGGACCGCGCTCAAGAAGAAGCCTCGCTCGATCTCGGCGCCACGCCATGGCAAACTTTCTGGCGCATCACGCTGCCGAATCTCAAGCTCGCGCTGATAGCTGCCGGGCTGCTCATCTTCACGCTTTCGATGGACGAAATCGCGGTAACCTTTTTCCTGATCGGGCGCGACAACACGCTCCCCCTCGAGATTTGGGGCCGCTTGCGCCGCGGCATCACGCCGGAGATCAACGCCGTGTCCACTCTGATTTTTGCCGTTTCTGTTGCGCTTATCATCATCTGGTATCGGATACGTATGCGCAGCGTCGGCTCGGAAGCACGACAGGTACTTGAAAGGCCTTAGCGCCCATGGGAGGGCAAATGCCGCACTCGCGCCGTGAATTTATCAGATACGTCGTTGCAGGCTCGGTTGCATCTGGCTGCCCAGTCGATGCCGCACTCCTGCCTGCGCCGGATTCCGCGCCGTCAGCTTCCAAACCGAACGGCGCGCCTTTCGTCGATGGCGAACATTTCGAAATCTGCCACCAGGTCCGCGACGGTCAGCACTTCGATCTGCCCGCCGCCACGGCAAAAGCCGACATCGTGATCGTCGGTGGCGGCGTTGCCGGTCTTTCCGCCGCCTATTTTCTTCGCGGCAAAGACTGGCTTCTGCTGGAAAAGGAAGATCACTTCGGCGGCAACGCTTACGAAGAAGAATACGACGGACAGCCTTTCGCCACCGGCTCGGCCTACGCTTATCACGGCGATGAAGGTGACCAGCTCGCCTCCGAGATCGGTCTGAAACTCCCCATGGTCAACATGCCCGATCCCACGCTCGTGAACAAAACGTACGTGCCGGACACCTGGAAAACGGGAATCACGCAGCTTCCGTACGCCAAGGAAGTCGTCGCCAGCTTCTTGAAATTCCGGGAAGACGTTTTGAAAATGAAAATTAATGAGCGCATGGCAGAGCTGGACGCGCTGCCCTTCTCAAAATTTACCGCCGACTATGCTCCAGAAGTTCAGCAATGGTGGGACATTTACGGCCCTTCGAACTGGGGCGCCACCACGCCGGACACTTCCGCGTACGTCGGCCTTTACAACGCCAACGATCTTTTCACCAGCGGCGACGGCAAACGCGCGATTTTGCCCGGAGGTCTCGGCTGTATTACCCACAAACTCGTCGAAGTTCTCCAGCCGAAATACCAAGACCGCATGCATGGTGAGGCCACGGTCGTCGCCGTCGTTCAAGAGAAAGACGCGGTAAACGTAACTTATTTCCGCGAAGGAAAACTCACGACCGTTGCCGCAAAAGCCGTACTGATGTGCACGCCCAAACACATCACCTCGCGCATCGTTCAAGCTTTGCCTGCTGAACAGCGAACCGCGATGCGCCGCACGCGCTTCGCTCCCTACCCGGTCGTCAACCTTATCTTCGACAAGCCCGTCTACAGTCGCGGTTACGACAATTGGTGCCCTGGCAATTCCTTCACCGACTTCATCGTCGCTGACTGGACCGTCCGCAACAATCCCGGCTACAAACAAAAAAACAACATCCTCACCTTCTATACCCCGCTGCGCGAAGAATTCCGTTCCACTCTCCTCGACGAAACAAACTGCAAGACCCTCGCGGCGCGCGTTCTCACCGATTTCCAGAAAATTCTGCCGGAATTCAACGTCGATCCCATCGAAGTTCGCATTTATCGACGCGGCCATCCCATGTTCATGTCTGTGCCCGGGCAATACACAAAGAATCGCATTGCGGCCGCCCATCCGATGGACCGCATCTACTTTGGCGGCAACGATTCCGGTGGGCCAGAATCCCTCACTAGTGAGGCTGTGCGCCTTTCGCAGGTCGGCGCCGAATGGGCGAATCTAATTTTGGCGGGCAAGCCCGGCGCTAAAGAATTGGCGGAGAAAGCTCTCGCCGCAACCACCGAATGACGTGTTCAACAGTCTTCTCCTTCCCTCCGCGCTCCTCGTTGTTATATAGGTGAGGCATGGAACGCTATGCTCTGACGTTTTTTCGAGGAAGACCGATGTTTCGCATTGCCCGGCACTTGGGCATCCTTTTGTTTTTCGCCATGGCTCTCGTCTCCGCGCTCGCGCGCTCGCAGGATAAATCACCCTCGACGGTTATCATCAATGCGCAGGTCGCCGATGGCACCGGTGCCGCTCTGCGCGAGCTCAGTGTCCGCATCTCCGGCGACCGTATTGTCAACGTCGGAAACTTCAAGCCGATGAAAGGCGAGTCTGTCGTTGACGCTAAGGGTCTCGTCCTCGCCCCTGGTTTCATCGACATTCACAATCATTCCACGGAAGGCCTCGAGAAAGATCCGCTCGCGGAAAGTCAGATCGCCCAAGGCATCACTACGGTCATTCTCGGCCCCGATGGCGATTCGCCTTGGCCCATCGCCCCCTGGCTTGCTACGCGGCGCAAAAACCCTTCATCCCTCAATCTGGCCGTCCTCGTCGGCCACGCCACCGTTCGAGAACAAGTCCTCGGCAAGGATTACGAGCGTGCCTCAACACCGACGGAAATCAACAAAATGGTCCAGCTCGTTGATCAGGGCATGCGCGAGGGTGCCATTGGCCTTTCCAGCGGACTCGAATATGACATGGGCACCTACAGCACTACGGACGAAGTCGTCGCTCTCGCCACCGCTGCTGCAAAGCTCCACGGCTTTTACATGACGCACATTCGCGACGAGGCAGACCTCTCCTTCCAAGCTTTGGACGAGGAGATCGCCATCGGCGAGCGCGCCCACATTCCCGTCGAGCACTCGCACATCAAGCTCGGCACCGTGGGCGTGTGGGGCAAAGCTCCGCAATATATCGGCGTGATTGAAGCGGCCCGCGGGCGCGGCCTCGATTTTCTCGCCGATTGCTATCCGTACGACGCGTGGCATTCGAACATCAAAGTCCTTGTGCCGGACAAACAATATGTAGACCCCAAGAGCGTCGCAAAGGCCCTCTCAGATGTTGGCGGACCGTCGCACGTCACCATCGTCGAATTCCCCCCAAACGCTGCGTATGAAAACCACACCATCGAGGACCTCGCTGCGCAGCGCGGCATTTCTCCAGTCGAGATGTACATCCGTATCATCCGCGAAGGCGACGCCGCCAACACCGAAGCCGAGGTCATCGGGCAATCCATGGTCGAGGGCGACATTAAAGCGTTCTACCAGCAGCCCTGGGTGATGGTCGCGAGCGACGGCGGCATCGGCTCGCGGCATCCGCGCGGCGCTGGCACTTTCCCCCGCGTGCTTGGCCTTTACGTCCGCGAAAAGAAATGGCTCATGCTGCCGGAAGCCGTTCGCAAAATGACTGCGCTACCCGCGCAGCGCCTGGGCTGGAAAGATCGCGGCGTGCTTCGCGAAGGCGCTTTCGCGGACCTCGTCCTCTTCAATCCCGCTACGGTCATTGATCGGTCCACGTTCCAGAATCCGTTCGAGCTCCCAACCGGCATCGAAAAAGTCTTCGTGAATGGCGCACTCGTTTGGGACGCCGGCAAAGCCACCGGCGCGCGCCCCGGCCGCGTCCTGCCGAACTAATCTGATTTAGTCCATAATAATCGCTCCACTTTCGGAGGAACCATGGCAGACCGCCTTGAAGATTTTCAGAGCACTCGCGCCGATTTGAACGAAGAAATTCTCAATTGCGGCCACCTCGGCATGAAGCGGTTCTTCGCTCTCGATCATCAGGCGTATGAGCCCGGTGCCCTCGGCACGAAAACCAAGGAACTTATGGGCCTGGTCGCCTCGGCCGTTCTGCGTTGCGACGACTGCATCACCTATCACCTGGTTCGCTGCGGTGAAGAGGGCTGGAAGCGCGATGAAGTGACTGACGCTTTGAACGTCGCCTTGATCGTCGGCGGCTCCATCACCATTCCCCACGTCCGCCGCGCCTTTGCCCGCATGCGCGAGATAGATTCGTTGAAACCTTGAGGCGCGCCGCATACTCTAAGTAAGCAGATAGGACAAGTAAGCAAGATGAGCACGGCCCCAACCACTGCCGCATCGTCACACGAAGGAACAGGTGCGCGTCTACGCAACCTGATGATCGGCGCCCTCTTTGCCGCCGTGCTTCTTATTCCAAAGCTTCTCCACATACGCCGCAACGCTCAATCCTGGATGGCCTTCCGCGTTTTTCTTGGATTCGCAGGCGCCGCGCTTGTCATCCTGCCACTCAGCCTTTGGAATAGCTGGCTTGCCGCCATCGCTGGTCTTGGCATGTTTCTTGCGGCCATCCTGCTGCCTCCCGCCAACCCGCGCAACGTTGCCGACGACAAAGCGCTCGAACTTGGCGCGCTGGTCATCGTAAACGGCGGAAAATATCAGTCGGGCAACGCCGCGCCGGCGCCCGTCCAACTTTTTGTCGGCGCGGAGCAAATCTGGGCGCTCGATGCACACTTCCAACCGCTCGTAGTCATTCCTGCCGCCGAGGTCATTTCGGCGAATGCCTTGCAAAAAAAGGATCGCTGGATTCTGCAGGTTCGCTGGTCGGATAACGCCGCCGAATTCTTCTACCAGGGCGTCTTTGCCGAGCACTTCGCTCGCGTTGCCGAGAGCACCCTCGGCAGCGTGATGCACTCTCCGCTTCCCATTTTGCCAAAAAGCCGCGCCGCCAGCGCTTAGCCAGCGGCTGAGCTAAAATGTCCCACTCGGCCGCATTCTGGGAGACGCCCCTGTGAACACGCCACCAAACTCCCCAAGCGAATATACCGCTCTGGTGGGCGCCACCATTTACGTCAGCCCGACAGAAACACCCATACGCGACGCCGTTGTCCTCATCCAGGGCGAAAAGATCGTGTCCGTGGGCAGCAGAGCGCAGATGCAGTTTCCCGAAACCGCTCGTGTCCTCGACTGTTTCGGCCTCACCATCACCGCCGGCCTCTGGAACAGTCACGTTCACTTCTTCGAACGCAAGTGGGCCGATGTAGCAGCCATCCCTGCGCCTGAGCTCAGCCGCCAGCTTCAGGACATGCTCGCCCGCTACGGCTTCACTAGTGTCTTTGACACCGGCTCCGTTTGGGAAAACACGCGCCGCCTTCGAGACCGTATCGATTCCGGCGAAGTCCCCGGCCCAAAAATCCGTTCGACGGGCGAGGGCCTCGTTCCTCCTGGCGCCCTGCCTTCAGACCAAGTCCTCGGCATGATGGGCGTTATGAAATTGCCGGCTCCCGAAATCGCCGACGCCGCACAGGCCGCAGCGGCTGCAAAGAAGCTCCTTGACGCAGGCGTCGACGGAATAAAAATCTTCGCCTCCGCTCCACGCTGCGCGCCTCTTCCGGAAAACGTGTTCCAAGCCGCTGTCAACGAAGCCCATCGCGCGGGCAAACCCGTCTTCGTTCACCCAAATAACGCGGCAGATGTACTCACCGCGGTTCGCGGTGGAGTCGATATCGTCGCTCACACCACTCCGCACTCCGGCCCATGGGACGAAGCGCTCCTAACCACGATGAAGGAACGCCGCGTAGCGCTCACGCCCACACTCACTCTGTGGAAGTACTACATGCGCCACGACCGTCTCTCTGCTCAAGAAAAAGTAACCGACACAGAAATCGGCCAACTGCGTGCCTGGGTTGCAACAGGCGGAACCGTCCTCTTCGGCACAGACCTCGGCGCCGTCGAATACGATCCCACTGCGGAATACGCCTTAATGTCCGAAGCAGGTATGACGTTTCCTCAGATTCTCGCCTCTCTGACGACCAATCCCGCCGAGCGATTCGGCGACGCCAACAAACTAGGCCGCATCGCCGCTGGCCTTCATGCCGATTTAGCCGTTTTGCATCAAGATCCTGCCATAAACCTCCGAGCGCTGGCCCACGCCAAATACACGCTGCGCGCCGGTAAAATCATCTATCGCGCAGCCGAGTAGCGCCGCACCAGCCCAGCACTTCTAGCTTCACCGGCACACCTCAGCCCTTCGAAGTTTTTCTCTCATAAACCCCCGCACCTGCTGCAAAATGTGTCAAACTACCAGTATGGCGCGAGGATGGGAAAGCAAAGACGTGGAATCCCAGGTCGAGTCCGGCCAGGCTCCCAAGGGTCACTACGGCAACAACACCAAGAGCCCTGAACAGCTGCGCCGTGAACAGGAGCGCAAAGACCTGCAGCTATCCCGCATCAGGATTGCGCACGACCTCGACGCCGCAACAAACCCCAATCATCGCAAGTCTCTCGAAGCCGCTCTCGCTCACCTCGACAAAAAAATCTCCGACCTGAACTAGCCTAATCTCTCGCTACCGGAACTCTGTGCATGTAAAGTCTATTTCCGTTCGATTCCCCTCACCGCACAAAATCCCCCGCCAACCCCCAAAAATCATTCACGTAATAATGCGACAAAACATTCCCAAACAAATAGCAAATCCCCTGGCAAGGAGGAATATCGCCGTACATCTTGCGCCCTCGCGAAAATATTTTCGCGAGCGATCCATGCCGCAACAAATTCCCCGCCACTTTTCTCAACGGCTCGCACGGATAAAACACATCCCCATTCGGATACACCCGCGGAAACATCGTCGGATAACACTGAAAATCCCGGAATCGCAAAAGCGTCTCAATGGTCCGGGGCGTTCCGTTGATCGGCTGCGACCCGCTGCGCCGCCGCTCGATAATCGTATCCACCAGCGCCTGATACTTCGGATTCTGCAGCAGCTTCAGATTCGGCATCTTTTCCATCTGCGCCGATTGCGCCGCAAAAACGAATCCTTCCGCGCCGCACCAGTCCAGCAATTTTTCCACTTCCCCGATGTTCCATTCCTCGATGACGGTGCTGATCGTAATCCGCTGCGGACTTCCCAAAACTTCCTTGGCCATCGCCAAATTCTGCAATACCTTGGGCAGCGCCGCCGGCTTCGAAAGCGCATTCGACGGATCAGCCGCCAGCGCGTCCAGGCTCACCACCAACCCCGTCACCGCCCGCAAAATCCCTGGCTTGCGATCTAGCAAAGTCCCATTCGTGATCAAAAGCACCGACCGGAACTTGCAATAAAACCGCGCCGCGTCCACCAATTCCTCGATGTCCGCCCGCAAAGTCGGCTCACCGCCAGTAATCACAATCGAATCCGTCTCTCTGCGAATCCGCCGCAACAACCGGATCGTCTCTCCGGTCGACAGCTCGTCGCTGAAAACGTCCGGCTCCTTCTGCGTGCAATACGAGCAAGCCAAATTGCATTTGTGCGTCACGTAGAACGTCACCGCATACGGCGCCACCACATTCGTGTGCAAAACGTGCCGCCGCCACCCATTCCGAAAATAAAGCCCAAAATTCTTAGCCACAAACGGCGCTTGCCGCACCAATCCGCGGATCAGCGCCACCTTCGACGGCTGTCTCTTATCCAAAACACTCGCAGGAACAAAATTTGGAGTTCGCGAACCAGAGGTAGACATAAGGCCAAGATTGTAGCTCACCGCGGCGCGTCCGGCCCTCACTCGTATCGCAGAGCAATGAGCGGGTCGACACTCGCGGCCCGTCGCGCCGGCAAGTAACACGCAGCCAATCCAACTCCCACCACAAGCGCCACGACCGCTCCAAACGTCCACGGGTCCGTCGCCGAAACTCCCCAAATCTGGCTCGCCAGAAATCGCGTCAGCCCATAACTCGCCAGCACCCCAATACAAATCCCCCCAGCAATCAGCACAAATCCCGTGCGCAGCACCATCCGCAATATCTCCCCCTGCTGCGCCCCCAGCGCCATTCGCACTCCGATCTCCTGCGTTTGCAGCGACACCGTATACGCCATCACGCTGAACACTCCAATCACCACAAGCAACAGCGCAATCCCCGCCAGCGGCCCCGACAAGCTCACGCCAAACTCCGGCGTCGCGTAGGTATGCTGCTCGAGAGACTCCGCCAGTGGACCGAACACCCAGAACACTTCTCCTCGATCCACCGACCACACCGCTTCCTGCACCGCGTGCATCATCGATCCGGGCTCGACTTTCGTTCTCACCTGCAGAATGAAGTCTCCCGTAATCATTGGCGGGATGAACGCCATCGGAAACACCGGCGCCTGTGGCCCGGCATTTTTCGTGTCGCCCACCACTCCAACAATTTCGAAGACCGGGTTTTCCGGCAAACTCGCGGTGGAATGATAGAACTTACTTTTGAAGCCTTTGACTTCCAGTTGCTTCCCAACGGGATTCGTTTCTCCAAACAGGGCGTGCGCTAAGCTCTCATTGACTACCGCCGCCACCTGTCTCGTTTGTACCTCGGCGCGCGAAAGCCATCTGCCGGTAATCAGCCGCATCTCCAGCGTGTCCAGGCAGTTCTCATCGCACTCGTTCATTCCTGCTTCCACGTCTCGCGTCTCGCCCGGCGTACCGACTCTCGGGCCTGCCGACGGACCATAACCCGGAATCGTATTGCTCACCGCAACGCTCGCCACTCCCGGCAATTGTCTGATCTTCTCGACCGCTCTTTGGAACCGCGCATGCCCCTCCTCCGAAGTCATCAGCGCCCGGTCAGGCAACTGATCGCTCTTTCGGCTCGGCGCGAACGCGGCGACGAGAATATTCTTCGCGTTGAATCCCAGATCGATGTGCGTGAGCTTGTACAGGCTGCGCATCATCAACCCCGCTTCAATCAGCAACACGATGGAGAGTGCCACCTGCCCGATCACCAGCCCTGCGCGGACCTTCCCGTGCTGCACCCCGCCTCCCGCTCCTTTAGCGCCCCCCACGAGTTGCGGCTGCAAATCGCGCCTCGTTGCCCGCAACGCCGGAACCACACCGCAAACCACGGTCGTCAACAACGTAATTCCCAGCGCAAAAAGTAGAACCGGCCCATTCAGCCCAACCACGGCTTCTCCGCTCATGTGGGCCCAGGCTTTTTGATGAATGGTTGCGTCCACCGCCTTCATGGCCACCCACGCCACAGCGCATCCTGCCGCGCACGCGGACAGAGCCAGAACTAAGCTCTCCATCAAGAGCTGCCTAGCGATCTGCCAACGCGAAGCGCCCAGCGCCGACCGCACCGCCATCTCCTTTTCCCGCGCGGTTGTTCGCGCCAGCAGCAGGTTGGCCACGTTGCTGCACGCAATCAACAGCAGCAGCAGCACCGCTGCCAGCAAGTCGTAAAGAATGCTTTTCAAATCAATCTTGGAATTGAAAACCGTGGCCGCCCCGGAGGGACCCATCAAATAATCGTTCGCTGCCACCACTCGCGCCGCGAGCTTCTCGGGGTAGGCGTCACGATCTGGATGCATCGCGGACAGCCGCTTCACCAGCACATCTATCTCCGCGGATGCTGCTGCAAACGTGACGCCCCGCTTCACACGCGCCAGGACGTTGACGTTCCTACTCTTTTCGGCTTCCGCCAACCTCTGCGCCTCGCCCACCGGCACCCAGAATTCCTGTGTCACTCCGAATCCACGAAACGGCTCCGGCATCACGCCGATCAGCGTCGCCGGCTCGCCTTCGATAAGAAAGCCTTTCCCGATAATCCCCGTCTCTCCGCCAAACTCGCCTTTCCACGTTCGATAACTCATCACAAAAACCGGTGCTGCTCCCGGCTTCCCGTCCTCCGCAACAATCCCGCGCCCAAGCATCGGCGCCACTCCATAGAAATCGAACGCATCTGGCGACACGTGGCCATTCTCAAGCTGGTACATCCGCGCGCCATACTGCACCGCCGCAATCCCGCTGTGAGATCCCACCAAATTCTCGAAAAGTCGATTGTGTTCCCGCAAATATTCCAAGTCAGCCCAATTGATCCACAACTGGTAGTCGTAACCCGCATAACCGGGTTTTTCGAGAACCGCCACCACCGGCACCACTAGCCGCCCAGCATCCTTCGCCGCAATCGCATTGAACAGCAAATTGTAAAAAACACTGAAGACCACAGTGCTCGCGCCAATCCCCAGCGCCAGTGCAACCACTGCCACAAACGCAAACTTCTGGTCCTTCGCAAGGCTCCGCAGCGCGTACCGAAGGTCCCGGAACACGTTCTCCATCGCAGCCTCCTGCGCCATATTGTAAGCTTTTTATAGCGACCTAATCTGTGAAGACGACTCCAACCGCGATCTGCCCCTTCTCCGCGCCCGCATCGATGCGCACCACATATCCCTTCAAGCGCATCGAGGATTGCAAACCATCTTTGCCGGGCGTCTCCATGGTCACTTGCAATTCCGACTGCAATTGCGGAATGTTCTGCAGTGAAATCAAGGCTCCTTGCAAAGAAATATCCCGCACGACGGTCTCTTCCTGGAACTCTTTGCCGTCTTCTGTCACTCCCGTAACCTTCGCGCGGAACTGTGCCTCTCGCCGCAAGGACGTGCGCGCCCCTGGCATGTGCGCCTGCACATTGTCCCCTGTCGACCCCAGCGTAATCACCATGCCTTCGCTGGCCGCAAACACGGAATCAAACTCTTCCCGCGCCTGCCGCAAAATCGAATCCACCATGCGGTCTGTCGAGTCCGGATCGTGATGAAACAGCACCAGCGTCTTCGCGCCAACTTCGCGCGCCAGCTTCACGCCTTCCTTCCAAGACGAATGCCCCCAGCCCTTGCGCGTCGTCTTCAACTGCTCTGGCGTGAACTGCGCATCATTAATAAGTATGTCCGCGCCCGCCGCCAGTTCCCGCAAATTCTCATCCAGTTTCGGATCGCCCGGCTCGTTGTCCGTCGCGTAAACCACCGTTCCCGCTGGCGTCTCGATGCGAAACCCGAGGCATCCCTGGGGATGGTTCAACCACTTCGCCGTAATTTTATTTTCCCGAATATTGAATGTATCTCCGCCTTCCACTTCCTTGAACTTCCTCTTCGCGTTCATCGCCGACATGTCCACGGGAAAATACGGCAGCGCCATCTGTGCTTCGAACACCTGCTTCAAGCTGTCGCGCCCCAAAAACTTCGACCGGAAACTATAAAAATGAAACTCGTTGTTCTCCGCATAGAGCGGAGAGAAAAACGGAATCCCTTGAATGTGATCCCAGTGGTAATGCGTCACAAAAATGTGCGTCTCGGGATTTCCGCCGCCGTTCGGCGTTCCCCAGCGGCTGCCCAGCATGCGCAGCCCGGTCCCGCAATCCAAAATAAATTGCGTGCCGTCCGGCGCGGAAAGTTCGAGGCACGGCGTGTTTCCGCCGTAACGCCAGGTGGCAGGATCCACCGTCGGCGTCGACCCTCGAACACCCCAGAAACTTAGTTTTGTAATGGGAGCCGTCATGTCCCTCAGCGCACACCCGGTGCGTAGGCCATTCCCGCCGCTTTTTAAGCGGAAGGCGAAACTAGTTCGATGTTGGCAGCCGCGGGGAAATGCGTCAATGAATTCGCGGCGGGGACGTGTCAAACTTCCCACTAAGCCCGAGAGGGCTGCTTTGTAAGATAGGCATTCCTGCCTGTCGTGTTTGCAGTCCTTGTGTCAGGCCAAAGGCTGCATGGGTTGCCTCAAGCGCGTAAAATGGAGCGGATGGACCGGATGGACGACCACTCCCACGATCATAACCACGACCCCGAGCACGGCCACAATGATGGCCACGTGCACCATCCGCACGGGCACTCCCATCACGGCCACAAACATCCGCCATTGCGGCCGTCGGTCCTCGGCTGGGCCATGGTCGCCACTCTTGGATTGGTTGTCGCGGAAATCTTCGGCGGCGTCCTCGGCAGATCCGTCGCTCTACTGAATGATGCTGTCCACAATCTCTCCGACGTTCCCGCCCTCGGCATTTCCTGGCTGGCCATGCGTTGGGCCGAGCGTCCCGCCGACAGCGAAAAGACTTACGGTTATCACCGCGCTGGCATTCTCGCCGCGTTCACTAACGCGCTGCTACTCGTCTTGCTGTCGCTATGGCTAGGCTACGAAGCCGTCGAGCGATTCCGCTCCCCCGTCCACGTCGTCGAAAGCTGGATGATCTGGACGTCGCTCGCGGCGCTCGCCGTCAACGGTGGCATCACACTCGCCCTCGTTCGCGGCCACAAGGATCTAAACCTGCGCAGCATATTGGTTCATAACTTCGGCGACGCTCTCTCAAATATCGCCATCATTGTTGGGGCTATCGCCATTCGAATGACCGGCGCGCTGTGGATCGACCCGCTTCTCGGTATCGCCATCGGACTTCTCGTGCTGTGGTCCAGCATCGGCATTCTGCGCGAGTCGTCGCACATCCTGCTGGAAGGGCGGCCGAGGGAGATGCGCGTCGAGGAAGTAGCGCGCGCTATCCTGACCGTGCAAGGCGTGCAAGAAGTTCATGATGTGCACATCTGGTCGCTCGGCGGAGGCCACAACGCGCTGAGCCTCCACGCGCGAATTCCGGACATGCACTTGGATCAATGCGAGCAGTTGTTGAGGGCGATTCAGGAAAAGGCGGCGAAGGAATTTAAGATTGATCACACAACCGTCCAGCTTGAGAGAGCTGGACTTCCAGCCGTTTCGGGCTACGTCATGCCTGAGCCCGTGAAGAAATAAATTTTGGTCGCGGGGAAAGCGATTGACGACGGGCCTTGTGAGCCGGCGGAGCGACGAATCTTGTCACGCATGAGAAAAATCAGACGGGCGAGCGGAAAGTCAGGCCGCGCAGTTCATTGAACTGTTGCGTAGCATCCAAATCGAGCTTGTCGGTGGTCACGGTGTGGCGTAATCCCTCGCTGGTGATGTAGCGGAGCGTTCCGTTTTCCCAAGCGTAGGCCGCCGCAAAAAAGACCGTTCCATCGCGGCGCACAAACACATACTGTTCCGCTTCCTGCTCGGCGGCTGACTGTGGCGCTGGCACATTGTCACGCGACGGTCCCGCAGGGCGGTCTCTGTAAACCGTTCGCAGGGCTTCCTGCTCGCCGGTATCGGCCTGTTGCACCTCGGCCGCCGGCGCGTCTTCTATATCATCGGAAGAGAGCGGCATGTAGTATCCGCCGCCGTAAAAAAACGGGAAGTACGTCCCGACGAACGCTCGGTTCCGGTTGTTAATTCCATGCGGATGGACTGCCGCGACGTGCGCGTAGTCAAACCCTAGCCCTGGGACATTGTCCTCGGAAAGCAAAGCCCGTCCAGAGCCTACGGATCCATTATTCCGAACTGTGCCATTCATGCGCATTGACGGCCGAGCCACAATTGCGCCTGAGCGCGTGCGCACGAAACGGGGATACCCTAGGAAGGCGTGGCTTGCCGTTCCCGAGCTAATGTGAGTTCCACTGGATGGTGAAGCGTGCATCGCGACATGCGGGGCAGGGGCAGCCATCGCCGGGCGAGCCATCCCGGCTCCCATTCCTCCGCGTTGCGAGGTAGCGATCGCGGGGAGAACCGCGAGGGAAGCAATAGCAATCAGGAAGCGGCGCATGGTTGGTACCTGGGTTCCCGGGCCGCCGGGCCTTTCTTGCACGTACATGTATAAGGATGCGCCATTTGGAGCGGGGGTTTCAAGGGATAGGAAGTGAGTAGTGGGTAGCGAGTGGTGAGTAGAAGCGTTTGAGGGCTGAAGGTTGAAAATTTGAAAGTTGTAGGCGGAGAGATCCTAGAGAGGGAAGACGAGGCTTGCGCTAGGGAGGGGGCCCCTCCTGGGCCCCTCCCCCGTGTTTCTGCAAAGATTTGATTTGATTGGAGTTAAAGGGTGGGGGTATGCGAAGAATGTGATTCTATGGGAATTAGAGGTAAAACAGTGGTTGAAGCGAGGAATGGATTCAAAGAACGAGGGCAGCCCCGCCGCCACCCCGGGTGTTTTGTGCAAAGAGTGCGGAAGAGCATGAAACGATTGGAGATAGCATTTTTGACGGTGCAAAAGAGTGCGTAAGAGTATGAAAACAAAGAAGGCGTAAGATCTATGGATTGAGACTGATACGAACTGCTGCAAAGAGTGGCGCCGGAGCGACAAAACAAGACGGGTGAGGGCCCAGAACGCGGAGAGGATACAGAGTTCAAGAAGGAGTAGAGAGGACAGGGTGGGGTTGGCGACGATCATAGGGAGTGATAGCAGAAATAGTTACCGATTGTCAATAGTTTCTTGAGTTACTTAGTTGGTATTCGAACGGGGCTTGCGGAAGTTGAAGGATTTTAAGGAGTTGGGCGGGGCTAACTAATTTGATATGACTGTGGAAATGTGTGAAAAAGTCAAAAGCCCCAGACGTAAAAGCGACGTCTGGGGTACCCGCAGGTCAACTACCCGATGGTCCAGAGGATATCGATCTTTTTTTCGACGGTGGCGAAGTCTCGGTCACTTGTCGCGAGGGAAGCTTTGCGGTGGGCAGCCAGGGCGGCGGCGAAGCAGTCGGTGTAGGGGAGTTTCTGGTTGGCGCGGAGTTCGGCCGCCGCGCGGGTCAAGTCTAGGTTGGCGTCGACGATTTCGATGGGGAGCTGGGCAATGTCTTCGATGATTTTGCGCGCGACGCCGGGGCCGTGAGCGCGCCATGTGGAATAGTGGACTTCGCCCCAGTTGACTACAGACATTAGCAGCTGTCGTTTGCCTGCAACGCCGAGATGGATGAGTTCCTCGACCTTGTCCGCGCCGGGGCGGTTTTCGAAGAAGGTCATGACAGCACTGGCGTCGAGAACGATTCGCTTCATAGCTCTCGCTCCCGTTTGCGCTCGTCGAGGAGAATTTTTAGCGCGGATGGATCACCTTTTAGGGATCCGCGGAGGCTGCGGACAAACTCCGGCGTGAGTGGCTGGAGGACCAAGCGGTTTTCTTCTTCGACGAACGCGACTTGCGTGCCTTCGCGGATGGCGTACTTGCGGCGGAGTTTTGCGGGGATGACTAGCTGGCCTTTGGTGGTGACGGTGGAGAGTTCGGTTTTCATTGGTAGTCCTGCTGAGGATAAGTATACTTTGGCTCGGAATGTAAGTCAATACTTCCTTTGGCTTACTTTTGAATCATACAAGGTCTCTTGCGAGGCGAAAACAAGGGCTCGGCAGTCGGGCGTTGCTTTTATGGCGTTCGTTGACTTCGGTTCGCGGCGGCATCGCGACATAAAGCCCGCCAACATTTTCGTCACTTTCCTCGTTAGGCGTGAATCGTTACTATGGGCGGCATGGAATATCCACCGAATCGTCGCAGCTTTTTGATTGCGAGCGGGCTTACCGCTCTGGCGTCAACGCGAGTGCTTGGCGCGAACGACACTTTGCGTATTGGAGTGCTTGGCGCGGGCGGGCGCATGGGCGATCTGCTCAATGCCGCTGATA
>DATFZQ010000177.1:0-15553 GCA_035314345.1 Candidatus Acidiferrum sp.
TGAAACCTGTCGGCGGTGTTGCTTGGGCCCGGCAGAAACAGCCCTGGCGCATGCGCGCGACCTACCGCCGTCTGCAAGGAACGGAACAGTTTCTGGGATTCTATGATGTACACGCCGACTGCCTCGGTGGCTTGTTTCGTCGTCGCAAACGGGTCTTGGACATCAGCAAAGCCTTCTGCTACCTCCGCCACTATTATCCGCGCAAGCGACTGTTCGTGATTCTGGACAACCTGCACAACGTCCACGATCATCCCCGCTTCCTTGCCTTGCTACGACGACTTCATATTCAGCCCGTGCGGACGCCAACCGAAGCCTCCTGGCTCAACCTGATCGAAGCGCAGTTCGGCGTTTTGAAACGCTTCACCTTGGCCAATACCGACGACCCCACTCACGTGGCTCGGCGTCGCCGTATTTTACGCCTATCTCCGCTACCGCCACCGGAAACTTGCCAACCTGCGCCACCCCCCTCAACCGTATCCGCTCATTTAGGTCCATCAAGTTGGAACAGCACTAGGAGAGTTCGCGCCCGTGTAAATGAGGTTAGGATAGGTGGCCTAGCAGGGAGACCAGACGGAGGAAAACTATGCTAATGAGAAATGACCGCGTGATAAGGTGGGTAGGAATCGCGCTGTTTGCGCTGATGGCAGTGCTCTGGACGGGACACGACCGGGCGAGCGCCGCACAGAGCGCGGCGGCGAGCGAAGGGAACGGCCAGCCATTTGTGATCGAGTACTACTACAAGGCTAAATGGGGACACGCCGATGAGTTCCTCGCACTGTTCAAGAAGAATCATTACCCGGTATTGAAAAAAGAGATGGAACTGGGACGCATGTTGAAAGTGAGCATGGTGGCTCCGCGGTACCACACCACCGAAGACGGTCGCTGGGACTTCCGGGTGACCATCGTTTACAAGAACGCGGCAATCGCCAATGACAATTTCGATAGCGCGGCCCTCATCAAGCAGCTCTATCCGGATCAGGAAACCTACAAGAAAGAAGAACAGAGGCGATTCGAGATTCTAGACGCGCATTGGGACTTGCCGATCAAGGATGTGGATCTCGACACGCGGTGAGGAGAGTTTGGATTTGGAAATGCTTCCCGGGAACGCGCGGGCGAGGTGAATTCCTGAAGAGTCCCAAATTGGAACGATAGGCGACAAATGGGAAAGTTAGCGGCTTCCGCTTTGGACGGCCCTCCTAACTTCTTATAAGCTTCTTGTCAGCTTCGGCCGGCAAGCCACCGGCTTTCTTCAGAGGCGCTTTACCTTCGTGCGAACGTGGCGTCGGCGCTTTGGCATCGGGGCTGCGAGGAGTCCAATCGGACGGCGGAAAAGCGATTCGCCAGAATCGCGGAGATGGAAGTTCAAACTCGATGCCCACTTCTCGCTTGCCCGGCTGATCGGGGCCGAGATTTACCACGCGGCAGACCAGTTCTTCCATGGTTTGCATGTTCTTGATTCCCTGAAGCTGGCCGATTTCTACCGTTAAGGCCAACTGTATAAGTGCCCCGTGCGCATTCACGATGAGGGTATGAGCCTCTTCCGAGGCCACGTTTGTCCCGGGTCCCTCTCTGAGCACTACAATGGGAAGCCTCAAGCACACGCGCTGGTTTCGGCGCAAAATGCGACATCTTGTTGGTAGGCTGACAGATTGGTGGCGCTCATAGTCGCAGATTCACACCATTCTTGTCGGCAGTTCTAGGGCCAAACTAGTGTGAATCGCTTTTTTTCGAAATAGCACAATCCACGTTCCGGTACGGCAGACGGCGGCCAGAGTCCAGGGCCGCACCAAGTCAATTCGCGTCCCTGCATCCCGCTTACTTGCGCGTCAGGTGAAAGACCAGGAGGGTGTCTTTGTCGTTTTGACGCCAGGTCCAGGTTTCCGTTATGTGGTTGGCGTCGTCGAAGCGAATGACGAGGCGGTGCTGATGTCCCGCGGAGGGTGACTTGAGATTTCCCGCGCCTTGAAATTCAAAGACGAGGTCTTTGACGTCTTCAGAGTCAGGAGTTGCTCGCATGCGGGGTTGATTGTTCGTGGGGCAATAGTGGACCAGAGCAATGGAATCCTGGTCGACGCTGTAGAGCGAGACCATCTCGTCCATACCTGATATGAGAAGCGTCTCCATGACGGCGGTGTTCGAGGCCATTGGTTTGAAGATCGTTTTTACAACCATGCCGTGCTCATCTTTTCCTTCCCACTCGCCCGCGAGGGAAAGGAGCTTTTTGAACGCCGCCCCGGCATAGGTAGTGGCGAGAATCGGCGCGGCCGTTATTGAGGCGAAGAGAATCAATAGAATAGTGAGATTGCGGCGGTTCATGAGTGCTTGGACGGAGAGAGAGCAAAAAACGATAGCAGCTTCAAAGGAGGCTGTGCCAGAGCTAAGAGTTGCGGGGGGCGGTGGTGGCGACTTCGATGATGGGATTCGGGAGCTGGCGCATCGTACGGACAAAGACCTGCACGATGGCGCCGTCAAACTGCGCGTTGGCGCAGCGCTCGAGCTCAGCGAGGGCTTCCAGAGAGCTGCGGCCTTTTTTGTACGTACGATCGCTGGTGATCGTGTCGTAGGCATCGGCCACCGCGATGATGCGGGCGCCGAGAGGGATGGCTTCGCCAGAGAGAGCGTCGGGATACCCGGAGCCGTCGAAAAATTCGTGGTGATGCAGAACCATCTCGCGAATGCGGGCCAGCGGAGCAAGAGGATCCAGAATCTTGGCGCCGAATTTTACGTGGGACTTCATGGTTTCCCATTCGTCCGGATTAAGCGGGCCGCTCTTGTTTAAGATTCCTTCGGGGATGGCGACCTTCCCGATGTCGTGCAGCACGCCGCCAAGACGAATCTCCTCAATCTCCGCGTCGCTCATATTGAGGGACTCGGCGATGAGAGCGGCATAGGCGGAGACTTTCTGCGAATGTCCCTGTGTATAGTGATCCTTTGCGTCGATTGCGAAAGCGAGAGACGTAACCGTGTCCAGGACGGCCTGAGGCAGACCTTCCGGACCCCGCGAAGACGAAGGTACCGTGGGCTTGGTGTTGGGAACCTCGGTGGTGGCGAGCGACTCAGTGAATTGTTTGAGGCGCGAGTAAATCTCTTCAAAGGCTTCCGGACCAGTTGCAAAGAGGCGCTTGAGGGTCACGCCGAGGTAGGCCTCGAGCACATCGCGCTTCCATTTTTTCGCTTCGTTGGGATCGAAATGATCGGCCGTGGAAACGGCGTTTCCGCCCTGATGCTTGGACAAATACATGGAAGCGTCGGCGACCTGGATAAGCTCCTGCGGCGAAGAGCCGTGGAGCGGATAGCAGGCGATACCAAAGCTGGCGCTAATGTTTTTTTCGCGCAGTAGCGGATCCGCGGAAACCCAGCCACGCAGCTTGGTGGCAAGCTGCCGGGCATGTTCCATGTTGGTCTCCGGCATCAGGATGACGAATTCGTCGCCGCCATAGCGGGCCACGACATCGGAACGACGACAATTCGTTTCGAGGATGTGGCCGACGCGCTGGAGAACGAGGTCCCCTTCGAGGTGTCCGTAAAAATCATTGACGAACTTGAAGCGATCGAGGTCCATCAGTACGAGGGCGAAGGCGCGGCCCGCACGCGTGGAGCGTTTCCATTCGGCGGAAAGGGCTTCCATGAAAAAGCGATGGGTCTTCACGCCGGTGAGGCCGTCGGTAATGGCCTGCTCCTGAGCCTTCTGGAAGGAGAGAGAGTTATGCAGAGCGCCGGCAATGAGGTCCGCAAGGGTACGAAGAAGGAGAATCTCTTCTTCAGAGAATTCCACGTGGAACGAAGATTCGACATACAACACGCCGTGAAGCTGTTCGGCATAGAACACCGGAAGAGCAATGGCAGCAGCGGAGTCCGGCAAGAGCGGTTTGTGCGGGGACTCAATGGAGGTGGAAGACTGGAAGTCCGCTAGTTGGCCGCTGCGAGCGACATGGCCAATGAGGCCGTTGCCAAGGGGAATGCGGCGGCCGAGAGCGCCGCGGCGAGCGCCGGCTTCGGCTTGGACAACGAGCTCGCGCGTCGCGTATTCGAGCACGCTGATGCCGATGTGATCGTAAGTTAGCCCGGCTTCGAGCTGTTCGGCAATCTTGGCGAGCATCTCGTCGGGATTGAGCGTGGCGATGGCGTTGCGAGAAATGGTGTTGAGCAGCGAGAGATGACGCGCCTTGGTACGCTCTTCATGGAAGAGCCGCGCGTTTTCAATGGCGATACTCGCTTCGCTGGCGAGCACGCGCATTAGTTCGAGGTGTCCTTCATCAAACACGCGCTCGTTTTCCGAAAAAACTGCCATGGCGCCGATCGCGTGATCGTAAGCGACGAGCGGAACGCCGCAAAAGCAGCCGTTCTGGAGAATGGGCTCGACGCCCAGTTTTTTGACTTCGGCAGAATAGTTTTCGCGGATAAGCACGGGTTGGCGCGTGCGAATAATGTATTCAGTGAGATAGTTCCCGGCTGGCCGGCTGCGCGGAGGCTTCATTGTTCCGTCAGTCACTTCTATGTCGAACTGCATTTCATCGCGAAGAGGATTAAGAGAGCCGATGTAAAAATTTTCAACGTCAAAGAGGCGGCGAAGCTCTTCCCAAACCTTGCGGAGCAGATCTTCCTTGTTCAGCGTGGAGCTGAGGGCGCGGCCAATCTCGTTGAGGACGTGAAGCTCCTCGGACCGGCGGGATGTCTGCTGGATGAGGTAACTATTTTCGACGGCCATGCCAATTTGGTGGCCGAGAGCCAGGAGCAAGCGGTATTCGGCGGGAGTAAAGCGGCGGCTGTCCGGCGTGCCGAGCAGAAGCACGCCAAAAGCGTGCTCCTTGGCTTGTAAGCTGATGGCCACGATGCTGCGCAGACCTTGCGCGAGAGCGAGCTGGCGGAAACGGCGAATGGGCTCTTCGCGCTCGAGCGCGGCGACAGTGTCGTCATTGCGAAGATCGCGGAAACCGAGTAAGCCGCCGAGACGCGAGACGAGGCCAACGAGATAATCGTCGAGTCCCTGTTCCTGCGCGGTGCGGCAGAAATTATCACTCAAGCCGACAGCGACGACGGACGTGGGCCCTTGAGGATCGCCATGATGAAGGAAGAGCGCGCCAGCGGGAAGACGCACGACTCCCAGGACGCGATCGAGTGCCTGAGAGAGCATGCGCTGAATTTCTCCGCCCACAAAACTCGAGGTGGCGAGATTGAGATTGGAAAGCGCCAACATATTGCGCTCGACGCGGCGCTTTTCCTCCTCGTAGAGCGCCATCACCATGAGCATGGCGACGAACGCGGAGGGAACGGCGGCGGCAGTTTGAAAACTGATATCGCGGAAAAACGGAGCGGCACGGAAGAAGGAGAAAGTTACTCCAACGACGGCCCATACGACAAAAGTGGCGGCGAGAAGCCAGTCGGCAAGTGTTTCCTGACGGCGGCTCTCTTGCCAGAAGATGTAGGCGACGGCGAGAAAAGTCGCGGCAGCAGGAAGAATCAGAGGAAAGTTGAACCAACCGAGAGAAACGGCACCGGCCCAAAACACGAGCACGCCGCCGGCTGCGGCAGCAGGAATTGTCCAAAGTTGACGCCCTGCGTAAAGCTGGGCGCCAAGAAAGAAAAAGATTCCCGCGGCGGCATAAAGCAATTGATCGAGCGCGGTCTGCAAGGGCCACGAGTGAATGCCCTGGGAGATAGCTGGCCCGATGTAGCTGAGAGCGACCATCGACCATCCGGCAGTCCAGTAAAGGAGGTAGGGCCGGCGCTTGAGCTGGTAAATATAGGCGAAGAAGCCGGCCACCAAAGAGGTAGCCGCCAGCAAAGCCAGTGCGATGAAGCTCTGGTTGGTCAAGGCCTCGGTCAATTCTCCGTCCCGAACACGGACGGCTCCGTTGCAACGTACAAAAACGGTGAAGCAATTTGTGCGTCAAGAGAAACCTGAAACCTCGACGGTCGCACACAGGGACAGCAGTGCGGCAGCGCGAGGAGGCACCTCGATGCACAATGCCAAGTACTTGTGATTATGGATGATGGAATTTTCCGGAAGCAAGCGTACCGGGGTACCGGTTGCCAAAGAGGCAGCAGGGAGGGGGGTAACGGTTTCCATACAAGGCGGCGAGGGCGAAGGCCGGGCTAGGTCAGACACGTCCATTTTTGGGCCGCACGAGGGCCAGATTGGACGGCGTTTGGCGGTTTCGCTAAACTGAAGGATTGAAATCAGAGCGCCGGACTTTCCATAAGCATGAGCGAAATGAGTAACAAACCACAGGACGGCGTACGCGTACGCTTTGCGCCTTCTCCGACAGGGTATCTCCACGTCGGAGGCGCGCGGACGGCGCTATTTAATTGGCTATTTGCGCGGCGGCAGCACGGCATGATGATCCTGCGGATTGAAGACACCGACGCGGAGCGAAACAAACCGGAGCTGGTGACGGGGATCCTCGACGGTCTGAAATGGCTCGGCGTGGAATGGGATGAAGGCCCGTTTTACCAATCGCAGCGCGCGCAACTTTATCGCGAGGCCGCCAAAAAGTGCCTTGCCAACGGCACCGCGTTCTTGTGCTACTGCCCGCCGGAAAAGTACGCGGGCGGAGACCACGCGGAACCTGCGCAGGACGAAGAACCAAAGGGCGGTGGAGCTCGCCGCGTAACGCGCTGCAGTTGCCGCGACGGCAAGCCATCGACGCCAGGTGCGAAACCGGCGGTGCGTTTCAGAGTGCCTCTCGGCGGAACGACGAAATTCACCGATGTGGTCTTTGGTGAGACGGAATTTTCGAATGATGAAATCGAGGATTTCGTGTTGCTGCGGTCCGGCAAGGGCGACGAAGAGTTCGGCCATTCCATGTATCAACTGGGCGTGGTGGTGGACGACATCGACATGCGTATCACGCACGTGATTCGCGGGGCCGACCATCTTTCCAATACGCCGAAGCAGGTGTTGCTCTATCGCGCGCTGGGCACAGAGCCCCCTCTGTTCGCGCATCTGCCGCTGATTCTTGGTCCGGACAAGAAGCGCCTTTCAAAGCGACACGGTGCGACGGACGTTAACATGTACCGCACCGAAGGATTCCTGCCGGAAGCGTTCCGCAATTTTCTGGCGCTGCTCGGTTGGTCGCCGGGAAACGATGACGAGTATCTGCGTACGAACGAATTGATTGAAAGATTTTCGCTCGAAGGTGTCAGCCGCACCAATGGAGTTTTCGACAAGCCCAAGCTCGAGTGGTTCAACACGCAGTATCTGCAGAAACTTCCAATCGAGGATCTGTTGCCGGAAGTGGAAGCCGAATTGAAGCGCAGCGGATTGTGGAAAGACGAGTGGGCCGCGGGCGGCGCGCCGGGCCCGGACGGAAGAGATCACTTATGGTTTTCGCGCACGGTAGATTTGCTGCGTCCAAGAACTCGACTGCTGCCAGATTTTTCGTCGTGGTCGCGCGCCTTTTTCAGCGATGATTTTCCGATCGATCCGGCGGCAAAAGAAAAATTCTGGAAGGATCCAAAAGTCCCGGAGCTGCTCGCCAAGCTTGCGGACGCGCTCGCGGCGCTGCCCGAATGGAATCACGACGCTTGCGACCACGCAACGAGAGCCGTGGCGGAAGCGGCCGGTGTGAAAGCCGGATTGCTGATCAATGCCTGCCGCGTGGCGATTGTAGGACAAGCAGTCGCGCCCCCGCTCTTCGATACCATGGTCGTGCTCGGTCAACAACGCGTCGTAAGCCGCCTGCGCAAAGCCTTGGCCTGATTACTCAACAAATCTGGTTGACCAAATCGCCTGGCGTTTGTCCCCGTGATCTCTTATTTGGAGGTTATTCGTCGCGCAAGGCCACCACGGGATCCACTCGCGCCGCGCGCTGCGCCGGGATCACGCATGCCGCGAGAGCCACAACAATTAACGCCGCCGCCGTCCCTGCATAAACAAGCGGAGCCGCCGGCGTCACGCCAAATAGCAAAGTCCGCAGCAATATCCCCAGAATTCCCGCCAGTGCTGCCCCCGCAATCAATCCGACCGCGCTCAACTTCAATCCGCGCCCCAAAATCATCCAGGTAACATCTCCCGGCCCTGCTCCCAAAGCCATCCGCACGCCGATTTCACGCGCCCGTTGCGCAACAGAGTAAGCCAGCACGCCGTACACGCCGATGCACGCCAAAACCAGCGCCAGCCCCGCGAAAATTCCCAGCAACATCATGGGCCGCGCGCGGTCCGCAACGTTTTGCTCCATGAGCTGATCCATGGTGCGAATCAGGGCCACAGGCCGCTCGCGATCCACGGCCCAAACCGCGCCGCGCAGCGCATTGATCACACTCGCAGGGTCCTGGGCGGTTCTCGCAATTAGGTAATACGGCGACGGGTTATCCACCTGATTCACCGGCACGTAGACCGCCGGCTTCATGTCCAGCAAAAGTCCCCTCTCGCGAATGTCTTTCACCACTCCTACCACGGTTCGCCACGGCTCCTTAGAGCCCGTCAGCTTCAGTCGTTTTCCAGCGGGATCCACTCCAGGCCAATGACGCTTCGCCAGGAATTCGTTGATGACGACAACCGGCTGGCTGGACTCAATATCGCGATCCTCCAGAAGCCGCCCTTCCTGAAGGGTTCCGCCGATAGTCTCAAGATACCCAGCAGTCACCTCGCGATACAGCGCGTCATTGTCCTGCCCCGGCAAAGTAGGTGGTGCGCCCTCGATGGCGTAGCCTTCCGTATCGCCGATCGAAGTGAACGGCACGTCCGAGCCAAAGCCGACGCTCTTGACGCCAGGAAGAGTTCGCGTCCGGTCCAGCACGTCGCGATAAAACGCGCGAATCTTTTCGTTTGTGTTGTATTTCTTGTCGGGCAGTGGCACGCCCATGGTCAGAAGGTGATCGGCGCGAAAACCCAGATCGACGCGGCGCAGATTCCACAGCGTCTCAATCATCAAAGCCGCGCCCACCAGAAGCGCAAAAGCCATTGCGAATTGTGCCACCACCAAAGTATCCCTCAGTCGCACTCCGCCTCGAGATTCGCCGGCTCGACCGCCTTCCTTAAGCGATTCCTGCAGAGAAATATCCGTCGCTCGCAAAGCCGGCACCAGTCCAAAAAATACGCCAGCTAATATGGAGATGGCCGCCGTAAACAGCAGCACAGGCGCGTTCAAAGCAAAGCCATCGCCAGCGATTTGCGAAGGAACGAGATTTTTGAAGGCGCCCCAGCAAAGTCTCCCAACAAGCAGGCCAGCCACTCCTCCACCGATCGAGAGCAACAAGCTCTCCGTAACAAGCTGTGTGGCGATTTGCGCGCGGCTCGCACCCAACGCGATGCGCACGGCAATTTCCCGCCGGCGCCCCGCCGTCCGGGCCAAGAGAAGATTCGCCAGGTTCGAGCAAGCAATAAGAAGAACAAGTACGGCGGCGATTTGCAGTACCCACAGGCCCGTCGCGGTATCGCCGGCGAATTGTTCGCGAATGGGAACGACCACAGCGCCAATATTTGTGTTGGAGTCGGGATACTGCAGTTGCAGGCGCCTGGCGATCACTTCCACGTCGCGCTGTGCTCGCTCGCGCGTGACGCCGGGCTTCATGCGCGCGACGACTTCCAGGTTGTGGCGGTTACGCCGCGCCAGATCCTCGGGTGTGAAAGAAGCCGGCTGCCAATAGTCGGTTGCATTGTCTGGAAAGAAGAACCCGCGAGGCATTACTCCAACTACCGTCGTGGCTTCGTCGTCCATCAAAATGGATCGCCCGACAACTTCTGGGTTGCCCCCAAACCGTCTCTGCCACAGGGCATAGCTCAAAACGACGACCTTGCGCTTGGCCGCATCCTCTTCGGCTGTAAAGGGCCGCCCGATGGCAGGCTGAACGCCGAGCACATCGAAAAAGTTCGGCGTGACGCGCCGCCCAAGCGCCTGTTCCGGCGCCTGATCGCCGTTGAAGGAGGCATTGGCGTAACGAATTGCCACCACGTCAGTAAAGACCTGGTTTTGCGCCCGCCAGTCCACGTAATCGGCTGCCGACAGATTGTTCTGCGGGAATCCTACATAGGATGCATCTTCCCAGAGCATCACGAGCTGCCCAGGATCGGCATAGGGCAGCGGGCGCAGTAGCACTCCCTCCACCGCGCTGAAAACAGCCGTATTGGCGCCGATTCCGAGCGCCAGCGCCGCCAAAGCCGTGGCGAAGAAACCGGGATTGCGCTTGAATTGGCGAAACGCGGAGCGAAGGTGGGCGTAGAGGTTCATGCCGTAGAAGACGCTAGAGGAGCGAAAAGGTTCCTCAAATTCTGGCAGTGACTCAGTTTCCGGTAACGGCGTTAATCGGGCACAGCCCAGAACTGACCCAGCGGACAGCTGTCCCTCGGTACCATTGCTCGCAACTCTAGGATTGTTACCGTGGGACTCCCGGCCCGAAGGAGAAGTGTTGGAAGAGACGCCCCTTTCGCGCCGAGCGGAGCTTCGCATCCCGCTGCAGATGTTCGTGAGTCTGCATAGCCTAGACAATCCAGATTTCGAATTCGCACGCACAATTGACATAAGCTGCCACGGCGCCCGAGTCGTGACGAAAAAGACCTGGGAACCGAATCAACAGCTTTCGATCCGATCCATGCGCTGCAATCTCCGGTCGCTCGCCCGGGTCACTCATTGCCTGCCCTATAGCGATAATTTCTTTGTAATCGGAATCCAGACGTATGCGAGGGGCGATTGGACAAAAGGCGGCAAATGACATTGATACGCCGCGATCCGTCAGTGAGCCTTAGATTGACTCGGTGATCCGATTTATTCGACATGATGACTACCATGGATGACGTTCGGCCTGCGAGAAGGACGATGTACACCCTTGAAGCCCACCAGGTTCGCCGCTCCAAGCGCCTTGTCACCAAGGCACGCGGCAGCGTTGTCGTCGACCTCGCATCGCACCCGAAGAGAATTCCCTGCCTGATCCTCGATAGGTCGCGAGAAGGTTTTAGGGTGCGCCTAAGTTGCCGTCTTAGACGGGGACAGGTGGTCGAGGTCGTCTCCGACAATGATCCCTGGCACGCAATCTCTTGCAGCGTCGTCTGGGTGGGGAAACCTGGGTCCAAACAGGAAGCAGAGGTTGGACTGCACGCTCTACTCGTTCATTGACGACCGGCTCGGCTAGACGACCAACCGTCTGTTTCGAACTTACAATCCGTTCAGTCGAAAGGTGAAGACTGCCATCGTGCGCGAGACTTCTCGTGAGTAGTGAGACTGGCCCTTCAATAGGTGAAATAGCCGCAGCCGCTTGGCAACCCGAAAGGTCGTTCCAGTACGGGACTTGGAAGGTAACGGCGTTTACCAGGCGCTGGCACTGGCACTATAGTTCTATTCCGTTTAACTTAATAGAAAGGAAAAATCGCCGGACTGAAACATAGATCATGGCTAACCTCTTACAACCGAGTGGGAGATTTGTCCGCGCTATATTGTTGATTGCACTGGCCGGTTCTCTCACACATGTAGCCGCTCAGCGGGTTACGATTCTGGACTTCAGTTCAACTTCCTCGAAGCCACGAAAGCATCCTCCGAAGCCCTTTCCGCCAGGCACGATGCTTGGAGGCCGCGGCGGTGGGATGACATCGGGCAAGCTGACTGTGTCTCTGGTCTCGATGGACAAAACCGAGTACAGCGTTGGGGACGATTTTAGCTACACCCTTCAGGTTCGGACTGCTGGGGCGGAGATAGTCAGGGTCCCGACTTTGTTCAACGTTGCTGACCTTGAACCCGATGACCCGAATGTAAGCTTCAATTACGAAGCAATGGAAATTTGGCTTGGGTTCTCTGAAGAATCGAATGAGAGGTCCCTAAGTGTGCCGCTCCTCCGCTTGTATGGTTCCGACGAAATGCCGTGGAGTGCAATTGAACTGAAACCAGGAATGTTTATTGAAGTTCGAGGAAAGGCGAAACTGAAACGCTTGGACCCGGAACGGCGCATGGATTCGGCAGGACGTTTCTTTGATGCGCCTTACATGTGGTCTTCAGAGGATTTGCCAAAAGGCGAAATTCGCGTTGTGGCTTCGTGCTGGAGGGGAGACAAGTTCCACTACGAAGGACGTACACACTACGAGTATCCGGGCGACTTTTTGCCTGAAGAGATGTCAAGGGCGGTATTCCACAACAAAATCACCTTGCTGCCTGAGCCCGACCAGTGAAGATGTGCTCGGTCACGACCCGGACAGCCCAACTCCTGGTTTGTCGCGTTACCGTACAAGTGGATTTAGCCACGTTCGTAGGTGTTCGATCAGTTGGTTTTTGAAGGCGTCCAAACTTGATCGTATAGATCTGACGCTATTTTATTTCGGTCCTGGGTAAACACCCGGCTGTCTTTCACCTATAGCGGCTATTTATCTGGAGGCAATTCATTTTCTCGTACGCAAGCTGGCTCGGACTCGACTTCGTCGCGCCGCTGGTTCTGTTCGCTTGCACTCAAAGGCTGACTTGCCGTGAAACCGCCTCGGCCTTGCGAATCCACAACCATTCCCGAAATCTCTTTCTCTGAGCGCGTACGAATGTCAGCACGGCATCCAATCAGTGTCGCGTTTTTCTCCCTCAAATCAACAGTCAACGCCTTGTCTGCTCCTTGGGAGAGTGCTCGCAATCCCGCTGACAAATCTTGGTCGATTCGATAGCTTTCGGGCGGCAGCCATTCAAATGCGTACACCCCGAGTTCATTCGTTGTGGTCGAGCGTACACGGCCCTCGCTATCGGTCACGCGAACAGAAACATCAGCGAGCGGGCGCATCTTGGTCAAGGACAATAACCAGGGTTCCGTCAAGGGCGACAGCAAACTGACCGTGCCGAATAGGCTGTCGACCGGCTGCCCATTCCGAATAGCTCGCAGTTCCCGCAGAACGCCGCCCACTGCCACCTCGGGGCTCGTGAGAGTGCAGATGCTCGTCGAGAGCGAGTCACCAACACCAGATGCATACACCAAGTAGCTAACGCCCACGACGAAGGGATAGCTGCAATCTCCATCGCGGGGGCCTCGCTCGTCGACGCCGGTATGCACCACGATCTCCTGCCCCAGTTGACCTTGACCGCGAAAACTCTCCGCAATCGAGAAATGCACCGCATGATTCATTTGGGTTTTTTCTGCAGTGCCCGGAAACAATACTTGAGCGCTCGCTTCTTCAGAATCCTCCACCACCGGAGCTTCCGTCGCGATATCGGCTGTCACCTTTCCCAGGAAGATGACCTGCCCTGAACTCCAACCCCGTCCGCAAGCGCCACCAGGCATGCTGCATGTGCAACCAGCAAACGCATGCTGACCCAACCCCAACAGTACCACCGCAACAATCATCACCCGTACCAGCATAACCACCTCCAACGCTCTCGACACTCTAGCGTACGCGCTGTGGGAAGGAGCGCTTACAAAACTCGATCAGCGTGGCTTCTTGGCTAACTCCCAGTTAGTCGTGTTACCGGTAACTTGAAAATCCACTTTACCGATTACGGCGTTATCAGGAGATCGTCGACGACGTCGAAATCCAGGAGTAAAATCGCTCCGAATCACGCGAACGGAATCTTCGGAGAGCATCGAACACGTTCGTCGGCCCAGATGAATCGCTTCGCGGAGTTGAGACGGAGGAGGGATAAACAATGGTTACTGGCGGAAGTGGAGCGGCTGTGGGGGCAGAGGCCGACGTACGTGACCAGATCATCGCGTTCAAGCGCAGGCTCGCGCCGCGTCGCGAGGCCTTGAAACACGCCTACGAAGAGGCGAGGGACTACGTCAAGCGAGCTGTCGACATCGTCCTCAGAGAGACCGCCGTAGGGCGTGCCGTGGTGCCCGAACTAAATTACGCCGACATAAGTAACAACACGGTACCGGAAGCAATCCGTCAGTCGATCCGAAAAACGGGCTGTGCGGTTGTTCGTGGAGTGTTCCCCGCTAATGTCGCGCGCGACTGGTTCGCACAAGTCGGCGAGTATCTCGAAACGAACCACTACGAGGAACTGGAAGTCGAGAAACGGAGTCTCGACAAGTACTTCTCGGCTCTCAAAGCCGGGAAGCCGCAAGTCTTCAACGTCTACTGGTCCAGGCCGCAGGTCATGGCGCGTCAGGACGCGAGGCTTGCCGAGACGCGTGCCTTTCTCGATCGCCTGTGGAAATACGAAGGCGTCTTCAACCCCGACCGGCAGTGCACGTACGCTGACCGAGTGCGGCGGCGGCAGCCCGGGGACAAGACGCTTGGACTTTCCCCACACATGGATGCGGGCACTGTCGAGCGCTGGATCGACCCCGGCTACCAGCAGGTGTACGAGAACATCTTCACCGGTGACTGGCGCGGTTACGACCCGTTTGACGCCATGCATCGATTGAAGACCCGTGAGATTCCGTCGCCGGCGGTGTGCAGTATGTTCCGCACCTATCAGGGCTGGACGGCACTGACTCGCCAAGGGCCAAAAGACGGCACTCTGCGCCTCATTCCGATCGCGGAGGGCATAGCCTACGTGCTCCTTCGCGCGCTTCAGGACGATGTGGACGATGCCGATCTTTGCGGCGCGGCCCCGGGCCGTGCGCTCGGGGTCAGCCCCGAGTGGCACCCCGATCTCATCGCCGGCCTGGTCTCGATACCGGAGGTCATGCCCGGCGACACGGTGTTCTGGCACACGGACATCTGCCATGCCGTCGGCGACGAGCACGCAGGTAGGGAGTACGCCAGTGTCATCTACATCGGCTCGGCGCCCGACTGCCCGAAGAATCGCGCATATCTTCCGAAACAAAGGCAAGCCTTTCTCCAAGGGCGTTCGGCCCCCGACTTCGCTGCTATGGACTTCGAAGTCGATTTCAAGGGTCGCGCCACCGAGGAGGACCTGACGGATCTGGGGCGCGCCCAAATGGGCTTCTGAGCCATCACGACCACTCGTTACCACTCGTCAGTAACCGTTTGTTCGAAGCGGTCGAAGATTGAGTCTATGAGCAAAGCCCTGGTTAGTCGCATAACCGGACAATGAGATCTGGGCAGATTTCACACATTATAAAAGGGCGCCCCTTTGGAGTAGGGTTTAAGTGCTTAGCTCATTCCCTACAGAAAGGAACACCCTCTATGACTAGCACTAAATATATCGGCTTGGACGTGCATAAGGAAAGCATTTCGATCGCAGTTCTGAATTTTGCCGGCAAGGTGGTGATGGAATGCGTCATCGAGACCAAAGCGAGCACTATTCTGCAGTTTATCCACGGGCTGCGTGGCGATTTGCAAGTCACGTTTGAAGAAGGCACTTGGGCTGGCTGGTTGTACGATCTGCTGAAGCCGCAGGTGACGGAACTCGTAGTGTGTAATCCGCGAAAGAATGCCTTGCTGAAAGAAGGCAGCAAGAGCGACCGCATCGACGCACACAAGCTGGCCGAACTGTTGTACCTGAGCAAGCTCAGTTCGGTGTATCACGGAGAACATGGCCTGCGCATGTTGAAGGAATTGTCCCGTAGTTATTTGACGATCACCAAGGATCTCGGGCGGGTGATGACGTGCGTTACACAAATCGAAATTGGTTGACACTTTTTCTTCCCTCGAGGCGGCAGGTCGAGAAAGCGGAATGTTGTAGTGCACATCAACTCGCCAGTCCTTGACCACGACCTTGTCGAGGACCATGCGCATGAGCTT
>DATFZQ010000178.1:0-75848 GCA_035314345.1 Candidatus Acidiferrum sp.
CTGGGCGGTCAGCACCCCACAGCTCGCCAACACGACCAAAACGGTGTATAGAGCCTGACGAATGGCCGCTGGAAGCTTTCTCTCGCATTGTCGAGTAATGGATTCCATTGTCCGCTCAATTCTGAAAAAGAAGTGACATGATTGCCGAAAAAACATCCAAGTGGGGACTTGAAAGTTTCGCTGTGTATCTCGCAGCATTTATTCCCCTAACTTTGCTTTCGGACTCTTCGCTGCTCTACTTCGCAAGCCGCATCGAGCAAACGTGCATTGCGGGACTCCTTCGGCCACTGGAAACAAGTGTATTTTGAGGGGCGAGTCTGAAAAGCAAACCGGAAAGGAACCTGGCCATTTTCATAACCGTTGCCATTGATTGAAGGACAACCGCTAGACTGCCTCCTCGTAGTGGTCACCCAAGCGAACGGCGGACCGGAGTGGTCAGTGCTTTATTGCAGTAACCGCACACTTCACGCTGACCTCAGGAAGTCGTGAGAGAAAAAGCCTAATCCTGCGTTGTTAAGATGATGCGGCAGGAGTATTAATTCTATAAAAAGAGCAGAAATGCGATTCGTCCTTGATTTTACAGTTGGTTGGAGTTTTGGCGAGGGACAACACACAAAAAGCCCTCTCCCCTGTGACCGGGGGAGAGGACCGTTTGTGGTTGGGACGAATATTACATGCCGTCGTCGTCGTCCAGGTCAGCGGCGGGTGCCGGGCGATTGAAGTCGCTCGCGGGGCGAACCGTCTTCTCGCCGGGAAAGGGCCGCTTAAAGCCGGTGGCTTCGTACCAGATCATGTGGTTGACGGTGTCCGGGTCTTCGGAGTCGGGAATGTGATATTTGCCGGCGAAGATCTCCGCCTTCTTCTGGAGCCAACCAGCCCGCAGAGCCTTAACCGCAGGGCTCTCGTTCGCGTGGGTCTGAGCCGCGACCGCGGGGAGCGGGGCCGGAATGGTCTGAGTCGGAGTCTGGTTAACGCCCGTATTCAGCGGGATCCCGTTCGGCACGTGCGACCAAGGCTGGAAGTTGCTCGCGGGCGGATTGTCGATGAAGATTTCCCTCATCGGCGAGGCCACCAGGTCGAACTGGTTCATGGGCGGCAGACCGAGGATCTGCTCGATCGTGCGGGTCATGTTGACCTGCGTGTAGAAGATGCTGTCTTGGGTTATCCCAGCCCCGGTGCCATCGGGGTTCACCTCCTGCTTAACGTAGGGGCTGATGATATAGCCAGGGCTGCGGTGACCGTCGACGTGGTCGACGCCGGTCTGCGCGTCGTCTTCGGTGACGAAGATCGCCGAAGAGGACCAAATGGAGCTGTGACTGATGGCGTCGACAAAGCGGCCAAGGGCCAGGTCGTTATCGGCTTGCATCGCTTGCGCGGTCGGCGGGCCGCCGGTATGGTCAGAGCTGATCCACATCATTTCCAACTGAGGCACCGTACCGTTCTTGACGTCGTTCTGGAAATCCTGATTCCAGATATCGAAGCGGAACTGGTCAGGGATGCCCAGATCGAACTGCGGGTAGTTCTGGACCGTGTTGTTGATCAGGTTCGGGAGCGGGGAGTGCGAGGCGACCGTGTTGTAGTTGTAGAGCTGGGCCTCGGCGCCAGACTCGTAAGCCATTACGTCGTTGTAGAAGTCGATCCATAGTGGCTCGGTGGCCGATCCGGTCGGCGTCAAGAACGAATTGTACTCGATGTACTCGCCATAGTTCTTAAACGAGACGCCGGCCTTTGCAGCCACGTCCCACAGGTGGCCCTTCTTTTGGTAGGCAATCGCATCGCCCCCGTTCGAGGGGTAGTCGCGGAGCCAGTCCGGCGACTGGATGTCGTCGGAGTAGGGCGCCATGGCCTGCACGATCCAGTTGTGACCGTCGGCCGACTGCCGGCTCGGGTTGTAGTAGTTATCGAAAAGCGGGAAACGCTTCACCAGCTGGTGCGCGTTGGGCGTGACGCTGCCGTAGGTTGCGTTGTCGCCGAAGACCGCCAGTGTGGCGTCGCCATTGCCACCTGCCACGTCGCCCAGAATCTGATCGTAGGTGCGGTTTTCACGAATGATCAGGAAGACATGCTTGATCTTGGACGGATCGCCGATCTTTTCGGGAATTGCGAGCGGCTTGGCGTGCTTGTGGCCCCCAGCGGCCGACCAGATATTCTCGGCAAGATCCCAGTGGTTGTTCCGGAAGACCTGCTGCGTCATCGTCCACAGGGCCGAGCGATCCGGCACGGGGACGATGCTGACGGTGCCAAGGTCCTGGTGGGTATTAAGGTCGGACACGCCGAATTCTTTTGCGTACGAATTTTCGTACGTATTCGTCGGAGGGGTTGCCACACCGTAGCCCGTGGTGCCGAGGCCCTTGTCGTTGGCAACGAGCAGCGCATTGTCCGCCACGTCCAGCACAACCGAGCTCGGAGCATAGCCGACCGGGATCATGCCCAGGACGGGGTTCCACTCGTGGTCGCGGTCATGGTCGCCGTACTGGTCGCGGAGGTCGACCACGGCGACCGCATTGGCGTTGTAAAGCGCGACGTAGGCAACATCTCCCTTAGGATCGACGGCGATCGAGTTCGGCCCGGCGCCGTAGGCCGGTATCCCTTCGCCGGGTACGCCGATCGGCAACCCAAGGTCGATCTTCCGCACCTCTTGGTTGCAGGTCGTGTCGATCACTGAAATGCTGTCGCTATAGGCATTGGCGACCAATAGGTGCTTGCCCCAGAAGGCCATACCGGTCGGGTGCAGACCGGTCTCGATGCTGCCGGTCACCGTAAACGAGGCCAGATCGACCACGGAAACGGTGCCTGTGGCCGTGGAGCCAGTCGGATAGTGGGCGACGACCGGGGTGCCGTTGGAGTATCCCTGGAAGTCGTTCTCGGTAGCAATCCGGCCGGCTTCGTTGGAGACGTAGGCAGTCTTGCCATCGGGCGAAATCACGACGCTGTGCGGGACGTTACCGACGCGGATCTCCGGGCCCTCGACCGGCGTTGCCGCAGTCAGGTCGATTTTGGTCAGCGTATCGTTGTTGTCCAAAACGACGTAGGCAGTCTTGGCATCCGACGAGATCGCGATGCCGGTCGGATAGGAAGTGTATGCACCATCTGACACAATCGAGACGGTCTGGCCGCAGGGGATTTCAATGCTGCCCGTGGTCCCTGGAGGGCTGTTCGGGAAGCAGGTGACGTTGGTCAGAACCCCGGCGGCGTTGACGTCCAGCGGGACGCTGACGTGGGCGTAGTCTGAGAGCAAGCCCGTCGTCGGATTGACGCTGGCGATGGCAACGAAGGCTGGCCCGTAACCGCCGTCCTGGCTAAACAGCAGGTGCGAGCCATCCGGCGTGTAGGTGATGCCGGTGGAGCTGCCGCTTTTAGTGCCGAACGGTTTGTAGGTCTGCAGGACAGCGCCGGTCTGCGTGTTGAAAATCGTGACGGCCTGTGGGGCGCCCATCTGAAGGACGGCGGCGGTGTGATTGCCAGTGGGGTTGAGGGCGATAGCCTTGGCGCGGGTCGTGATGCCGAGGTAGACCTGGGTCCCGGCGGGGGTGATGATCTGGCCACTACTGACGACCCAAGGGGCGGGCAAGGTCGACGGGTAGTTCGGGCCCTGCGACCCGTTTTGGTTCGCGCCGACCTGGTACGTCGGGAACGGCACGGACTGAGCAGCGGCGAGCGCAGCAAAACTCAGCCCAGCCACCAGCAGGCCGGTGAGCGGACGCAGAAGCTTGATCCTCGAATTACTTCGAGGGAATTTTCGCAACATATACAGTTCTCCTCCTTGTTGAGACTGTTTCGGCAGGTCTCAGTTTAAGTGCTACACAGTTATTGCGACCGCTGTGTGAATCGGGGACAAAAAATGCATGAATCGACGGCGCGACCAACGAACCGCAGAAACTAGCATGTAAACCGAGCAATTGCAGAGACTAACGGTGAGCTGGAACACAGACTCGTTTGGTGGGCTTACAGAGCCATCCATTCAAGCTGAACATTGCGGAACAACGAGCAAAAGGAGCGGAGGGCGCACCGCTGTCCTTCGCCAAAACTCCGCACGAGGCGATTCTCGTCCATGTAACATGTTACGCGGTGTCTTTGTATGTTACTGATTTCACATGCGCTCTTGATTTTGGCGAGGCACAGCCCATGACCGTGCCGTCCCTCAACAAAGCTGGTCAGGTTGACGGACAAATCATCCTACATTCGTACCGCCAGCTCTACGATTTCATCGATGCAAATAAGGACATTGCCCTCAGGTATTTCCAGCTCGCCTACCGGGAGATCGAAGCTTAGCCGGGCAGGGAAGCGATCACCGTTCGCAGTTGTTGGCTGATCAAGGTTTCGGAATCTCGCGAATTTCCCACTCGTCCACACCCGAGATTTCGACCAGTTTGTTGACCAAGAAATTTTCATTGCTGGATTCCAAGACGTGCTCGATTACGGGTCGGATGCGGTCCCATTGTTCCTCGCGGGTCAGGCCGCCCTCGCGGAGGACAATCAGACCCGGGTGCACCTCGACGTTGAGAAGCCGGATAAAATCGCGCGCGTTGCCTGTAACGACGACAAAGTCATTTTCGAAAGCGTAGTTCCAGATTTTCGCGTCCGGTTCCCCAGACAAACCGACATGTGTTGCGGCCACAGCAAAGACACCCTTATCACCGAGTTTGCCGACCAAAGACGGCGAAACATGTTCGTCCAGCAATATGCGAATCAACGGCGGGCACCGGGCTCCTTTTCGATTCGCAAGCGCTTCTTCGGCCGTCCTGGTGGCTGTCCAAGTCGTGCCGCGAGCCGTGCATAGGCCAAGTCTTTCTCATCGAGAGCAGGGAAGTCCTCGGCGATCTCTTCGTCCAGAACGTGCTTACGGAAGAGTGCCGCGACGTGTTCCAAAGGGATTCGCGTGCCCTGGAAGACAGGTTCCCCACCGAGAACGTCCGGAGACGAAGTGATTCGCTCCTTGCCCCAGCGATACGCGGCCACGTTTCTCTCGACGGTTTTGCGGAAATGCTTGCACTCAATGAATATCTTCATGTCCCCAGAGCGAAACACGACGTCCGGCCCGTCAGAAACCCAATGCCTCGCGGTTTTGCTTCCGTGGGCGAGTACTTGAGCTAGGGAGTCTTTGTCTTCCTTGGAAAGGGGGAAGGGGAACTCTGCGAGGACGAGAAGAAAGAGTACATCGCCCTCGGAGAAACGGTAACGCACGGCTTTGCCCGTTTTGATCTTGCGAGAAGGGGTTACGGTTCTCTTTTCTAGCGCGGTTCGCACGGTGTCAGGCTCAATCTCCGCAATCGCGGCGGCTTCGTCGAGTGTGAAGAGTTCTGTCATGTCGTTCTCCGGCACTAAATATACCACACCTGGTGGTATATTTTCAACTGAGGGCATGTTTAAGGCAGCGTCTAGCGTTGTTAAGGAGTGGGGGGAAGGGAATCGACCGTGACAGTGCGCAGCGACGGGGCAGCGTTCTAACCAAATGAACTACGTCCCCGCTGAAGGGTGAATCGTCACAGGAGCTGCAATACCAGACGCTACAATTGGTGGGCACTGTCCGATTTGAACGGACGACCTTTCGGGTGTAAACCGAACGCTCTAACCGCTGAGCTAAGCGCCCTTACTCAAGTAATCGTACAGGAAGCATCCCGCAGCGTCAACGCACTCCGCAACCTGCTTTTTGGCCGCGGTTCGCGCTGCGATGAATTATTTTTCCGCGGCGCAGCAAAGATTTGCGTCGAAGTCTTCGCCTGGCTTGGTGCTATAATTCTTGCATTCGCGGGAGTTTGAGCTCAAACATACTTTTGTTGAGTGAGTTGTTTGGCTCCTCCTAATAGCTCCGTGCGACAGGGGCGCGGTCGCCAAGTGGTAAGGCAAAGGTCTGCAAAACCTTTATCGGCGGTTCGATTCCGCCTCGCGCCTCCAATTTTTGCTGCAACACCTGAGACCGAACTCCCAGTCTGAGATCCTTTCTGCGATTCCCCTTTCTGATCGTTTTCAAGATTGCAGCTGCGTGCGGGACAGCCAATCTTGATTGTGTTGCGTATCGGCGGCCCTCCACAAACCGCACAGGCAGAAGTGCCTGTGCACGAAAGCGGGCTCTTCCTTGCACTTTGATGGTGCAGCCAGTAAACTCTTTTTCTTGCTTACGCGCAAAGGACTCACGCTGGGATGCTGATCGCACGAGACTACGTCGGATACATGGCAACGGAAGTGGTAAAGCGGCTGGTGGAAGGGGAATTGATCGCGACGAAGGTCGCGGACGCAGTCGCGCAGCGGCTGCGGCAGCGCATGATGGAAGAGATCACCATCGAAGACCGCCTGAACGAGGAAGTGCGCCAAATTCTCACCGAACATCAAGATGAAATGCGGCGGACGAACGTCTCATATCAGGAGATGTACAAGAAAGTGAAAGCGCAGCTGGCGCGCGACCGCAAGCTGGTTCTGCGGTAGCACGGCCATTCTTGGCTGTGCATGATTGAGTTCGATTCGCCTGTAAACGTTGTACATAGCAGGACCCGAGGGCAAGCGACTGGAATGCGACTGAGCCGCGAAAAGATTGTCCGAATCTCCCATCAGATCACGGACGTGCTGGTTTCCAGCGACGACGTGGAATTCGTCGAAGACCGCGACACTATCCGCCAGCAGGTGGTGCAAATTCTGACTGCGACGCTCCATGAAGAAGAAAAGGCCGACCTCGAAGTGCGCAAGAAGATCACCTCGCAGAAAAAAGAAATTCTTGAAGACAGCGAAGAGTGGAACGTTCTCTACCGTAAGTATTACGCCGACGAACTTCGGCGTCTGGGTATTGCCGCCGTCCCTGACGACCGCCGCCGGTCGTGAGTTGAGTTGTTTCCTCCTCCCTGACTGAGCCGTCCTTCCTTTCAGATTCCGAGAGAAGTGTTGACTGAAAACAGGACAGACTTTCGACGCGGTGGGGATGAATCCCGTCTGGGCGCCTGAAGCTGGAGAGGGGGCCCCCTCCCCCATAAGCGCTAAGATAAGGATTGACTTTATCTGACGCTGAAGGCGCAGGGGCTCGCAGAGAAGAGTGGGAGAAAGATAGCGCAGTCAAAAAAATGCCCCAGGTTTCGATAAAGTCGAAGCCCGGGGCGTTTAGTTAATGGATCAGGCTGGTGGATACGGCCAGCCTGGTTTCCTGGCGCTCGCGCCGCTATGCGCCTGGCTTTCCTTTTTCGGGTGGCTTCGGCGCAGCTGCGTGCGAAGTGGGTTGCTGGCGTTGCTGCAACTGTTGTTGCTGCTGAGTGTGTTTTTGCTCCAGTTGTTGCGTCTGTTGTTGATGCTTCTGTTCTAGAGGTTGTTGTTTCGGTTCGTTGGCCGGCTTTGGCGGGAGGCGCTGATGATCTTGCTCCTGCTTGGCCTGGAGATTCTGGCGCTCTTTCGCCTGCTGTGTGTCGAGCTTTTGCTGTTGCTGCTGGAGTCTCATGTCGTTCTTGGCGTTGCCGGTGTTTGGAGCGGCAGGACGTTGCGCGGGCGTAATATCCTTGGCATGGACTGCTGGTGCTGGCCGAGTGTTCTCGACAGGCGGCGGGCGATTAGCTCCGGTTTCCGGACGCGCAGTCTCGTTGGTTGGATGTGCAACTTCGCTGGTTGGTCGAGCGGCTTCGTTGTTCGGTCGAGTAGTCTCGTTCGCTGGCCGGGCATTGTTGTTCTCGTTGGCGGTATGAACTGTGCCACCTTCCTTGGCGGCTACAGCTCCGCTCTCCTTGAAGGCGCCGGGCTTCTCGGTAGCAGCGATGGGCGGCTTGCCGTGATTTTCGGAGGCGCGTAGCTCAGGATTGGCGCGTGCGGATTGGTAGTGCTGGGTTTGCGCGGCGACGGGCGCGATGTGACGCTCGCGTCCGGCAGCTTCTTCCTGGGAAGTGGCACGTACCTGCACGCCGCCATTTCCGCCGTTGAAGCTGACGCGGTTACCGCCGCTTTCGTCTACTCGTGTGTTGTAAACGTTGTGATTGCGAGAGACGTCTACGCGGCTTACCGATTGATTGTAGTCAAAGTGGCCGTTGTCCCAGCGGCCGCCATCGTAGCCGTGGCCACCGTAGCCGTAGCCGTAATTGATTCCGCCGTAGAAACCGACTTGTGTGCCCCAGTAGCCGTCGTGGAAGAGGTACCCGTTGTCGCTCCAACCCCAATAACCGGGAGTCCAGAGATAGCCGACCTCGGGAGCCATGACCCATGTTCCGGGGACCCAATAATAATCGTCGTCACCGTAAGCCCAGTAACCGGGGGTCCAGATGTAGCCGTCCCCGGGGGCGATGGGTTGATCGTAAAGGGGCAATTCGGGCGGGGCGATTCTGATCGATATTCCTATGCCAATTTGGGCGGACGATGCCGCCGAGATGGCCAGCAATACAAGTGCGAACAACAATGAACGAACAGACAAGATAAAACGCATTGTGTTTCCCTCCGCCTGATGATCCTTTGCGTACTGGAGCTCAATCAGGCCAACTAAACTCGGCCTCTGCGATCTGCAATCTGAAGAGTTGTTTTGCAGGCGCATGTGGAACTTTTAATATTCACGCAGCCGAAATCATTGCGGCGTGTTGTCACAAGTATGGGAATATCCAAACTGCAATGCTGTGCGGTATTGGACATTGCCTTTTTATTCCCGGACTAAGTTAGATGTCGCGCTTCGGGCGAGGCTGGCTAACGAGGTGAGGGCGGTAGGGAGAGTTGCACTCGCTGCCAAGAGCAAGGACTACCGGTGTGCGGCGCGCGCGCAGCAGGAATTCGTCGTCGAGTAAGGGCGAGCGAGATCTTGGAGATGCACCTTTGCAAAATCAAGTTGCGAAAATCAGAGTTAGTTATTCGGTTGGCAGGGGCGACGCTTGAGCGTTGGGCGATCGTCGTCGGTGCCATCCGTTGTGGTGGCGTTGGGATCGGTTGTCGTGGAGGTGGGCTGCTTGGTGGACTGCGCCGTTTTTGTGCGCAGAGTCGGCTTCCCAGGTGCGTTGTTCGTAACCTTGCGAGCGAACATGATGTTGCGAAGGCGCGACTTTACGGAATCAAACTCTGAAGTGGTGACGATGTATTCCGGGCGGTTCGGAAGAATGCGCGCGATTTCTTTCTGAGTGGCTTCGATGCGATCCGGAGTGGGGGGATGCGTCGAGAAAACCTTTGGGATGGTGCCGGGGCGGCGCTTCTCGTCGGCTTGGATGCGCTCGAAGAAAGTTACGTAAGAGTTGGGATCGTAGCCGGCCTTGTACATATATTCGACGCCGAGGTAATCGGCTTCGCGCTCGGAGTCACGGCTGAACTTCAAGTAAGTGACGGGGATGGCGAGGCTCGCGGCTTCGTAAATGCCGTAACCTGCCCAGCCGCCGGGGCCGAGAAGCATAAGCGGAATCATGGCCAACTGCATGGCCTCGCCCTTCGTGGCGTTCTTCGTGCCGTGGCGAGCGCAGACGTGAGAAATTTCGTGAGCCATCACGCCAGCGAGTTCGGACTCTTCCTCGGCGCGGAGGATCAGGCCGCTATTGACATAGAAGAAGCCGCCAGGTAGCGCGAAGGCGTTCACTTCATCAGAGTCGATGACCTTGATGGTGAAGGGAACCTTTGCGTCGGAATTGCGGACGAGATTCTGGCCTACGCGGTTCACGTATTCGGTGACGACGGGATCGTCGATAAGCTTGGAAGAGCGCTCGACTTCTTGGGCGAGCTGTTTGCCGAGGGCGATTTCGCGTTCGAGAGAATAAAAATTGGGACCTTTACCTACGTTGCGGTTGCCGATGGCGTCGACGTCGTCCTTGGAATTCTTGGGATGCACGGTATCCTGCTGCTGAACCGGTTGATTCTGCGGAGTTTGCGTCTGCGTGGGTACTGGGGCAGCAGGCTGCGGGGGAGTGGGCTGCGGAGGCGTTTTGCTCGGATCTTGGCCAGTTGGCGCGGTCGGAGCGGGCTGCGAAGTGGGCTGCTGAGTTTGCGTTGGGGCGGGGCTTTGACTCGGCTGCTGAGGCCGAGGAGTTGCCAGAGCCGCGCTTGCGGCGAGGAGGCCTGCCACCGTAAGGCCTAAAGTCACTCTTGGAAACTGTGTCATGGCATTTACCTCCTGCTGCGGCCAGTATACACCCATTTTGCAATACCCGGATGCAATGTCGGCCGCGCCCTTAGTTACTACGATGTAAGACTCTTAAGGAAGGTTTCCTATTCCAGGGAGACCAGGAGGGAAATTGTGGAACGGGGTGAGAGCGCGAGACATGAGAGTGCGCGCTAGCCGTCCGAAGGGAGGCTAGAGGCTGTTCCGAACTGAAAAGCGCGGTAAATGGTGCGCAAAATGCACGATTAGAAGGGTTGACACGTTTGGCGAGGGCCTCTACAGTCAAAGGCAGACACATGAGCGTGAAAATGAGCGTAAAAAAGATTCAGATCGGCCAGCTTTGGAGGAAGAATGACACCGGGGACGTTTACCTGGTGACGCGAGTTTACAGCGAAGCCCTTAGCACGATCGTAGTGCTGCGTAAGTCCGGGGCGGAGGATGAGGCGCTGACGCGTCTGCGGGCGGAGAGCACTCCCAAGGGGCCGGGGATTCCGGGGTATTCGCCGGCGCAGGATGAAGAGAATTTTTGATTGTGGAAGTGAGTAGTGAACTGGGAGTAGTGAGTAGTAAGAGGCGGCTGCAACGTAAACCCTGCCAACTTTCCGATAAGCCGTAATCCAAGCAGGTTAAAGCAATAGACGGATGAGGAATTAGATGGAACGGACGTCCATCTTGACGACGTCGTGGACCTGCATCAATTCTTTTACTAGGAAGGGCTCGCCGTATTTTACGCCGATCATTTCGCCGTAGTGGCGGGCGAGCTGGTTCATTTCGTCTTCGAGACGATCGATGGCCAGGAAGACGTTTGTCTTCTTAAATTGGCGCGAGGATTCGCCCTTTTGGGGATGGAATTGCGAGGCAAATGCCAGGATGGCGCGGCGGCGCTGCTCGAAGTGGGGGGTGATGTCGACGACGAAAGTGGGGCGAACAGGAGCATAGGCTGTGGAATAGAGGATTTTGAAGGGACGGTGAGGTTCGCCGTCGATAGGTAATTGCTTGAGGCCTGCTAGAAAGCAGCCCTCGTAGCCGAGGGTGGAAGCATGGTAGTGGTCCGGGTGCCGGGCTTCCCAATAAGGAATGATCACGGTTTTGGGACGAAGTTCGCGGATGACGGCGGCTAAGCGGAGCTTGTGCTGGCGGCTGGGCTGTACTTCCGAGTCGGGGACGCCAAGGCTACCGCGCCAGCTCACGCGAAGAATCTGGGCGGATTTGGCGGCTTCTTTGGCCCGGGTTTCGGGAGTGCCGCGAGTCCCCATTTCGCCGGCGGTGAGATCCAAGATGCCGGTTTTGTATCCGGCGTGGGCCATTTTTAGGAGAGTGCCGCCGCAGGTGAGCTCCACGTCATCGGGGTGGGCGGCGATGGCCAGCAGGTCAAGTTTCATGCGCGGTCTCCGTTGTACATGTTTCCTAAAATCTGAAGAGTCGATGATAACACCGCCAGGAGAATGCTCCTTCGGGCGCGGTGATTGTCGACTGTGGTAACGTTTCCGGCGGCGGAAATGCGATGACAGAAAGCACAGAGAGACGGGTCAGTCTGCTTACCGGGAAGGTGGCGCTTGTTACCGGGTCGGCGAAGCGGCTTGGCCGGGCGGTAGCGTTGCGGCTGGCGGAAGAAGGCGCGGACTTAGTGATTCACCATGGTGCGTCGCACGCGGAAGCGCGGGAAACGGTGGGAGAAATCGAGAAGATGGGGCAGCGAGCGATGGCACTTTCTGCTGACCTGCGAAAGATAGATGAGATCCGCGCACTATTCGTAGAGGTTGCGAAAGGATTTGGGCGCTTGGATATTCTGGTGAATAGCGCGGCGAATTTTTTGCCCGCGAGCATAGTGTCGACGACGGAAGAAATTTGGGACGCCTCGCTGGATACGAATTTGAAAGCAGGATTTTTCTGTGCGCAGGCGGCGGCGCCGTTGCTGCGCCGGACGAAAGGCGTGATCGTAAACTTTGCCGATGCTGGCGGACTGCTAGGGTGGCCGGGTTTCATTCCTCATTCCATTTCGAAAGCCGGCGTGGTGATGATGACGAAGGTGCTGGCGAAGGCGCTGGCGCCGGAAGTGCGCGTGAATGCGATCGCTCCCGGAACGATCACCATGCCAGGTGATCCGCCGGAGTGGGAAGCGGAGTTTGTAAAGCTGGCACCGCTGAAGCGAACTGGCAGCCCGAGTGACATCGCGGATGCTGTTTTGTATCTGATTCACGCGGAGTTTTTGACCGGTCAGACTCTGGTGCTAGACGGGGGACGCATTCTTGGTGCGAACAACGCAGAATTTCACGCAGGATAACGAACACTGCAGTGCCATAAGTAGAGGCATTTTATTGAACGAACTTTTGTGGGGGTCTCTGCTGGACCGCAAAGGCACATGGGGCGCGTGACCACAGTGATGTGATTCTCCGATTGACTCGGTTTTGGCAAATCGGCCAGGGTGGTGCTACAGCAGTGTTCGGTATCAACAAACTGAAACGTGTACACCAGCCTGTAGGAGATCAGATTCTCGCTGCAGTTAGTGCAACGAAAATGAGATTGCTTGGCACTTTCCAAGGCCGCCTGAGTGAGCAAAGGATGACCACTAACGACTTCTAAGGAGCTAACACCTCCGTCCGGCCTGATTTTTCGCTCAAGGTGTACATTTCCAGCTATACGTGTTTGCCTTGCAAGGGGCGGGTAGGCCGGCGGGAATAGCTCAGTGATAGTAACCTGGCTCTTACCAGTGTCTGGATTTGCTGGGTTCTGTGCAAAGAGAGTACCAGTCGCGCTCATGAGCGCAGCAATTAGGTTGGTAAGCGGGACCACATGTGGGCAAATTCGTCGACGCCAGTCTAGTCTTCCCGTTTTCGAGAAGCCAGCTCTCATCCGCGAATTCCGGCTAACGAATCTGCGAAAGGCAGTGTGCAGAGAATCGCGTGGCGGTGTATTCTATTCTCCTTATAGTGTGAATAAGTTTGGGAGGCGCGCGGATGAGCGCGCCGGAATCTGACAAAAGAGGGGCCAGCCGAAGTTATGGAAAATGAGATCGAAACACACGTTGATAGCCCGCGCGAGGTGGTCAGCGTACCGCACGGACTGGAAGACACACAGATTCAAGAATGGCTGGAGTCGCTGGACTCTGTGCTCGAGTCGAGCGGGCCGGAAGTGGCGGCGGAGATTCTCGAGAGGCTTCGCGCACACGCTACCGTTGCGGGCATCGATCTACCGTTTTCTGCCAACACGCCTTACGCCAACACGATTCCCGCGCGGCTCGAGCCGCTTTTTCCGGGCGATCAAGAGTTGGAGCGGCGAATCAAGAGCTTGATCCGTTGGAACGCGCTGGCCATGGTGGTGCGGGCAAACCGCGTAGAGCACAACATTGGCGGTCACATTTCAACGTATGCATCTGCAGCGACTTTGTACGAAGTCGGCTTCAACCATTTTTTCCGCGCACGCTCGGATGAGTTCGAAGGTGACACGGTTTATTTCCAGGGCCACGCCGCGCCCGGCATGTACGCGCGCGCGTTCCTCGAAGGACGGATCTCGCCGCAGCAACTGGAAAACTTTCGGCGCGAGTTGAAACCGGGTGGGGGGCTTTCATCCTATCCACACCCATGGCTGATGCCGGACTTCTGGGAGTTTCCGACGGTGTCGATGGGCTTGAGCCCCCTGATGGCGATCTATCAAGCGCGCTACAACCGCTATCTTGAAGATCGCGGATTGAAGCCGGTGACGGACGCGAAAGTTTGGGCGTTCCTGGGTGACGGTGAAACGGACGAGCCGGAATCGCTGGGCGCAATCACGCTGGCCTCGCGCGAGAAACTGGACAACTTGATTTTTGTCGTCAACTGCAACTTGCAGCGACTGGATGGGCCGGTGCGCGGCAACGGTCAAATCATTCAAGAGCTGGAATCGGCGTTCCGCGGCGCGCGATGGAACGTGATTAAGGTGCTGTGGGGCAGCGAGTGGGATCCGATTTTGGAGCGCGACACCGAAGGCCTGCTCGTGAAGCGCATGGGCGAATTGGTGGACGGAGAATACCAGAAGCTGGTGGTGTCGTCGGGCGCGTATGTGCGCGAACATTTTTTTGGCAGCGATCCTCGACTTCTCGCTCTGGTCGAGCCACTGCCGGATGAGGCGCTGCGTCGCTTGCGGCTTGGCGGGCACGATCCGCGCAAGGTCTATGCGGCATACAAGGCCGCGGTGGAACACAAGGGCGGCCCGACGGTGATTCTGGCGCGCACTATTAAAGGATACGGGCTCGGAGAAGCGGGCGAAGGCAAGAACGTCACGCACCAGCAGAAAAAATTGAATGAAGAGGAGCTGCGCGAGTTCCGCTCGCGATTTGGCATTCCTCTGAACGACGACGATTGCGTTGAGGTGCCGTTCTACCGCCCCGCGGAGGACAGCATCGAGATTCAATATCTGCGTGCGCGCAGGGAAGCGCTAGGAGGCTACACGCCGAAGCGCAGCGTGCGCTCGAAACCGCTGGTGGCCGACCACGACGAGCTGTTCAAGGAGTTCTTCGACGGCAGCGAAGGCAGGGAAGTTTCAACGACGATGGCGTTCGTCGGGATGCTACGCAAAATGCTGAAGGATCCGGAAATCGGCAAGCTGGTCGTGCCGATCGTTCCCGACGAAGCGCGGACGTTCGGCATGGAATCGCTGTTTCGAACGGTGGGGATTTATTCGAGTGTTGGGCAGAAGTACGAGCCCGTCGACGTCAACACGCTGCTCTATTATAAGGAAGCGAAGGACGGGCAGATTCTCGAGGAAGGAATCACCGAAGCCGGTTCGATGGGCTCTTTTATCGCTGCTGGATCTGCCTACGCAACGCACGGGATCAATACGATTCCGTTCTTCATTTACTATTCGATGTTTGGGTTCCAGCGCATCGCCGATTTTATTTGGGCCGCGGCGGACATGCGCACGCGCGGTTTCCTGCTGGGCGGAACTTCCGGCAGGACAACACTGGCGGGTGAGGGATTGCAGCACCAGGATGGCAATAGCCACGTGCTGGCGCTCTCCGTGCCGAATTTGCGAGCGTACGATCCGGCGTTTGCCTATGAGATGGCGGTGATTCTGCAGGACGGCATCCGCCGGATGTACAAAAATGGCGAGAGTATTTTTTATTACATCACCGTCATGAACGAGCCGTACGCGATGCCGGCGATGCCCGGAGACGTGAACGACGGAATTCTGAAGGGCATGTACCGGTTCCGGCAGGCGGCCAATCCAAAAACCAAGCTTCGCGCGCAACTGTTTGGAAGCGGTGCGATTCTAAACGAAGTCCTTCGGGCTCAAGAAATTTTAGACACGAAATACGGCGTTGCGGCCGATGTTTGGAGCGTGACGAGCTACAAGGAACTTTATGTCGACGGGAACGAGACCGAGCGCTGGAACCGTTTACATCCGGGCGACAAAGCTCGCGTTCCCTACGTGACCAAGTGCCTTGCGGACGCACCTGGAGTTTTGGTGGCGGCTTCCGATTATCTGAAGACCCTGCCAAACATGATTAGCAAATGGATGCCACGGCGGCTGGCGTCGCTGGGTACGGACGGGTTTGGTCGAAGCGAGGGACGTGCGTCGTTGCGCGATTTTTTTGAAGTCGATTCGCGTTTCATCACATTGGCGGCGCTTCACGAACTGCACGCTGATGGCAAAATTGAGCGGTCCGTCGTGGATAAAGCGATCAAGGATTTGGGAATTAAGCCTGACAAATTGAACCCCGTTATTTCGTGACCGATCCAACTGCGTTCTAACAATGTGTTTTTTTGGTGATAGAAGAGACGAACTGCGGTTCGTCTTTTCTATTTTGGAGGTGGGTTCGATCCGTGTTCCAGCATTTCTCTGGGTTTGATTCGGCCGGTGGCGAGTTGCGCGATAAGCTGGGAGTTGGCGGCGAGGAAGTCGTAATTTCCTAACTCTTTTGGCAAGGCCCATGCAATCTGTTCGAACTCGTTCGGTGTGATTTCGCCTTCCTTGATGCTTGCAGCGTAAAAGCGAATTTCCAATTCCTCGGTCATGCCCGCATATTTGTGCCGCGTGCGGCCCAGTTCGATGCATTTTCCCAATGTGGCGCTCAATTCTTCTTGGAGCTCACGCGCTAACGCTGCTTCCGGCGTTTCGCCCTGTTCCATTTTTCCGCCTGGGAATTCCCACTTCAAGGGAGAGGTGTCGTCACGCCGTCGCTGGCCGATGAGTATGCGGCGGTCGCTGCGCTCAATTACTGCGGTCACGATGACTTTCATTCTTTGTTTTCCCGTCTCACAGCGTTTTCAAGATACGGAAGAGCTGTCTTGCTCCAGCGACGAGCGGTGGACCGGGCGTGTTTAATAATTCATCGCGAACGACGTAGACCTGTTTGTTGCGGACGGCAGGGAGGTCTTTCCAAGCAGCGACCTGGTAGGATTTTTGAGGTTTGGCTTTGTCGCCAGTGGCGGCCCACGCGAGCACAATCACATCCGGTCGAGCGCTTGCGACTTGTTCTTCGCTTACTTTTTGGCCGGGAGGCAAGACCATCTTGCCGCCGCTGATATTCACGATTTCCGCGACCCAGGGCGGGGAACTGATGCGAGGGTTCGGCCATGCCTCGCCATAGACTCGCAGCTTGTTTTTCAGAGTGCAGCTCTTCTTCGCGATCGCGGCAAATTCTTTCCGCATTTTCCTGATGAGGAGTTCGCCTCGCGCTACGCGGCCAACGATCCGGCCCAACATACGAATATCATTTTCAATGTCCGCCAGCGTCCTCGGATTTGTGGCCAGGAAACTAAGCGGGTGCTCCAAAAGCTTCGCGAGGGTTTCTTGTTTGTAAGGCACCGAGCCGATCACAAGGGACGGCTTTAGTTCAAGGATTTCGTCCACGGAATCCATGTGCCAGCAATCGCCAAGTTTTGGCAGGCCGTTTACCGAGGCAACGTCGGCGCACCATTTCGTGACTCCAACGAGATATTCCTTCGCGCCGATGGCGCAGAGAATCGAAGTAGCGCTTGGGGCCAGTGAAACGATGCGAAGCTGGTTCGGGCGATTCGCCTTTTTCATCTCACAGAAAAGAATAGCAAAGCGCGAGCCCGATGTGTGTCCGCTGAGGGAGGCCGATTGACTCCATGGATGGATTGTGGTGCACTCTGCCCGCGTATTTCGTGGAGGTCATCTGTGCGTGTATTTATGGCTTGTCTCTTGGTGTCTTGCTTTGCAATGCGTGCTGCTGCCCAGAACGTGCCGGCCTCTCCTGTGGCGGATGTGGTGCATTACAAGGGCGCGATCGACAACGTGAAGTATGTTTTCGGCGTCGCTCCGCCGGTGGCGCGTCTGCGGCCCGGAAATATCCTCGAAGCGAATTCGCTGGATTGCTTTGGCAACGGCATTCAGAAGCCCGGCGATACGACGGCGATGGCCAAGGGCGATAATCCGCTAACGGGGCCTTTCTTCATCGAGGGGGCAGAGCCTGGTGACACACTGGTAGTGCACATTCTGGATTTGCAGGTCGACGGTAATCAAGGAGTGGGCACGTTTTCTCCTGGATTTGGAGCGATCAATTCCACGCACTACACGCCGGTCCTCGAAAAGGAACCGTTGCCGGAAAAGATTTGGTTTTATCCCATCGACCACGCGGATAACACGGCGACATTTCAGGCGCTCGACTCAAATTACAAAGTGAAAATTCCCATGCATCCATTTCTCTGGTGCATCGGCGTGGCTCCAGCAAATGGCGAAGCGCGCAGCTCGATTGTTCCGGCGGAATTTGGCGGGAATATGGATGCGCCGGAAGTCAGCGTTGGCAACACGCTGTATCTACCGGTGAATGTAGCTGGGGCACTGTTTTATTTCGGCGATGGGCACGCGGCGATGGGCGACGGAGAAGTTGCCGGCAGCGCGATTGAAGTGCCGATGCGCGTGCGGCTGCAGTTTGACGTAATGAAAAAGAGGAGCACGGGCTGGCCCAGATTTGAGAACGAGAAGGAAATCATGACGACTGGAATCTACCGGCCGGTGGATGACGCGCTGCGCATTGCGTTTACCGAACTAGTGGCATGGATTCACGCCTACTACGGTCTCTCCGATTTGGATGCGTACGAGCTGCTTTCGAAAGTCGGGAAGATTCATCTAACGGAGATGGTAGACCCAAACTATGTCGTGGTTGCTTCCGTGGAGAAGAAATATCTGCCGGCGAAGGTAGCGAATACGCGAAGTGCAACTTCCACGCATTAAATTGAGAAACGCAGATCAAGCATGCATCCATCTAAGCCGGTGGCAGTGGTGTAAAGTCCTGTGCAGTGCGGTTCTGGGGTGACGAATCGCGCCAGAGAACTTCATGGACATCGATCGGCTCGGCACGGCCTTTGAGCTTCATTGCGGAGAGCGGGCAGCAGGGAATCTCGCGGCCTAATTGAGCGTGCGTCGCGTTCGAAATCACGATCTGGCCGGGCCCTGCTTGCGACGTAAGGCGTGAGGCCACGTTCACGGTGTCGCCGATCGCCGTGTAATCCATGCGCCGTTCCGTGCCAAGAAACCCTACAACCGCTTCTCCGGTATGAATGCCAATTCCAATATTGAGCGGCGGCTTGCCCGAGGTTTTGTTTAGCTCCGCGAGACTCTTTTGCATGTTGACGGCCGCGCGGACGGCAGCCTCGGCGTCATTCTGGAGAGCGAAGGGCGCGCCAAAAAGGGCCATCAATCCATCGCCAAGATATTTGTCGAGCGTGCCATCATGCTCGAAAATCACGTTGGTCATACGCGCGAAAAATTCGTTCAAGACTTCCACGGCCTCGCGGGGTTTCATTGTTTCGGCCATGGTGGTGAATCCGCGCACATCGGCGAAAAGCAGTGTAATCCGCTGACTCTCTCCCCCGAGGCGGATGTCAGCGGCTTCCGCGGTAATTTTTCTGGAAATTGCAGGCGATAGAAAACGCTCGAGCGCGCTGAGCTGCACGCCCTGGCGCTTCACTTCACTTTTCGCCATGACCCGGTCGATAACCAGCCCCGCTTGCGCCGCAATGACCGCGAAAACTTCCAGATCCTCCTGCAGAAAAGTCCCGCGCTTGGAAAGATTGTCGACGTACAGTAATCCGAACAGCCGATCGCGGCTAGCCAGCGGAGCGCACATCGCCGATTGCATGCCGGACATAGCCATGCTTTCGCTGCCCGAGAAGCGCGAATCTTGCTTTGCGTCCATCACCAGGAGCGGCCCCTTGCTTTCCATAACCTGCTGAATGATGGCGCGGGACAGCGCCATTTGGGGCGTAGCCGTTCTGGGAGCTTGGCGATAACGAAGGATAGCGGGTAGAAATGTGTAACTTGCCGCAGGGCGCGGCGTGGCGCGAAGCGACTCTTCGGTGAGCAACATCGCGTAACCGCGCTCTGCGCCGTCAATCTGCAGGACAAGGTCGAGGACGCATTCCGTCACGTCTTCGACGGTGGTTTTGTCGCCCAACGCTCTGCTGACTTGATATAGGAGAGTTAGGAGACGATTCTCGCGCTTCAAATATTCGATGCGGCCGTCGGTATCGACACGCGAATCAGCCCAATCCGAAGGCGGCTTGTTCTTCGAGTGCTCCAGAAGCTTGGCGACGCTCTCCTGATCCAGAATTTGGGTCAAATGGGAGGCGAGTTCCGGCGAAGTTTTCGCCACGACAGTGCCGCTCATCGTGTTCTCGAAGCGGAGCTTTATGTCTCCGAGTCCGATGACGTCGCCACTTTTCAGTTCCGCGTGCTCGATGCGTACGCCGTTCACCAGAACGCCGTTGGCGCTGTGTTGGTCCCTTACAACCCAAACGTCGCGATTACCTTCAAGCAAAGCGTGACTGCGCGAAATGCTTGAGTGCGGAAGCGTGATGTCGTTGGACGCGGCTCGCCCGATGTGAATCGTGGAGCCGTCCTTCAGCTCATAGAGACGCGGCTGGGCGCCGGGCCGTTCAATGATTAGGCGTGGCATGGTCGGATCAAAGCGCTCTAGCTATGTTCAGGCTGTTTGCGGCCTCGCGCAACGAAAGTGTGCTCGCCATTGTCCGATTCTGCAATCTGGCCCTGAACTGCAAACTCAAATTGAAATGGGTGGGGCTTTTTGGGCTACGATAGCTCGGTGTACAGCGAACTGGTCTTGGACCACTTTCGGAATCGACGCAACGCCGGCAGGCTGGCGAATGCGAGCGCCGAAGTACAAGCAACGAATCCGGTCTGCGGCGATATTCTGCAGCTGGCCGTTCGTGTCGAGAGCGGCGCGATCATCGAAGCGCGTTTCCTGTGCCGCGGCTGCACGACTTCGATCGCCTGCGCATCCTTACTGACAGAGCGCCTAACCGCCTCCACGGTCGCAGCAGCGCGCTCGATAACAGCGGAAACGATCTCGGAAGCATTGGGCGGGCTACCGCCGACAACCTTTCACGGAGCGCAACTTGCCGCAGACGCTCTCAACCTGGTGCTTGCCAAACTCTCCTGAGAGAAGCAACGAAAGAGCGAAAAGTGCGCCAAATCACCGCGCAATGGCCTTGGTCTATTCCACGGGCGGGGCGCTGAACATGGCCCAGCCAATGTAGAGAAGAAACAGAACTTGCGCCAACAGGAACGCGGACCAATACACGCTTGGGATCGGTTCGAGCGGGTCGGCAGGTGCGGAACCCCCGATGTACGAAACGACCAGAGCAATGGTAACAATCGAGACGAAAAAATGAGCGTATCCAAGAAGGATCTCCAGCGGACGGCGAGCGACATTGCTCAAAACGAAATAAATCAATCCGCATGCGCCGCAAAAAATCGCCACCACAAAATAGAAATCGGAGAGGGAAAGCGGAAGATTGCCGATTCTTGTGCGGTGCTCGAACTGCCAGGTAGTGCGGGGGTACAAGTTGCTGTGGAAGTGCCGGCCCAGGCCTGTCTGGTCGTAAAAGTAGGCTGCCGAGAAAAGAAAGAGGGGGCCAAGCAAGATCGACCAGTTGCGGCGGCTCCTTTGCTTATCGATGTCCACGCAACTCCTTGACGTCTTCGGGGTTCATAAGGTCGCTAACAGATGGGGCGGAGTTCAGACACCTAAGGCTCGCTGCATCGTGTCAGGATCGTTTAAGTTAAGCACGCAGCCTTCTTCATTCGTCTGGACGGTCTGAACCTCGGCGGAATGCTCCCAGACTACCGAGCGCGCCCCCGTTTCGAGCGGTGCACTCATCAGATCTTGATACAACGCCGAGGAAAAAATAACGGGATGTCCCCGCCGGCCTTCATAGACCGGCAAGACAATGGATTTACCGGAATTATAGAAGGATTCCACCAACTCGCCGACAAGCGCGGCACTGATGAGCGGATGATCAATCAGAAGAAGAACGATGCCGTCGGTTTGCGGAGGGAGGCTGCGCAGCGCTGCCTGAATCGAACTCAACTGGCCCTTTTCCCATTCCGCATTAATGACAATTTCATCGGAAGCCAGATTGACTTCTTTCGCGATAGGCTCCGCATCGGCTCCCAGCACGACACGGCGCACGCCGATTTTTGGATGGCGGGCCACATCCAACAAATGTTCGAGGAAGGGGCGGCCCTGATAGGACAGCAGGGCCTTTGGCGAGCCCATCCGGCGTGATGCGCCGCCCGAGAGGATGATGGCAGCGAGCATGCCACCTCTTTCAGTTTCAGCGTTCCGTTAGTGCGGGCCGTGGTTCGTAATTCAATTTTTTGTGCGCAGCGGATTCGGCGTTGCGTCGGACAGCAATCAATTCCGCCACGATGCTGACGCCAATTTCTTCCGGTGCAAGCGCGCCAATCTCAAGCCCCATCGGCGCGTAGACGCGCTGAAATTCCTCTGGGCGATAGCCTTCGTTCTCGAGCGCTTTGTAAACCGAAAGAACTTTGCGCTTGCTACCAATCATGCCGACATAGCGTGCGCCCGTGCGAACGGCCCAACCGAGCACGCGCATATCTTCTTTGTGGCCACGCGTTACGATGATCAGATAGCTCGCGGCGTTTGGACGAATCTTTTCGAAGGCGTCCTCGTAACTCGTGTAAATTTCGTGCGCCATGGGGAAGCGTTCGGCGTTCGCGAAAGCTTCGCGGTCGTCGATAACGCCAATGCCAAATCCGGCGGTGCTGGCCGCTTTGGCCACAGCCATCGAAACGTGTCCGCCTCCAAAGAGATAAAGGATTGGCTGTGGCAGGATGGGTTCCACAAAGACTTCCAACGTGCCGCCGCAAATGAGGCCGTTGTCGTAGGTCGCCTCATTGTTCAAATTGAAAACCATTTTCCGGGGCGCTTCTTTGTGCATCACTTCCTTGGCGGCGGCCCAAACTTCCGCTTCGACGCAGCCCCCGCCGATGGTTCCCGCGATGGAACCATCGTCGCGCACGAGCATGCGCGAACTCTCATAACTCGGAATCGAACCGTTAGTATGCACGATCGTCGCCAGCGCCCCGCGCTGGCCAGCACGCCGCATTTTCACGATTTCTTCGAAGAGGTCCACGCGCTGCCTCAGCCCTCAGCGTAAGGCTGGCCACTCGTCGTGTCAATCCACGCGCGGTCTATACGGAGGCTTTCTGGACACTCTGTCACCAGGATGTTACCTTGCGATTCTCAGACCAAGGCAGGGGGCGCAATGAAGGCGATTCGATTCCATCAGCACGGCGGCCCGGAGGTGTTGAAATATGAGGAGGCGCCAGAGCCGGTCGTCCGGGCGAATGAAGTACTCGTGCGCGTCAAGGCCTGCGCATTGAATCGTCTAGATCTGTGGGTGCGGGGCGGCTTGCCCAATGTCCCGATTCCGCTCCCGCACATTCCCGGGAGCGACGTGTCCGGCGAAGTTGCACGAATTGGAGCCGACGTAACGACCGTAAAAGTTGGCCAAAAAGTGGTACTCGTTCCCGGTGTGACGTGCGGCAAGTGCGCTGCGTGCATTTCAGGCCACGACAATCGTTGCCGGCAGTTCACAAATCTGGGCTACATGATCGATGGCGGATGCGCGGAATTTGTCCATTGCCCGGAAGTGAACTGCATGCCGTATCCAGAGAATCTTTCGTTCGAAGAGGCGGCAAGCATCCCGCTTGTTTTTCAGACGGCGTGGCACATGCTCGTCTCGCGCGCCGAACTTCAGCCCACAGAAGACGTGCTGATTCTTGGAGCAGGAAGCGGCGTCGGCAGCGCTGCGATACAAGTCGCTAAGTTTTTCGGCGCGCGCGTCATCGCTACCGCCGGAACCGATGAGAAGCTGACGAAAGCTCGCGAGTTGGGCGCCGACCATGTTATCAATCACAAAACTCAAAAAATCCGCGACGAAGTGCGTCGCATCACGAACAAGCGCGGAGTGGACGTGGTGTTTGAACATGTGGGCACTGCCACGTGGGACGAAAGCGTGGCCAGCCTCGCTCTTGCCGGCCGCCTGGTGACTTGCGGCGCCACGACCGGCTATGACGCCAGGATTGATTTGCGTTTCTTGTTCAGCCGACAGCTTTCTCTGCTCGGCTCCTACATGGGCGCGAAGTCAGAACTGCTGACGGTGATGAAGCTTGTCGTCGCAGGCCGCTTCAAGCCGATTGTTGATCGCATTTTTCCGCTCGCGGAGGCTGCCGCTGCGCACGCTTATCTCGAAGCAGGCTCGCAGTTCGGCAAAGTAGTTCTCGCCGTGTAGCATATTCGTTTGCGAACTCTGCTATTCTCTCGACGTGTCGCAGGCGAAAAACGGAAAACATCGAATATGGCAAGCTGGCAGGCGCATCTCTCGGTGTGGATCATAAAATGGCGTGTCAAACGCAAACTGCGTGGTGTGCGAGACTACCGCGTAGCGCGCAAGATCCTCAACCCTGATCCTTATAGAGTGCCCGTCGACGTGCACATTTCTCCCGCGCAAGTCGGTGGCGTTCCTGGAGAGTGGGTGGAGGGAACTGGCTCTGCAAACGGCGTACTTTTGTATTTACACGGCGGCGGCTATTTCGGATGTTCGGCGCAATCACACCGGTCGATTACGGCAGCATTCGCGCGTCAGGGATTCCGTGTTCTTGCCCCAAGCTATCGTCTCGCGCCAGAAAATCAGTTTCCGGCCGCAGTTGACGACGCGGTTGCCGCTTATCGCGGTCTCCTCGCCGAAGGATATTGGCCCGAGCAAATTGTTGTTAGTGGAGATTCCGCCGGCGGCGGCCTCGCTCTCTCTCTCCTCCTTACGCTTCGCGATGAAGGGAATCCTCTTCCGGCGGGAGCCGCTCTTTTTTCGCCGTGGACCGATCTCGCCGCCACTGGCGAATCCATCCACACTAACGCAGAGCGGTGTGCCATGTTCTATGGGCCGGATATCGGCTTTAGCGCGCGCTATTATTTGGGTGAGATGGATCCGCGCAACCCCATTGCTTCTCCACTCTATGCCGATCTCACCGGCCTTCCGCCGCTTCTGATTCATGTCGGCGCGGATGAAGCTCTGCGTGATGATTCCACGCGTCTCGCAGAGCGCGCGCAGGCGGCCGGCGTTCGCGTCGAACTGAGAGTTTGGCCGGTCGTTCCGCACGCCTGGCAGCTCGCGCCGCATCGAATTCCCGAAGCCGGGCAATCGTTGCGAGAAAGCGCGGCGTTTCTTCGCCAGCTTGTAGCCTCAGAAACATCCAACAAGGTAGCGTAACGGTAGATGACGGAAAATACCATACAAAGCGGCCAAGGGGAAGAAGTCAACGTCGAGTTGCTCATCGTCGGCGGCGGTTTCTCCGGACTTTGCATGGCCATAAAGCTGCGCGAAGCTGGTATGAACTCGTTTCTCCTCATTGAAAAAAGCGACGACATTGGTGGAACCTGGTACGACAACCGCTATCCCGGCTGTGCGTGCGACATTCCTTCGCATTTGTATTCCTTTTCTTTCGAGCCGTCGCCGGATTGGTCCCGCATGTATCCTGGCCAAAGGGAAATTCATGACTACCTGAAACGGTGTGTCGCGCGTTACGAAATCGCTCCGAACATCCGTCTGAATACGCGGTTTCACGAAGCGATTTGGAATGAAGCCGACGGCGTGTGGCAGGCGACAGCCGGAGACGGCATGCGCATACGCGCTCGAGTACTGGTCTCCGGTATCGGAGGATTGCACGTGCCGCAGTATCCCAAGCTGAAGGGCCTGGAACGATTTGCAGGGCCTGCATTTCATTCCTCCACCTGGAATCGTGATGTCGACCTGGACGGCAAAAACGTCGCCGTCGTCGGCACGGGAGCGAGCGCCATCCAGCTTGTTCCGCAGATCGCTCCTCGCGTCGGCAAGCTATCTCTTTTCCAGCGCACTCCGCCGTGGATCGTGCCGCGCATGGATTTTGCCATCGCGGAAAAATGGAAGCAGAGATTCCGGCGTTTTCCTCTGATCATGCGAGCATTTCGGCAGCTCATTTTCTGGCGGCAGGAGTTTCGCGTCCTCGGCTTTCTGGGCAATCGTTTTGTACGAGGCAAGGCGACGGAAATCGCCACGCATCATCTTGAGAAGCAAATCAGCGAGCCAAAATTGCGCGCGGCCTTGAAACCCAAGTACGAATTGGGCTGCAAGCGAGTCCTTGTATCCGATGACTTCTATCCTGCCTTAACAAAGCCCAACGTGGAACTGGTTACGGACGGCATTGCGGAAGTGCGCGAACACAGCATCGTGACGGAAGACGGCGTTGAGCGCCCGATCGACGTCTTGATCTTTGGCACGGGCTTTCGCGCCACGGAACCGCTCATCGGCATTCGGCTCGTAGGTCGCGGCGGTGTAGAAATTCATGATGCCTGGCGCGAACGCATGAGCGCTTATCTCGGTGTAACCGTCAGCGGCTTTCCCAATCTCTTCTTACTTCTCGGCCCCAACACCGGACTCGGACACAATTCCGTCGTGCTGATGATTGAGGCGCAGGTCCGCTACGTGATGAGCTGTCTCGCGCTCATGAAGCGCCGCGGGAAGCACATCCTCGAAGTTCGCCCTGAAGCACAAAAGCAATTTGTCGCCGACATCTATCGCCGCCTCGAGGGCACCGTGTGGCAATCGGGCGGCTGCCATAGCTGGTATCAAGACCAGCGAACAGGCGAGAACACCACACTCTGGCCAGGCTCGGTCGTCGCGTATACGCGGCGCACCCGCGCGGTTTTGCCGGCCGATTACGAATTAACCTAGCCGCTCGGGAACCGCTCCCAGACGTTCATTTGTGTCCAACGCTTGCGTATGCGAAAATGAAGCCAGACGAGGGCACCATGAGCACATCGCTCGGCAAACACGTCACACTCACCAAGCCCGACGACTTCGGCAGCCTGCTCGAAGACGAAGGCATTATCTTCACCACGCTCGACAAGGCTGTGAACTGGGCCCGCAAAAGCTCCATCTGGCCCCTCGGTTTCGGCCTGGCTTGCTGCGCCATCGAAATGATGTCCATGGCCGCCGCGCGCTTTGACGTCGCCCGTTTCGGCGCAGAAGTCTTCCGCCCCTCGCCGCGCCAGGCTGACTTAATGATCGTCGCCGGCCGCCTGTCCCAGAAAATGGCTCCCGTCATTCGCCAGCTCTACGATCAAATGCCCGAGCCAAAGTGGGTCATCTCCATGGGCGCCTGCGCCACCTCCGGCGGCGTCTTCAACAACTACGCCATCGTCCAAGGCTGCAACCAGGTGATTCCCATCGATGTTTACGTCCCCGGCTGTCCGCCGAGGCCCGAGGCCGTTCTCTACGCCATCCTCCAACTGCAAAAGAAAATCGACAACGAAAAAGGCTCCTTCAAACGCGCCATGAATCTCGATTAAAGTAGCAAAGACTTCAGTCTGTGCGCTTTTTGCATCCTTGCATGCCGAAGCTTATTTCGAAGCCCATCCGAATTCTTCTGACCGCACTCATCTTTTCAATTCCTTTATTCTCCGGATGTTCTGTTCACCGAGACCCTCAGCCGCAACTTCATCCCGGCTGGGGCCTTGTCTGGAGCGACGAATTCTCCGCTCCGGATGACTCCACGCCCGATCCCACCAAATGGACCTATGACCTCGGCGGCAAAGGCTGGGGCAACCACGAACTCGAGTCCTACACCGACCGCAAGGAAAACGCGCGAATCGAAAACGGAAGTCTCGTCATCACCGCGCAAAGAGAATCCTTCACCGGCGCTGACGGGGTAACGCGCGACTACACTTCCGCCCGCCTCAAAACGCAGGGCCTTTTCGTCCAGACGTACGGCCGCATCGAAGCCCGAATCAAAATCCCGGAAGGGCAGGGAATCTGGCCCGCGTTCTGGATGCTAGGCCAGGACATCCCCTCCACAGGCTGGCCGAAGTGCGGCGAGATCGATATCATGGAAAATATCGGCAAGGAACCCGCCACCATCCACGGCTCCTTGCATGGCCCCAGCACAGCTGCTCCCACAAGCGAGCTGACCAATATTCTTACGCTTCCCGCTGGCCAGAACTTTGCCACCGATTTCCATCTCTACGCCGTCGAATGGGAACCCGACACAGTCCGTTTCTACCTCGACTCAAATCTCTACGCCACTTTTCGCTCTTCCGACTGGCCCGCTGGCGGCAAATGGGTTTTCGACCATCCGTTCTTCATCATTCTCAATGTTGCCGTCGGAGGCGATTGGCCCGGCAGCCCCGGCGCGTCCACGAAATTTCCGCAAAGCATGCTCGTCGACTACGTCCGCGTTTATACTAAGCGCTAGTTTTGATCCGCAAACACGGAGATTCGACCATCATGTCGACGCCTTCTGATCCAGCACGCCAGCTTCTTCGCCACACCGTGGCCACGGCGGCCTACCGCGGCGGGAAAGCTCTGCGTGGCGCCCCCGAATCGTTCGCGACATTCACTCTCGGCGACAGCCCTCGTACACCCGCAAGCATCCTCGCTCACATGGGCGATCTTTTTGATTGGGCCCTTTCCATGGCGAGCGGCGAACCGGCATGGCGTGATTCTAAACCTCTCGGGTGGGACGCCGAAGTGGCCCGTTTCTTCGCCGCGCTGAAAGAATTCGACGATTATCTTGCGTCGCCTGAGCCGCTTCACTCGCCCGCCGAGGGCCTCTTCCAGGGCCCCATCGCCGACGCACTGACGCACGTCGGCCAGCTAGCCATGCTCCGCCGCCTCGCCGGCTGCCCGATCAAAGGCGAAAATTATTTTAAAGCGGATATAGCCGCAGGCCGTGTCGGACCAGAGCAGTCCGCACCGCGCCGCGAATTTGATTGATACCTGCAATATCAACGACAGTCATAGTTGGCGAGAGAAAACGAAACAATTCTCAGGCCAAAAACTTCTTTGACTAGCCGCAACAAACTTCGAACTGCTACAATCAGTATGCAACCCAAGCCCCTGTGCGGCCCGGAACCCGTCGGCAGAAGACGCTGCATAGTTCGGGACACTGCCCCTTACGGAATCTTTTGGTAAGCTAGCCTCCAAGGAGACATCTGACTCATGTCTAGAGCTCTGGCCGTTGTATTCACTTTTTGTTTCGCCAGCATCCCAATCCTCCAGGCTGCCCATGCTCCTGCGAGCCCATTCCGGCAAGATCAGCCCCCGTCGCAGTCTCAGGATCAAGTTCCCCCTCAGGATCAGGGAGCCGCCTACGAAAACTTCTCGCCCGATCAGCTCGACAATCTTCTTTCTCCCATCGCGCTCTATCCTGACCCGCTTCTGGCACAGGTGTTTGTCGCCGCCACATTCCCTGATCAGGTCGAAGAAGCCGCGCGCTACGTTCGCGCCAACGGCCAAAATGGCGTAGACGACCAGGCTTGGGATGTCAGTGTAAAAGCCGTCGCGCACTACCCCACGGTTGTCGGCATGATGGCCGACAAGATCGACTGGACCACGTCGCTCGGGCAAGCCTATGTCAACCAGTCCACCGATGTCGCGTCCTCCGTGCAGCGCCTCCGTCATTTGGCGCGCAGCGCGGGGAATCTAGACTCGACTCCGCAACAAGAAGTTCTCGAGCAGGACAACTACATCGCCATTAATCCGTACCAGCCGCAATACATCTACGTGCCGGTCTATGATCCTGCAATTATTTACTATCGTCGCCCCTACTACGGTCCCGCAATCACGTTTGGCGTCGCGTACCCCATCGGCGGGTGGTTGAATCTGGGTTTCCGCTGGGGGTACGGCGGAGGCTGGGGCGGCGTCTATTACACGGGCTGGAGGCGCGGCGGATGGGGCCCTGGATGTTGGAACTGCGGGTGGATCAATCGCAGCGTGGTCCACGTGAATGTCGTGAACAACGTCTACATCAACAACCGTTACACGAATATCAACGTAAATAGGACCGTCGTCAATCGCACGGTGAACGTCAACAACATCAATCATTACAACTACGTGCACAAAAATGTGACCTACAACAACGTTCAGGTAAACAACACGCGAATCCGCAACAATGGCCAGCCCGGTGGAAACAACAGGCAGGGATACAACGGCCGGCCGGGAAACGTCCCGCCTGGAGATAATAATCGGCCTGGAGTGAACAACAAGATCATCGACCGCAATATCGACACCAAAAATCCGCAGATCGATCAGTACCGGGGCCGCGACAACAACGCGAATGCGCGCAACGACCGCCCGCCCAATTCGGTGCCGCAAAACCGGCCCACCCCCGGAAGCAACAATAATTCTGGAAATAGAAATAATCAGGGCAGTAACAACACCGCTCCCAATAACAAAAATACGGGATCCAAGAATGATATGCGTCTTCAGAAAAACATGCCGGGACAAACTCAACCACGGCCTGCGCAACCTAACGTGAACTCCGCCCCACACACGTTTAACAAGAATGAAGGCAATTTTGATCCGCGAGTGACCAGCCAACGCGGTCAAGCTAGCCGTCAGCAAACTGCGCAGCCAAAGCCTCCCTCGCAGCCTAGACCAGCAGCCCAGCCACAGCCCACTTCTCGCCCTGCGCCACAATCCAAACCGCAAGGCAAGCCGCCGGCGGGTGGTGGGGAGAGAAAGAAGCCATGAAGAACACGCGTGAGAGAGCGATGAAAACTGCGAACGGAGATGGAAAAATGACTACGGCCATCAGTAAGTTCGTGTTGTCCGCCAGCACGGCAATCCCGTTGTTTCTGGCCATGTGCCTCTTTGGCGGCGTTCCCAACGCGCACCCCCAGGCAGCAGGGCAGTCGACGTTTTCTTCGGCGGACGACGCTTTGCAGGCCCTTGTCTCCGCGGCCAAGGATAAGGATCGCGCTGCGCTGACCAAGGTCTTCGGACCGGAATATGAAAAAATGCTCACCGGCGATGAAGTCGAGGACAACAAGGATCTCGCCGAGTTCGCCTCCGCTGCGACCGAGTCGGCGGAGCTTCAGAAGGTGAGCGATTCCAAGTACACCGTAATGATGGGCCAGGATCATTGGCCGATGCCCATCCCCCTCGTGCAGAAGGACGGCAAGTGGCTCTTCGACACCAAAGCGGGTCTTGAAGAAATCTTGAACCGCAAGATTGGCGATGATGAACTCTCAGCCATCGCCACCTGCCGTGCTTACGCCGTCGCCCAGTGGGAGTACTACACCGAAGGCGATTGGGATCACGATAGCGTTGCCGAATACGCGCAGAAGTTGTACAGCACTCCCGGGAAGCACGATGGACTGTACTGGGAAACTGCCGAGGACGACAAGCCGAGCCCACTAGGGAGATTCGTGGCTGCGGCACGCTCCGAAGGGTACGGGCCTACTACGGAAACCGCGGATGCCACAGGAAAAGGTGGGGCTGCAGAAAAAGAAGCCATTTCCGAAGAGCGCGCTCCCTATCACGGCTACTACCTCAAAATACTGACTCGCCAGGGAGCCGCCGCGCCGGGCGGCAGGTACGGCTACGTCATCAACGGCAACATGATCGGCGGCTATGCGCTCGTCGCCTATCCCGATAAATGGGGCAGCTCCGGTGTGATGACATTCATCATCAATCAGCAGGGCCGGGTCTACGAGAAAAACCTCGGACCAAACGCCGCCAAAATTGCGGCGGCCATGACCGAGTACAATCCTGATCCCAGCTGGAAGCTTGTTAATGCGGAGCCATAAAAGGTCCGGCGCAGCTCATTCAACTTTCGCAGCGGCGAGTAAAGCGTCTGAAAACTTGGAAACAACGGCCGTTCCGCCAGACCAATTCAGGCGGCTTCCGAGCGCGGTGTGGTCTTTGCGGACATATCCCATCCCAATTGCGTAGGACAAAAAGGACGGAACAGCCGCGCGCGTAACGTAGCCCTCTTCTTTTCCATCCACGGTCAACGTCTCTCCCGCCGCCGGAACGCCAGCGCCATCAAAAATAAGTTCGACCCTCCGCCTGTTGACCTGCCCGCGTGATCGCACGCGTTCGACAATTTCCTGCCCCGTGTAGCAGCCTTTCGTGTAGCTGATGTGGCTGTCCTGCAAGCCCGCTTCATGAGGAATCTGCTTCTCTCCAAAGTCGTACCCAAACCACGGCACGCCCTGCGCCAGCCGCTGCGCGCTCAGAGCTGCATAGCCCATAGGACTGCCGCCATGCTTTTTCACACTTTCCAAAAGAACCCCCCACAGGTTCGCCAGCTTCTCCCGTTCGACTAGGAATTCGCACCCCGCAACTCCGCCCGGAGAACGCTTCGTGATCCAGCAGGGAATCGACGCAACCGTGGCCTCCATCCGTCCGAGCTCCGCAAGCGCAGAAAGATCGATTCCCGCAATTGCTTGGGCGACAGCCGCTGCTCGTGGCCCTTCTATTGCCAAAGTTCCGAAACGTTGCGATTCATCCGTCAGCGTTACATCATCCATGATGATGTATTTGTTCACTACTTCGATCAGCCGCTCCCGAATCATAGCGTAAGAAGCACAAAATAGACTTTCAGGCAGCGCGTACGTCTCGATTTCCGCCAGGATGTGGCCTTGCGGATTCAGCAGCAGCGACACATTGCCCTGCCCAGCGGGCAAAGTCTTTATGTCGTTGGTCAGAATAGCGTTCAAATAGCGCACACGATCCGGCCCTGTGAACGAAAGATAGGCGCGGTAATTCTTGTCGACCAACGCAACGGTCTTGCGCGCAAACTCCTGCTCGACCCGCGGATCCGTCCAGTAGTCCGGCAACACGCAGTAGAACCACGTTCCCATGGTCGCGCCAGCGCTTTTGTGCAGTGCGTCTAGCGGCGTTTCGAATGCGTCGCCGGTTTCTTCCATCTTTATTCGTCTCCTTCTTCCATCAGCTTAACAAAGCGAACGGCCGTCCATGGCTGCCGGATTCCTGAATCAGCCGCAGTGGATGATATAATCTAAACTCATGAGCGACGCCGCACCCACCTTCGACGCTGTCTCGCAAGGATTGATCCACATCACCATTCCGGTCGGCATGCTCCAATGCAATTGCTCGATCATCGGAGACCCAGTCACCCGCGAAGCCCTTGTGATTGATCCGGGTGACGAAGTCACTCGGATTCTGGAGCTCCTCGGCAGGCACAAGCTGACGGTCAAAGCCATCGTCAGCACCCATGCTCACATCGATCATGTCGGTGGGCTAAGCAAGCTGCGGCAATACACCGGCGCTCCCATCTTAATGCATCGCGACGATCTGCCGCTTTATCAAGGGATGGAAGTGCAAGCCGCCTTCCTCGGCGTTGCCACACCTGAAATCACGGACGTCGACCAGCTTTTGAAAGAAGGTGACGCGCTGAGCTGGGGTTCGTTCCAAGCCAACGTCATCCACACCCCGGGTCACACGCCGGGAAGTGTGTGCCTCTACTTGCCAAAGGACACTGGGGCAATCGCCGTACCTGTTCCGCGGCTTTTTGCGGGCGACACTCTCTTCGCTGGCAGCATTGGCCGCACCGATCTGTGGGGCGGTTCGATGGATCAAATCACGGACTCGATTCGCGGCAAGCTGATGCTGTTGCCTGACGAAACAATCGTCTATCCGGGGCACGGCCGCTTGACCAGTATCGGCCAGGAACGCGACACGAATCCATTTTTGATCACCTCTTAAGTCCCGCCGCCCCTTCCGCCATTACTCACTATTCGCCAATCACTCGGCCTTACCCCCGGGCCCGCTTCAATTCTTCCATCACCGCCTGCACAAGCTGCTTGGCGTGCTCCAATTCCTGAGTAATGATGCGCAAATCCATCGCCGGAACAGCGGGATTTCGCTGGCTCGTGCAGTAAACGCCATGCTGACCCACAAGCACTAGCGCATTCGTCATGCGGTCCAGCGACACAGCGAGCCGCCCGCGCTCCCGCCCGTACATCTGCTCAAAATGCTCCAGGTCTTCCTTGTGTTCATCAAATGCATTCATGGATAGCAGTCCTTGTTAGTTCGCATGCTTTCGCCAGCACGGCAGACGGTTGCACATCGGGCACATAGAACACGCACCAAACTTTACCCCATGAGGTGCGCGGAACATAATTCGCTTGAGCCACCAAGCGGCGATTTACCCACTCCCTGTAGTGCAATCCATGGGTTTGGCGGCGGCTACTGCGGTCCCGGCGTACGAGCTTGGGAAAAGATTCGGCTGGAGCAATCTGACAATGCGACGATCCGACCTGGTGCAGCACAAGGAAAAAGAGAAGGGCGCGGTGACGCGCACCTCGCAAATCGTCTTCGGTGAGCGCCAGCATCTGCTGCGCGTCCTCGATTCGCTCGAAGGCACCGATTTGCCGATCGCCCGGCTGCAGCAGGAGCGCCGCATCTTGGAAGACCTGATTCACGCGCGCACCCGCGAGCTAAACCAAATCAACACTGCGTGGGACGAAAAGATCGGCCTCGTGCTTAGCGCCGACGCCAAACCGGAAATGCTTGAAAAACTCGTCAAGCAAGCCCCCGAGGAAGATTACTATTTGCTGCGGCTGATCAGCGAGCATCCGCGCGCCAACGCAAAGACCTTGAATAAGCTTGCCAAGCATCCTTACGGCGCGATTCGCGAGAATGTCGCCCGTCATCCGAACGCCGATGCAGGCACCCTCACATGGCTCAGCAAGGATCGCAGTCAGCCGCTCTGGTATCTCGTCGCGTTCAATCCCAACACGCCAACGCCGCTGCAGCGCCGCCTCCGCGACCGCCTGAAAAAACTGGGAGAAAACCAACTGTCCAGATAAGCCAGCCCATCGGCTCGCTTGTTTTTCCAACTCTGCCTGACCTTTAGTCTCGGCAACTCTTCCCGGCTTGTAGCAATCTCGAAGAGGTTCTACGAATTTCCACTAAGCTGCGATTACCAAAGATTATTGAGACGCCCGGATCGAAATTCATCTAAACTCCAGGTTCGCTGGTGGGCACAAAGTGAGCAGAATGCGGTGTGATGAAGTTTGGAATTCGCAAACGCATCCGAATTGTTAGGAATGCGATCTATTCGAGATCGGGCGGAGTCACCTTGGCAATCCAGGAGTCGTAGTCGGAAGTGAAGCCCGCTTTTTGTTGCAGGGCATGAACTTGGCGCTCCACCGCCGTTAACTGGTCGTCTGAAAGCTGTGGGATCACTTCGATCTGCTTCCCAATCGCATCCATGGCATTCGCGACTTGCTGTTCAGCACTGCTGGCTCCTGCGCCGGCGTTTCCATCGTCGCTCTTCATGCAATCGATCACGCGCTTGGTCACTTTCTGGCTGTGCACCAGCGACACACGGATGTTCCCCTGTCCGGTGACGACGTTTCCGACGCCGAATACGCGGTCCATAGCGGTATACCGCGGCAGATCATTGCCAGAGAATGTGTAGTATTCGCCATTCATGTTGATCCCGGAAAGTTTCTCCGGCACCGAGCCGATCGAAGAAACGACCAGCGGCGCGCGGAGTTCCTGTTCCGAGCCGGGGATCGGTTCCGCCCTGCGGCCCTCGATTTTCGTTTCAACCACCTTCAGCCCGGCGAGCCGTCCATTTTCCACTATGATCCCCGTCGTCAGCCTGCGATCCTGGAAGCGAAACAGGAATTTGTCGCGCGCCAGGCGCAGCATTTTCTGCCGAACCATTTCCGTTTTGGCGATCTGCTCGGGCGTCGCATTGTCGGGTGGCTGCGCCAGCGGCATGTCCTGTTCGCGGCGGCGATAAATTAAGACGCAGCCCTTCACGCCCAACTCTTCCGGCTTGATGCCGTGCGCTTTGCATACCTCCGGAATACTTTTTTCCAACTCATGCATGCTGGTCTGAATGCCGCGAGCTTTTAAAGCACGTTCATAGTTTTCGAGCTGTAGCACCTTGACCACGTCAAGTGACGCCAGCCCGCCACCCACCACCACGGCTTCGTCGGGCGTTTCATAGCGCGGCCCTTGATAGTCCTTTTCGTTCTTGTGGTTGTACCAGTAGATAAAAGGATTTTGGTAAACGAGGCCTTTGTCGACGTACTGCTCTGCTTCCGGCACGCCCAATTCCCGGTCGCGCCACGCGCCATTGGCGAGAATCACCGCCGAAAAGCCCCACTCGAAAAGCTGGGAGAGATTAAAATCCCGGCCGAGCTTGATCGAGGGGATGAAATACACGTGCGGCTTCTTCATGCGCGCGTCGATTCGCGCGTATTCCTGTTTGCGCTGCTCGACGTGCCAACGCGGCAGACCGTCTTCGATCTTGCCGTACGGCCGCGTGTTCTGCTCGAACACGGCGACTCGAATTCCGTGATCCGCCAAAATCTCCGTCGCCACCGAGCCTGAAATCGCACCGCCAATTACCGCCACGAAATGGCGCCCAGGATTCGTCATCTATCTGCCACCCCCGCGCATTGCAGCGGGATTGTACAACGCAAATCATGCAAAGTCTCCTCAACCACCGAGAGGTTCTATGATTGTTTGCAAAACTCGTGCGTGGTAGACGCTCTTACCGGACTTATCAGAGGTAGCCAGTTGCAATCGCCACCAACCCTTGGTGGTCACTTCTTCAGCAAACCAAGTAACTCCAGCCAATCAGCAAACCTGTCGATCCAATGATCCGTAGGTAGGTTTTGCTTTCGCATTCCGAAGCCGTGGCCACCCTTCTCGTACATGTGCAGTTCGGCTGGTTTGTGGGCACTGGTCCACTTTTCGTACAAGGCGACACTGTCCGGTGCGAGTCCGAGATTGTCGTCGGTGGCAGCCGCGACAAATATGGGCGGCGCATCTGCTGGAACGGGAGAATCTTTAAGCCTGCCCGCGGCGGCATAGATCAGGGCTGCGAAGGCGGGCCTGCCATCCGGCGCGTAACCGAAGACAACTCCGGCAGAGACCGTTCCACCAGCGGAGAATCCGATAATGCCGACGCGATCGGAGGAAACTCCCCAGTCTGACGCGTGCTGCCGAACGTAGGTGACCGCCGCCAACCCATCGGCGATGGACAGGGGAACCACCTTGTCTAATATCTCTTGAAATTTCTTCCTGTCTGCAAACTTCGCCGTAAATTCCTGCGTGGCGTCCTCGCCAGTGTGCGCGAGTCGGTACTTCAACACAAAGGCTGTCACGCCTTTCGCCGCCAGGTACTTGGCGACATCGTAGCCCTCGCTGTTGATGGAGAGGGCCATAAAACCGCCGCCCGGGCAGATCACCGCTGCGGTGCCGTTTCTCAACTCCGGAGAAGGCTTGAATACGGTCAGTGTTGGCTTGGTCACGTTAGCGACGACTTCGGTGTTCCAGTTTTTCGAGAAGTACTCTTTCTCCGGATAGTTCTCCTGCGTCGAGCCGGGCGCTGTGCCGGGATAGAGGGGAATGACATCCTGGGCGGCTGCGAGAGGAGCCAGGAAAAATACGAGGCAAAGGGTTCGAACAATGAATGTTTTCATGGGCGCATAGTCTAGCAGAGAGTCGAGTATGTGGACCTGGAGGTCAGAGTTCGATTCGCCGAGGGACAACGTGCGTTTTGTCGGCCAGGATTTAATGCACCGGACCAACAACTGTGCTAGTGTCTTTGCCCTTCACTGGCTGACGCGACCGAACTACGGCAAGCCGTGGCTCGAGGATCGATCTCCCGGCCGACCCGAGCCGCCATATACGTAGCGTGATCCGCGACGGAATGGTGAAATCCCAACGATTATCCTACACAACGAAGGAGGCAGCCGTGAGCACTAAGGCAGTCCGTGCTAATGACCCTACCAGCGACGCGGTCGTCGCGAGAGTTGACATGAAGTTCGAGGTGGTCGTCATCCCTGTCTCGGATGTCGATCGCGCGAAGGAGTTCTACGGGAGGCTCGGGTGGCGGCTCGACGCCGACTACGACAACGGTAAAGACTTCCGCGTGATCCAGTTCACGCCGCCGGGCTCGGGGTGCTCGATCATTTTTGGCAAGAACGTCACCCCGGCAGCACCCGGTTCCGCCCAGGGCCTCTACCTGATCGTCTCCGACATCCAGGCCGTTCGCAAAGAGCTGCTCGATCGCGGCGTCGAAATCAGCGAGGTGTTCCACGACGCCGCCGGAGTCTACGCGGGCACGGACGAGCCCTACCTGTTTGGACGGGTCCGGGTCAGCGGTCCGGACGCCGACCATCGCAGCTACCGCTCGTTCGCCTCGTTCCATGATCCGGACGGCAACGGCTGGCTGTTCCAGGAAATCACGACCCGGCTGGCAGGTCGCATCGACCCGGCAACGACGACCTTCGCGTCGGCGAGCGATCTGGCGAGCGCGCTTCGGCGTGCGGCGGCCGCCCACGGGAAGCACGAAGCAAGCACCGGGCAAGCCGACCCGAACTGGCCCGACTGGTACGCCGAGTACATGGTCGCGGAGCAGGCTGGGACGAAGCTGCCGAGGTGAGCGACTACGACGTCATCCTCATCGGCGGCGGATCTCCGGGCGAGCACTGTGTTGGCGCGCTCGCCTGGCTCTTCGTCTCCGGCCGGAGCCCGACCGCTCCCCGTTTCGCGCCGCAGGCGCCTTACCGCGGTTGCGCTTTGCCCGTCTCGGAGTCGAGGTCATGAAGCGCGAACCAGAGCTCGCCGGGCAGACGGTCGTCGTAATTGGCGGCAGCTCGGGGATCGGGCTAGAGACAGCCAGGCGAGCGCGGTCCGAGGGCGCCGATGTCGTTCTCTCCGGTCGCAACCCGGAACGCCTCGAGCACACCGCACGCGAGCTCGGCGCGTTGAGCAGCGCGGCGTTCGACACCACGAACTTCGAGCGCCTCGAGCGGTTCTTCGACGAGCTGCCGACGCCTGTCGACCACGTCATGGCCACCGCTGGCGGCCCGTACTACGCGCGGCTGTCCGACATCGACTTCACACAAGCGCGCCGCAACGCCGACGAGGTCTTCTGGGTGCCGCTCCACATCGCTCGCCGCGTCGTCGGCAAGGTGCGCCCGGGCGGAACGCTCCTATTCATCGGCGGAACGGGTGGTCGCCGGCCGACCGCGGGCGCACTCATCGCGGCGTTCACCGCCGCAATGCCAGCGCTCACCAAGGCGCTCGCGCTAGAGCTCGCACCCGTCCGCGTCAACCTTATCGCGCCCGGCTTCGTCGACACGCCGCTGTCCGCATCACTGCTAGGCGATCAGCTGGACGCGCGTCGCGAGCAGCTCCGCAAGTCGCTGCCGATCCGGCGCATTGTCGGCCCGGCCGACATCGCCGCGCTCGCCGTCCACCTCATGACGAACACCGCGGTCACCGGAGCAACGTACGACATCGACGGCGGCCAGCAGCTCGTCGAGGGTTGAGCCCGCGATGGACGCTACTCTCACTTCGTAGTCAAACATCAAAGGAGTGAATCGCTTCGGTTTGGAAGGCTCGTATGACCAACATCTACACCGCTCTAACTATGGATGAATATCTGCGCAAGCGGCTGATGCCGGAGCAAGGTACGATTCACCAGACGTTGAGGAGTATAAGTCGTGACATTCCCATTTCTGGCTAACCTTACCGACATCTCCCTTCTCATGCTGCGCTTGATGGTTGGCCTCATCTTCCTTACGAGTGGTTGGAAGCATGCCTCCAATCCCGAAAGCCGTAGCACGGACATCGGAATGAGCAAAAGGTTCACACTCTTTCTGGGTATTGCTGAGAGCGCGGGAGCGCTCGGTGTGATTTTTGGTGTTCTTACGCAATTGGCTGCCATCGGGCTCATTTTCATAATGCTTGGGGCCATCCAGAAAAAGATCTTCACATGGCACATAAGCTTCTGGGGAAAACAAGGCACCGACGGATGGAGCTACGACACTACCATGGTCATCATGAATCTTGTGATCGCCTCAACTGCCGGCGGTCGTTTTGTGTTGGAGAGGCTATCCCACTCGGCGACTCCGCATCCGTGATCTCATTGAGGACGGCTCGGACGGAAGTCGATTTAAGTTGGTCTGCGATTGACCGAGCAAACGACCGACGTCGCTGCGGATATTTTGGCCGGATAGCATCTCCTAGAAACAATTCTGAATTTGTCCTGCGCGAAGTTCACCTGTAAGGAACCCATCCGTTTGACTTACGGAAAACTCAGCCATTTCCAGGCCCCAGCACAGGACCCGATCCGCTTCGAGTGCCTATGCTAGAAATAGTAGAATGGCGCGACTCTATTTCCTCTAGGAGGTGTCTGCATTGCGAGACCACAGGCGAGATAGGAGATGACCAGCGTGGCAATGCAAGGTGCGCCAGGATGGCAATTCGTTCGCCAAAAAAAGTGGATCCTTCTCGCCATATCGATCGCCATGATCGTGCCGTGCCTCTGGCACCGGCGCATCGAAGCCGGCGATCTCGCAAGCCATGTTTACAACGCGTGGCTGGCCCAGTTGATCGAGAAAGGCCAAGCGCCCGGCCTTTACTTCGTCCCGCAGTGGAACAATGTGTTGTTTGACTGGACGTTGCTGCACGCTGCAAATTTCGTAGGTTTTGCGGCTGCGGAAAAAATTGTCGTCTCGCTCTGCGTGCTGATCTTCTTTTGGGGAGTTTTTGCTTTCGTTGCCGCTGTCAGCGGCCGGCCGCTCTGGTTTCTTACCCCGTGCATCGCCATGCTGGCCTACGGCTACTCCTTCAACATGGGGTTCCTCAACTATTATTTGTCGATCGGGCTGGCGTCCCTCTGCCTAGCTCTTTTGTGGCGGGGAAGGGGATTGGAGCGCCTCCTCGGTCTCATCCTCCTGCCACTCGTTCTGCTTGCGCATCCGGTCGGATTCCTCTGGCTCACGGGGACGGCGCTTTACCTTTTTCTTTGGGTGAAGCTTCCGAATTGGTGGAAGTTAGCCGCACCAACGGGTGCTATAGCGTTGCTACTTGGGATTCACTTGTATCTTGCGCACCAAACTCGTTTTCCAGTCGATTGGGTGCACGATCCTTTTTACTTGATGAACGGAGCCGATCAACTGACGCTTTACGGCCACCGCTACGCCGTGCTCGGATGGGCCGCGTTTGGTTTCGGAGTGCTTTGCCTCGTGGTCGATTTGATTTCCCGTTGGCGCGACAGTTCCTTTTGGCAGTCCTTGCGGCTTCCCGCCGAGTTGTATTTCATTGCCATTGTTGCCGTCGCCCTGTTGCCTGAAAACTTGCGCCCGTCGATCTCCGGCGGCTGGATTGGCCTGCTTGCCTCTCGGCTGACCGTGTTTGCCGCCATTTTTGGACTGTGCCTAATGGGCAGTCTCACGCCGAGGAAGTGGCATCTTGCAGGTTTCGCGGCATGCGCGATCGCATTTTTCGCTTTCTTCTGCCAGGACACACTCGTCTTGAATCGCATGGAATCCAACGCGGAAGACTTGGTAAGTCGGCTGCCGTTCGGCACTCGCGTCATCGCAACGGTCTGGGCCCTTCCGGACTCGCGCGTTTCCTTCATCGGACACATTGTGGACCGCGCCTGCATCGGACATTGCTTCAGCTATGCGAACTACGAGCCCTCCTCTGGACAATTTCGCATTCGGGCGCATCCCGGCAGCCCGGTCGTAAGTGCCTCCGACGATGACACCGAGGACATGCAAGCAGGGGAGTACGAGGTCCAGGACGAGGACCTGCCGGTGATGGAAATTTTTCAATGCGATGAAAAAGACCTGACAAGGCTCTGCATCCGCGACCTAGCGTCCGGCGAAAAAAATGGCCGCCTCGGCTACAAGCCAGCCCCCAATTGAGCCGGATCCTTGTCCTTCCCCCGTTCCGAAACCGCCAAAAACCCGCCAAAACGGCGGTAGACAAATTGGCTCTTGCAACAGTCCAATATCGTGTAGAATTGGCTCAGGGTGAGAGACAATGTTGCCACTGCATCTCCAGCCTGAGAGCCACGTCCCGCTGTACATCCAGCTTCGCGACCAATTGCGTTCGCTCGTGCATGCAGGTGATTTGCGCCCCGGCGACCGCATTCCCGCCAGCCGCGAACTTGCCACCATGTTGGGAGTGCACCGCACCACGGTCGCGAACGCTTATGCCGAGCTTGAATCCGAAGGCCTCATTCAGGGGCACGTCGGCCGCGGCACGTACATCAAAGGCAACGGAAATGGCCTGAAACTTACTCCGCCGCCTCCGCCCGTCCTTAATGGAAATGGAGGCGCTGGCATCCGCTGGGAATTGCTCTTCGCTGATGAACGCGGCGAAGAGGCTCTCAGCCGTTTGACGGCCGCCGCGCCGGAAAACGCGTTGTCCTTTGTGATGGCGCGTCCAGCCGAAGAATTTTTCCCCGTGGAAGAATTGCAAATCTGCGTAAACGCCGTGCTCCGCCGCGAAGCCACTGATGTTCTGAAGCTCGGTCCCTCGGATGGGTATGGACCTTTGAAGGAAGCTCTGCTCGATCATCTCCGCGCCGATGGCATTCCCGCAAAAGACGAAAATCTTCTCATCACCGACGGCTGCCAGCAGTCGCTCGACATCATCAGCAAAGCCTTCGTGCGGCCGGGCGATTCCGTGATTCTCGAGAACCCTACCTATCCTGGTGCGATGGCAATTTTCCATGGCGCGCGGGCGCGCTGCCTCGGTGTACCGGTCCAGACGCGTCCCGAGCCGGGGGGTGCTCTTGGTCTCGATTTGGAGGCACTGGAAGCCACGCTTGCCGCAAATCGCGTGAAGCTGATTGTGCTTACACCCGATTTTCAGAATCCTACGGGCACATCGATGCCGCTTGCTTCCAGGCGCAAGGTCTTGGAACTTGCCGGACGCCACCAAGTGCCTGTCGTCGAGGATCACATTTACGCGCGTCTCCACGCCCGCGACGAGCGTGTGCCTTCGTTGAAGCAGCTCGATCGCGCCAACATCGTTATTCATATTGACAGTTTTGCGAAGGTCGCTTTTCCGGGGCTGCGCGTAGGCTGGATTGTTGCCCCCGCGACGGCTATCGAGCGCCTGCGCATCGTGAAGCAGACGACTGATCTGCACACGGACCAGCTAGCGCAAGCAACACTTGCGGAATTTCTGCGGCGTGGTTTGTTTACCAAGCATCTCGCCAAAATGCGGAAAGTCTATGCCTCGCGCCTGGTGGCTCTGGACGAAGCTCTTCGCAAGCACATGCCCGAAGAGACGCGTTGGACGCGTCCCGACGGTGGAATGTGCCTATGGCTGGAACTGCCGCTAGGTTTTGACGCCAGCGAACTCCTGATTCATGCGAAGGAGCGCGGAGTCCTATTCGCGCCCGGCCGGTATTTCTATGTGCAGAATCCGCTGCCCAACACACTGCGTCTCGGTTACGCCGGTTTGGATGAAAAGCAAATCGCGCGCGGCGTCGCGACGCTGGCGGATCTCTTACGAGTCGAGATGCGGAAGCGGCAGCGCGGCGTGCGGCGCGCGGAGCGAAGCCGCGTTGCGCTGGTTTGAAGAGATGAAGTAAGGAAGCAATGGGGTAAAGAAAGAAAAAGCGGAGAGGCTGGCTGAATTTGACGGACACAATTACATTAGCGCCAAACCCGACGAACAAATGCTTTGGTTGCGGCGGCGCGAACGATCGCGGCATGAAGCTGACGTTTGTTCAGGACAACGTCAATCGCCGCATTGTTGGAAAATTTGTTTTGGGCCAGGGGTATCAAGGCGGAGCAGGGATGGGGCATGGCGGAATTATTGCCGTGCTCCTGGATGAAGTCATGGGCAAAGTTTGCCGCTTTCGCGAAGTTCGCGCCGTGACGGCGGAACTAACCGTTCAATATCTGAAGCCAGTGAAGGTGGATGAAGAGATCGTCGTCGAGGGGTATGAGACGGATGTGAAGGGGCGCAATCTGTTCCTCGTCGGAGAAATTCGGAACGGCGCGGGCGAAGTGCTGGCGCGTGGCACCGGAAGATTTGTGGTGATCGGACAGAAAGAAAAGGCCGCGCCCGAAGTACGCAGTACGTAGCAGCACAGGGAGTTACGCAGCATGGAGAATTTTGGCGGTGAAAAATACGCCGAGAAATTTGGCAAAAGAGGAGAACTGATATGGATGCGAAGAAAGTGAACGGAAGCGGCGGTGCGGACGGCAATGCGAACGAATGGCGGGTGAAAGTTGGCTTGGCGGAAATGCTCAAAGGCGGCGTCATTATGGACGTCACCAACGCCGAGCAAGCCAAAATTGCGGAGAATGCCGGCGCCTGCGCCGTCATGGCGCTGGAGCGCGTGCCTTCGGACATTCGCAAGGAAGGCGGCGTGGCGCGCATGGCCTCGATCAAAATCATCCGCGAGATCATGCAGACGGTCACGATTCCCGTGATGGCCAAAGTGCGCATCGGACATTTCGCCGAAGCTGAAGTGCTGCAGGCGCTCGAAGTGGATTTCATCGACGAGAGCGAAGTGCTGACTCCCGCCGACGAGGAGAACCATGTCTGGAAGCATGACTACCGCGTGCCGTTCGTTTGCGGCGCGCGAAATCTCGGCGAAGCATTGCGGCGCATTGCGGAAGGCGCGGCGATGATTCGCACCAAGGGTGAAGCCGGTTCCGGCAACGTGGTCGAAGCCGTCCGCCACATGCGCACGATCGTGAGCCAGATGAAAAAGCTGACGACGCTGCGCGACGATGAATTGATGCGCGAAGCAAAAGAACTCGGCGCGCCGCTCGATCTGATTCGCCAGATTGCCAAGACAGGCAGACTTCCTGTGCCGAATTTTTCCGCGGGAGGCATTGCTACTCCGGCGGATGCGGCGCTCGTCCGTCGTCTCGGCGCAGAAGCTGTCTTCGTTGGCTCGGGCATCTTTAAATCCAGCGATCCGGAAGCGCGTGCCAAGGCCGTTGTGAAGGCGACGACACACTTTGATGATCCGAAGGCTGTCCTCGAGGCTTGCGAGGAGCTTGGAGAGGCGATGCGCGGCATCGATGTTCGCCAGTTGGAAGAAAAGGACATGCTCTCGACCCGCGGGTGGTAAGGGATGCGTTTAATCTGAAATCGTTCGGTCATGTTATTTCTTTGTAGTGGCGCAGCATGCTGCGCCACTACAATTTCTGACGGAGTGGATGAAGTGAAGATTGGAATATTGGCGGTGCAGGGAGATTTTGCGGCGCACGCGGCGATGCTGGACGGATTGGGCGCGGAGACCGTGGAGGTGCGCACGGTTGGCGACCTTGATGGGTGCGATGGCTTGATTTTGCCTGGTGGCGAGAGCACGACTCAGCTCCAATTCTTGCAGGAAGAGGGGCTGTTCGATGCCGTCAAGAAATTTGCGGAGGATGGCGGGGCCATCTTTGGAACATGTGCCGGCGCGATCTTGTTGGCGACAGAAGTGAAAAACCCTGCGCAAGCCTCTTTGGGTTTGCTAGACATGACCGTTTTGCGAAATGCCTATGGGCGGCAACTGGCCAGCGACGTCTTTTTCGGATCAAGCAAGCTGACGGACGTTCCCCTAGAAATGGTTTTCATCCGCGCTCCGATCATCGACCGTGCCGGCCCAGGCGTCGAAGTTCTTGCCGAGTACGCAGGTAAACCAGTTCTCGTACAGAAAGCTAACGTCATGGCCGCGACGTTTCACCCCGAACTAACCCAAGATAGCAGCGTGCATCGCCATTTCCTGGGGTTGGTCGAGGCAGGGCGGAGGTTGTCGGCTTCGGTTGCTAGTGTAGTGCGACGAAATTCCGAGCAGTTATGGAAGAGGATGGGCTAACCCGCGTACCCGCACACTCCAACGCGGGGAGAGTTAACGACTGGCAGGCACATCTCGTCGCCACACTCATGTGCGACGACGCACGCTTCACAAAGCCAGCCGTCGCCATTCCATGCGCATTCGGTACAGATTTGGGTGGCGGGTTGGATGCTACATCGCTGGCAACTTACCTGGGGTGCCTCATTTCTGGCCAGTAGTTGTACGGCGCCTTTCGGCAAGCCTTGCTCACGAAGGGCAACAACCTTAAGCACAAGAGCCGTCGGAGAACCGTAGTCATACTCATAAAAGAACTTCATCCCTACCTCAAGCAGTTGGCTCAACCGTACTGTCATGCTCATTTCTTCATCCATAGTCTGGGAAGCATAACCCTTGCCGCCAATTTCAAAAGCACTTAAGTGGCCGCAGCATTCAACCCAGGTATGGCGGAGAAAATCGTCGAGTTTACTCAGCGGGGCGGTCACCGGTACTGCCACATGCATCCAGTACGCGTTGGCGTCACGTCCTTCGATGGCTAAATGGAAACTCGGGGCAGGCGGTCGTTTTGCAGAAGCTTCCGGTTGAAAGCACGCACGTAGGTGCCTAGTCATGGAAGCCTTGCCGGCCAGCTCCCCGCAGAGATTGCACTTGCCTATCGATTGCTGTTTGCTCATGGCTAAGCAATATTATAATGCGTCATAAATAGAAGCATTTATTATTTCACTGTGTTCTTACAGAATAGGAGGACACAGCTGATGCGAATCGCACCCCAAGTAGTTCTGACCAGCGAGCAAAGAGCCGGGCTAGAGGCCTATGCGCGCGGGCGCAGGACTCCGGCGCGGGTGGTGCTGCGCGCCCGGATCGTGTTGCTGACCACCGAAGGCAAGCAAGACCTGCAGATTGCCCGCCTGCTTTCAATCGTGCCGCGCACTGCTGCTCGCTGGCGCTCGCGTTTTCTGCGCGACGGTATCGCAGGGCTGGAGCACGACGCTCCGCGACCTGGCCGCACGCCTTCCATCTCACCGGAACTCGTGCGTATGGTGATTGCCAAGACGACACAGGAAAGACCTTCTCATGCGACCCACTGGAGCACTCGCACCATGGCCGCCGCGGAAGGTATCAGCGAGGCCAGTGTGCGGCGCATCTGGCACGGTCACGGCCTAAAGCCGCACCGCGTGGAAACCTTCAAGCTGAGCAACGATCCCCGTTTCGCCGAGAAACTGGAGGACATCGTCGGCCTGTATCTGAATCCACCCGAGCATGCGATCGTGCTGTCATTGGACGAGAAGAGCCAGATCCAAGCTCTTGACCGTACCCAGCCCGGCTTGCCGATGAAAAAGGGCCGCGCCCATACGATGACGCACGATTACAAGCGGCATGGAACTACCACGTTGTTTGCCGCTCTCAACACCCTTGACGGCACGGTGATGGCCACTTGCATGGAGCCTCATCGCCATCAAGAATGGCTAAAGTTCCTGCGTCTCATTGATCGCCAAACGCCCGCCGACAAACAGCTTCACCTTGTCGTCGACAACTATGCCACCCACAAACACCCGGCGGTTCAGCGCTGGGCGGCGCGCCACAAGCGCTTTCATTTTCACTTCACGCCCACCAGCGGCAGTTGGCTCAACTTGGTCGAACGATTCTTCCGCGACCTGACTGAGAATCAACTCCGGCGTGGCGTCTTTACCAGCGTCCAAGCTCTCCAAGCACGCATCTTCGCTTATATCGAAGAACATAATCGCCAACCCAAACCCATTATCTGGACCGCAAAGGCCAACGACATTCTCGAAAAGGTTAAACGCGCCAAGGCCAACCTCAATAACAGCTCATCTGTATGACGCAGTACACTAGTTAGAGCGTTGCGATGTGTGATGGATGGACCGGGTTATCTCTGACCTGTGGCCGGCAACAGTGGGAAGGGCAGGAGACAGCCAGGATTCATCGCATGCAGAATGCGCATGCGATGGAGCAGAGGTTGGCTGTCCCACCAAAGATGGGGAAGAGCACAGCCAGGAGTGGCTGTGCTACTGGACATCTGGTTAACAATAATGACCCCCTCCCCCGGGTTTCTCATAAACGCTCATTCCAAAGACAGATAAAGTCATTTGTTTTGATACACTTTTGGAGGTGTTGATTCTAAAGAGCTTGTTTGCACTAGAATGGTGCAAAGCGGAGTTGGCGTTGCATCTACAACTCTTAGGCCGACTGCATAGTCCTGAAAATAAAAATGCCAGCAAGAATGCTGGCGTCGCAGGAGACAGGCGTTCCATTACTTGAGGAACAGTATACTAGTATAGACACTTTTTGTCAAGGCAAGAAACAGGACATCGCAAGTCGCTGAAACGAAAAGGAAAATCAGGGCACGATTCCTTGTGAAGAGGTAAGCGCAGCCAGGGACGCGCACTCCGCTGGTGAAACTGGGGTGTCGAGCTCGGGCCCGATGTTGGATCTGGTGCCATGAAGAAGATTGCTCGAAAGAAAGTGCTGTTTGTCTGCCTTGGGAATGCATGCCGTAGCCCCATGGCGGAGGCGATTGCATTGCGCGATGCCGCCGACGTGATCGAGGCGTCGAGCGCGGGACTGACGCCGCTCGGCCACGTTGAGCCTATGACCAAGCGGACTCTCGAAAATAATGCTTATCGCTCGGAAGGGCTTGATTCGAAGGCGGTTGAGCCCTTCGCGCTGGAGGCGGCGGACATCGTGATCAATATGAGCGGCCACCCCAGAGAAGTCGCTTTCGATGACCCCGCCATCGTGGAGGACTGGTATGTGGAAGATCCTTATGGCGCGGATGGGGAGCTTTATCAGAGAATCTTCGAGGATATCAAGAGGCGTGTCTCTGAACTTGCAGGGCGGTTGAGGAATGGCGATGGCAGCGGGGTAAAGCCTCGAAACATCAAACAGAGGGGCAGTAGCGGGGAACGACAGAAGTAGATGGCGGCAAGGAGAGGCGAGATTGCGGCGAGAGAAAACCAGCGTATCGCAGGAGGATTACCTCAAGGCAATTTGGGAGATGCTTGAGGAGGATCAGACGCCGATAAGCGCGCGGCTGGCGGAAGAGCTAAAAGTGACGCCCCCGGCGGTGACGGCAGCCCTGAAGCGTATGACGCGCGACGGCCATGTTCGTGTGGAGCGCACTGGTCGAATCGATCTTACGCGCAAAGGGCGCATGGTGGCGGAACGACTGGCCTTGCGTCACCAACTCGCGGAAATGCTGCTTACAGAAGTGATTGGGCTTTCCTGGGCGAAGGCGCATGACGAAGCCGAGCGGCTTGAGCATGGAATTTCGCCGGAAGTCGAAGCGCTTTTGCTCAAGCGTTTCGGCAACAAAAAGTCGTGCCCGCACGGAGTTCCGATGCGGGGTGGTGTGGCAAAGCTGCGAAGCCAGGGCGCGGTGCTCCTGGCGGATTTGCGTCCGAACGAACATGCGGAAATTCTTTGCGTTTACGAGAAGGACGGACAGTTTCTTGAATTTCTGGAAGGACTGCGATTGCGTCCTTCGACGAAGGTTGAAGTGCTGAAGCGTGAATACGACGAGACGATGACTTTGCGGTCCGACGGGCACACGATGCATTTGGGGAAACCGGCGACCTCGCGGATTTGGGTCCGGCGGTTGAATGGGTAAGTCAGTGAGTGGTGGCAGTGAGTAGTCGTTGGCGCACGGTGAGTCTTGCGTGGTGCAAGGCGCGCTTTGATCAGTGCATTTGGGCGCGGAGGGGCACCGCATGCTGTGTTCCTACAAAGGCTGATCTGGGTTAAGTGCGTTGATCTAAGAGCGTTTTCAGGCGGGCATAACCTGCTTTGCTAACTGGAAGGCGGGTGCCATCGGCGAGGATTGCTAGGCGGCTGTCTTTTCCGTAAGGCTCGATGCGCACTACCTTTTCGAAATTCACTACGTACGAGCGATGGACTCGCACGAACTGCTCGGGATCTAGGCAGGTTTCGAGGCTTGCGATGGTTTGCTGCTTCAAATGTTTTTTGCCTTCGCTGGCCAAAGCGACGTAATCGTCTTGGGCTTCGGCGTAATCGAGTTTATTCACCGGGATTAGCGTGACGCGCGTCCCGTCGCGCACGACAATTCGGTCGAGAAACTGTTTGGGCGGACGTGCTGAAGCGGCTAGCTCTAGGGCGGGCGGCAATTTTTCGCCTATGCGTGATTTGGCGCGTTCGAGAGCGGCTTCGAAGCGCTCGCGGCCAATGGGCTTCAAAAGATAGTCGACGGCGTGGACTTCGAACGCGCGCATGGCGTATTGGTCATAGGCTGTAACGAAAATGACTGCAGTGTCCGTGCCAATCAGCTCCAGTACATCGAAGCCGGAGAGTCTGGGCATCTGCACGTCCAGGAAAATCAGATCGGGCTTGTGCTCGGCGACCGCCTTCACGGCCTCAAAGCCATTGGCGCACTCCGCGGCGATTGTTATTTCCGAATGGGTTTGAACCAGCTCGCGCAGGACGAGGCGCGCGAGGTCTTCATCGTCCACGATGAGGGCGGTGATCTTATTGGCGTCCTTCATGTTCAATTCTTGGCCTCTTCGGGGTTGGCAGTATCTGCTGGAAACGACAAGTCCACTCGAAATCTTCCATTTTCGGCGCTGACGCGCATGCTCGCTTCCTTGCCATACCGCGCTTCGAGCCGCTCGCGAACATTTTTCAGGCCGAGGCCGCCTTTTCGCATCGACGTCGATTCAGGGTCAAACGTATTCTCAATCGCAATCACCACGCGGCCATTGTGGCTGTGGCCGGAAAGACGCACGGCGCCCCCGTCTGGAAGATTGGCGATGCCGTGGGTGATGGCATTTTCGACGAGCGGTTGCAAAAGGAGCGGTGGCAGCTGGACAGAGTTAGAGACCTGCTGCATATCTTCCTCCATCCGCAGGCGCGCGCCGAAACGCACTTTCTCGATCGCAAGATAGCGATGGAGCAGCGACAACTCTTCCGAGAGCGGCACGCTCGTTTTTTCACCAAGCCCCAGCGTCGTGCGCAGAAATTCGGCTAGCAGAATGCACATTTCGCGAGCCTTGGCAGGGTCCGCACTTGTCAGAGCGCTGATGGAATTCAGGCTATTGAAAAGAAAGTGTGGATTCACTTGCGCTTTCAGCGCTTTTAATTCGGCATCGCGGGCCAGCATGCTGGTTTCCATCGCGCGTGCCTCAGCAATTCGAGAATCCTCAATGGCCAGGATGACGTAGTGAGATGCGACTGACAGGAGATAGAGCAGAAAGCCGACACCAAATAGAACCGGGACTTGCGGAGCGAACCGTTCATTCAATCCCTGAAACGAAGGCAATCCGGAAAGGGCGTAAGCCAGAATCCTCGCCAACTGAACCCACACGAAACTGATGATGACCGCGGCGGCCAGGTGAGTGAACCTGAGTTGCAGGATCGAGCTCTTTCGTAGAGGTGTTGCTCTGCAGGTGTACCAGGCGGAGAGGCACACGAACTGATACACGAGACAGAGCGGGACGATCAGGGCTGTGGCTTCCAACCATCCAAGCTTTCCGGGAACAGCCATTAGGTAAATGAGGATTCCCGCTAGCGGAGTCCACGCAAGCAGGTAAATTCCATAGCGGTTGATCGGAGTGAGAAGGGGGTGCATACAGACCGCTTAGTTGGCGATCTCCACGCCTCCAAAAATGATTGTGCCGGTGATATGCAGAGTTTTTCTCTTGGCACCGGATTGGTCCGGGGCCGCCGAAATGTGTGTCTTGTCGGAGAATCCGCCAAGCACCGGCATGGTCATCGAATGGACATTCCACGTATCTGGGACGCGAATCTCCGCGCCGCCAAAGATGCAGTTGATTTCGATAGTGGCCTCGTCGCCGTCGATAACCGCATCCCGCAGATCGAGCTCGGCGCCGCCAAATACACAGGTAGCCCTTCCACCCTTGAAGGCATGGCTCGTAACGCGGCGTTCAATCCCGCCGAAGACTGTGGTGGCGTTAAAGACGTCAGGACTATCACTTCTCCCTTTCACGACCACGGGGGGTTTCAAGGCGCCCCAGATGAGAACGAGGCCAACCAGAATGATGGCCACGGGCCACATATCGGCGAAGCGGACGTGAGTAAAGCCCAGACTGTTCAGTTGGAAAACAGTCCCGACGACGACCAGAATTACGCCCCAGGCGCGATTCGAACGGGTAAAGAGATGACCGACGCCAAAGAAAATCAGGACCATGGGCCAAAAATGGAACAGCGAGCCAATAACGATGAAACCCATGTGATCGAGAAGCAGCGCGACGCCAGCCACGACGATCAAAGCTCCCCAGACCACACCCGCACGCGAGGATTCGGACTGTCCCTTGCCGGAGATAATGATCCCGGCGAGCAACTGATGCTTGTGGGTGTCGTCCGGCTGCGGAGATTTATCGCGATCATCCATTATCAGTCTCCCCTTCACGGAACACGGAGGTGTGCGAAGAATCTGCTCCTGCCGCTCGCGCAGAGCGCGAGCGCAACAAGACAATCCCGACGATCACGGCCACCATCGCAGAGAATAGTACCAAGATACGCGAAATGAGCGAGAAGTAGTCGATCTGATGGAACGCGATGGCCCGCGCGGCGTTAAGAAAGGATAGACCGAGTGCGGGCACGAAGCCGAAGAATCCTTCACCAAGCTTTTGGGCGAGACGTTCGAGAGGCTGCACCAGGAAGGCGAGGTCGCCCAGCAGTGCCACGGATCCAAGTGTCACTAAAATCTTGCCCATATACCCTCGCTTATCGTTTCCAGCATGTCGCTGCGGTGCCATGCTCGCCTCCACATCGGGCAGTTTGTCTGCCCAGGAGCGAGAGTACGCATCGCCCGGAAGGCGCGCATTGACTATTCGGCGAAGAGGCCGGATTTACCGGCCAGTGGCGGCTGGTGTCGGCAAAAACCGTGCGCGGGCCATTTTGCGGAAACTACTAACCCCCTCTTGCAAATTGTCGCGATTCACCATAGGGTATGCGCACTGAGCAACGGCTTTCCTCAAACCTAGCGCCGAAGAAATCTGGCGGACGGAGATGGTCTTGCAGACAGAAAATGCAATCGCCCGACATGGCGAACGATGGCGCTGGCTCCTGTATGTCGCGCTCGCACTTGCGGGTGGATTGCTGACGTTCGTCGGAGCACGGGCCCAGCAAAAAGCCACGGACGATGCCACGTTTCGCAGACTAATCGATGCGTATTGCGCGGCTTGGAGCAGCGGCAACGCGGACAACGCCGCGCGATTCTATGCCAAGGAGGACGGCCTGGTATTTTATGACGTTGCTCCGTTCGCCTATCACAATTGGAAGGAATACGACGCAGGGGTGAAAAAGGAGCTTTTGGACAATGCGGAGAGCATATCGCTAAGCGCAGGGAAGGATCTGAAGGTGAGACGCCATGGCACGGTGGCCTGGACGACGGTTTCCATGCATTTAGCAGAAAAAACAAAAGACGGTAAGAATTCTGAAACAGAGATCCGATATACAGGAATTTGGGAGAGGCGCGGGTCGTCCGGCTGGGTGCTGGTGCATGAACATCTTTCCGCGCCGCTGGGTGGCAGTTAAGACGAACGAAGATGGGAGCGGGCTGTCATGCCCGTGTAGGACCGATGTTTAAAACACTGCGGTACTACTGGAATGTTGCTCGGGGGTATCGCTTCAAACCTTGGAAGAGCCCCTACTTGCGCTGGCGATTTGAGACTTTTCTTGGACCGGAAGCGAAAAACCTGGACGCGCGAAAATTCTTGCGGCTTTCCTGGAAATATAGAGCAAACATGATGAGTTTTGTGGACTGGGCCGCGGAACGGCGGCGCGTGCAACGTCATATTCGCCACTCCGCCTGAATCTTGCCGTCCTGTTGTTGGCCTGCAATCCTCAAAAGCACAATTCGCCGTTTGGATACGCAGGGAAGCGTATCATTTGAATGGAAGGAGGATCCGCCTGTGAGCCAGCTAAAGATCCTCCAGAAAACCGACGAACTGCACGAAGGACGCTGGTGGGAGCCGGAGGCCGGCGGGCGCGTGCACTGTTACCTCTGCCCTCGGCATTGCCACATCCATTCGGGACAATCGGGTTTTTGTTTCATACGAGTCAACCAGGGTGGGAAACTCTATAGCCTGGGCTATGGCGCACCTGCGGCGTTGCAAGTCGACCCCATCGAGAAAAAACCGCTGAATCATTTTCTGCCGGGCACGCGTGTCTTCAGTATGGGCACGGCTGGTTGCAACATGGGTTGCTTCTTTTGCCAGAACTGGGACATCTCCAAGTCGCGGCAGGATCAAGTGCGTTCGCAGCATGTAGCTCCGGAAGACGTGCCTCTGTTGGCGTTGGAACACGGCTGCGACTCGCTGGCGTTCACTTACAACGAGCCGACCATCTGGGGAGAGTACGTCATCGATATTTGCAAGGCTGCGAAGGAATACGGGCTGAAAACGGTGATGGTTTCGAATGGCTATATCACGTATGAGGCCTTCCACGACATTTACGAGCACATCGACGCGGCCAATATCGATCTCAAAGCGTTCACGGAAGGCTTCTACGGGAAGATTACGCTGACGCATTTGCAGCCGGTGCTTGAAACTCTCGAATGGCTGAAAAAAGAAACGATTGTGTGGTTTGAAATCACCAACCTGATCATTCCCACTCTAAATGATGATCCCGCGGAAACGCGCAAACTTTCTGAGTGGGTTTTGACGCATCTTGGGGCGGACGTGCCGTTGCACTTCACGGCGTTCCATCCGGATTTCAAACTACAAGACAAGCCTCGCACGCCGCCTGAGACACTTCACCGGGCGCGCGCGATCGCTCGCGAAACGGGGCTTCACTACGTCTACGAGGGAAATATCTTCAGCGATGGGGCGAATACGTCCTGTCCGAAATGCGGCGAGTTGCTGGTTCGGCGGTCGTGGCACGATGTCCTCGAGAATCACCTCGCCGAAGGTGCTTGTCCGAAATGTTCGTTGATCATCCCCGGTGTTTGGGAGAAGTCTGACGACCGGGGCGCAAGAGCGTCGGCCTTACGAAAAAAGGCAGGGAAGTACGATCACTTGAATTTGTAGCCGCGTGAGAGACGCGTGGGGAACGGCGCAGCTTCTAGAGGTGAAACGAGTAGTAACCGGGCCCGACGCGCATTCCATGATGCCAGGCAACAGGGAATGCCCACCACACAAGCGTGCCCAGAATAGCTTGTCCTACGGTGAGCGGGATAATGTTGCGTTCTCGAGAGAAGAGCCAGCTCATTGCTGTTCCACCGATAAAGGTCAGCGGCACGAGCACCGGATTTGGCCAGTGCAGCGCAGCAAAAATGACGCCGGCCACTAGCGCGGCTGTCCGGGGGTTCACCAGCGCATAGAGAAGCCGGTTCGTGAGAAACGAATTCAGCGCGACTTGTTGCAACAGGCAGAATGCGAAGTAGGTAAAGAAACGCCAAGGCTCAGCGACACGAAGCGGCGAACGTTGATAGGCACCAAGCCACAAACCTGCGAGAACGGTACTAATGATAAGCACCGCGAAAATGAGGAGTCCCTGGCGCGTGGCCGGCCAGAGGTTGTCAGCCCGCCAGCCGAGAGTTTTTGGAGTGTCGCGATGCAATAGGATGCTTATGAGCATCCAGATCGGGAAGACAATCCAGGAATTAGGCCGCGTGCCTTGAAGCTGCCAGATGTACCAGGCAATGTATCCCGTTAGACCGAGCGCCTCGATGACCGTCAAAACGCGGAAGCTAGTTTTCGACATCGGCCTCGGACGCAAGAAGAGTTGGCTCGTCGCCCCCGCCCAGCTTCAGCAGGTGGAGCGTGCTCTCGAACAATTGCTCGATTTCCGCCTCACTGGCAAGTTTTGGCGCCAGCAGTTTGTCCAAATCAAAATCGACGAACCCGCGGTTGACCATGAGAACACGGAGCGACGCACGTAGTTGCTTCGAGCTGATCAGGCCGGCTGTCTGAACCTCTTCAAAAACGGCTCTCCGCAGCGGATCCAGAAAGTCATTAGAGTGCAAAAGCTTGCAGATTTCGAGCCTCGTGCCCGGTTTTACGAGTACGGAACAGAGCAGGCGCAGAGTGTTGCGTTCCATTTGCTCACGGTTCGTCGACTTAGAAATCGGTTTCGCCTTCATGTCAAACGTGTCCAGAAAAACGCCGTATCTCCGGGCGGGACCCAAGCATCGTAATTGAGAAATTCACGCTAGATGAGATGATGCTAGGGAGAACGGGGTTGCGTTCTGGGGAGCGGTCGGTATGGGAGAGAAACACCGCGTCGTAATCCTGGGCGGCGGATTCGGGGGCTTAAACGCGGCGCAAAAGCTTAGACGTGCGCCTGTCGAAGTTACTTTGATCGACCGCCGCAATTTTCATCTTTTTCAGCCGCTGATGTATCAGGTTGCCACGGGCTCGTTGTCGCCGGGCGAGATTGCAGCTCCGTTGCGTGGCGTTCTGAGCCGGCAAAAGAATACACAAGTTCTGCTTGGCGAAGCCGCTGATATTGATCCCGACGCCAAGCGGGTCATTTTGCGCGACGGGGCTGCCTTCCCCTATGATTCGTTGATTGTCGCGACCGGCTCGCAGACCTCTTACTATGGCAAAGATGAATGGCGTGAATGGGCGCCTAGCCTGAAGTCCATCGAAGAAGCCACGGCGATCCGGCACAAAATTCTGTATGCGTTTGAATGCGCGGAACGCTCGACGACTGAAGAAGAGGCGCGCGCCTGGCTCACGTTTGTCATTGTGGGCGCGGGCGCGACTGGGATGGAGCTTTCGGGCGCGCTCGCGGAGATCGCCAACGAAACGCTCAAGAATGATTTTCGCCGGATCAACCCGCGTGAGGCGCGCATCATTCTTATGGAGGGTGGTCCGCGTGTGCTCGCCGCGTTTCCTGAGGATCTCTCCGCGAAGGCGGAACTGCTGGTTTCGCGTCTCGGCGTCGAAGTAGAAAAAGGCGTTATGGTGACAGGAATTGACGCCGACGGGGTCACGTATAAATCCGGCGACGAGTCAAAACGGCTGGCGGCAAAAACCGTGCTTTGGGCTGGCGGAGTCACGACGAATGCGTTTGGCAGAAAGTTGGGAGAACGCACTCACGCGGAGACAGACCGAATCGGCCGCATCAAGGTCAATCCCGACCTGACTGTCCCTGGGTATCCGGACATATTCATCGTAGGGGACCTGGCGCTTTCACTAGGCGAAGACGGGAAACCACTTCCGGGTGTTGCGCAGGTGGCCATTCAGGGCGGAGCTTACGCCGCAAAAACCATACGCGCCAGAGTAAAGGGGAAGAAAGACACAAAGCCGTTTCATTATTTCAATAAAGGAGACATGGCCGTCATAGGGCGGGCCGCAGCAGTTGCCAACATATTTGGGTTTCATCTAGCGGGTTTTTTTGCATGGCTCACTTGGCTTTTTGTCCATCTGATTTACATTGTGGAGTTTCAGAGCCGCGTTCTGGTATTCATCCAGTGGGGCTTTGAATATTTGACCTTCAGCCGCGGCGCGCGCCTCATCACCGGTGCCGCCGCAACAGACTCGCTGGAAAAACCCGGCGCGCTGAGCAATACGGGCGACGGCCGCTGAGCTCCCGGATGCACTTGACAGCACTCAGTGCTAGAATCCACGGGTCGCGAGGTGAGTGCTGACGATGCGGATGCGCGGTTTTGGTTCAACGAAACGAGTTGCCATGGCTGCAACTCTATTGGTAGCAGTCGTTTTTCTCATTGCGGTAGCGAGCTCCCCGGCTCTGCCTCTACAATCCGAGACCCCGGACCCAGCTATTGAGCGCGGACACAAGCAGTTCGAGCAAGCTTGCGGATTCTGTCATGGGCCGGATGCCACAGGCGCCCGGGGGCCGGACCTCGTGCGTTCGCCGCTTGTGGCGCACGACGAGAAGGGCGACCTCATCGGTGACGTGATTCGACGTGGCCGTCCGGACAAGGGCATGCCGGCGATGCCGCTTACGGATGCGCAGGTGAGCGACATCGCAGCGTTTCTTCACGCGCGTGCCGCCGAAGCCTTAAGTTCGAACGGGGTGCCAAAAGTCTATCCGGTGGAGAAGTTACTCACCGGCAATGCGGAGGCCGGAAAGGCGTTTTTCAACGGGACGGGCGGCTGCAACAACTGTCATTCCCCTACTGCTGATTTGAGCGGCATCGCTCTCAAGTATTCTCCTATTGATCTGCAGGCACACATGCTCTATCCGGACGGCCGCCACACGACCGCTGTGGTGACGCTGCCCTCTGGCGAGCAGATCAAGGGGCCGCTCGAGCATGTTGACGATTTTATGGTTTCGCTGCGCGATGCCTCGGGTTGGTACCAGTCCTTCTCGCGAGAACATGTGAAAGTAGAACTGCAGGATGGCCTTGCGGCCCATCGCGAATTGCTTGGCAAGCTCACACAGGCGGATGTTCACAACCTCTTCGCCTATTTGGAAACTTTGAAGTAGGAAATACATAAGCAAAAGTCAAAGGACAGGAGCCGGAATGCTTTTTAACTTCCGTGGACAGCCGAAGGGCGCGCGCGATTGCGTGAACCCGCTTGGCAGACTTATGGACATTTGTTTCGTCGTAAAACGGGGCAGCGCTGTGCTCTTATTGTTAGTCTTTGCGCTGTGTCTGCATTTGCCGTTCGCTTTGGCTCAAGAGCTCGACCCCGCTGTGTTGCTCAAACCTCCAACCGATACCTGGCCAACGTACAATGGCGACTATTCGGGCAAGCGTTTCAGTACGCTCGACCAGATCAATGCGGGAAACATTAACTCGCTCACGCTCGCCTGGGCTTTTCGGACGCACAGCGCAGCGATCAAATCGACTCCGCTCGAAGTGAACGGCATTCTCTATTTTTCGGTGCCGGACAACGTTTGGGCAGTGGATGCTAGATTCGGCCGCAGCATTTGGCATTACGAGCGAAAGTCAGAGGGCGACCACATCGGGCATCGCGGCCTCGCGATGTATAAAAATTGGCTCTACTTCACGACTCCCGACGCGCACCTGGTTTGTCTCGATGCCAAGGATGGCTCGGTGCGCTGGATCGTCGAGCTTGCCGATCCGAAGCTCGAGTATTTCTCGACGATGGCTCCGCTGGTCATACGCGACCACGTCATCGTCGGTGTCTCGGGAGATGTTACCGACGTTCCCGGCTTTCTCGAATCGCTCGATCCTGAGACAGGGAAAATCCAATGGCGCTGGAACACCGAGCCGGCCCCCGGCCAGCCGGGCTCCGAAACGTGGCCCAAAGACAGCGACGCTATCCTCCACGGCGGGGGCATGACCTGGATGACGGGGACGTACGACCCCGATCTCAATCTTCTCTATTGGGGCACGGGAAATCCGAATCCTGTGCTAGCGGGCGAGGGACGACCTGGGGACAATCTCTACACTTGCTCAATCGTCGCGCTTAATCCGGACACCGGCAAGCTCACTTGGTATTTTCAGCCGTCGCCACACGATGTGCATGATTGGGATGCAGTCGAGACCCCAGTCTTGTTTGACGCCGAATTCAAGGGCAAGCCTCGCAAGCTTCTCGCACAGGCCAGCCGCAACGGATTTTTCTTTGTGCTCGATCGGGCGACGGGAGAGCATCTGGTGACTTCGGAGTTTATTGATCAGACTTGGGCCTCCGGCGTCGACTCCCGAGGACGCCCGATCGCCAAACCGGGCGCCACGCCGAGTCCGGATGGCGCTCTCGTCGAACCTGGTTCCGACGGGTCCACGAATTGGATGGCGCCGAGCTTTAATCCGCAGACGGGATTGTTCTATGTCAATGCCCGGCGACTCTTCAGCATTTTTTACAACACGGCCGAAGGGAAGCCGGAAGGATGGGGAGGCCGCGACCGTAACCTGTGGGCTAATTCCACGTTGCGCGCGCTCGATTACCGCACCGGCAAAGTTGTGTGGAACCATGAACTCGGCGACGGAGAAAGCATCGCAGGGATTCTTACGACAGCGGGGCATTTGCTTTTCAGCGCCGATAACGCCGGCAATTTGCTCACCCTCGATCCCACCACCGGCAAAACGCTCTGGCACTTGAATATCGGTGGCAAGCTGGATGCTTCACCGATGACCTACCAACTCGACGGGCGGCAATACCTCATTATCCCCGTGCAAGACGTTCTCTACGCCTTTGCGCTGCCACCAACTCCGCTATCTCACTGAGCAATGGCACATTGTCCTTCTGCGTCAGGGAAAGCATTATCTTGGCTAAGGGGGTATTGCTGAAGATGGTGCCGGGGGCCCGGACCGCACCATTCGCATCTTCGAATTTTCCTTACCGATAGCGGGATAAGCGCCTGGCTTTGGACCAACGGCCATGTTCCCATCGCCCGTTTCTCAACTGGAGCCCTAGTAGGTGCGTATTCCGCAGGAAAATTGTTTTCAACCGAACAAAATCGTGATGAATCCTGCTCGTGCAATACGGGAGCAGCGCCAGTCCGCAGTCAGCGTAGAGCCCAGCCAAGCATGAGTAGGCCGCTGGCGGCAATCCAGCTTCCCGCAACGCGAACGACGATCAGAGCCCACTGCCGACGAAGGGGTATGACGAAAGAGGCGAAGAACAACGATGACAAAGACGGCGAGCGCGAGTCCCAAAAGAAAGTAAGCGCCATCGCTGAAGCGATTAATACCCGATCTGTTAAAATATCCATGGAAGAAGCCAAGCATGGCGGCCAATGCGGTGGTGAGTGGTAGGGAGAACTTTGCATTCGTGGCAATAAAGCCGCCGAGCAAAAGAAACGAGAAACTGGTCAAGGCGGGTCCTTGTGGGGTTCCAACCAACATTCCGGTGAGGCCACCCGCGAACCAGACAACTGGAAGAAGCCACAGCACGCGACGAGACGATTCTGCCCCTCTTTGGCCCGCAAGAAGAGCCAATGCGATGACAAGGATCAAATCTTCCGGGCTCAGCAGCAAATGAAAAACACCATCGTAGACCGGGCCGAGGCCGATGGCCGGCAAATGCGCTTCAGCGCGAACGGGCAGGAGCAGAGACAAAAGGGCGATGACGAAAGTCATCGTGCGGCGGTGCCTGAGAACGCGGATCATGCAAACACCTTCCACATAAAAAATATTCCGGCGACGGCAATCGAAGCCCCAGCCACGCGAAGCGCCCACTGGTCCCAGTTCCAACGATGGACGAGACCGATGGAATTGCCGATGTCCGTTTAGACTAACTAAACACTAGCTATCTGCGTTTGGCGTAAAGCGTTCTGTGTGGGATTGCCTGGACAGGGGACCGTCTTATCTACTGTTTGCCGCCATTCTGATAATCTACCTCTGCTTCGACAGTGACGACTGCGGAGGATGTCCATTTCAATTCAACGACCCCACGGACCTTTCGGGTACATGGCTCTGCTTGTAGTCTGTTTGTTCCTAGCTTCTTCTTTGAATTTAGCGGCAGATTCCGACTCGGGCCGAATTTCAGGCAAGATTCTCGATCCCCAAGGTGTTGCTGTGGCGGGAGCCCACCTGAAACTCATAAACTCTGCGGGAAGCGTAGTCGGTGAAGCGATCAGCAATACCCAAGGAAATTTCACCCTAGATGGGCTCCACGGTGGCGAATACCAGCTGAGGGTAGAGTCGGATGCCTTCGTTCCGGTGATCGTGGATGTTGCCTTGGGTGCGGGCCAACAGAAAGAGATCAACCTGCAATTTCAGCAGCTAGTTTCGGTTCTGCAGGCCATCACGGTGGTGGCTTCTGCTCCGTCGTCGCTAAGCCCCGACCCCGCCCAAACGGTCGTGATCCATGACCAGGTGTTGGACGCCAATCCTGGGCGACCCGGTGCTCCGATCTCCATCCCTGGTCTCCCTATCGAAACGGCATCGGGTGGAATCAAAGCGCCGCAATATTTTGCCCCCGGTGTCGCCGGCGATCATGGAGAGCCTATCGCCCAGTTCTTCCAGATCGGCAATTTCCTTTTCCCTAACAACCTTCCCGCCAATGCCCACGGGAATGGCTACTCAGATCCAAATTTTCTGATTCCATCGGTGATTGAAGGCGTCACCGTAGATGGGGGTGCGTTTAATGTTCGGGAAGGCAACCATTCGATTGATCTCGCTGCTACCTACGATCCCCGGCAGCGATTTAACGATTTTTTTCAGCTGACTGGAGACTATCGCGATTTTGATCTCATGGCGGGATGGAGTCCGGATAATCCGCAAACAAACGCATGGATTGCCGGAGAGTTTTCCTTCGGGAACGGATTCTTGGACCGGCTGGAACACCGGCAGCAGTACAAACTGAACGGACAACGTGAGTTCAAACTGGGAAACAATCAGCTGACCCTGTTCGGTATTGGCTATTACGGGTTCTCGTATGTCCCAGGACTCATTCCCATCGACGTGCCGGTTCCTGGAGATACCATCGATCCACGGCAGTCAGACACCACCCACAATATCCTTGTGGTTGCGACGGACAACTGGAAACTTAACGAACAAAGACAATTCTCCTTCTCGGGGTTTTTTCGAAACTACGCCTTGCAGCTTCGCTCAAATTTTGGCGATGGCCTGATTCAACAGAGCGAAACTCGAAACGTCTTTGGTGGCGAGGCCGCCTATATTCAGAGCGTCCGTCCGTGGATTTCGCTGCTCGCTGGGGTTGATGTTCGCCGGGACGCGCCCCGCAATCTAGATCTGGACCATATCGAGGACAACGGCATCTTCCAGCCTGTCACAAGTAACAACCTGACTCTTTCCTTTGTCGAACCATTTGTTTCGCTGGACGGGACTGCCAGCAAATACCTTCATTACGACGTAGGAGTTAGACAGGAAGAAGTCTGGATGGATAACCAGGACCTAATCAATCCGCAAAATACTTTCAACAAACTGGCCTCATTAAGCCTGCCAAAAGTCACCCTGACATTTATCCCTCCAGATAGCGCCTATCTGCCGATAGTGGCGTTCAGTTACGGAGAAGCGTTTCATACCGAAGACCCGCGAATTGGCACCGGCACCGCGCAGCCAACCCTTTTAGCTCCGTCACGGGCTTATCAACTGAGAGTCTCGAAGGTGATCAAGCAGACGCAATTCAATCTGACACTGAGACGCACGTGGAACTCGCAGGAGCTGGCGAAGATTGACCCCGATACGGGATTGCAAGTGAATGAAGGCCCCTCCCTCAATCGAGTGATCGACGTTTCCGTGCAAAGGAATTTTTTGCACGGGGCGATTTATATTTCCTACGCCCAAGCCGATGCCAGAGATACGCAGACGGGCCAGCCCGTGCCAGAAGCACCGCGCATGATCTGGGATGCGGTTGCTTCGGAGAATCACTTGCCATTTCATCTGCAGGTGCGCGGGGAGTTCGAATTTGTCAGAGCAAAGCCGCTTGGCGACGGCTTTGTGGGCGCGCCGGTAACTGAAATTCGCGGGGCAATTCTCCGACCGTTCTTGGAAAATCGGATGTCCTTGGGAACGAACTTTTTGATCGCTCACGGGTACACAGGCCAGACAACAGAGACAATCCCTTTGCAGCCTGCTCCGTGTCCAATTGAGTGTGTTGTTGGAGTGCCCTTGAAGTCCTACGTCAGTCTCAGTTGGACGTACTATTCCAAGAGATGAAGTCACCAGAGGAGTGGTGCCTGATTAGACCATTATAGAAAGGCGCCCGTTTGGAGTAGGTTTTGATCGCTCGCATCATCACCTACAATGTGAACCGCTGAGCAATCAAGTCCCACGACCTGGAAAACTGGCACGCGAGCCGCATTCTCGCGCATCCAATCCACGCCTCCGGCGGTGAGAAACTGTGCATCGCGAATGCGTACTCGTCGCGCACCAATAGCGTGTGGCTGGGTATTCGTTAGCGCTCATTTTCGGTATCGCCTAACGCTTCAATAGCCCCAAACCTCAGAAGTCGGCCGGATCTCAGCGCCTAACATGCACGGAGTATCTCCACGGCGTGCCCCAGGATGCGCGTTCATATTAGCAGAACACTTCGGGACGTTCACACTCGAACCCACGATTGAGGACGGTGAACCCGTGTATCTTGCTCACGGCAAAGTAGATTTCTTCGAATTTTGCCTGCCGATAGCGGCTTAAGTGCATCCTGTGCGCGGACACCGGGGGCAGGTCGCAAGAACTCAGCCGGTGCCGGAGGAACGCGCCTTATCCTCAGAAGGCGGCTATGCGTTGAATGACCCAGAACATCGCCACGCTACCGATGGCGTAGGGCGGCAGAAGCTCCAGGATGGCTCGGATGGCTAATCGTTTTTGGTTCATGGATGCCAGTCTTTAAGCGGCACGGAGAAGGAGCGCGATCAGGGACAAGACGAAGCCGATGAAAGGAAATGGCCCGCTTCAACCCCGATGCCATGATTATTGCTTGTCGGGTACCCCGGGTCCTGGCGGTACGTTCTTGTCTTCTTCCTGCAACTCGCCCTTCTTCAGATCCACGAGATTAGCGGGTCCCTTGGGGAGAATTTGGTAGTCAGCATAGCCAAATTCATTGCTTCGCGCTCCGTAATAGGTGTCACCGAGTTTGTAAATGGTGACCGTGAATGGAGTGCCCGCAACGTCCGTGATGAGCTTCCCATCCTGGATGGAGTAGGGAGTGGGCACGCCCAGATAGCTGCTCCGGACGGGGTCGCCCACTTCACTTGGAAGCGTCATACTTCTTCCGATATGCAGGATGATGCTTTGGCCATCGGCGCCATAGCGTAGCTTGAAGGGTTCGCCGGTAACCGTGTTGCGCACCCAGATGGACTTGCCGACGATAAGCGTCTTCAATTGGTCATTGGTGAGCGCCACCGCGCCTTTCGTCTTCAGGTCGGCGACGGTTGTTCCAGGGGCGGCTTTCTTGCGGTCGTCTTCTGTCGGTGTGTACCAGATTGGCGAACTCCACGCGCGTTCCTGGACGGTTGCGGGAACAACATCTGGTGGGGCGATCCCCACTTTATGCGCTTGGATTGTGCTCCATCGTGGCGTGGGAATCTCCAATGCACGTGCGTAATAGAACGCGTGCAAGCTGGGATCGAAATCGGGGTCGGTCCAGACAGTCTTGAGTTCTGTAGAGCCGACGGTGTTGGTGTAAGTGGCGTTGCCGATGTCCACGGTGCTCTGGATGGCCGGGACCCTACTCGTGGCGGGGTTGACTTTGCGGTCGCCGGACCACACCACGTCATAAATTTTCTCAAAACTCTGGCCGCTCTTGGTCCAGCCTTTTATGATTTGGATGCGGTCGAGATTGCCGGAAGTGGGGTCTTTGACGGCCCATACGATGAATGTTGGTGCCTTTCCGCGTTCTTTCTTAAGGTCGCTGCCCATGGGTACGCCATTTTTATAGCCCGTTTTCACCCACTCTTTGTCGTTCAGTTCCTCCGCTTTGTATTCCCAACCGCCGAAGAACCGTATCTTGATATGCGGGCCGCTGGTGCCAAAAGTTTCCCTGCGATACATAGCGTCCCAGATGGAGGCTCGGGTGTTTTCTTCAGCCCAGACACCGGTAACGCCAGCAGGATTCTCGAGCCGCACGTCCAAACCGGAAAAGAGGTGACCGGCCATTCGGGTTTCGATGGCGCCGTCATTGATGCCGTGGCCCCCATAGAAATTGTCCTGGCGATAGGGTGTGCCGGTGTTGTGTGAGTCGGATCCACCGACGATGCCGAACTTGTAAGGGTTGAAGCCCTTGGTGTCCTGCATCGCTATTCCATCTTTCAATGCTTGGCGCGCGTAACTACCCACGATGTGGTCCATGCGACCTGAATCAGCGGGAAGGCCAATCAGGAAGCTGGTGATTTCGTAGTTGGAGAATTCGTCATTGGGAGAAAGGGCAGGATGAGTTTCCGATTGCCCTTTGATCTGCTTGATTTCGACGAGTCGTTCATTGCGATCGCGAGAAGCAGCATAGGCGGCGTCGATGGGCCGACCCATGCTGTCCATGTCTGTGGGGTACATCCAGCCGTCACTCAAGTTGGCATTGTGGGAGATGGCCAGCAATTCGTTGCCGGCCTTGCGTTGTGTGTCCATCCACTTCCAAAGGTCCTCTGGATGCCACGACTCGAGGGAGGTATAGGGCATCTCCGGAACCTTGGCACAATCACGGAAGAAGATGTTGCGATGCAAGTTTCGGAAGTCATGTTGAGAGGTGTACTCGTAGGCGCAGAAGGCGGTGAACTTGCCGGGCTCATTTGCGTCGTCCGCGATTTTCACATTTTCCTTCCAGACCGTTCCGGCGACCTCAGGGCTCATCAACTCTTTGACCGGCGGACCGGAAATTATTGTGACAAGGTTCATGAAAACTTTTTGAATCTCTTGCGGGGTCTTCGGCTCATGAAGAATCAAGCCCTGAGCCGCAGGTAGCTTGCTGACGGCCGAGCCAGGAGTGTTGGCCTGTTTGGTCACGCCTACATATTCGGAGTGATCGGTTACCCCCGCCCAATCGAGGGGTGTTTCGATTTTAATGTCGTAGCCCAGAGGGTGCTTGATGGCCTCACCCTTGTAATACTTATAAGAATCAGCGGGGCCAGTTATCGTGTTACCGAAGAGATAGGCGTCCAGCGACCAACTGGTGTGCTGGTGCGTTTCGCCGAAGAGGGCCTCCCGATCGGGGTAATGCTCGACAGCCGGCGGGGTGAGTGAGGTCGAAGCTACAGGCGCAGGTGGCTTAGCGGGTTCAGCGTTCGCATGCGCGCGGGAGTGTGCGATCGCCCCCATCACTGCAAGCAGAGAAATTGCCATCAGAGTAGCACCAAGCTGCCTAATCATCTTTAAGTTCTCCCTTCCCGAATGCCCCAATCGCCGCTAGTTTAGCTAGCGATAGACCTAGAAGTGCGAGTTGGACGTTTCTTGTCTTGGCCGGAAATGAGCTGCCTCAAGAATCTTTTCTTTGGATGTTGAGTGAGGGAAGCCCTCATAAGACAGGTATCCTCTGTGGCATGCGGTGAAGACGGAATTGGCAAAAGTAACAGGGGCATGGTAGGGAAGTTTTGTCTCAAGTGCCTGATAAACTCTGCCACTTCACAGCTCCCCAGCTACACAATCAACTCTATGGGATGAGCATCCTCGTCAAAGCTTTGCTGCGCTGTAAATCGTTCGCTTGTCGGAGCACTGCTCGCAAGCAATACCAATTCCTTTTCCGGGACGCTAAACCGCGACGAGCCGCATTCCAAGCAGACCGAAAGGTTAGGGAATTGTGGATCCCGCAAATCCCATCCGTGACGAATGCCATTGAAATCAGCGACATGCGGAAGGGAACTGGAGGCTGGGTTAAGAAGGCGACCGGGAAGTAACAATGTGACGTTTGACCGGAAACCGCTGGATGGAGTTTTCGTTATGCACACATGTGTCTGTGTATTTCCGAAGCTCGTGATCTGCGTGGACTTTAGGTTTTCTCGCTTTACCGCCCCGGAAGGTGTATTGGCACTACTTGCAGCAGGGACCCGATAGGTGAACCCTTTACGCCGTGCAGCATGGCGCGAGCTTCAACCTTGATGCAATCAAGGCGGAGATGGAAAAGGATGGCCGACGCGGAGGCGGCGTCCAAAGCCATGGCAACTTACAGGAATGACCTTTACGGCGAGAGGCTCGCAAAAGCCGCCCGCCACAATTAGACCTGTCTGCGAAAAAACATGACTACTGGAATTCATCTCGGCACTTCGGCATTCATCGCCGACGGCTGGCCCGGCTCGTTCTACCCCGAAGGCATGAAACCGCCGGATTATCTCCAACACTACTCAACGAGATTCGATACTGTAGAAATCAATTCGACCTTCTATCGACTTCCCGCGGTGGAAACAGTGAACCATTGGGCTCTCAAGGCGCCGTCTGGCTTTGTATTCTCATTAGTGGCTCCTCACGCGATAACTCACGAGAAAATCTTGCTGGATTGTCATGAAGAGTTCGAACGTTTCATGAACGCAGCCCACATGCTCGGCGAGAAACTCGGACCAGTTCTCTTGCAGTTTCCTCATTTCAATCAGAACGTGTTCGGTAGCTCCGAGCAGTTCATATCGAGACTCAACGCATTTCTCAACAAGCTGCCATGCGGTGAGTGCAAATTCGCGATCGAGATCCGGAATAGGCACTGGTTGACCCCGTGGCTAGCGGATCAGCTCCGCGAGTCAAATGTCGCGTTGGTTCTGCAAGATCAACAATGGATGCCGCGTGCGGAAGTACTGTTAGAGCAGTTCGACCCGATAACTGCCGACTTCACCTTCATCCGTTGGCAGGGCGATCACAAGGGCATCCGCGAACGGACGAACGTGTGGAACAGGACAATCTTCGATCGGACAGCTGAACTTCGGACATGGGTCGATTTCTGCGGGAAGATCCAGAAGCCTGGCATAAAGCAATATATCTACGCGAGCAATCAATACGCCGGATATGCGCCCGCAACTGTTGAATTACTTCGATCACTGTGTCATGAAAAAGGCATCACCACGCAATTAGGTTCGGCAGCCGTGTTGGGACGTTCTGGATCGGATAAGCGTCAATAAATTCTTTTATCATCGGTCAACTTCAGTCGCCGGGCTTCGGTAAGGAGAATTCACACTTCGATTGCCAGCGAAAACCGCATGTTCCCGGCAGAGTAAGTATTTAATCATGCCACGACGAAATGCTTCTTGATAGCAAATCAGATCAGCTCGGCCGTTGACTTCAGCGCCAACTCCTCCATCGTCTCGTACTTGTGGGAAGTGACTGTCCGCGGCACCAGATGCAGGATGTCTGCTACTTGCTTCATGGATTGGCCCTCAGCCAAGAGTTGTACAACCTCGCACTAGCGCGCAGTCAGTGAGTCGGGACGCTGCCTGCCCAGCTAGTCGGGAATGAAACTCTTCTCCATTCGCCTCGCGACCTCGAACGTCATGTATGTCGTTCTCGGAGCGCCTCTTGAATCGTCTGGAGTAATTCTGAAGAGGCGGATGCCTTCATTAAGTGTCCGGAAGCCAATCGCGAATCTGTTCAATTTGGGAGGATGCCCAGCCTTCATCGAGTAAACGCCAACACAGGAAATGTCAGATAGTTCGACTACGCACCTATCGAATCAAGTGCCCGGGTCGAAGCGGGGAGAGACCTTCTGCATGACACTGAAAAGAAGGGCAGTCGTGAGGCCAAACAAGATCCATCCGTTCAATGCCTCGAGTGTTCCCATGAGTTGCCAATGCAAATCCAGATGGATGTCCGCATGTCCGTAGGTCGTCATCGCGCCCAGCGAATAGAGCATTGCGGTCTTTCCATCGGGAGCTGCCCCCAGCCAAAGAAACGAGGCGGCCCAAAGCGATGTTTCAAGTCCATGAAGGACTGTGGCATAGAGTGCTGTGGAACCCACGATCACCGCGGAGAGTCCGCGGGAGATCATCGGCTCCTTCCTTGCCTTGAGGAAGAGGGACAATCGCTCGTAAAGGACTCCGAGGCCAAAGGCATGGATCACCACGGTGGCCGCAATAAGTGGTAGGCCCCAAGCCCAATCCGCGCTCCAGGGAGCGATAATTCCAGAGTCCATAGATAACCTCTCTTGCACACACTTGCCGATTATGGGCGCTATCACCGAACCGCAACGTTAAAGCGAGGGGCAATCTTTTCGAGAGATTACCCCCCTGTGAAAGTTAGCTGACCAGCCCGAGTTTTTTACCAGTTTCAATGAGAGAGTCTACATCTTTTTGATCGGACTCATCGGACCGCCACATAGTGGGCGGCATTGCCCACGTCGATTCCCGCGGCACGTGGATGTACCACCTCCAAACCTGAGTTTTCCGACTGCAGCCATCGTACGAGTTCCTTCCGAGCCTTTCGGTTTCGCGACAGCTTTTTATCCGCCCTCATCTCTGTTCTCCTCGATGGAAAAAGAAGATTCGGCTCGGCCCGGTGACAAACGGTTTAAGAAACTCTCCAACGGGGTCAAGGAACCTCAACCACGAGGTCCTTGCCGTCACACTAGTAATCGCCAGTACCGGAGCCATGCTTATCGACGGGCACGAAGCGCCATATCGTTAGCGGCCATAGCTTGCCGGACCGAATCCCGGACCACACACTGGCAAGAGTGAGAACTCTAGACAAATCTCTGGCACTTGCAACGCGTCGAAGACGCAGTCAGGGCTTATCGGGACTTAGCCCGATCAGAAACCATGCGGCGAAAAAGGTCAGCTTCAATCGCGTTTTATAGCGCTGTCCTGAACGGCTTGCCACTCTGCTGGCGACAAGCCAGAGGGCCCCAAGCGAATCGTCAACTTGATCAGCTTTCCAGTGAACGTGAATGGAGGCTGGTAATTGTCATCATCGACGCCAGTGCCAGTGTCCGAGCCAACATCAAATGTCTCGCTCGCTGCCAGTGCGAGAGGGATCGTGCGGGAAATTTTCTGCCTGGCGACTTCGACGCCATCGACATCGATCACGCCGGTGCCACTCTTGCCGAGACCGGGCCCGTCGTACTTGAAGTCGAAGACGACGGTGTGCTTCCCAGGCGACAGTACCTGTCCGCTCTCAACCCGCTCTCGAGCTAAGTCAAATAGGTCATAAACAAAAACCGGCTTCCCTTTAAGGAGGTAGAACGCCCATCCGGCAAAGCGTCCGCCCTCGGTTACGAAGATACCGTTGCCACCATCCGCTGGAACTTCGACATCCGCTGTTATCATGAAGGACCGGTTGAGAATGTTGGGAGCGGTTGCGTCCGGGACACCCACGATGGGATGGGTGTAGACGAACTCCATACGACCGGCCACGAGGCTCGGCTTGGGAGAAATAAGCCGCTCCAGTCCTGAAGCATCCAGAGGCAGGACCTCGTATTTCTCTGCTTCAACCCAGAACAGATCCTGCAGCTCCTTGAGCTTGGCCGGATTCGAGGCCGCGAGATTGTTGTTCTCTGTCCAGTCTTTTGTAATGTTGAATAGTTCCCATGTCACTCCGTTGACGATGTCTTTGGGCGCCGGTTTCGTGGCATCCCACGGTGCCCGGTAAGGCAGCGTTGTTGCTATCCAGCCGTCGTGGTAGAGAGCGCGGAGGCCCATCATTTCAAAGTATTGTGTTCTTCTCGTGGAAGGCGCTGTGGCATTTGCCTTGTCAAAGGTGTAAGTCATACTCACGCCTTCGATCGGCTTCTGGTGAATCCCGTTGACTTCTTCGGGAGCCGGAATTCCGGTGACATCGAGGATCGTCGGCACGATGTCGATAACATGGTGGAACTGGTTGCGGATACCGCCCGCATCTTTAATGTGGCCGGGCCAGGCGATGACCATGCCATTGCGCGTTCCTCCGAAATACGATGCGACTTGCTTGGTCCACTTGAAGGGTGTATCCATTGCCCAAGTCCAGCCGACTGCCATGTGGGGGGACGTCTTCTCTGTACCCCAGATGTCGTAGTATTTCTTCAACTGCACGCCCGTTGGCACTTCCAGACCATTGTAAAACGTCATCTCATTCGGGGTGCCGGCCGGTGAGCCCTCGGCACTTCCACCGTTGTCGCCGCTGATGTAAATGATCAGCGTATTGTCGAGCTTGCCCATGTCCTCGACGGCCTGCACGACGCGGCCAATCTCGTAGTCGGTGTAGGAGAGGTACGCTGCGTAAACTTCCATCTGCCGCTCAAAAAGCTTCTTTTCATCTGGCGAGAGAGCGTCCCACCTTTTGAGCAGGTCGTCCGGCCAGGGCGTCAACTGCGCATCCTGCGGGATCACTCCCAACTTCTTCTGGTTGGCAAAAATTTCCTCGCGCAGTTTATTCCAGCCCATGTTGAACTTTCCTTTGAATTTGTCGACCCATTCTTGGGTGGGATGATGGGGCGCGTGTGTGCCGCCAGGCGCGTAGTACATGAAGAACGGCTTCTGCGGAGCCAGTTCATTCATTTGGTTCAGGTAGTCGATAGCATCGTCCGCCATATCTGTGGTCAGGTTATAGTTTGGCTTGCCAAGGTAGGGGTAAACTCGTGTCGTGTTGCGGTAGAGATCGGGGTGCCATTGATCAGTCTCGCCGCCGACAAAACCGTAGAAATACTCGAAGCCCATCCCAATAGGCCACTGATCGAAGGGCCCCGCCTGACTGGATTGGTAAGAAGGGGTATTGTGGTTCTTGCCAAACCAAGATGTAAGGTAACCATTTTCCTTGAGGATTTGGCCGATGGTAGTCTTGTCCTTGGTGATGACGCTGTCGTAGCCAGGGTAGCCGGTTGCCATTTCACCGATCACTCCAAATCCAACCGAATGGTGGTTGTGCCCCGTGATCAGGGCCGCGCGCGTGGGTGAACAGAGTGCAGTAGTGTGAAACTGCGTGTAACGGAGACCTGTGGAGGCGAGCCGATCGAGAGTGGGCGTCGGAATGACGCCTCCGAAAGTGCTCGGCGCTCCGAACCCCACATCATCCGTGATGATCAGCAAAACATTCGGTGCACCTTTAGGTGGAACCACCTGAGGTTCCCAACATGGCTTCGAATCAAGCGCATTCCGCTTGATTACACCGCCGAACGGCCTGGGTTGGGGCGGTAACTGTTTCTCCGATTTAAGAGACGCTGTAGCCGCCGCTGAGCACGCTTCGGAAGCGGGTTGCTGTGCGAATGCCCCTGCGGCGAACGTTGTCAATGAGAGAGCAATCACCACAATTCGGCATACACGCACTGTCCACCGAGCTCTTTTTGTTCCAATGCTAGGCGATGAAATGTACCTGTCTTCCATAGCAGCCAACTCCTTTTGTTAATCGAATGTCTTTGATTCGGTTTTGGCCATCGGCCAGCCACAAAACCGGATAATACGGGGAGCCATTTCTTGGCAGATAATGAGCCGCCTCAAGAATCATTTTTCAGATGTTGAGCGAGGAAACTCCTCTTTCTGAATACATTCTCTATGGCTTGCGCTGAAGCTGTAACTGACAAAAGTGACAGTGGGAGTCGTAGCGTCGTGTCACCTCACGTCCTTCCATAAGAAGGCCGGTAAATGTCAAGCTTGTCTGTCTTCGCTGTTAGTCTTTTCCTTTCCCGCTAGATGTCTTTTGCGGTTGAGACAAGTCGCCTCTATCTCCATCCTTCCATCCACACTCTCTTTGAGCGATTTTCGCTCGGTGCAAGTTGGGCGTGCTCGCTTCAGCAGGTCCTGCTACATGATAATCGACCTCGGTTTCCCTCTCTTCGATGGGAGTTAGGCCAGGACTTTGCCGCTTCAGAGCTTCTCAACTACAGAAGAATCAATTCTATGGGAAGCGCACGCTCGTCAATGCTTTGCTGTGCTGTGGATCGTGCGCTTGCCGGAGCACTGCTCGCAAGCAATACCAATTCCCTTTCCGGGACGCTAAATCGCGACGACCCGCATTCCAGGCAGACCAAAAGTTTAGGGAATACCCATACGCCGGGTTTCTCGACATTTTTGAGGCCGCGGAAATGGATGACCATTTCGGCTGTAAATTCCGCTTCATGACCAGATGCGCACAACGGACAATGCATAAGATCCTCCCAGCCATTAGATTTCACTCGTGTAAATTAGGACCGAGATGGCTGCAATTCAGTGACTCATGGCACACATCGGTATGAGGTTGATCACACCAGAAGCCCCGAAATCCGGTAACTCGGGTCAAGCCTAGCGCCTAGGATGGCGCCGTATTCCTCGATTGGGATGTGATCGACGTCACACACCGGAGTGACTTTGGTCGCATCATCATCCCAAGAGCGATGTCAGCATGGCAACCAAGAGAATGGTTATCGCTAAGTTTCTCGGATTGCGGCGAACAGCGCCGAATTTGACTCAGCACGCAAGCTGGCTGGGGCTGTAAGTCCATTTGAGATATTTTAAGGAGGTCTTATGCCACGTTCCCTCATTGTGATGCCCGATGATACAGCTAAGCCGATTTTGGATGCTATCAATGGAGCGTCGAAGTCGTTACGCATCAAGATGTTCATTTTCTCGGATCCGGCATTACTGAAGGCCGTGATTGACGCGCATGGCCGCGGCGTCGATGTCCGGGTCATGCTCAATCCCGCTCGCCGCAGCGGGGAATCGGAGAACACGGAGTGTCACAAGAAACTTGTGGCTGCTGGCGTGAAGGTCATCGACAGTAACCCCGAGTATGATGTCACTCACGAGAAGTCGATGATTGTCGATGATACAACGGCCTTTGTGAAATCACTGAACTGGGATACAAAGAACCTGACCGAAACTCGTGATTACGTCGTCGCCACTACTCATGCCCACGAAGTGGCTGAAATCATGGAATGCTTCGATGCTGACTGGAACCGAAAGCCTTTTAAAGGAAACGAACATTCGCATCTCATTTGGTGTACTGGCAACGGCCGAGAGCGCATCGCGCAGTTCATCGACGATGCAAAGGATTCCCTCTTTGTACAGAACGAGCGCTACCAGGATGCGGTCATTATTGAGCATTTAGTTCGTGCGGCGCGCCGTGGAGTGAAGGTCCACGTTATGGCTCGCCCACCTCATAAGCTTAAGAAGGAAAAGCTGGTGGAGTCCGTGGGAGGGATGCGAATCATGAAGGACGTTGGAATCAAGATTCACAAACTGAAACACATGAAGCTACACGGTAAGATGCTGCTCGCCGACGATGCCCGTGCCATCATTGGATCCATAAACCTGGCGCCTGGAAGCTTTGATAGCCGAAGAGAGTTGGCCATCGAGGTGCACGACGAGGATGTGGTAAAACGACTATCAAAATTTGTGCACCACGACTGGGAGCACTCGCACCCACTCGATTTGACCGACGAAGGTCTTCTTGAGGAATTCAAGGAACACAAGATGGAGGAAGGGGAGGAGCTGGCCCTTGAAGGTCATGATAAAGAAAGAAAGTAGGAATGAACGAGTCGGTTCCCTGTTTGGCGCGCATGACAGATTATTACTCGCAGTTCAGTCCCCAAGAGCATACTGCCAGCGGAATACTGGATTGCAGATGGAGGCAGATATGGACAATCAACTTCACTCAAGGAAATTGGGCCATGATATGGAGCTTGTCGCTCCTAGACTCCGGAACTGCCGCGGCACTCGTGCGAAGTCACTTTTGCAATTGGCTTGCATAAGCACGCTGTTCAGTCTGTTTCCCCTCGTGGTGCTCACTACGTTGGCGAAACAGCCGCCGAAAGAAAAAGCTCAAGAAACGAATCAGCAATCCGGCTTCTTGGGTGACTACTATCTCAAGCTCCAGCCCGATCCCAAGAACTCTGATTTGCTCATCTATTGGAAGAGTGACGACGTCTTAAAGAATGCTAACAAGTTCATTCTTGATCCGGTGCTTGTTTATCTGCTTCCCGAGGCGCAACAGCGCGCGATCGATCCCGAGCAATTGGCCAAGCTGACGCAATACTTCAGCAAAGCCATCAAGGATGACCTCACTCACTCAGGAACTTATCAAATTGTGACCAAGCCTGGCCCGGGAGTCGTGGTATTGCGGTTGGCACTCACTAACGTGGAACCCGCAGGCGCCAAAGAGAATGCCGCTCTAAAGGGGGCTGAAATCGCGGCTACGCATGCGGTCGCGCCAGGAGTCAGCCTGCTAATACCGAGGGTGAGCGTTGGCAAGGTTTCGATTGAAGGGGAATTGGTGGATTCGGTGACCGGCGATGTGCTGGTAGCTTTTGAGTCCAGCAAGAGCGGCCGCAGGTTTTTCAGTGGGCTGAAGGCCTATGAGAAATGGGGCGATATTGATGCCGCGTTTCGCGCCTGGGCGAAAAGCTTTCGCGAGCGCCTAGACAAAGCGCACACATCGTAGCGGTGCGAAGTAGCAACGCGAGGCAGCACTGCCCAACTCTGGATAAAGGTCTAGGCGCGTCTCAGAACAATCGATGTGGCCACTTTGTTTAGCATGGTGCGCCCCATCTGCCAGTGTTTATCAGGGAGGGAAAAGTGAGCATTTTCAGTTGGATTCGATTCGGTTGGGTAGTCGTTTTGTCGGTCGCCGCTATGTTCTTTGTCGATTTGGCGCAGGCGGCGGATCACATAAGTGGGCAAGTGCTTGGTGGGGGAGCCCCGATTGCTAACTCCACGGTCACTCTGTGGGAAGCTAGCGCAAATGCGCCCAAGAAATTGGCCGAAGGCAAAACAAATCAAGAAGGACGATTCGAGCTTCGCTCTGCAGAAAAACGGGGCACTGAAACGATTCTCTACCTTGTGGCAACCGGAGGCGAGCCAACGGTTCAGAAGGGTAGCGGTGGCAATCCGGCCATCGCTCTAATGGCAACGTTGGGCGCACTCCCCCCCAAGCAGGTGACGATCAACGAGCTTACAACCGTGGCTTCGGTGTGGACCGGCGCACAGTTCTTGAAGGGGGCCGCGCTCAGCGGCCAGCCGCTTGGGTTGAAAATTGCCTCTGGCAACGTTCCGAACCTAGTGGACCTCACAACGGGTGGACTGGGACCTGTAATTCAGGACCCCCTGAACAGCACGCAGACGACGACCCTCTCGCTCTTCAGCACACTGGGTGATCTGTTAGCGGGCTGTATTACTCGCGTGCAAAGCGACGCTTGTGCGAAGTTGTTCGAGGCTTCCACGCCTCCGGGTGGCGTCGCCCCTGCCGATACGCTGACGGCGGCGGAGGCGATCGCACTACATTCGTGGAATCAGCCCGCCAAGCTGTTCGCCCTGCTGGATTACTATTATCCAGCCCCACACGGGCCGGGCTCCCGCCCTGCGCCGTTCCGGCCCTACCTCTTGTTTGCTCCCGGTACTTGGACAATCGCGTTGGTTTACGCAGGAGGTGGACTCGCGGGCCTCGGCGGCATTGCCATCGACAGCGAAGGTAACGCGTGGGCGGCGGACAACCAGATGGCCGGCTCGCAGTCAACCATGTTCGGCGGGATCGGAGGCACGCTCTCTGAACTCGCGCCCAATGGTCGCCCGATCTCACCCATGACATTTGGCTACACCGGGGGCGGCTTGGACTTTCCCGGTTGGGGTCTCACCATCGCAGGCGATGGCAAAGTCTGGATCACAAGCATCGAGGGCAAGACGATTTCGGTTTTTGACAAAACCGGCAAGCCGCTGTCCCCGGCGAATGGTTACAACTTCAATGGGCAACTGGGCGCGATGCAAGGCATCATGACAACTCCCAGCGGGGATGTGTGGGCGGCGGACGCTGGCAAAAGCCAACTCGTTTATTTTCCGAAGGGCGATCCGTCTCGGGCCAGGATATTGTGTCGCACCGAAAACGATAAGCCGGTCGAAGGCACATGTCAGGTGAAAGGACCATTTCATCTGGCGATCGACCACCAAGACCGGATCCTTGTCTCGAACGCCAACTCCAATACAGTGACACGTTTTCCGTCGA
>DATFZQ010000179.1:0-2869 GCA_035314345.1 Candidatus Acidiferrum sp.
AAGGAACCGCAAGATGAAAGGGACACAGACGGAGGGATTGTCCGTACGCCTAACGGTACACTTGACGTAGTAGCTAGACAGGATCCCTCAGGGAAAAGCCGTATAGTACTCCTGGTGTTGAAATACCGTGTCCGTGAGCCGCTTCTTGCCATTCTCAGGAAGCCAGGAATGGCAGCCGAAATGGATGACGATTGAGCCTGGGTCTGTAGTTACCCTGAAAGGTGACGTGAACCAATTCGGCTTTGTGGATGTGCATTGTAGGGTATCCATCACATGAACACCAACGGCCCGCGGAGGAACTGGGAAGTCTCATGAGCGACGGCTAGGCGCGGGCGGCTGCCCAGCGGTGAGGCAGCAACTCATCGAGCTGCTGAATCGAGCACTCGCCGATGCGCGAGAGCACGTCCTGGAACCAGGCGAACGGATCTACTTTGGCCAGTTCGCACGAGGCCACGAAGCTGCGCAACACCGCCATCGTTTTGCCGCCGCGATCGCTTCCCACGAAGGTCCAGTTGTTGCGCCCCACCGCGATGCCGCGCAGGCTCCGCTCGGTATGGTTGTTGTCGATCGAAAGATCGCCATCTACCAGGTAGCGCGTCAACGCGGTCCAGTTCTTCAGCGCGTAGGCGACCGCTTGGCCAGCTTCGCTCTTGGGCAACACTTCTTCGCGAATCTTCTCCAGATACTCGTGCAATCTCTCCAGCACTGGTTTGGAAGCATGCTCACGCAACAGGCGCAAGTCCTCGCCCACGATACCCGACCGCCGCGCGCGTTTCTCCACCTTATATAGATGCGCGATGTAAGCCAGCACCGCGCCCATGCGCGCCGAATCGGTATCCAGCGCCCTATGGAAGTGACGCCTCGTGTGAGCCCAACAGGCCACCTCCACCAAGCCGCGTTCGGGATTAGTGAAAAAGCTGTCGTAAGCCACATAGGCATCGGCCTGCAGATATCCGCGATACGCTTTCAGAAACTGTTCCGGCCCCGCGCGTTCTCGAGTCGAGGTGTAATCGAATACGGCCGCCGGATGTTCGCGATCCCCGATGTACGGCCAGAATCGCCCCCTTCGCGTGGCCCGCTTTAATTTGCGGTCCAGCACTCTCACCGGTGTATCGTCAGTCCCCACCACCTTCGAGCTCAGCACGAACTGCTTCAGGCGAACATACAGAGGATCGAGTAGCTGGGCCGATTGCCGCATCCAGCCGCCCATGGTCTGGTCCGGAATCTCTACGCCGAAGCGGCTGAAGATTTTCGCTTGCCGGTGCACGGGCAGGTGGTCGGCTATTTTGCTGACGATCACCTGCGCCAGTAGCGATGCACCTGCCACGCTCTTCTCGATGGGCTGCGGCGGCTTGCCCGCCGTCTTCACCGTGCAGGCGCACGCGTATTTCTTGCAGACGTCCTCGATCACCAGCAACTGCGCCGGAATGTATTCGTAGCGCTCGCTGGTTTCTTCGCCGATGGGCCGCAGGTCTCGGCTGCAGGCGGCGCAGTGCTTTTCTTCTTCCGTCAGATCGTGCTCGATCCGTTCGCGCTTCAAGTGTGACGGCAGAGTGCGGCGTCCTCGCCGGCGACTTTCGTCTTGGTCCTCACTGCTGTTGGAAGTCGAGCCGGGCGGAACATCGTCGTCCTTTTGCGTTTCTGTGGCCGCTGCAGACTCAGGAACGTTGAGCTCCTGCACAAATAATCGCAACTGATCGGCGCTCAATTGCTCGCTGTGAGTCCCGCTTTTTGCCGCGAGCAACTGGATCAACAGCCGCTGGGTCTTATCCAGTTGGGTAGTCAGATCCACCAGCATCTGCTGCAAGATCTCTGGATCTTTCGGCAAGCTGTTGCGGTCCACCGGCACTACCAGAATTATAAAGCGAACTCTGCCGCCGGCCAAGCATAAAATGCATTCCAAGCCAATCTTTATGCGGCTTCCGCACTTCCCCGCCGATACCGCTTCCGGCGCTTGGCAGTGCTTAGATCGATGCCGCTTAGCAGCGCGCCTAACTCCTGCGCCGTTATCTCGCGCCCCGCTTCGTCTTCTTCCCCGAACGGCATCGCGTAGGTGCCTTCCTCCAGCCGCTTAGCCCACACCGCGAATCCGTCGCGATCCCAATACAATATCTTCACCCGATCTTTGCGCCGGTTCGCGAACACGAACAGATGCCCGGCAAATGCATCCAGCTTCATCGCGCCGGTAACCAACGCGTGGAGCCCGTCGAAGCTTCGCCGCATGTCGCAAGGCGAGGTGCACAAGTACACCCGAACACTCGCCGGCAGGTGGATCACGCTGGTTCCCGCAGCACCGCCAGCACCAACTTGAGCGTGGCGGCATCGGACGGAATCCGAAGCCGGTCGCCGCTGGCCAGCAGCAACTCCAGGGGCGCTGGCGTTTCCATGGCCGGCTTCGTCTCCACCAGTGCGAAGCGGACGGGTGTGTTCTGTTTCCGTAACCTCCCACGCCACCCGTAGAAGGCGGACTCCTTCAACTCTCGCTCCCGACAGTATGCGCGGATTGACTGGCCGCCGGTTTCCTGTTCCGCGATTCGCTGGCGCCATAGCTCGCGCCGTTGCTCTTGTTTTGTGCTCACGCTTTTCACTATGCACCGCACTTAGCGGGCTGGGATAGTGGGGTTCATGTGATGCTTACGAATATGCTTGCTCATTGTTCATCACACTAACAAGGGACAAGGGCGTGATGCGGTCTCACGAACCTCGGGGAGCCATGGGCTTACCGGTGCCGTCGACTCCGTAATGCTGCTCACCGCTGAACGCGGCACTGGAACGCTCCAGGCACGACCGCGAGACGGCGAGGAATCCGAGCATGTATTGCACCGTGGCAATAGTGGCGGATGGCAATCGGTTCAGGAGAATGCGAGGC
>DATFZQ010000180.1:0-22440 GCA_035314345.1 Candidatus Acidiferrum sp.
GCAGCTCGACGTACGCGGAGTCACGTTCGTCGATGGCAAAGGAAGACAGCTCTTGCGTGAGATCTATCAGCAGACGAATGCTCGCTTTCTAACGGATTCGCCTCTGACGCAGTATTTCGCCGATGACGCAATGCAGTCCTCTCTGAAAAACGGAGAAGAAGGAGTCTAGAATGCGCGGTCCTTACGGATTTGAACCAAACGAAAGCTGCCAGTCCTGCAAAATAAGGGGAAATGGTTACTTTTGCCAACTCAGCCCTGTGGCGCTTGAGGACTTCAACGCCGTGAGGTCGTCGGCTACGTATCCGGCCGGAGCGGTGCTGTTCCTGGAGAAGCAGGACTCGCGTGGGGTCTTCGTGCTGTGTGGCGGAGAAGTGAAGCTCTCCATCAGTTCCAGTTCAGGAAAGACACTGATCCTTAGGATCGCGAAAGCGGGCGAGATTCTTGGGCTTATGGCGACGATGTCCGGAAGACCCTACGAGGTCACCGCGGAGACGCTGCATCCGTGCCAGGTGGCGTTCATTCACCGCGATGACTTTTTGCACTTCATCGCAAAGCACCACGAAGTCTGCAAAGGCATAGTGAATCAACTTAATTCTCTCTACTGCGGTGCGTGCGAGCAATTACGGACGGTTGGTCTGTCGGCTTCGGCTCCTGAAAAACTCGCTCGCCTGCTCCTCGAATGGTCCCCCGAAACGAAGGATGCAAAACAGCAGTTGCCAGTCAAGATGCCGCTGACTCACGAAGAGATAGCCGAATTCATAGGCACAACCCGGGAAACGGTCACACGGACGCTCAGCAATTTCAAAAGCCGCCAACTCGTGGCCCTACACGGGTCCACGCTACTGATCTCGAACCGGCCGGCTCTTGAAAATATCGGTGCCGGGGACTAACCAAGTACCTAGGGACGCAGAAGCACAAGGAGAAACGCAATGAAAGTAAAAGAGATCATGACGCAATCCGCCGTATGCTGTAACCCCGAAACAAATGTGGGCGCCGCGGTCGAGTTTATGTGGGTGCGCAACTGCGGGATGCTGCCCGTCGTTGGACCCGATCAAAAGCTGACAGGAATCGTCACGGACCGGGATATCTGCATCGCCATGGGAACGAGAAACCGGTTGGCAGGAGAACTGAGTGTAGGTGAGATTGCCACAAGGAACGTGTTCACATGCAAGCCGGACGAGGAAATCCATGAAGCTTTGCAGACCATGGTCAGCAAGCATGTGCGCCGCCTGCCCGTCGTGAACGACAAGGGCGTGCCGCAGGGAATCCTGTCGATGGACGACATCATCACGCATGGAGACATCCACAAATGGGAGGGATGCTGCGAGCTCTCTTCCGAGGAAATCATCCGTGGTCTGAAGCAGCTCTATGGACAGACTTTGCCGTTGGAGCACGCGAAGGCCGCGGCAGCCTAGCTCGAGACCTTTTTCTTTCACCAGCGATTCGTGCAAGCCCACACATGAATAGAAAGCAATGGAATTAAGATGAGAGGGGATACGGCTCTGCCTTATAGCCGTAACGCTGCATGAAACGCGGGGCCCCTTTCGTCAGACAAGGAGCCTTATCCTACAAAGTCTTCTTGCATCAACCAGTTATGCCAAATCTTTTTTTTCTGGCTCCTGGACAGGCTCCTGGGTGCATGCCCGTACGTCCCCGCTATTTGTGAACTGCGCCGGTTTCCGCTTTTTTCGGATTTTTGGATTGGCTTGGGCTGAGTTGCTCTTAGGGGTTTTCTCATTCTATCGGCCCTCCTGCACTAGCTCCTACTCCGGTTTTCCCTCTGCTAGTGTTTGCGATGCTTGAAGAACTCCACTTACTGCAATCGCTTCTTTGCGGCATCCAGCGTCTTGTAAGGTCCTCCAAGATTCTTTCCCTTGCTGGAAACGACTTGGTATTCACCGCTCACCTTTTTGATCATGGCAACTTCCCTCTTCTTCGGAATTGCTGCAATCGAAACCGACCCACCTACCCGCGAACCGTAAGGACGGGGCAGGGTGCATGCGCGACCACGTCGTACGCGATGGCGCGTTCCATGCGAGTCGCCACGCTTGTCAGCGTGTCCATTCCCCGGACACCGAGAACAATCAAATCCGCGCCGCATCGTTTTGCCGTGGCCAAAATCTCGCGGCCAGGCTCACCGTGCTCCACCGTGGGTTCCAACCGGCACCAGAGTTCTGCGTCCGTCGGCACCAATGTTTCCAGCCGGTGCAACGCTTCCGCCACCGAAAGTTCTCGCGGTTTCGCAGCCTTTCCCGGCTTTGGCGCGGGAAGCACGTGAAGCAAGATGAGCCTGGCTTGATTCTCTTGCGCTAAAGAGATCGCGTAAGGAGCGGCAACGCTAGAAACAGCGTTGAAATCCGTGGCGAAAAGCACGCAACGAAATCTCCCACCGCTATGAGCGCCGTTCTTGACGGCCGGCCCGATCGTCAGCACTGGCACTCGTGCCCTGCGAAAAACCTCCTCAGCAGACGACCCTAGCAGTAACTTCTGTGCACCTGTTCTTCCGTGTGTTCCCAAAACAATCAAGTCGACCTCATGTTCTTTCAAGACATTAGCCAGGACTGGCCAAACCGCGCCGCCACGTTCGATGCTTGTTTCGCAAGGCAGCCCCATCAGCTCGGCCTCGACTCGCTGCATCTCGGCCTTGGCTTGATCTTCCTGGTCGCCCAGGAGAGTGGCTGCCACTTCTGGCGTCATGTAGGTGTACGCCGAAGGCAGCAGAACATGCAGAGCATGCACCACTGAGCCATAGGCGCGGGCAATGCTCGTGGCGAAGGGTATCGCGGCAGCCGAGGAATCGGAAAAATCCGTGAGGAACAAAATATTTTTCAACGCGATCCGCTTGTTAGCTTGCATCGTCGTCATGGAGGTGCTCCTTGTTGCGAGAATGGACCCAATAGAGCGGCGCCTTCCGTGACTCGGCGCACCTTCAAAAGTGACGACCGTCACCGTTCCCCGCCGTGAGGTCTGTCAGGGTGGCCGCGTAGAAAGCAGAGTTCGCTATGGCCCCACGGCCACTCACAAGAACGAAGGTCCGTATGAAAGTACTCATCGCTATTGACTCCTCGCCATGCTCACAACGTGTGCTCGACGAAGCTTCCGCTCGCCCCTGGCCTCTCGACACAACCTTTTTTGTGCTGAATGTGGTCGACGTCCAACGCTTCTCAAGGTTTCCAGTGCTGATCGATGACGCCAGGAGCGAAGCTACCCAATTGGTGAACTCCGGCGCCCAGCAGCTTCTTCATGCAGGACACAAAGCACTCGCCGAAGTCAGGGTGGGTTTTCCGCGGAAGGTCATCTCCGAGTGTGCAAAGGATTTGCAGGCCGATCTGATCATGGTCGGCTCTCATGGCCACAGTGCTATCGGACTCTTTCTTTTGGGAAGCGTTGCGCAGGCGGTATTGAGAATTGCGCCCTGCCCCGTGGAAATCGTGCGAATCCCCGCGGGCGGCGCGGCACCGTCATCCCATCCGATGAAGGTCCTCTTAGCCACTGACGGCAGTGAGTGCTCTCTGGCAGCGGCGAATTCGGTGGTTGCACGGCCGTGGCCCGATGGTACGGTTTTCAAAGTCGTCAGTGTGGAGGAATTAATCGCCTTCGAAACCCCAATCGGTGCTTTTCCGCTCGCATCCATCTATCCATCGACCCTTTTGGAAGAGATACTTGCGGACGCCCGCGCTCGAGCTGTCGACGCAATCGACGGTACCAGAAAGATACTCGAGCAAGCGGGACTGAAGGTGCAAGACCGGCAGCCGATTCCCCTGGGCGATCCACGCAATGTCATTCTGGCCCTGGCTCAAACGTGGTCAGCCGATCTCATCGTGCTCGGTTCCCACGGACGCCGCGGTTGGGATCGCTTCCTCATGGGTAGCGTCGCGGAGAGCGTTGCGGTTCACGCGCATTGCTCAGTCCAAGTCATTCGCCCACAAACTGCCGTGAAAGATTGAGCGAAGAAATTCTCTTTAAGTTAGCAAGCTATATGAGAAAGAGTCAGAGAGGAGTCACAATGCGTCGCATAATCTCCAAAGCGTTTGAGAACTTTTCTTTACTTGCCCTGCCTCTCTGCTTTTTCTTGCTCTCCACAATCAGTGGAGCTGCAAGAATACCGGATGAGCGCGTCGGACCGAACGTCCTAAGCCTCCAGGATGCGCAAAATCAGACGGCCACAAAATCAGAACCTCAAGCCCCTGCCGATCCTCAAGTGAAAGCGGTTCTGGACAAGATGGCCGCTGCTGGCATCGTTCACCAGACAACTGTCGACGACGTGCGAAAAGCTTATCTCTTTTATCCGAAGCTTTCAGGCACGCCCGAGCGCGTTTTCCGCATTGAAGATCGGCAAATTCCCCGCCCTGGTGGGAATATCACTGTGCGTGTCTACACGTCCAGTCCAACGGGCGGCTTGCCCGTCCTCGTTTTCTTCCATGGCGGAGGTTTCGTCGCCGGCAGTCTCGACACGCACGATACCCCTCTCCGTGCCGTGGCAAACCGCTGCGGATGCATCATCGTTTCTGTCGCTTACCGGCTTGCGCCGAAAGACAAATTTCCGGCCGCTCCAGAGGACCCCTATGCCGCGACCGCGTGGGTGGCCGAGCATGCCACTGATATCGGTGGCGATCCACATCGAATTGCTGTGGGGGGAGACGGCTCGGGCGGGAATCTGGCGGCCGTAGTAACCCTCATGGCGCGCGAGCGCGGTACACCCCATCTGACCTTTCAAATCCTAATCTATCCGATGCTCGATGCTACGATCATGCGGCCCGGCTGGTGGACGGAGTCCGAAGCCCAGACCGTCTCGAGGGAATCCAAAAACGAGATACTCGGGTTGTATCTCCCTGTCGCAGGGAATCTAAGAGATCCTTATGTCTTACCAATTTTTGCAGAGAATTTGAAGAACTTACCGCCAGCCCTGGTCATCACCGACGAGGATGATCCAATGCGCGATGAGGGCGAGGACTATGTGGGGCGCCTGACACAGGATGGCGTTCCAGCAAAGGTCTCTCGCTATCCCAATATGATCCACGGTTTCTTTTTGATGGCTGGAGACCTGGACGCGGGGAAAAAGTGCATCGATGAAGCGGCAAGCGCTCTAAGAAATGCGTTTAAGGGCATGCCGCAAACCGTGCCGCCCCGTTCCAATTGACCGCCGCAACGACAGACTCTCCTAGCGTGACTCAAATGTCCCCTGACAAGTCTTCCTGACGTCCATGTCATGTGTCCGTATCCAGCCGAGGGCGAAGTCTCAGCTCTCCGCTGAATCGTCAGAGCATGAAAGTAATCCCGCGAGCCTGAGGCCTTTCTTACATATATGTCTTAGTCTCTAGGAGCCAATACCCCCCAAACCGCGCAGCGCAAGCGGGGTGTTTTACTTGCGCGCCGTGACCTACATCACCATCTGGCGTGATTGCTTACACATTCTTATTTGTGTTGTTCGACGAAGATAGGATTGTTAAACCAATCGAAGGTATTCAGCCATGAAGGGCATCCTCAAACTCGCTTACAAGCTGCTGGTCAACGACAAGGCGAAATTCACAGCCCTGCTGGTGGGTATCAGCTTTGCCGTTTTTCTGATGATCCAGATGACTGCCATGTTCGCTGGGGTTCTTAAGCGTGCCTCCGCGACGGTTTTCAACCTCGGTGCTTCCGTGTGGATTATGGATCCAGCGGTCCAAACAGTTGCGAACACCATTGGCATGCCGGACTACGTACTGGACGCGACTCGCAGCATCAAGGGCGTCAAATACGCAGTGCCAGTCTATTCCGGGGGGGCCCTCGTGAAACTTGCAGATGGCACTTATCAGGCAGTCACTGTCGTAGGACTAGATGACACAAGCCTGGTTGGCAGGCCCCAACTGATTGAGGGCAAGATCGAAGACATCTATGGCGAGAACGGCTTCATCGTCATCAAAGATCCCGAGTTTCCTAAACTTGGCAATCCTCATCTTGGAACAGAGTTTGAACTGAACGAGCACCGGGGCGTAATTGTGGGCATCGCCAATGTAGCCAGCAGCGGTCTCTTCGGCGTTCCAACGCTGTATACGACATACGAGAGAGCGCTCCAATACATCCCAAACCCGCGCTTCACCATCTCCTATGTTCTGGTCGAGCCGAAAAGTCCAGCAGACATACCCCACATCAAGCGAGAGGTGCAGGCGCTCGGTTACTTGGCATTGACCAACAACGAGTTCGTCGACAGGATCTCCGCCTTCTACAAGTTCCAGACCGGTATTGGGATGAACATCCTGATCATGACCGTCATGAGCTTTGTCGTCGGACTCTCCATTTCAGGTCAGACCTTTTACACATTCGTTTTGGAAAACCTTGAGAAGTTCGGCGCCCTCAAGGCAATGGGCACAAAGAGCCGCGAATTGATTCTGATGATCCTGTTCCAGGCTAGTTTCACAGCTCTCACGGGCTACGGTTTGGGGATCGGACTATGCGCACTTTTGATCACGTTGGCAAAGTTGAGGCTTCCGGACTATGCCTCGGTCATCACTTTTGGGAATCTCGCGCTCGCCTTCGTCATGGTTGTGGTCATCGCAGCCATTTCCAGCTATTTCGGCGTCCGAAAAGTATTGCGGATCGAGCCGTTCGATATTTTCCGGGGTTGATATGCCGCAGGTAGCTATCAGTGCAAACGGTTTGAGCAAGTGGTTTGGTGAGGGCGAGGCCAGAACGCCCGCTCTAAGAGATATCAGCCTCGAGGCCTATTTTGGGGAAATGCTTTACATTGTGGGCCCGTCCGGGAGCGGAAAGACAACATTGCTAAGCGTGCTCTCAGGAATACTCAGGCCGGATTCCGGCAGCGTCTCCGTAGAAGGGTCGGACATCTGGAAACTTGGCAGTGACCAACTGGCGGATTTTCGTTTGCACAAGATTGGGTTCGTATTCCAGGACTACCATCTGTTTCCCCGGCTGACCACGGCTGAAAACGTGGCGATTCCGTTGATCCTCAAGCGCGAAGACTGGAACGAATCGATCGGTGAGGCCAAAAAGTACCTGGAGATCGTTGGTTTAAAAGGCCGCGCCGAGCTTCCCCCAGTGAAATTGAGCGGAGGAGAACAGCAGCGTGTCGCAATCGCGCGCGCAATTGTCGGGCAACCGGACATTCTCATTATGGACGAACCTACCGCTTCGTTAGACGGCGATACGGGCCAAGCTGTGGTCGGTTTTGTGAAGCAGCATGTTCTCAACGAGAAGCGGTGCATCTTGATCGTCACACACGACAACAGAATCTATGAATTCGCCACCCGGATTTTGAAGATGGAAGACGGGCGGCTCACTGGAATTGAGAAGGGAGGCTCCGCATGAGGAAGCTGATATTCCTATTGTCCGCCATCGGCCTTTTTGGCGGATGCGTCGTGGCGTACGTGTCTGGTATCACCCAGCCCGCGTTGCCGCCTGCGTTTAATCCTGCGACTAATCCTTATGCCAATGGAATCTATGCGGAGGGCATGGTGGAAAGCGTTCAGACCAGCGGAGAGAACATCAACATGTATCCAGAGGTACCGGGAACAGTCATACAGATCCTGGTCGCGGAAGGACAAGAGGTGCGCAAGGGAGCCCCGCTTCTTCTGATCGATGATTCCATCCAGAGAGCGACAACAGCGCAGCAGAAATCAGCCGCTCAGGCCGCGCATGCCATGTTGGAAGAGTTAAAAGCGGAACCGAGGAAGGAAAACCTCGATATCACGGAGGCCCAGGTTGTTTCAGCGCAAGCGGCGCTGAAAACCACCGAGGACGAGGTTAACAAGCAAAGAGCAGCTTACGAGCTGGATCCGAGATCGATCAGCAAGGATGCGTTGGACAACGCAATCAACGCCCAGGCAGTGGCGCAAGCAAATCTTGAAGTTGCGCGAAGTCAGCGCGACCTCACCAAAGCGGGCGCCTGGGTCTTCGATGTCCGAAATCAAGAGAGTCAGTATATAGCCTTGGAAAAATCCTATCTTGCCTCTAGCGCTCTCCTGTCCAAATACACTCTTCGAGCGCCCACTGATGGAATCGTGCTCTCCATAGGTACGATCGTCGGAAACTATGTCTCGCCGCAAGGCGCCTATGAAAGCTATACGCAAGGAATGAATCCCGTGTTGGTCTTGGGAACGCCACAAACGAATCTTCAGGTTCGTTGCTATGTCGACGAGATTCTCGTGCCCCGGCTCCCGCACTTCTCGAAGCTCAAGGCCCAGATGTCCATACGCGGCTCCAACATCAAGGCGCCCCTCGAGTTTGTAAGAGTGCAGCCGCTTGTCTCTCCGAAGATTGAACTATCCGACCAAAGGCAGGAGCGGGTGGACGTCAGAGTCCTACCGATTATCTTTAAGGTCGAAAAGCCTAAAGACGTGAATCTTTATCCAGGTGAATTAGTCGATGTTTACATCGGTGAGTAAAAATTCGAAAGCAGTTTCTGCCATGCAAGCATTGAACAGCCACGACAATCGAGTGACGACATCCGTCTCTGCGTGGTTACAAAGCAACAGTATGGCATCACGGATGAGCAGCGGGGTGGTCGGATGGAAACGCCGCGTGGCCTTACGCCTGCCGTTGATTCTGTCCGTTGCCTGCGCGTTGTTCCTGAATGCCTGCGTCGTTGGACCCAAGTACAATCGTCCCTCCGTCCAGACGCCACCTGCTTTCAAAGAACTTGGAACTGCAGCCGTCGCAACCGCGGCCGCTGATACGTGGAAAACAGCCCAGCCTAGAGACGACGCCGTACGCGGCAAATGGTGGGAGGTTTTCAGAGATCCGCAGTTGAATCAGCTCGAAGAGCAAGCTTCCACTTCCAACCAAAACATAGCAGCAGCGGCCGCAAATTTTCTGGCCGCCCGAGCTCTCGTCAGGCAAGCGCGTTCGCAATACTTCCCAACCGTTACCACCAATCCGAGCATTATCAATGCGCGCCCGTCGCCAGCACAACTTGGCGCACTGCAAACGGGAAGTTCGTCTGGCTCTGGAGTCACTCTTCAATCGTACACGGACTATTCGCTGCCGTTCGATGCGTCTTGGGAGCCAGATGTTTGGGGCCGTGTTCGGAACGGGGTCCGCGCAAACGTCTTTGCTGCGCAGGCCAGTGCGGCCGACTTGCAAAATGTTCGACTGAGCGAACAGGCCGAACTTGCCGTCGACTATTACGAACTCCGCGCACAAGATTCGTTGAAGGAACTATTGGACTCCACCGTGACCGCCTACCAGGACACTCTGGATCTCACGACAAGTCTCTACCGCGCGGGTCTCGGCTCAGATGAAGCAGTCGCGCAAGCCGAAGCTCAGTTGAAAGCGGCGCAGGCGCAAGACTCGAACCTGGGTATCTTGCGAGCTCAGTATGAACATGCCATCGCCGTTTTGGTGGGCGAGCCCGCATCGACTTTCTCTCTTCCGCCACTTTCTCTTCAGTTGAACCCACCTACGATTCCGGTTGGAATTCCGTCTGAGGTTCTCGAGCGGCGCCCAGATATTGCAGCAGCCGAACGTGGTGTGGCTCAAGCAAACGCTCAAATCGGTGTCGCGAAGGCGGCCTATTTCCCAAATATCCTTTTGAGCGCCGCCGCAGGCTTCGGAAACACATCCTTCACAAGTTGGCTCACATGGCCGAGCCGCTTCTGGTCCGTGGGCCCGAGCGTCGCTGAAACTATCTTCGATGCTGGTTTACGCCGGGCTACCATGGATCAGTACCGCGCCACCTACGATCAAACCGTTGCAAATTACCGGGAGACTGTGCTGGTCGCTTTTCAACAAGTCGAAGACAATCTCGCGTCTTTGAGAATTCTTTCCCAGACCATCGACCAGCAAGATGCCGCCGTCGAAGCCGCCGCAAGGAGCTTGCGGGAAGCCACAGTCCGATACAAGACGGGCCTCGACCCCTACCTCAACGTGATCGTTGCTCAGACAACTTTGCTGAACGACCAGCAAACTGCTGTGGATTTTCGGGTGGAAAAAATGGTTGCGAGCGTTCAACTAATCAAGGCACTGGGCGGCGGCTGGGATGCCGCACACATTCCATCACCGAAGGAGTTGGGCAAAAGGACTTCGCCGGTTTCAAATGCAACGCCTTAGCGGACGATTGTAACCGCAACAAGGTCCGTGTAATCGTAATGCTGGTCGACTCCACCTTTCCAAAGTGGGTTCGCGCAATATTGTATGCATCCCAGCCGGATCGGTGAACGTCCAAAAGTAGAAAGTTGCTCGGAGTCATTTCGACTCTCCGTAAGGTGCGCGATGCTCCATATTAAAAAGATTCTTCTGCCGGTTGATTTCCCAAATGCTTCGCTGCCCGTAATCTCTCAGGCGGCGACATTGGCCCGCCATTTCAGCTCCGAGATCGTGATGCTGCACGTCCCAACAGCGCAGAGCCGCGCCGCGGGTGTGCCGGACGACGGCCCCAAACTCGCGCGATGGGATCTGCTGACGGAGATTCTCAGAACGGCAGAAAAAGATCAGCAACAGTCGCTTGGTGAGCAGCTTAAAGGGCTCGCCGTGAAGTGCCTTTTAATGGAAGGCGACCCAGCGCACACTATTGTTCAGGCAGCTCAACAGGAAAAAGCCGATTTGATTATGATGCCGTCCTATGGGTCCACGTTCGACCAGTTTCTTCTGGGCTCTGTGACGGCAAAAGTACTGCACAGGACCGAATGCCCGGTTTGGACTGGTGCGCACCTTGAAGAATCGCCAGTAGAGAAGTTTGTTATCCACAACGTCCTTTGCGCGGTCGATTTCGGCCTGCGTTCCGACCAGACTGTATCGTGGGCCTCCCAAATAGCCGCCGAATTCAGTGCTCCGCTTACGCTCGCGCATGTCACTGGCGGTGTCGAGTTTTGGGGTCCCGGCGGTAGCTATGTCAATCAAGAATGGAAAGAGGCGCTTGTCGGTGACGCTTCCCGGCGGATTGCGGAACTCCAACAACGCATGGGCATCAAGGCTGACGTATTCATCGGAAGTGGTGATGTGCCGAAGGTGTTGAGCGAGGCTGCGAAGCGGACGAACGCCGATTTGCTGGTTACGGGGTGCTATCCCTACGGAGGCCACCTGCGGACCCACGGTTACGCCATTATTTGTGCTGTGCCAATTCCGGTTCTGAACGTTTAGGGAACAGCACTAACGCTTTCTTCCGACCCCCAATCCAACCCACGGAGTACGATGTCCTATTCGAACGACCGGTATTTTGCGAGTCCTCGCGTTCTTCTAAGTTGTTGTAAAACCAAATCTCGCCAGACCCTCACGACCACGTCGTCGATTCGCAACTTCCCAGAGCCTGTCTGGCCCGGAGTAGTTTTCGAGTACCCAGTCATTGACCCAGAATTGGGTCCGACGATACGAGTCGAATCAAAAGCAATTACCCCCAACGGGTAACCGGACATCATTGAGCGATCTTTCGCCCGGTGCAAGTCGGGCGCCCTCCTTTTAGCAGGCGCCATAACCGCGCGGCCAGCAAAACGGTGAGCACTAAAACGTCCGCGCGCTGCGGATGTCCACCACTCCCCACAACATCGAGCGATCACAATCGGCATTGTTAGTTTCAAGCCCTGGCAGCGGTTCTGCAAAGCTGCGCAAGACGACGATAGCATCCTCGGTGGCCGCTCGGCGCACGGCTCGTGACAGCCGTGGCAGGTAAGACGGCTCTGTACCATCCAGGATATTCGAAAGCGCGAAGGCATCGAAGAACCGTGCAGGGCATGATTCCAGCCAGGATGCCGCATCTGACAGGACAAAGCGCATGTTCGATGTCATCGGCTGGGGATGCTTACTGACTTCACCGAGGAGGAGTGCTCGCGCGTAGGGATTCGAGGTGTTTCGATGTCTGGCAAATCCCCTTTCCAGTCGTTTCCGAAGCACGAAGCCAAATTTTGACGGCAAGAAAGAAAGGAACTGCGGCGCGTAAACCGCGCGCAAGATAGCCCGAGACATCAATGTGTCAAAGCCTGCGCGGAAGCGGCGTGTGTCGAGATGCTTCCTCCAGAAGGCCATCTGTTCTGCGACATCCGAAAGTGCTAAGAAGGCGCGTACTACGCTTGTTCGCCACCCCACAAGTGGCATGAAAAGGCGTGCAAAATTCATCACACGCTCTGCGTCGCCCTTCTCGGATGACGCGCCGGCGGCGCGTCGCTCGGCATAGGCAAGTTGGACTGGATTGATATCACAGGCAACTACCTCGTGCTCCGCGGCGAGTCGGAGCGCGGTGTCACCGGCGGACGCGATGCAGAACACCCGGTTTTTCCCTTGGAACGCCTTTCGCTCAATCTCTGCATCTTCGTACATGCTCCCAAAAAGCAGCCGGTGTTGGCCTCTCGATGAACCGAAGCGCCCGGCCTGCCACGATGTTTCCGACCTCACCGTGGTCCCCCGGGAATGGCACCGCATATCCAGACCAATACGAGGAAGGCGATATTCTTGACAATCATGCCGCCTGGGTCGTGGATGATATGGCGGGCCCACAAGAGCCCGTTCGCATTGAGCACGACGAGCAATGTTGTCTGCACAATCGCACACGTGCCTGGAGCAATTCCTGCCATGACCCACATGGCTAGCGCGGCCTCCGCGAGGCCAAGACCCTTGAGAAAAAGCAATCCGAAGCGCGGGCCCAGTCGCGGGACTGCCGTGACCACTTGGACTTGCGAGGGCACGCGGCCGAGAAGCTTGCACCACAGCCCTTCGTACAGCCACACGGCTGCGACACTGGCACGTATCACCACTAACGGCGGGAAGATGACTGCGAGACTGTGCACGAAGGTCCTCCTGAAGTAGCGCAGTCTGGCGCAAACGAGGACTGGCTTCTGGCTGGAACAGGGATTGCACATCTGACGTTGAGGAGAATGTGCTTGTGGAGTTGATGTAAGACGAAGGCTTCGAGAGGACGCCACAGAACGCGGGGATACAGAAATGTCCAGTATTTCGTAACCAGTTCTATCTCAGCCACATCGCCGGTGCTCCGAATCTGGTACGAACCTCCACGCGCGAGGATACAGCTCTCGATCCCCAAGCGCTGCTCAATAACGTCAAATTTGAGGAAGTGCGGTGGGTCAACCACGCTGATACGCTTGATCAAATGCCCACCGACGTATTTGCAGCGGATTATCGCTCCAACGCGGCTTTTATCACCTTCACTTCGGATCGGATGAGTTAACAGCGCCCGCAGAATAAGCGGCGCTCGCTCGGAAATTTCCTCATAGAAAAGGATGTGATTCCACACCGCGTCTGCGCTGGCGTTGTAGTGAAGACGCGTACGGATGGCCTCAGTCACCGCCTTGGGTGCAACAAACCAACTCACGAGCCAATACAACCATGCTGCAACTCTGCCCGGCCGCGGAGCATTGGGCACAGATTTCAACAACCTTGCGTTCGCACTCGGACTTCTAAACATTCACTCCCCCAATTGGAAGGCCAGCGCAGCCTGCTTCAGTCGGCCTCCGCTGATTTCAGAATGTCGCACCGGGCTCGTTGAATCCGGCAACTCTCATCAAGGCGATTCGCAGTATCGCCTTGAACAGTCGGCGCTAAACGGTCGCTGTTCCCCGCGGAGCGCTCCCGATGTCGATCAAAAGAACCGCAGTGACCCGTTTAGGAGGCCACACCCCTTTGTGAGGCCACGCCTGCTAGGATTTTGGCGTTTAAAGTGCCGCCGAACGCACCCGCAAACGCGCCAATCACGGCCGGAATGACATAGATGTTGGCGACCATTGCGGAATCGAACCAATGACCCAGCACTGCCGGCCCAACCCACGCGCCGAGCCAAGCCACAATCCACTGGCCGATGAACCCGTCAATTCCCTTAAACAACTGATAGCGAAAACCCCAGTGGACCGCGGCAGCGGCAATCGCGCTGAGAATTACCAGGATCACGAAAGACAGAAACGACATTCCGATCAACGGAGCAGCCATGCAGACCTCCTCTGAATAAACCATCCGGCGAGGGAATTCTGCTCTAGAAATCAGAAGCCGCGCTGTGACGAACGTCACTCAATATGGACACCGCTGAGGGAAGCTGTTGCCCCAGCTACTTCAGCCCACTTGCACGGCCAGCATGGAAATGGCACCTCGATCGAAGCCTTCCACGGGGAAAGTTATTGGCTCGTTGCCTTGTCTTGTTGCGATGACATACAGCAGTGGCAGAAAATGCTCGGGCGTTGGCACCGACAACAGCGCGTCGCTGCCGAGTTTCTTGTATTCGACAAGCTTTCGGTAATCTCCCGCAGCTAACAAACGCCGGGCGTCTTCCTCGAAGCGGAGAGCCCAGTCGTACGGCTCCGAGACATCCTCGCCCCAAGCAACCGCCTGAAGGTTGTGAACTAGATTTCCGCTTCCCAGAATCAGCACTCCGTCTTCTCGAAGAGCCGCTAGTTTCGTGCCCAGATCAAAGTGGAAGGAAGGCGGTTTTGTTTCGTCGATGCTTAGTAGAACGACCGGAATGTCCGCCGAGGGATAGAAACGACTCAACACCGACCATACACCATGGTCGAGCCCACGCTTCTCATCAAGCCTCACTTTCAAAGGACTGAGTAGCTTCTGAACACGGCGCGCAAGCCGCGGATCACCAGGGGCTGGGTAATTCATTTGATTCAGCTGGTCTGGAAAGCCAGCAAAGTCGTGAATTGTCGGAGGCTTGGCCGCTCCCGTTAGTGCTGTTTCCGGCAGAAGCCAATGTGCGGAAATCGACAAAATAGACTTCGGTTTAGGGATGCTTTCGGCGATCCGTTTCCACGCCTCCGTATAACGGTTACTTTCGACGGCGTTCATCGGACTGCCATGCCCAACAAAGACCGCTGGCAGTTTCTGATTCATTTCAGGCCTCCGAGCCCCTCGTGAGTATTTTGTGCGCAGAGCTCGGCATCTGCGGTGATGCACGTCACCACACAATGTGACGGGAGCGTTTGCGGCGCGGCAAAGCACAGTTAGCCTTAAGGTGCTTACGGGCTGCAGCCAGGCTAAGGCTAACTGGGCAGCTTCGAACGTAACTGGAGCGGTTATTGCCGCGGAAAGATAAGCGCATGAAGAAGAAGATCGCCGTTGTGACTAGTAGAGGCGGTACAGCATGTACGTCAGAGTGCCGTGTAGCCAAGCTTCCCCTGTGACAGCGTCGTGCTTACTCTCAACGGACTCATCAAGCACATGTGCATAGTCACCCCCGAGACGAGCTATCTCCTGCTCCAGCCGAATTCGGACTTGAGCCATCAAGTCTTCATAGCATTGACTCCACAACTCGTCTCGATGGACGAGAGTACCAGGCACACGTCCGCTCGTCGCCTCGACGATGTGCTCTCCTATCGCTTCGGCATCGAGCGGAGGTAATTCGCGGTGCCAGTAAATGATCTTGCTGCTGCCGCCCATGAAGGTCCTTCCTCACCCTGCCAGTGGTCAACACAGAGTATCGTTTAACAATCCCAAGTGCGACTGCAGCAATGGCAAGTCCGTGCCGTTTTAGGACGACAAGGCGTGAAATGATTTTTATGGATTTGAAGGGCCGGTGAAAATCCTCGGCGCAATCGGGTCCGAATCGGGCTAGTGCCCGATACACGCGGCGGGCGAGTGCCTATCCGACCATTCCAGATGTCTGATAACGCGACTCTTCCGGGGTGATACAAATCACATTGGACGGTACTTCGGCGCACATCTAGGTTTGTGTCAGAGCAGTATGGTCACGAGAGTTTGAGGGAAGAAGACAATGCCATGAAGAGGTGGAGAATTTCGAAGCAGGTGAAGCAAAGAGCTTTCCTAGGAGCGGCCTTCTTCTTGGCTGCCTAGGTCTATGCGTTTCGTGAATTGGTCTTCCTCGGAAGCCTTTTCTCGGTTGCATCTTGGCTGGTGGCTGGAATGGTCTGCGTGGGACTGCTGATTTTCGAGGGAGTGAACGCAACGCTCGCGCGGATTGGATTTCATACGGCGTTCGAAAAAGTTCCTCTCGAACCCTCCATCGCTCCGACGCGAACGGCGCGCATCGCGGGAGTAAAGCGTGCCGTGGAGTTAGAGCCGGATATGCAAAAGTTGGAGGATGGTTCTCAATTGGCGGGAGTAAACTAATAAAGGTGCACATTTTCGACTAGAGTGGAATTACAAGGAGCGCGGCCCGGACGCGCCCTGAACCTCCGCACGAGGTTGCAACGGGAGGCAAAACATGAAGCTAGCTCTCCAGCGATCTGCCCCCCGGCCCGAACACGCACGCCATGTCTGCAATGTGTGCGGCAAGCCTTCGGAAATGACCATCTGTGACGAGTGCTCGGAGCGTCTTCGCGTCGATGCACTCGCTAGGAAGAAACACGACGAGCAGGGTGACGCGTGGTCACCCTGGGAATAGGCCAGCTCCGCCCCAACATTTGCGTTGTAGTGCTACCCGACTTTTTGTGGGCCTCACTAGGCCCCGGGCGAAAGATTATTGAAACCGTCAGCCGAGTGCATACGGTCAGACGTCATCAAGAGCCAGCGGCAACACCGCTACTCCAGCAAATGAAACGTATCGCATGCCGCCGATTGCGAGACCTGATTGAAGAACGCCTGGGCATAGTGGGGCATGCTAGTTCGCATAAAGATAAAAACAAAACTCCCACGGATCTTCTCTGTGGGAGTCTTGTTCCTGCCAGCCCTCTGTCTTATTTCTCTTGCAGCGAAGCCAAATAGTCGCACAAGTTCTTAATGCGCTTCCGTATCACCACCTCGTTATAGTCCACCATGTTAAATATCGGTCCCCAAACGGGCATGTCCGAAGACCCATGTGCCGAAATCGGCTTTCCAAACCTCACTACTCCGCCCACATATTCATACGGGAATTTCCCGCCATTTCCTTTCGCCAGCGTCGTCAGATCCGGCGGCGGCGTTTTCAAGGCCGCTGCCGCCGGTCCTCCGCCCTTCGCATTATCGCCGTGGCACGACGCACAATACTGCTGATACGTCTGCCTTCCCGAGGCTCCCTCGATAGGCTCGGTAGCCGCTTTCTTCGCAACCGCCTTTTCTTGCCCGACCGCAACGCACGCCGCAAATAGCAGCGCACCGCAAACCATGATTGCCTTCATGTTAGGACCTCACTGTTAGCACGGGGCACGGCGCTCCACAAACCACCTTGTACGCAATCGTATTCGGCGTGTGCCCCGCCGCAAGTCCCTTGCCGCGCTTCGCACCGATCACGACCAAATCCGCCTTCATTTCTCGCGCCACACACAAAATCTCTTCCACTGGGTCGCCCAGCCTCATCCGGAATTCCGGCTTGCACCACACCTCTCCTCCGATCGGCACCAGCTCGGCCAGTTCGCGTGTTATGGCGTGCGCCTTCAGCGCCAATCCCTCTTCCGAATAATCGTCGGCGTGCGCCACCACATGCAGCAGCGTCACGTTCGCTTGATGTTCCCGCGCAAACGAAAACGCATATTCCGCCTCGCGTTCCGCTCCAATCCCAAAATCCGTTGCGAACACAATGTTCTTGAACTCGATCTCCTTCGGCGCTCCTCCGGTAACCGCAGGCCCGACTGTCAACACCGGGCACTTCGCCTGCCGGAAAATCTGTTCCGCTCCGGAGCCCAGCAGCATCTTCTGCAAGCCGCCCACTCCTTCCGTGCCCACTACCACCAAATCGATCTGATGCTTCCCTATCAAAACCTCAATGGTGGGCCACAGTGATCCATGTTCAATCACCGTCTCGTGCGCCACTCCGCGTAGCCTGCCCGAAATCAGAATCTCGCCCATCTTCTCCTGCGCTTCGCGAACTTCCCTCTCATGCCCCAGCGTTATCAATTCCGGCGCCAGCATCACATCGGTGTCGCTTGTAATCACGTTCACCAAATAGATCCGTGCTTCATACCTCCGCGCCAAAGCCAGCGCATAGTCCAGCGCCCGCTCCGACGCCGCCGAAAAATCCATCCCCACCAAAATGTTCGTCAACCGCACCATCTTGCTCTCCAGAAAGATCTTGCCTTCCAAAACGTTCTCTTCCGCCTTTTCCATTATTTTCGTCATGACATTCACCTCAAAAACTGCCGCGCTGAGCCATGAGCTCATCGCTCTTTCTCATTTCTGCTCCTCAATCTCCTTCAATGCTGTGAGTCGCATCATCCCCCTATGTGACCCACGTCACACTTTCCCTAACGTACCCTGTGACACGCCGATTTAAGCGTCTTGTTTCACGCCATTCTTCAGCAGTCCCAGCGACACCAAACTCTCCGCCGTTGCTACGATCACCTCCTCCTTCGAAGTGACCGGCCAAGTGCCGCGCCAAATGCGCTTGTCCGGCAATCCGACCGAGCGGGCTTCTACAGGGCTATCTGGAAAAGGGGACTTAACGCCGTCCCCTTCCCCAGACCCCAACCCTTACTAGGAGATGCAAAGACGTTGAAATGAGGTCGGAGACTGTGCCCAAAGTTTTTGTGACACTTTAGGGGGTCACCCCAAAACTTGGGAACAACTTGGGAACAAACATTGCCGAATACCGTGCAAAATCGTGATGCATGACATAGGAAAATGCTAGACGAACCAACTACTTAGCGTTTCTGCTCTTGCCTTGGGCGCAGGAGGCCCCGGTTCAAATCCGGGCGCCCCGACCAATGCCAATATCGATAATCGTGGCAAGCTTTTCTATCGCGGCGGAGACGCAGTTGCTTCCATACCTACTGCCGAAAAGCGGATTGGAGCCGCGGAGACAATTCCCTTCCCTTCCTGGATCGTGACGAACTGGTTCGGCTTTGCGTCACCAATAGTATCCTTGTGCCCGCTGGGCCAAACAATTTGTAGACGCACGCTCTTCAGGCTTCCAGGCTTCCCCAATCCAAATGTCAATGGAAGTTCACTCTGAGATAGGTAGCTTGACCCTCCCTTGACCATGCGCGTTATCGCCGCGCCGCTACCCGTGGTGAGCGTAACTTTTGCACCGATGGCGTCGCGATTGGACTTGCTGCCTATTAGTCTCACGCGCAGAACGTCGTTTTGATTTGCGTTGTCATTGCGAAGAAGGCGGGCCGGACCATTATTTGAAGTGATCGCGAGGTCCAGGTCACCGTCATTGTCAAAATCGGCGTACGCCATGCCGCGTCCAACGACGGGCTTCTGGATCGCGCGGCCCAGCTTCGCCGAGACGTCCTCAAATTTTCTATTTCCAATGTTTCGATAAATTCCAGCGGGCTGTGCATACCTCAAGGTCGGTTGAACGACGGCGATGTCATCGGAGACGTGGCCGTTCGCCGCAACTATGTCGAGCAATCCATCCAGATCGTAGTCCATAAAGAAGCAGCCAAACGTGAGCGACTGGGTGGTCATCTGCGCAATGCCGGATCGCGGCGACTCATCGGTGAAGAGGCCCGAATCATCGTTCTTATAAAGCGACATGCTTTCGTTTGTAAAATTGCCGATCACGAGGCTTGGAAAGCCTGAGTTGTCGATGTCCGCGGCATCCGCGCCCATGCCGGCGCGCACCCTGCCGGAGTCGCTGAAGGCGACTCCGACGTTCACGCCTACGTCGGTGAAGGTGCCGTCGTGATTGTTGTGGTAGAGCTTGTTGGGCTCGGTGTCGTTCGAGACGAAGAGATCCATCCAACCGTCGTTGTCGTAGTCGAGCAACGCGACACCCAGTGCTTTGTTTGTGGAATCCAGCAGACCGGCTTGTTTGGTGACGTCTTCGAACACTCCGTTTCCTTTATTGTGATAGAGACGGGAGCTTTCGCCCTTGTAGGTTTGCGGCGTGCAGTAGGATTTGTTTTTGTTGTCAAGCGTGCAGTACTGATCCTTTTCGATGGACCATTCGATGTAGTGTGTTACGAACAGATCGAGCTTGCCGTCGTTGTCGTAGTCGAACCATACAGCACTGGCGGAAAATCCGGGGCTGGCTACGCCTGCTTTGGCCGTAACGTCAACGAACTTGCCGTTGCCAAGATTGTGGAAGAGGTGGTTGGAGCCGACCGTCGTCAAATAGAGATCCTCGAAGCCGTCGTTATCGAAATCGCCGACCGCGCAGCCGAGTCCATAGCTCTCGATGGCCAAACCAGCCTGCTGCGTCACATCGGTGAACGTTCCATCGTGATTGTTGTGGTACAACGCGGGAAAAGACTTGCCGACCTTGTGCTTCGGCCAGTCCATCGAATTCACAAGGAAAATGTCCTGCCAACCGTCGTTGTCGTAGTCGATAAAGCAGACGCCGCTCCCCATTGTTTCCGGCAGGTATTTTTTACCAAACGCGCCGCTGTTGTGTTTGAAATGAATGCCAGCTTGCGCGGTGATGTCAACGAATTCGATCGGACCGGAGGGCCTGGCAGCTCCAGAGTTCGCAGGTGGGATGGCAACAAATGCTGTGGGCTGAACCGCCGAAAGAGAAGGCGCCGCCGGCGATGGTGACTTTGCCGTAGGCGAACTTGGTTCTGGTTCGACCGCCGGCTTATGCTCGCAACCGACAGCGAGAAATGATGCTGCGAGCAAGAGGAGCAACCTCTGTTGCAACACCCATCCGCAAAATGCTCTAACTAAAAATTGCCGCTTCATGCAGCCACGCGCTCAGGGACGGTTCGCCGGGAGTCGAACCACATTTCGATGAGAAGTGCCGCGGGCCCCACCAGGAACAGCGCATAAAATGGTGCGTAGACCACCTGCGACAAACGAAGAATCATTTCAACAAAAGCAACAAGGGCAACGACGACACACTGCCAGGACTTGGATCGCACCGTCGTCTTCGGATCCGTGATCATGAAAAAAATGAACAGCTGGTACATCGGTCCTGTGAGCGGCGCAATCTCGGATTGCCAGGGACTGCCGGTGATGTAGCTGCGCAGAAAGGCGAAAACAATAAAGCAAACAGCGTACGTGCCTGTGATGTGAAAGCGGCGCACTCGCCAGATAATGATCGATCCGAGAACCCAGATCACCGCCATGGGCAGCAGATAGTTACCCCATTGAATGCTCAAACTCGCAACAGTTTCCGGAGCCAGAAACAGAAGAACCGAAATTCCAAAGTTGGACGGGTTCCAGATGTGGCGTCCTTTTACGCGAAGGACGTATTTCGACATGATGGAGACGACCGCACAGAGCGCATACGGCCAGAAGGCAGGCGACCGAACCAGGATGCCCACGCTGATGCCGGTGATGTAAGCGCTCGCGAGGTTGGGCCATTTGCCCGTGAACATCCGGCCGAGGACTAATTCCGTGAGCAAACTCGCCGCAATCGCCATCCCCGTCTTCTTGTAGCTTTCCAAAATCCCGAAAGAAAGATGACCAACAATGAGGATGCAGGTGATGAACATCGGCGCGAGGAACCGGTTTTCCGGGCTGAGGAACCGCTTCCAGGGCGCCGCTTTGATCGGTTGCGCCGGGATGGGAACGCTTTGCTGGCTCACGAAGGTTCCTTGACCACGTGATTCTCGTTGGGAGCCGGGCTTTCGATGGTTTGGATTCTGCCGGAAGGCCAGCGAATCACGGCCTTTTGGATCTGCGGGAACTTGCCCAATCCAAAATGTAATCGCCTCTGATTTTGGGCGGCGAATCCGCCGCCTCCCGAAACCTCTTGCACCTGTTGTTGGCCGTTCCAAAACACCGTGACCTGCGCGCCGATTGCGCTTCGATTACTCTTGGTTCCCTCGAGCTCAAACTCGATCCACTTGTTTTCGGGAATCACCGTGTTTTTGTAGATGAGCAAAGGCCCCCGCTCATTGGCGACAATGACGTCGAGCGCACCTTGGTTCCACAAGTCCGCCAATGCAACCGCACGTCCGTCATACGTGTCCGTGACACCAACTGCTTGCGCTACGTCGATAAACTTTCCGCTTCCGTCGTTGAGCCAGACATGCTTGGTTTGGTATCCGGACAGACTGCGTCCTTCCATCGCCGGCCAATTTTTCGCATCGTTGATGATGGCGCTGTGTCCGCCGGCAATCTTCGAAAAATCGTACCAATAGCTGCGATTGTGGTCGAGCGAGACGTAGCCGTTGGTCAAATACAAGTCGAGCGTGCCGTCGTTGTTTAGATCTCCGAATTGCGCGCCAAAGCTCCAGCCGCCGATTTCCACGCCAAAATCGCGAGCCAGATTCTCAAACTGCAACTTGTCGCCGCTGGTGTTCTCTTTTGGCATCCACAAATTGTTTCCTTGAATGAGCACGCCTTCTTCGGAAATGTTCGACACATATATGGCATAGCGTCCCTGGTTTAGGATGTCGCCAATGCTCGCGTTCATTCCGCTTTTGGGGGCAAATCCGACGCCAGTTTGTTCGCCGACTTCATGGAAACGCTTGCCGTCGTTGAAATAGAGTTCAGAGACGCCGTAATCATTCGCGATGAAGAGATCGGGATGGCCTGTGCTTCGGAGGTCAGCCGCAGCCGAAGCGAGGGCCCAGCGGCGACTGTTGATCCCAACTTTTACACTGACTTCTTCGAACTTGCCGCCTCCTAGATTGTGAAAGAGATATTTGCGGCCGCCGTTTTTCGCGTATTCGAAACTATCCGGCATCATCTTCGTGGAAGCGAGGTGCCAGAGGTCGACGTCCTCGGAATAGAGATCGG
>DATFZQ010000181.1:0-6428 GCA_035314345.1 Candidatus Acidiferrum sp.
GTCGCGGTGCGGCTATTGACGCGCTACCCTTCGTTATTGCTCCCGGCCTTTCGACTCGTGTCTCAGCACCGTCTTCGTCGTCATGATGTGCCTCTTTCTGTGTCCCTCTGACCGACGGGTTCGGAGTCAACCTAACAAGCCGCAGGCTAGTGTCAAGGCACTTTCGCGGCATAAACGATGATTCCCTACGGGCTGCCCCTCATTTATTCCATGGTTGCCTGTGACGCCGCGCCTTCAATGCGGCTGTTCCTGTTGCCTCTCTCGCCCCCGTCTTGGGGGTCACTCAAAAAGAAAGAGGCACATCATGACGACGAAGACTCTCAGCAAATCCGAACTGGCGCAGTTCACCGGCAGCGACAACTGGTATCGACACACGATTAACCGCAACGTTCTCTACACCGACGGCGCGCAGCATGTTGCCGAGCACGGCGGAGCGTATTGGCTTCTGGACGAAATCGCGATCATTCAGCCCTACAACAAGTCTGTTGCCGCCGAGGAATTTCAGGTGTGGAAACTCACCGTGCATCCCGACCGAAGCGCTACGCTAACGTGCGACGATGGCAACGACAATATCGTATTCACCAAGAAGATCGAGTACACGGATTTTCCGCTGGATGAAATCACGCTGTACTTCGCCAACAACGTCATCCACTTGCCAAGCGAGTACTGACCAGCGCTTCTAAGCCCGCGCTGGCGTCCGCGCTGGCGCGGGTTTTCACCAAAAACTCCCAATTGTGGGTTTTAAGCTTGCCGTTCCATTCATGTAACGATGATGTAACGATAAGCGGTTCCTACTGCTCTCACCAGTGTCTTGGAGGTACATTCCGCACCCCCTGCGCGCTCGAAGGGGTCGGCGGGCAACCGCCCGCCCCAATGCCGATCAAATCACGATGTCACCAACAATTAATCAGGTCGTCACAACCAAGAGAACCTTCCACTGCCCGTGCCGTTTCCGTGCCGTTAGCGCTGCATTGCGTGGAACTAGCCGCGTTAGAAGCCATCTGCCGCAAGCTAACTACATAAAACTACGTTGAACGATGGTTCGAATCCCACTCTCTCCGCCATATTTTCCCCGCATAAACACTGGTGATTACCAAAAATTCGTTGACGGCGTGTTAGACCGTGGGTTAGCCTCGCAAGTGAGTGGAAGTTAACCCGGCGTGAACATTCAGCCCAAATCAATCGTCACCGTCTTCGTCAGGCACCGGGAGACCTGTTCCTACCGGAGCCGGGGCGAGTTCTACCGGGGCTGCCAGTGCTCCAAATTCCTGCGGTACTCCCGGACCGGCAAACAGCACCGCCAAGCCGCCAAGACCCGGACGTGGGCCGTCGCCGAGGATAAGGCGGTCGAACTCCAAGAGCAGCTAGACCGGGGCGACACGCCGAAGCCCATCATCGTCAAAGGCCCACAGCCGACCATCGCAGAGTGTATAGACACCTTCATCAGTGCCAAAAAGAGCGAGAACATCTCCGCCCGCCGAGTGAAGAAGCTCCGGCACCAATTTAACCAGTTCGAGGCGTTCATGTCGGCTCGGTCGAAGGTATTTCCGTCGCTCATCACTTCGGCGGATGTGATCGAATTCCGGGCGGGCTGGGAGAGGGCTTGGCCGTCCGCTACGACCCGTCAGAACGCCCAGCAGAACATTCGCAGCTTCCTCCGCACATGCTGTCGGGAGAACCTCAACGATCTGCTTGCCGCACTGAAGACCATCCGGCTGTCGAAGGTGGACAAAGAACGACTGGAGCCGAAGCCGTTCACCGAGAAAGAAATCAAAGTTCTCTTTGCCCAGATTCCGAAAACCTTCCCGGCGGAGAAGGTCGCAGTAGTGACACTGCTCGTGAAGTTCATGATTGCGACCGGAGTTGCTATTCGAGACACAGTGCAACTGGATCGTCATCGGCATCTTCAAGACGGCTGGCTCCGATTCGACAGGCAAAAGACCGGACGATCCGTTGTCCAGCAGCTTGACCCAACTCTGTATGCGGAACTGATGGAGGGTGAAGGAAAATACGTCTTCTGGGATGGCAAATATCAGGTGACCTCTGAGGTCACAACATGGCAGGACGATCTGCGTCTGCTTATGCAGAACGCAGGACTGTGGATTGAGGGGAATACGACGCATCGCTTTCGTGACACGGCAGTCGATTTCTGGCTCGGAGAGGGCTGCGAGTTGACTGAGGTTGCGGCGATGCTTGGGGATACATTAGCGGTAGCTCAGAGGCACTACGCTAATCTCGCTTCAAAACGGATGCAAGAAAGGTTAAAGAACGTGCCAGTGCGGTCGTGGGCTAACCCACGGCGTGCTAGAATGTCGTGCTAAGTCATTTGTTTGCAATAGCGAGAGAGTTCGCTCCGAACCCCCAAATCTTGCGCGCAATAATCACAAAGTCTCTCCTTGTACTGACATCTCGTTATCGAGCGAAATCGTCAGACTTGCGATTTTCCGGGACAACGAGAGAAATCCACCAAGCTGTGCCGTAAGCGCCTCTTGCGACTTTCCCGAATCGTAGGTCTGAATTGTTTTTTCTAGATCCTCAACCGAGATTCTGAAACCATTGTGTCTATCCGAGGTTTTCCCCGACATCCGATTGGCCATACCATCCAGCACATCAGCGAGACGTTTATCGAACTCTTGTTGTGCTCTAGCCACCGGCGCGGGCATTTCAAAACCGGGGACCTGGAGGCGGTATCTCCACAAAGCAACCCGCGTTATGAAAAGCATCCGCAACCGCGGCTGCCAGCGCAGGATTCGACGGCGCAAAGTAAGGTCCTGCTGCCGGGAAACGCCGGTCTCCAATAGCACGGCATCGGCGAGCGCTCGCACTTCGTCAAAACTACTGTTGATCATGTCACGCAGCGAAAAGGTGCGCTCGGCGGCAACTCTCAGATTCTTCGAAAGGGGTTCTCGTGAAAGTTGAGCCAGTAATCGCAGGCTGGAAATAAACGCCATCTTCATCTCCACAGCCACGGGTGCACTCCAGAGCTGATCAAATGCAAGCCACATCATGCACAGTCCCAAGCCAACCCCAACGACTCGGTCTCTTGCCGCTGCAAGCGATGTCTGTCTCGCGAACTCCTGTAAATTCATGAGGCAGAAGATAACAACGATCTGAAATCCGAAATATGACAATCGCGGGCTTGATGTCATGAACCAAGCGGCGAGTGCTATGACCAGTGTGAAGAAAATCGTGAATCCAGGAATCGAATCGATGTGCGGCAGAATGAATATCTCCGAGCCTATCCCGATAAGAAACCCGCCCACCACGAAGGCAGCGAAGCGCACGATCTGCCTTTGACGAGACGCTCCGACCGTTGAAACGGCCGTCAGCAGGCACGTGGCCATCGCGGGCGCGCCGATGCCCGGCCAGGCAATGGAGTTGTAAATGATGTAACAGCCACTAGCTGCCAAGCACCCTCTCAGTGCGAACTTAAGGTGTTCGGTATTAACGAATGCGTCCTGATGCATAAGTTTCGATCGCGACATGTCGCGTGAAGCCGGCAGGTGCACTTTCATTGACTCAGAGTCCGTAAACGCTTGAGGAATGAAGGAAACTATATTCTGCATTTCGGTCAATAACGGAACATGGGAGAAGGCATGGTCAGAATCAAAGTGAATGGAGCTTGAAAGTCGCCGGTTCATTAGATCAGTGCGAATGATCGCGATGGTGGCTCCCAAAGCACGCAATTGCTTCTCATCGCTCTCGGTAGGCTCGAAGCTAAGTTCAGTCAGGGCGGCGGTAATGTCGACGAGCCGTCCAACCAGCGCAACAACACCACTCATTTGCACCCTGTATTGAGCCGAATAGTCAGAGCGCCGGAGGAGGCGCCGCAAGCTCGATGTTCCAAGCATCCCGAACCTGATGACCTTATTTTTGCTTGCGTCGTCTGGGGGACAGCCCTCGGCGTAGCAAGCTAACAAACTCTCTACCGCGGACAATCGTTCGGCGATGGGCAACACAATATCGTCGCCCGGATTTACACGGGCAAACGCCAGTTCTACTGCGACCGAAATCACGGCTCCTATCGATACCGCCAATGTGAGCCAAAGCGTATCTTCCACATTAGTTTCGGCAGATACATGGCGATCCCATATAGGAACGGCGACCGCGATCATAATGGCGAACGTCGAGGCTGCGCCGTAATTGATCATCGCACTGAGGGCATAAAAAGTCAGAAAGAACGAACCAATGACCCAGAGAAAATGCAGGATTGGAACGCTGATAACAAACCCAGCCGAAATCAAGACATAGGCTGCGCCAATTCCCACAGAGAGGAGTGCTGCTCCAGCTGATTGCAGCGTGGCCCTGGGGCTCTCGCGCAAAACGATAAATGTATAAATCGCGCCTTCGAACGCATAGGGAATACGAAAGGTCACGCAAATAATCATGACCAGAGTCGCAGCCAGCACCATCCGCGCTATTGTTCCTGCTCGCCCCGGATATGGAGCTAACTCCTCCTTGAGAAATTCCAGGAACCAAGTCAGAGCGTGGGGTGATTCGTATAGGCTTTGTGCAGCAGTGGCCATTTTCAATCTCCGCGAATCGTGACGATGGCTGACTCACCAATTCGAAACAAATCAGAAGGTGGGTTGGATACGCGCACACGAACGGGGTATCTTGAGGCCAAATGGACCCAGTTCAGAGTTCTCGGGACGTCCGGGAGACCGGGTTGTAAGGTGCCAACAACGTCCGGGTCCGGTGTCACGCCGAAACCTACGCTGTCAACTACGCCTGAAAAATGCAAGTCGGGCCTCGACAGCACGTAAACCTCAGCGTGCATTCCAGGTGTGATGCGCTTGAGCTGGCCTTCACGAAAGTTGCCGATTGCCCACCAGGTGCGCGCGTCAATCAGTGTGAACAATTGCTGGCCCACGTGGGCATAGGCGCCTTCAGAAATTGTGAGATTCGTTACACGAGCATCGAATGGTGCGTAAACGCGACAGTTGCCCAGATTGTAACGAGCTTGCTTTACCGCCGCAGACTTTGCTCCACGCTGGTTGATGAGCGGCTCGAGCGTGGTGACGGCGTGCTGTGCTTGCTCGTGTTGCGCGAGAGCAGAGTTTAATTCGGCCCGCGACAGTTGCAGCCGTGACTCTGCCTGCCTCAGGGCCTCTGCCTGCGCAACTTCCGAGGTCTTTGCTCTATCCACTTGATCTACTGTGACAAATTGTTTGGTCAGCAGCGGCTCTAGCCGATGCAGATTGTTGCTTGCATATGTCCACTCGGCTCGCACCCTGTTGACACCCTGTTCCGAATTCGCGACGTCAGCCTCAGCACTATGGATCTTTGCTTGCGAAACAGAAACCGCGCTGACCAATGCTGCTATCCTTCGCTGCTCGTCGACAATTTGACCTTCGAGCGCCTCCTGGTTGGAAATGGCTGTTTCAAGGGCATACTGGTACGGACGATCGTCGACCTCGTAGAGTAGTTCGCCCTTTTTCACGAACTGATTGTCACGCACGTTCAGGCGGATGACGGGTCCATCTACTTGGGGCGCAATCCCGATGAAGTTTGCAAAAACTGCCGCATCATCTGTGCGTGGATAGTGATTCGTGCGATAAAAAACCACTGCGCCGAGCACCGCTGCCGCCAGTGCGAAGCCGATACTCAGTCGGCGGCTGAGCAGCCTTTGGGGTTTCGTATTCGTGTCAACGGCCATAGTTGCTCTTCTTGACTAGTGAAAGAAGACTAGCCACAGTGCGAATGTGAAAAAGGCGGTAAAGCTCGGATAGAAGATGACGGGTAAAGCAACATTCATGTTGAATCGCAAAAGCACAAATCGGCCGACAGCGGTAAACAAGATCGCCACCACTAAACAAATGAGCCAAGCGGGAAAGAATGAACCCAGGATGTCCACGGCGGGCGCTCGTCCACAACCTGTAAGCAGCAAGGGAGCGAAGGCGATTGGATAGCGCACAAATCTTTGGTTACCGTCTCCAGTCATGGTAGAGACCTCGCCTTGTTGGGCTGAATGGAATCCCCGGTTCGGTAAGCCAAGTCTGCGAGCGCGGTGAGCACTTGCGTGCGCGCCAGTACGTCGGCCGAGCGGGCTTGCGCAAGTGTCCGTTGGGCCGCGGTTACGTCTAGCAAACTGCGTACACCATAGTTGTACGATTCGAGCGCGGCACTATAAGACTGGTCGGCCGCTTGTAAGAGAGCAAGCGCTGCCTGCCGCTGCCGAAAGGCGGTATTCAGATTCGAATAAGCGGCCCAAACCTGATCAGCGATTTGGTTGCGGGCAACATTCGCTTGTGCATCTGCCGCGTGAACGTTAGCCCGCTCTTGTGCCAGCTTGTTTCGTCTTGCGCCCGCGTCAAACACCGTCCACTGGAGATTGAAGGTCACTCCGCCGACCAAGTTTGACGTGTGCGACCATGGGTTTGGCTGCTGCAAGCCATATACCGATTGCGCGACTGGTGTGGCATTGA
>DATFZQ010000182.1:0-2195 GCA_035314345.1 Candidatus Acidiferrum sp.
ACTTTTATCCCAAGATGCTGAGCGGCATCGCCATGTACCGCGTCGACTAACACAAGAAGGTTGCGCTTCCGATTCTTGTTTACCAGACTAGTGGGATAAGCCGCGACCGCGTGCTCTGGCAGTATTCCGAATAGCCTGCCAGCTCCTGACGAAGAATTTTTTCCTCGTTTAAAATTCGCAGAACAATCACAGGAATGATCAACGCAAAAACGGGCAGCGCCCAATACGAGCCCAGCGCCAGGGGCGTAAACACGATCGAAATCAGCGCGCCGAGATACATCGGATGACGAACGATCCGGTACGGTCCGACGGAAATGACTCGCTGATCTTTTTCCACTTGAATGATTCGCGAAGCATAGCTGTTTGCGCCCATCACCCAATACGTCATCAAGTAGCCCGCGAGTGCAATCGCTCCCGAAAAAATCATGAGCCAGATCGGCACACCACCAAAAGCTCTGCGCGACCATCCAAACCGGAAATCAAGCCCCGGAATCAGGATAGCGACAAAGAAAATCAGTTTCGCGAATTTCATGATGAGCTTCTGCTCGCCGATTTTTTCTTTGCTCTGCAGCCGGCGTTCCACTAACTGGGGATCGTGCTCGGAGAAATAGATGGACGCCGCCACCATCGGAATCATCAGGAGTCCCAGAAATATCCAACCCTGCCAAAATTTCCAGGTGCCCGCGGGAAGAAACAGCATCCCGGCAGCCACGACGGCTGTGAGCATGCATTGAACAATGACTTTTGCTTTGAGGCTCATGCGCTCCCAAAGCGAAAGGGCACGCGCGCGCGTGCCCTTTCGCAAAGATCATTCTTCGTCTTACCGGCCCGGATTGTTTCGCGAAGCTTGCGATACCTTGCTTCGCGAATGCTAGCTGCGTTTACTTGGCGAAGCTGGCCACTGCTTCCGCTTCCGTGTTGTACACGTCGAAGACCGTGAGCAGCTTGGTGATTTGCAGCACTTCCTGGAACTTGCTGCCGAGGTGCGCGAGTTTCAGCGCCGCGCCCTGGGACTTCGCGCTGTGGTGCGCCGCCACCAGCGTGCCCAAGCCCGCGCTGTCGATAAACGTGATGTTCGCCATGTTCAGCACGACTTTCGTTTTTCCTTCGGCAATCAAGCTCTTCACTTTTTCCCGCAGCGCGTTACTCTCTTCACCGAGTACGATGCGCCCGTCCAGCGCCACCACGGTTACCCCCTCCACTTCCCGCGTCGTCATCTTCAAAGCCACTGTGTTTTCCTCCTCATCGGATAGCAGTTCCGGCGGCAACCCGGGCCGGGACCACAAAGCTTATCAATAATAGTCTGCGCACGACATGTAATAACCGCAGACTGGGCAAATCAACTTGCAACGCCGCGATTCCAGCCGCTGCGAGCACACCGGACAATAGCGCGAAGCATCTTCCCCCGTGACCCCCACGGACTCATCAACTTTTGCTGGCGAGGTCTGTTGCACAGATACCTCAACCGGCTCCCGCTGAACCGGGGCAAATTCCTGTTTCGCGGCACTATTCACGGCCCGTCGTTTATAGCACATCCCCCGCAACAGTGGTAGCGCCGGGCTTTAGCCCACTTTAGCCCGGCGTCCCGCCCTTGCCCGCCTCACTCATTTTGCTATTCTTTTCTCTCGATCCTCTTCCAATCCCATGCCCCCACTCGCCCCCGAAGTCCTCGGCCTGAACCTCGATCCCCAAACCCGCTGCCTCCATTACCACTCCCCACTCGACATCATCTCCATCAAAATGAAATGCTGCGGCATCTACTACGCCTGCAAGGATTGCCATGACGCCCTCGCGAGCCATCCTATTGAAGTCTGGCCCGAGACCGATTGGGACCACCAAGCCATTCTCTGCGGCGCCTGCCGCGCCGAGCTAACAATCTCCGCCTACCTCCAATGCAATTCCATCTGCCCCAACTGCCACGCCGCCTTCAACCCCCGATGCCGCAACCATCACCATTTCTATTTCGCCGGCCACGCGATCTGACCGTTGCCGCGGTAGGCCAGATTGGCGATCTGCCCAGCCCGGGCCGCAGCCACTCCCGTCTCGACCGGTGCATTCGGCTCTTTGCGGCTCTTGATGCACTCGAAGAAATTCTGCATGTGGTCGATGGTCCCATCGCGGAAGCTGTCTGCCCTCAGAACGGGATTTTCTCTGCCGAACAAGCCTTCGTGATACACGCCAAACCCGTTCCGGTT
>DATFZQ010000183.1:0-2071 GCA_035314345.1 Candidatus Acidiferrum sp.
CCGAATGTCCCTTCGCGAATACGGTTGAGCGCGGCGTCTACCATCTGAAGGAGCTGGCGCTCATTGTTGCTCTGGGAAAACAGGAATTCCTTGTTATAGGAATTCGCCGCCCGGTCGGCGATGTCCTGCGCCGATTCCAGATCAGCGTCACGCCCGTCCTGAGCGGTACGATTCATAGCGTGCCGCAGTTCTCGCTGACGGTCTTCCAGGCGCTTCTTGAAAACCTCGAGCTTCTTTTTCTCCATGGTCCGTACCCTGCCGATGACTCACGCTGGGGCACCACGCCTCTGAGCGGAAATCGCGATGTGCGAAACCGGAATCATATGCGCGTGGAGCACGCACGTCAACTGCCCGTATCGCGCCGCCTAAAATGTAACCGAAGGAGCTGCTGTCGAGACATTTACGATGTAACCCGGCCCAGAAGCCATTGGGAGGAGGGTTCCATTGGGAATCAAAGCGAAGTGGGAATATTTTCGGGTTGTCTACGAGCGGTATCGCAAAAGCGAACGACAGGACAAGAAAGTGATGTTGGACGAATTCTGTCGCAATACCGGGTACCACCGCAAATACGCCATTCGCCTGCTGAATGGAGCCCCTCCGGGCAAAGAAGGAGGGCGCGCCCGGCGGGCGCGGCGGGTGAGCTACGGTCACCAGGTGCTGTCTATCCTAGCCGCGGTCTGGGAGGCGGCTGGCTATCCCTGGTCGGTGCGATTGAAGGCGCTGTTGCCGGATTGGCTGCCTTGGATCCGACAACACTACCGGCCGAGTGCGGCGGTGGAGCAACAACTGTTGCGCATTAGTGCGCGGCAGATCGACCGCCGTCTGCAGGCGAAGAAGCAGACGCAACGGCGACGCATCTACGGGCGTACCAAGCCAGGCTGCCTGCTGAAACACCAAATCCCGGTGAAGACCGATAGTTGGGACGTGAAAACCCCGGGCTTCGTGGAGATCGACCTGGTTTCGCACTCGGGAAATTCTGGGGCGGGAGACTTTGCGCACTCCCTGAACGTGACCGATATTTACACCGGCTGGACCGAGTCGCGGGCGCTGCGGGGCAAGAGCCAGGTGGCGGTGCAGCAAGCGCTGGAGGAAATTCGAAGTAGCTTGCCGTTCCGCCTGCTGGGAGTCGATTCTGACAACGGATCCGAGTTCATCAATTGGCATCTGCAGCACTGGTGTAAGGAGAACCAGATTCAGCTCACCCGCGGGCGTCCCTACAAGAAGGACGACAATGCGCATGTGGAGCAGAAGAACTGGACCCACGTACGAAAGCTATTGGGCTGGGAACGCTATGACTCGCCGCCCGCGGTGACGGCCATCAACGATCTGTACCGTCAAGAATTGCGGTTGTGGCTGAACTTGTATCTGCCCTCGGTCAAGCTGGTGAAAAAAGTTCGGGTGGGCTCGAAGGTTCGCCGCGTCTATGACGCCGCACAAACTCCCTTACAGCGAGTCCTGGCTAGCGGGCGGGCGGATGCCAAGCGGGTCGCGGAACTGAAGAAGCTTCGCCTGTCTATGGACCCGTTTCAACTTGGCAAGCGGATCGACGAGAAGCTGCAGCGGATTTATCAGATGGCAAATCGGCGCCTGAGCCCCAAACCAGAGCAGGCAAACGGTGAGGCGCGGACGAGGGAAAATCCGCAGCCCCGTCACCGCCAAAACGGAAAGCGAAAGAGTAACGAAAAAACTTACAATCGAGAGCTTCGGAATCAAGGCTGGGGGAAGAGAGCCTCAAACGCCGGCCCCCTTCCCCCAGACCCCCTTGCTCCGGCTCATGGTTACATTTCGAATGTCTCTACAACCTAGCCTACGGTTACATTCTTAAATGGCTTGACGCGGTCCGGAGCTGATGATCGTAGTCTTGTTGAATGGACAAATGCCGGTCAAAGAGCGTAACATCAGAAGTGAGATAGATTTTTATTGCTCATTCAGGTTCCCTGAACTAAGTCAGCCCATCTGAAGTTTTTCCTCTTAGATTACTCCATGGAGGAATTAAGTCATGACAGTATTAACCCGTTGGGATCCTTTCCGTGCCACCGCCACCCTGCAAGACCGCATGAACCGTCTTTTG
>DATFZQ010000184.1:0-2011 GCA_035314345.1 Candidatus Acidiferrum sp.
CCCAAGTCCCGGATCGTTGACCGCATGGTTTTCAGCGCCGCAGGGCTGACCGCCGGGTTGAAGCCGCAGAACATGGTGTTGTCCCGCAAACGCTTGACCCATCGGGGTCGAAAGCAATACCCGAGGAAGTCAAATTTGACGTTCGGATATGTCGCTTTGCGTTTCGCGTCCTTGCAGTAAACGATTTTGGTTTTCATCGGATGCAGCTCCAGGTGGCACTCTGCCAATCGAGCTTGAAGCTCGGCCCTGAGGGCTTCTGCTTCTCGCTCACTCCGGCAGTGTACCAATCCATCATCGGCATACCGACACCAGGGAAGGTCGGGGTGCGTCCGCGTTATCCAGAGATCGAACGTGTAATGCATGAACAGATTCGACAGAATCGGACTGACCACACCACCTTGTGGGGTGCCGCGGTTTCTCGCGATTATGCTTCCATCCTCCTGCATCGTCGGCGCTGTTAGCCATCGTTCGATGTAGAGCAGCGCCCACTTGTACGTCACGTGTTTCCGGACGGCCCGCAGCAAGAGCGTGTGGTCGATATTGTCGAACAGACCCTTGATGTCAAATTCTAGAACCCAGTCGTATTTCCAGCATCGCTCGCGCGTGACCCCGACAGCGTCGAGAGCCGATTTTCTCGGTCTGTAGCCGTAGGAATCTGTCAGGAATACAGCGTCTAGATCCGGCTCAATGACTTGCTTGACGACCATCTGCGCCACGCGATCGGCGACGGTGGGCACACCCAAAATCCGCTGGCCCCCGGTCTTTTTGGGGATGGGGACGGCACGCACCGGCGGAGGAAAGTAGGTTCCCGAACTCATTCTATTCCAGATCTTGTAGAGATTGTTCTTCAAGTCGGCTTCGAATTGCTCGATTGTCTGCCCGTCCACGCCGGCCGCACCTCCATTGGATTTGACCGCTTTATAGGCTTCGTACACTCGCTTCTTTTCGATATCAAACGGCTTGCCTGTCGCACCCATCGGCGTCCTCCTGTTGCCAGTTGTTTCGATCGTCCGACCGCCTGATCCGACCCCTTCGCTCCAGCCCCATTACGAGCCTTCGTCGCTACTACGGATCGGTCCGCCCCAGTGCTCCGCGTCGGTACTCTCGCCTCGCGGTTTTCGCCGCTTGGGCTTCTCCCTTGGCAGCAGAGCGACTGGTTCCTGCAGTTCCGCGCAAAAGCCTGCATCCGCTTCACGCCCCCTCTACGCCGGTCGCCGTCTGCCCAGTCATCAGGCCCCTGACAGACTTGTCCCAGAAGGGATTCACGCTCCTGGTTTTGACGACGCTTGCTTCTTTACGACGCGTCTTCGAAGGGTTCACTTTCGTTCGTCTCTCGGATGCTCACCTGCACGAGATTGATCTCGCGCTTTTTCTCCAACGCTCACCACCACGGCTCTTTACCGCAGCAGCTTGGAGTGGTTTGGGACCGGCTCCTGAAAACCGATCCCGAGGGGCCAACCCTCATCTCCCACGCAGCTTATCCACACGATTGGTCAGTCCATGATGAACTCCTTTCCGTGTGTGCCTGCAGCACACTGAAGCCCAGGAACTTGCGCTCCTCCGGTTGCGCCACCGCGCTTTTCACCTCGTTGACCTTCAGCCGCAGCTTCTGGGTCAGGAACCGGCTGACCGAGGTCATCACCCGTTCCCCGGCGCGGCGGCTGCGAACATAGACATTGCAGTCGTCCGCGTAACGGCAGAAGCGGTGACCCCGTCGGGCCAGTTCCTTGTCGAGATCGTCGAGCACGAGATTGCTTAAGAGGGGCGAGAGCGGGCCGCCTTGCGGGGTCCCCTCGTCCACCGGGCTGACCAAGCCGTCCTCCATCACGCCGGACTTGAGAAAGGCCCGGATGAGCCTGAGCACCCGTTTATCGGTTACCCGCGCGGCGACGCGCGCCATCAAGCTGTCGTGATTGACTCGGTCGAAGAATTTTTCGAGATCAAGGTCAACCACCACACTGTAGCCTGCGGCAACGTATCGTTGCGCTTGGGCCACTGCCTGATGGGCGGA
>DATFZQ010000185.1:0-4324 GCA_035314345.1 Candidatus Acidiferrum sp.
TTTCGGGCAAGCGCCAGAGATGGCCACCGGCGACCGCGGATTTTTTTCCGCAAAAAACGAGCGCGAGGCAGAAGCCCTGGGAGTGAAGAAGGTGGCGCTGCCGGCGCGGGGACGGCTCTCGGCCAAGCGGGCCCAGCAGCAGAAGCAGCGCTGGTTCCGCCGCGCGCTGCGCTGGCGGGCCGGGATTGAAGCCACCATGAGCACCTTGAAACACCCCTTCTCGATGGCGCGAGCTACCTATAAAGGAGGGCGTGGCTTCGAGCGCTACGTGGGCTGGTGTGTCATAACCAAGAATCTATTTTCCATCGCTCGCTATCAACAGCGTCGGAGGGAGCATGACCAAGTCGGTTGAGGGCACAGCCCAACGACGCAAGCTGCTGGGCGAGATCGAACGTCTGGCCGAGATCGCTGTCTTTGGAACGCTCTCGGAAACCTACCGCACCTGCGGACGAGCGGGTTGCCATTGCCAAGGCGATGGACCCAAGCATGGTCCCCATCTGAATGTGAGTTACCGCGGGGAGAAGGGAAAGACCACCGGCTACTATGTTCCCAAGGCAGCGGAGGAGGCCACGCGAGAAGGGGTGGCCGCTTGGCAACAAATGCAGCAATGCTTGCGCGAACTGGCGGAGCTGAATAAGGAGCGCAATTTGCAGCGTGCCCACGAGGCGGATTCGCGATGAAACTATGGTTCTCTCTAACCCTCGTCTGCTGCGCACTTGTGTGTCTGTTTCTCAGCTTTACTCGGGTAGTCGGTCTGAATCACCAATGCCAGGTTGTCGGCTCGGGACCATGGTTAGATCGAGGGAGAGAACCCGTGTCCGATGCGCTCACAGTTTCGGTGATCACAAGCATGGAGTTCGATTCGGCTCGCGCTGGACCTCGGCAATCTCTGGTCCTCCACGGTGCACTGCCTGCGGACCATCTTGCTCCACCCGGCCCGGAGACCCATGGGCCACCTATGACGGATGGGGCCTTGCAGAGTTACCGGTCAAGCCGGCAACTCAGACCAACGCCATCGAGCAACCTTTTCCACGAAATTACTGGCTTTCAAGCGGCCGAATTGAAGAATCGGGGTTGAACTAAACCGCTACGCGGTATGGGGTGGCGCAAGCAGTCCAGTTGGTCTGGACACGTCTCGCGCAGCTCCGCCACTTCACATCAGCCTCTCTCCTTCCGTTGCACGTTCCCTTGCGAGAGCATGGACTGGCTGCTTGCAGCACATTCCATGTCGCAAAGGAGCTTTCCATGACACCGCTTCGCAAACGGATGATTGAAGAGATGCAAATTCGTAATTTTGCCCCTGGCACCCAAGCTGCCTATCTGTTACAGGTCGCGCAGTTCGCTCGCCACTTCGGAAAACCGCCCGACGTTTTGGGCGGGGAAGAGATTCGGGCTTACCAGCTCTATCTCACCCAAGAAAAAAAGCTAGCTTCCCCCACCATCACCGTCGCCGTATCCGCTCTGCGTTTCCTGTACAAAGTCACGCTCCGTCGGGCATGGAACTTCGACGAAATCATCCCCGCTCCCAAGACGCCCAAGAAACTGCCTGTCATCCTCAGTCCGGAGGAAGTCCTGGAGTTTCTCGGCTGCGTCCCAGAGGGCAAACACCGCACTATCCTGACCACTTGCTATGCCGCGGGCCTGCGCATCTCCGAAGCTGTCGCTCTGCAAGTCCCCCACGTTGATAGCCGACGGATGGTCATTCGCATTGAGCAGGGCAAGGGACGGAGAGACCGCTATGTCATGCTCTCCCCCAAACTGCTGGCAATCCTTCGTCAGTGGTGGCGCGTGGAGCGACCCCAGACCTGGCTGTTTCCCGGTAAGAAGCTGGGCCACATCGGCAAAGAGGCAGTGGAGGTGGCCTGCCAGGAGGCCCGCGGCCTGTGCGGCATTCGCAAACCAATTAGTCCGCACAGTTTTCGGCATGCCTTTGCCGTGCACCTGCTCGAGCAAGGTGTCGACGTACGCACCATCCAACTGCTGCTCGGCCATCGTAGTCTGGAGACCACAGCTCGTTACCTACGTATCGCCACCACCAAAGTTTGTTCCACTACCAGTCCTCTCGATCTTCTACCCCACCCGCTTCCCCTGGAGCCGAAACTCACCCCACCCCAGCAGGTCTAAGCGCCGGACGCGATGGATTGCCCCAAGCTGGAAGTCGGGCACGTGTTTCGCTGCTACGGCGATGCCTATCGGCAGCAGCATGCCGGTTCCTTGTCCCGTGCTGAGCTACGCGTCATGAGCGCCATCGAACGCTGTCGCACCGTCGCCCTGGGCGGCCACGTCGAACAGTGCGATCAATGTCAGCACCAACGCATTACGTACAACAGCTGCCGCAATCGGCATTGCCCAAAATGCCAGTCCCTGGCCCGTGCTGAGTGGATCGAGGATCGTCAAGCTGAGCTTCTCGATACCGAATACTTCCACGTAGTCTTTACCGTGCCGGAAGAGATTGCCGCCGTCGCTTATCAGAATAAGGAAGTGGTGTACGACATTCTCTTCCGCGCCACCTCAGAAACCTTGCGCACCATTGCTGCCGATGCCAAACATCTCGGCGCCGAGATCGGCTTCTTCGCCGTGCTCCACACTTGGGGCCAGAACCTCCTCTTTCATCCTCACCTTCATTGTGTCGTACCCGGCGGCGGACTGTCTCCCGACGGCACCCGCTGGATTTCTTGTCGTCCAGGTTTCTTCCTCCCCGTGCGCGTGCTCTCTCGCCTCTTCCGCCGCTTGTTTCTGGAGTTGCTGGAAAAGGCCTTCGATGATGGCCAGCTGCATTTCTTTTCCGCCCTCAAAGAGCTGCAGGACCGCCAAGTTTTTCTTCGTTATCTGGCACCCCTACGCCAGAGCGAATGGGTGGTCTACGCCAAAGCCCCCTTTGCCGGACCCCAGCAGGTTCTCGACTACGTGGGTCGCTATACCCACCGCGTGGCCATCTCCAATAATCGCATTCTCGACATCGAAGACGGCTATGTACAGTTCCGCTACAAGGACTATCGCCATGGCAGCCAACAGAAAATCATGCCCTTATCAGCGGACGAATTCATCCGGCGCTTTTTGCTCCATGTACTGCCTGACGGCTTTCATCGCATCCGCTACTACGGCTTCCTCGGAAATCGCTACCGACGAGAAAAACTGGAACAGTGTCGCCAACTCCTGGGGATGGTACCTCTTGAAGAAACCATTGCGACCGAAGAAGCACCGGAAGATTATCGCGACCGCTACGAAGTCCTTACTGGTTCGTCCCTGTGGGAATGCCCAGTCTGTCACCGAGGGCGCATGATCGTGATCGGGGTGATCGATGCCTTCGCTCACCCGGCGTTCACGGACACCTCATGAGAACTGCCATAGCTTTACATTCCGGTCTCCGCGAACTTGCACCAGCCAAGTCGGCGGCGAAGTGTTCTCTAAGTAGACCCCGACGCTCCCCCACCTGCTCATTCCGCCCTTCCTCGTCTCAAATCCACATGCTCTCTCTGCCGCCCAGATTACTCAGCCATCGTATCCTCGCCAGCCTATGGCTCTCTCCTGACTTCCTGGCGACTATTCAAAACCCACAAAGCAATTCGCTTGCCAGCTCCATCGTGGCGGTTTAGTTCAACCCATTTTTAGCCCACCGCCGCGGCCCTCCAGTTTCATCACCTACCCACAAGTCCTTCTTGCCGCGCCGCTGGGCTAAAAATGCTCTGCGTTTTGCAACAGCCTTTAGCTAGTTCCTCGTTGGCCTATTACCGTGGAGCACTGCAGTCTCTGGCAAGGTAAGCAACGATTCACACTCTTGTTCTCTGCCCAAGCCCGCCGTCTAGCCCGGCAAGTGCTACACCGCGTGTTTCTACGTCGATTGGCATCAGAAGCAGTCAAGAGCGAAAAAGACACAACTCATCGCGACCGGAGTTCCAAGCGATCCGAAACGGCGGACGCTGGTTCCCACCAGAAAGGTGATTCCTGCACCCAAATCGGCGAACGCAGTGGAAAAGGTGAAGGCGCTAGCGCGGCATTCCGTGCCATATCACTCGGGCAGCGAGAGAGTATAGACGACAAAAATGACCACCGCCCAACCCGAGCAAGAACAAGTCCCGAATATCGGAGAGCACGTGTTGCTCCTGGTTCGTCGTTGCGCCACCGAACTCTGCTTGAGGTAACTATCTGTTCGCCTCCAGGAGACGCCTTTCGAGAGCTTTCAGCTCAAGCTTTAATCCTTCGGGAAGATGGCTGCCGAAGTGGGCAAAGTGCTCCTTGATTAACGGTAACTCGGCCAGCCAGCCCTCGATGTCGACACTGAGCAACTGCGCCACGTTTGCGGTCGTCATCTCCAATCCGCGGG
>DATFZQ010000186.1:0-6547 GCA_035314345.1 Candidatus Acidiferrum sp.
CACAACGAAAAGCGCGTTGTGTGGGGCGCCCTGCCAGGTTTCAGTGGCTATGAGCGGGCTGACGCCAGGTTGTTTATGCTAACGCCTGTGGGTGTTGAAAAAGTCTCCTCGGCAGAGATGGCACTCCCTAGGTGGGACTGGGGACTGGGTTCTTGTATGTTCTTTGTCGGTTGATTAAGCGGCTGCAGCGAATGTCGGATTGGGTGCTTTGCTGAGGAAGCGGACTAGCCGTTTGATATTCTGTGCCGCAGCTGCCAGGAAGAACTGCTCCCGCACGAACTTCAGTCTGCGCAGGCGCAGGCGGCGTAGACCGATCTGATTCTTGAGTTCCGCGAACAACGCTTCTACTTTTTTCCTCTGCCGTTGTGCCTGCGCGAACTCTGGCGTATTGGCCAGTTCGCGGGCCCTTTGCCGAACCGGCTCATGCATGTGAATGGCAAGACAGCGGAAGGCTGCACTGGTGCACTGTGGCCTTTGCAAACAGGGCCCGCAACGTTTGCGGGTTCCGATGTAGACATAGGTGCGGTTGCGATCACTCCGACCGCCGTAGTTGAGTTGCTGACCTGCGGGGCAGCGATAGCTGTTGCTTTCCGGCTGATAAGTGAACCGCTCCGGGCCGTAGAACGGGCTGTTCTTTCTGTGGATACTATCGCGGGTTCGCATGTAAGGAGTGATGCTCCGATCCGCCAACCATTGTAGGAACTCCCCGTTGCCGTACGTCGTGTCAGCCGCCAGCGATTCCGGTGCTCCGCCTTGCCATTGCGTGAAACGGGTGAGCATGTCTTGTGCGGCCACCGTCTCCTGACTCATCCGTGCTGCGGTCGCTTGCACTCCCACAATCACGCAGCTTTGATTGTCCACCAGATAGTTGTCGTAATAACCCAGCCGGGCCGGCGTGCCGCCTTTCGTGGCATAGGTCGAGTCCGGATCGGTGGTCGACACTTGATCTTGCTCGTGCACCGGTTCTTCCACCGGGTTCTGCTCTTCCAGTTCCACCAGATACTGGCGCACCGTATGGTTGACTTGGGCTGCTTCCGCTAACTGTTCGCGCGGAATCCGGCTCTCTTTGGCCGCATTCGCCTCGACGAAGCTGCCGTCCACCGACAGATGCTTCCCCTGCACCAACCCCACCTCCACACACTGCCGCACGATCTCCTCAAACAACTGCTCGAACAGTTTCGACGCCTGAAAGCGTCCGTGCCGGTTCTTCGAGAAGGTCGAGTGATGCGGAATCTCTTGATCGAAACCCAGGCCGGTGAACCAGCGCCACGCCAGATGCATGCGCAACTCTTCCACCAGCTTGCGCTCGCTGGTAATGCCGTACAAATAGCCAATCAGCAGGATGCGCAGCAGCAGTTCGGGATCGATGGAGGGACGCCCAGTCTCGCTGTAGCTGTCCTTGAGCCGCTCACGGACAAAGGCCAAGCTGATGTGCTTGTCGATGAGCCGCAACAAGTGGTTTTCGGGGATGTACTCTTCCAGCTTGAAATAGTAGAACAGCGCTTCGGAACGGGCATGTTGTCCCATCATGATCAGCAGTCCTCCGAGGATTAAAATCACGTAGCACATGGAAGGAATACTTCCTTGTACCGCGCCTCATCTGCTAATCAGAGTGACTTTTTCAACACCCACGTCCTTTATCATTCCCTATTTGGATTGGCAAATCAAGCCGCCGCAACCAAAGTTACTTGTCTTTCAATCGGTGCTGATACTTTCGATGCTATTGGTTGTTAAGTGATATCGAATCGAATTTTCGGTCTAGCAAAATCACAAAACGAGCTACTTTGAGACCGCACGCGCTGCACTCTCAATCACATCTGCAACCTCCTTGGGATGCGAGACATAGACGGAGTGGCTGGCGCCTGCCACTTCGACCGTGTGGCTCTTTGCACGTTTGGCATACCAACGTTCCAAGTCCGGGCTGATCGTTCGATCGCTTCCGGCCACCACCATCCAGCTCGGTTTGGTTCTCCAGGCGGCCGTGGTGATCGTCGCTGAGAAATTGTCCGCAAAGTTGAACACCTGCGATCTCGCCATGAAAGCGGCCTGCTCGGCCGGCAGGTCCGCAGCGAACAATTCATGAAATTGGGCCGGGTCGATATAGGTGAAGCCGTCCGGCGTTTTCTTTATGGCGCCCGATTTGGCCAGGTCGCTTGGGAAACGCTTTCCGTCGTCAGCCTCATTCTCTCCAGTATCTGGCATGTGCGCCGCGACGTACACCAGGCCGACCACCGATGGATCCGTGCCCGCTTCCGTAAGTACGGATCCCCCATAGCTGTGCGCCACAAGAATGCACGGTCCATCCTGCAGGGCGAGCACACGCTTCGTCGCAGCCACATCATCCTTGAACGACGTCTCCGGCTCCTGAACGACGCTGACGTTGTAGCCATCCTTTACAAGAATTTCGTAAACGCCTTTCCACCCAGAGCCATCTGCCCAGGCTCCGTGCACCAGAACAATATTCCGAACGCGATGCTCCTGGTTCTGCGCTGAGAGCACGCCGCAGGTCAACAGCAACAAAACGGTGCACAAGGACTGAGAGATTCTTACTACCACTTGCAAAGGCTTCATAGAATTACTCATTTTGATTCTCCTTTCGTTACGCTCTGATCAAAGGTTGCCAGGGTTTCCCATAGCTGCGTGTGAAAGGCTTGTCATCCCGGTCTGGCGAACTTCGGCAGCCGTCTGTTTTCTGCAATTTCCCAGGCTGCTTTCAACCAAACGTGGACTTTGTAGAGCGCTTTCAGCGCTTGGCCGCGGCGGCGCGCGTCTTTTTGAGCGCTTCGCCGAGAAGTCGCGCAATCTCCAATGTCGACTCCAGGCAGCGCTTCGAGTGTCGCGTCATCTGAATAAAGCCATGCGGCAGGTCGTCGTAATGCACGTACGTACGGTCGCTGCCGACGGCGGCGAGCTTTAACCCATACGCATGCGCAACGTCGCGGAGCATGTCGAAACCGCAGGTGACGAGCAGCGTCTTGGGCAGATCGGCGTGGCTGGGTGCGTTTAGAGGTGTGATGTAAGGCTGCGAGTAGTCGACGCCTTGCGGAATATAAGACCACGCGAAGAGAAGTACGCCGGCGGTATCGACATATGAGCCGCTACGGTTCTCAATACCGGCGCGAGTGTTGAACGGCAGCGCGGCCTCGGGATAAATCGGCATTTGCAGGGCAAGCTTGGGACCGCCCTCATCGCGGAGCTTGAGGGCCACCACGCACGTCTGGTTGCCGCCGGCCGAGTCGCCGCCGAGCGCGATGCGTGTGGGGTCGATGCCGCGCTCGTGCGCGTGCTCGTGGAGCCAGCGAACGACGAACTCATCTTCCTCGATCTGAACCGGAAACTGGTATTCCGGCGCGAGCTTGTAGTCGACGGCGTAGACTTGCGCCCCACTGTTCTCGGCGAAGAGCCGCATTGCGGTGTCGAACTGATCGAGCGACCCGACGATATAACCGCCGCCGTGCAGGTACACCAATGCGGCCCCTTCGGCGATGCCGGGTTTCGATGGATGATAGCAGCGAATCGGGATGGTGCCGTGCGGACCGTCGAGGCCCAGATGTTCAACTTTCCCGATCGGGGGTTTGTTGGTGTCGATAAACCGATCGTGTGCCGCGCGCTGCACATGTATCGGTTCGTGCGAGCCAAGGACGGGGCCGTCCTTGAGCCAACTCTTGACCTCGGGATCCATTGTCGTACGACCGACTTCCTTGGGCATGTCCTTGCCAGAATAGATAGCCATGTATCCTCCTTGTTGTAGCCGAGATTTTCGTTGCCGATGCTATGCGTTTGAAATTTATTGGAAGGCCTGGAGCGGCCAACGTTCAGATTTTTGAAGCGCACGACGGTCATCCAGTTGTGCGTCCAGCCGTTCGGGTTTTGCCGTCAATTATTGGGTTATCTTGGTTTGGAATTGGGTTCTCCTGAAAGAGCCGAGCCACGAGAGCCGAATCCAGATACGCACGTACTTGCGCGATCTCGCCGCCCGCGAACCGGCAGACCCAGCAGTAACGATTATCGAATCTGAGCCCGTTCTTCGCGGTGGCCAGGGAATGCAGTTCAACTACCGCCCAATCTCCGCTCACAAGTACATTTTCAACATGCAGCTCCGTGCCCTCCGGCAGCACCTTGGCCAGTTTGGCGAAGGTACCTGCGATGAATCCCTGCTTGCTGAGGTAATGACCGGCAAGCGGGTGCGTTCCCTCCACAATCCAGTCCACTTTGTCGGCTACATGCTCAAAAAACGCGGCGCCATCGCCCTGCTCCAGCCCCTTGAAAATCTCGCGAACACGCTCGGATGTAATGGCCATCTCATTTCTCCTTTCTTGTGGTTTATCTGCTACTTCCGGATGACGCGGCGCCGCGCTGGCTCGCTTTGACTGCCCCAAGCAGCTTCGTCAGGTCCCTCACCTGGATATTTTCCACCGACCGTACGGCGTCCTTGATTTCGCCGCAAAGCGCTTCATCGGCACGCCCGGCCACGAGCCGATCGAACTTCTCCACGGATTCTTCCCATGTGAACGGTTCGGACGCGAGTCCCGGATAGGCCTGCACTTCGTGCTCGATGATTTTTCCGTCCACCAGCCGCACGGTGATCTTGGCAGGCATCTTCGCTGGATATTCAGCCGTGTATTCCTGGTTCGGGCGGACCGAAACTTTCTTCAACAATGTCTGCACGTCAGCTCTCGCAATGCGCTCCGGCTGGAATTGCGCGGGCATCACGTCGCCATCCAGCAGCGCCACAGCGAGCAGGTACGGCAGGCTGTGATCCGCCTGTTCCTTGGTGCGGATGAATTTGTCCACGCCGTAGAGGCCGCCGCCGGCGAAGTCGTAAGCGAGTTGGAAAACCTCAGCCTCAATGGAAATCACCTTACCGGGATCGATCTTGTTCTGCGCAGCGAGTTCGACCATGCAATGCACGGCGGACTGCGTGTGGATCATCGAGTTGTATTTCTTAATGGTGCTCTCGACGACGCCCTCGTACCCCTGCTTGTCCCAGTCAATGTTGATCTTCATTCTCAGGAGATGGTCGATGCCCAGTGGGCCCTCGATCACTTGCAGGGGACCCTCCACACCTCGTCGTGCGAGGAACAGCGCGTTCATCGAGCCGAGCGCCGACTGTGCCGAGGCGAGTCCTTTCCATTGCGAAAGCGGCTTCGCGCGAACGACAGCGAAGGACGCATCGCTGACCGCAGCCATAGCGATGGCGTTCGCGATCTGCTGCTCGCTCAGGCCGAGTAGCCGTCCAGCTGCGGCATTATGTGAGAAGGCCAGTTGCGAAGTGTGGTCGAAGCCGCTGCTCATGAAATTGGCGTGATCGACGAATCGTGACTGCACCGTGTAGCCCAGAGCCACGCCCAGCATCAAGTCACGGCCGCTGCCGCCCACGTAGTCGGTGATGGTCAAAGCCACGCCGAAATTATCCGCCGTGTGGCAAGTCTCGGTCGGCGCCAGGAAGTTATCCATGAAGTCCAGATAGCGTACCAGCGCGGTGTGCCAGAACGCCGCGTAGATCGGGTTCGCCTGTCCGCCGCCGGTCAGCGCACACGGGCCGCTGCCGCCGAACTCGGCGACTTGCTCGCGACACGCCTGCACCGGGCCCGCACCCAGCGCAGCGATACAGCAACCCAGCGAATCAAGGATGTGAATCGGCAATTGCCTGCGCGACTCCTGCGAGAGGTCCGCGAATCCGGCGCGCGCGGCGTACTTTGCAAGCGCTTCAACTTGAGTCGTCATTTCAATCCTCCTTTTCTATTCCGTGAGGTCACTCGTCTATCGTGTTAGGGCGATGAAAACCCCCATCGTTATGACCGAGCCCATCATGCTGAAGAACACGGCGGAAGCGGCCTCCGCCTGCGCGATGCGATACTGCAGAGCAAACATGATCACAATCGGCATAGTCGGAATCGCCGTCGTAAGAACCGCCTCGCTCACGACGGGACTGCCATAGCCGAGCCATCGCAAACCACCGAGCACGAGCGCGGGCTGTATGACGTTTTTCAGGAATACGAAAAACAGGATCTGCCACGTGACTTCGATTTTGCCGGATGCAAGCACGATCCCGCAGGCAAAGAGCGCGACGCCTCCGGATGCCTGGCCCAGCAGGGAAAGCGAGTGGACGATGACTTGAGAAATGTGAAGACCAATAAGCACGATAACGAAAGCAATAACAGGTGCCCATACGATCGGTTCTTTGACAGTTTCCACGAGTTTGGCAGCGAATACCGAAACGTACGACCTGGGAGACGATTCCGGTTGCTCTCCTCCCTGCGCGGCGGGAGTGTTTTCCGTTGGTTCTCTCCCGGTCGAGTTCAGTGCGAGAAGCAGAATCGTGATTGGCACGACGGTGAGGTTAATGACGAGACTGCCGAGCGCGATCGGAATGGCGCTGAGCCCCCCGAACAAATCGCCGAGGACAGCTGGACCTACGAACGGCACCGCCGGCGCGGAGGCTGTGAGCGCTGCGAGTGCGCTCATGCTCACTTGCATGCGAAGAACGATACGGGAGAACAGAAACACCACACCATAGAATCCAATGATGCCCGCGCACAAGGCG
>DATFZQ010000187.1:0-35391 GCA_035314345.1 Candidatus Acidiferrum sp.
GCGCCCAAGGTATGACTCATGATTGGGGTGAAGTCGTAACAAGGTAGCCGTAGGAGAACCTGCGGCTGGATCACCTCCTTTCTAAAGTAGTCGTGGCTCACTCCGCTATGGTGTGCGGATCATGCCACGCAATTGTATGCCGCGGTCCTCACGGACCGTTGGGATACACGTTCGGTTTACAACCTGGTTTAATCCAGGATTCGGGCGGATTCTGTCAGATCGTATCGAGTTTATCCTGAGCGTTTTCAGCGAAGGGTCAAAGAGAAAACAACTTCAGTAGTGTGTCTCAGGGCCGCGTACTCATTCCGCGGCCCTTTTTCTTTTCTAGATTGATTGTGTAGGTGTCGGGTTTCAGCCCGGCCTTTTTTCCTTTCTATTTGCAGAGGTGTGAGACGCCTATTCGGTGTTTTGCTAGTTAAAGCGGTGGGTGAGCGGACGCAGACCCTCGCCGGCAAAATGATCTCAAATCCAGGGGCTAGTTTGGTCCAGACGCCTGCCCGAGATCTTAGTACGCTTCCTCATCTTCAAGGATGCGCTCATTTTTTTGCCAACTGTTTACACGCTCGAATAACCCTGTGTCTGCCTTGAGGTCTACTGAACCGCGTTGCAAACCACGATTCTTGGGAGTACGCTCTGGCAAGCCTCCCCCCGCCACTCTCCCGTCTGCGGTTTCGCGAGGCTAAGGCCATCTCCAAGGAGTTTGTATCACCTCATTCTTGGGAGCGCGCGCATGTCAACAGAAGCCAAGGCCATTGTTCGCCGTCTCTATGAAGAAGTCTGGAATAAACGCAGGCTCGAACTAGTGAGCGATCTAATATCCCCGAGCCACGCTCTCCACGACAACAACTCTTCCGGCTCCTCGGTTGGCCCCGAAGCCTACAGGGCTGAGATTGCCGTGTATCTCGCAGCCTTCCCCGATCTGCGCTTCACGGTCGAGGACACCGTTGCCGAAAAGGACAAGGTCGCCGCTTCCTGGACCATTTCCGGCACGCATAAGGGTGAGTACTGGGGAGTTCGTCCTACAAATAAGAAAATTTCCCTGGACGGAATCACGATCCATCACATCGCCAACGGAAAGATCATCGATTCCTACATCAGCTCGGACACCGTAGGCTTGATGTGTCAACTCGGCCTCGTTCCTGCTCGTCCGCAACGGAAGAGCGCCGCCCGCTGAGCTACGTTCGCGTTTTGGCGCAGGCTTTTACCGGTAGGCCTTCCACATATCGTCGATGAACGTGTACTGAGGAAATTCACCTTGCAGCCAGTATTTCGTCTGTCCTTGGCGTTCCCAGTTTGCGCTGTAGTCATATCCGCTTTGCGCCAGGATTTCCGCAACGGCTTGCGTGTCGTCTTCCGTCATCCATCGATCCACGTAATCGAAGAACGGCGGATAATTCCATATGCTCTCGGCGTTCATCAGCCGCATTGCGAGCGCTTCGCCCACCCAGGAAACAGATGTGCAGCATCTTCGGTAAGCTTCTCCCAGCTGCTCGCCGGGCGGCGTCAAAATTCCCCAGGCGGATGGCTGCAATTGTTCGTACGGCCCATATAATCCCGGGCTTACCACCGAGCCATCTGCATTCACTCCGTAATGGCCGCCGTAAATTACTGTTGCTCCTTGCCACGCTTGCGTGTAGCTCCCAGCGGGCGGCAGTTGATTGACGTACAGCGTTTGCATGTCCTCGCCGAATTTGTTCGCATACGCGGCCGAAACATTTTTCATGCCGGCGTTGTTCAGCAATATTCCAGCGAAAATAATCGGCAGCTTTCTCCCGCTGCGATGCCCTCCAAACGCGGGCCATCCGTAACCGGCCTGCACGCAGCCGTACAAATCGATGCCGTATTGCACCAAATAATTTGTGAGATTCACTTTCTGGTCCGCCGGAAAATTCAGCGTCAACAGAAGCGCGGCATACGAATCCGCAAACGCGATGTGCTGTCCATAGCTCGGCATGTAATCCGCGGGCGCATCGAATAAAAACGCATTCGTATCGATCCACGGCCTGCGGTAATAGGTTTCGAATTGCGCCAGCGCTGGTGTACCTGCAGGATTCGGCGGTGCGAGCGACGGCAGCAAATTCCTCTGCAATGCATTCGCGTGATAAATCGTTTGGCTCCGGTCGCAGTAGGAAGGCCGGAACGCATCCGCGGATGGCGCGGCCGCCAGAACGGTCAACACGGAATCCGACGCCACGGGACTCGCGCTCATGTCCGAAGCGCGCATCACTTCCGGCACAGAATGAATGATCGCCAGGCTGATAGAAGACACCAGCGAGTCTCCCGGCTTCAAGGTGATTGGCGGATAGGATCGCAGCGTCGCATCGAACCACCACGATTCGTCCGTGCCATCATTCAACCGTGAATCGAACCCGCTCTTTCCGTTGGCCGTCGGCAAATCGACGACGGATCCGTTTTCGTATGGGGAAGAAGTCGTCGCAGGAGGATTGATCGCGGTGATGGTGACCGGACCTACTACGAAATAGTCGCCGTTCACGAATTGCCCGACCGGCACCGCCTGGCTGAACGTCCAAGTGATGCCGTCTTTTGTAATCGACGAAGCCGTTCCGGGAGGTGGAGGTGGCGGCGGAGTCGTTGTAACCGTCACCGGTGCGGTCGCGTATTTCGTCGTATCCGCGACACTCGTTGCCGTGACGCTATAGCTCCCCGCTGAGTTACCTGCGGTATAAAGTCCGCCCGTGGAAATCGTTCCACCAGTCGCGGTCCAAGTTACGTTCGTGTTCGAACTACCGGTCACTATTGCAGAAAATTGTTGCGGGCTCCCGGTCTGCAACGACGCCGAGGTTGGATTGATCGAAACAGTCACACCCGAGCTCGTCGGCGGAGGATTCTGCTTAGCCCCCGACGAACTCGTGGCGCCAGCGCACCCACCAAGCCCTAGCGCCAGCACAACGAACAGAAGCCCCGCTCCCGCCTCAACCCAACACCGAAGGCGGCCTAATCGTGCAGCTCTCGCAAGGAATGGCTGAACTGTTTCCGAAGATGTCATGGTCCCCACTTCTGCCCCAACAGGCTAGCCTCACCACTTGCCCGCTTCTACTGGCCTAAAGTACGGTTTCGGCACAGTCCTTGCATCCTCGTCCCGAGACAGCCGGTTAATGCAACTGGACGAACGGGCATTGCGGCTGTCTGTGCTCGACACTTGGCCAGCTGTAACTAGAAGCACAAGCTAGTACTTCTGCGCCATTCGGCCCGGCGGAATAGCTTCTAAAATTGTTGTGTGACCAAGCCTTCCAAGGGCGCCGCTGCGTTTTTCATTTGCTTCGGACTTATGTTCCTTGTCCCGGGGCTGCTGTCGCTGTTTACGTTTGTCGCGAATAGCCACCATTCCGGCACCAGCGGCACCGTTGTCGGCGCCGCGATTGCTCTTTTTATTTCCGCGATTGGAGCGGGATTTGTGCTCGTGGCGTTTGGCGGCTATCGCAAGTTGAAGCAGCAGGCCGCGATCGAAGAAGCCAATCCGTCCTCACCCTGGTTGTGGCGTACGGATTGGGCCAGCCGTCGAGCGGAAAGTCAAAACAAGAAAACCGAAATCACTGCCTGGGTGGTTTGTATCGTCTGCAATCTAGTGATTATTCCTGTGGCGGTCACCCTCATCCCGCAACTTGCCCGCCGCAGTGATCCTCGCGCTTTCTTGATTGTTGGCTTTTGTTCAATCGGCGTGATTCTTTTCGTCGTCGCATTGCGCGCCACTCTTCGTCATCGCCGTTTCGGCAATACGTATTTCGAGCTTGATTCACTGCCGTTTTCTCCGGGCGGGCGGCTGGCGGGAAGGATTCATTTGAAGCTAGATGCCGACGCCGCGCACGGCATCGACCTTCGTCTTTCGTGCGTCCGCAAGATGATCACGGGTTCAGGCGACAGCCGCTCGACGGTGCAGACCGTTCTTTGGCAGACCGAACAAAATGTTCCGTCAGGGGCCATGGGCATGGACCCATTTAGCCGGACGATTCCTGTGGATTTTGTAATTCCGTCCGACGCTTACGTTACCGATCATGATAATTCTTCCGATCAGGTTCTTTGGGTACTGCATGCACAGGCGGATATTCCCGGAATCAATTACTCCGGCGATTTCGAATTGCCTGTGTTTAAGACTTCGTCTTCCGTGGAGCTGGCGCCAACGGACTCTTCCTCAGAGGCTTCTTCCTTTGCTGCCGGGAAATCCGACGATTCGAATGCGGTACCCGTGGCCGCGCCCGCGCATCCGAAAGTCATCATCTCATCACAAGATGGCGGGACGGAATTCTACTTTCCGGCTTTTCGTACTCCCTCTCGTGCGCTCTTTCTTCTCATTTTCACCGTGATTTGGACGGGCGTCGTTTATTTTCTGTTCCATTCGAAGGCTCCCTGGTTTTTTCCGGTTGTTTTCGGCTTGATGGATCTCTTCGTGGTATTTGGCCTTTTTCACGTCGCCTTGGGAACCGCGCGAATCCGGGTGGGCAATGGAGAAATCGTTTCCATTACGCGCGTCCTCGGCGTCGGGTCCACAAAACATTTCCTGTTCTCTGAGGTCGACGCCATTGTGGGCGTTACGAGCGGACAGCAGGGTGGGACTCAAGGGAATTCGATGTATGCCATTCGCTTGCGAACAAAGAATGGCCGCCGCGTCACTCTCGCTGACGAAATCAGCAGCCGCCAGGAAGCGCGCTGGATCGCTTCGCAAATCGAAACTCTCGCTGGACTGAAAATCGATACGCATGTCGAAGCGGATTCGGCTTACGGTCCGCCGCCGCAGCCTGGCCAGCCAGTTTTCAGCAATTCGACACCCGGTTTTCCGGGACCCGGCGCCATGCGCGTTGGCTGGCAACAGCCACGGCCGCAATCACGCACGGCCACAGTGATTTCCTTCGCCTTCTTCGTCTTGTGCGTCGCTGGCATGTTTGCTTGGCAAGGTTGGAGATTTTCGACGTTCAAGGCCGCGGCAAGCGCCGCTCGTGCAAACAAAGAACGCGCAAACGGTTCACGCTTGCCCGCGATGGCAAAGGCAGTTCCGCCACGCCGCACGTCTGCAGCAAACATGACCGACGCCGATGCTGAGCGCGTGCTCGCTTTGCCTTCTCAAGATCAGGCGGAAGAGTTGCTCGAGCGCGCGATCGGGCATGATCAGCGCGCTCTGGATTTGTTCGAACAGCAAGTCGAAGACTGGGTCGGCCATATCCGTTTGACCGATCACATGAAGCAATTGGAGCGCCGCTCAGAATTTTCAAGCGATTTGCGCGTGCGCTATGCGAATGCGGACATTAATCTGACTTTGGATGGCTGGCAGAAGAATGAGCAAGCTGCGGAGATGTTGATCGATCGCGCGCACACGGATCTGCACTACCGGCCCGCGGCGGTTTATTTTCTTGGCATGCTTGCTGGGCGCGGCGTTGCTTACAATCGAATTCATCCGGTTCTGCTCGACTATGCGAAGCACGATCCGGACCCCTATGTACGGCAGTGGGCCGTCGAGGGTATGCGATATCTTGGTAAGGACGAAGCGCTTGATGAGCTCTTCGAATCCTTCACGCGGGACCCTTCCGACAATGTTCGAAATCGCGCGGGCTGCAATCTTTCCGATTGCGGAAATTTCACGCGCGCGCAACGCATGCGCATGGCGCCGAAATTTATTGATTTGGTCGCCGATCCAAATACTAACGCACAAATGCGCTCGTGGTCCTACATGGCGCTGCACGAGATTACGGACGCGAACATTCCCGCTGACCCTGAGGCCTGGAAGAATTGGTACCGCGACCACGGTGCAGAAAAACTGGCCGAATTTGAGAGGCTGGAGTGGTGGCAAGTCCGCGGCGACGAATGAGAGTCGCCGCCGATTCGCTTGAAGAAGAGCGAATAATTATTTCTTCGGCGCGAGTAGGCGCTCGATCTGCAAAATGTGATTGATGTCGTGACCGGCAATCATGCGCGCGATCCTTTCCAGGCTTTCTTCACCGCGCTCCGCATGAATGCCAAAGTATTTCCATTGTTCCGGTGTGAGAGATTTATAGAACGCGAGATTTGCGTCGCGCACCGCGCGAAATTGCTCGATGCTCTTGCGCGGATCTCGCTTCGCATAGAGGCCAGCGGCTGCCCACGCATCTTGATCATAGGCCTGAATGTGTGTTCCCGGCGCGCCGAGGATCGAACGGATGCGCCATCCGATGACAATCTCGGTATCGGCCATGTGCGCGATGATTTCGCTGACAGACCATTTATCCGGCGCCGGGCGTTTGCGCAGCTTGGAAGCGGAGGAGCGTCGCACGAGACGGTCTAACTTTTTCGCCGCCGCCGACTGCGCCTTGAGCGGGTCTTTTCCTTCCACGTGACCCAAAATCCTCTGTGAATACTGTTGCACCGTTTCGTTCATGTCGTGCATTCCCTTTGCCAAAACTCAACTGAATTCAAGACTGTGGGGCAGAACGGCTCCGGCGGCTCCGGTCAGAAGATTGTGAATAGTCTCTTCCAGCGCACCGTGCCTGGATGGACCACGGCATTGGCATAGGCAAAGAAGCGCTCGCGGAGTTGGCCGGATCCCCAGGCATCGGGCGAGGCGTCTAGGGACATATAAATCATCACGGGTGTGCCGATAATATGGTTGCGGGGAACGCAGCCGGTAAAGCGGCTATCGTAGGAATTTCCGCGGTTGTCACCCATAACGAAGTAACAATTGTCCGGGATCTTGTAAGGTGTGTGCATGCCGTAGGTCTCGCTGGGACCGGTCGTATAATTTTCGGCGAGTTTTTGACCGTTGATCCAGACGGAGCCGTCGCGGATGTCGAGCGTTTCTCCCGGAAGGCCGATGACGCGCTTAATGATGTCCGAAGTTTCTTGCGGGACAATCGGAGTGAAAATCACCATTTGCTGGCGCTTGGGATTCCTCCAGAGGGGCACATGCCAGCTTGTGAAGGGCACTCCAGCGTCGTAGCCGAGGCGGCTCATGATGAGGTGGTCGCCGACGAGCAGGGTGTTTTCCATGGAGCCGGAGGGAATCACACGTGCCTGGCCAAGCGTTCCGTTGATCAACAGGAATATGAGGATGACCCACATCCAGGCGATGATTTCGCGCTGGATGCGCTTCCGGTGCGAAAGTGTTTCGACGGGCTTTTCGACTTGTGGTTTCACGGTTTTCATTCTTCACCTACACGTTCATTGTACCTTGTACATCCCACTTGTACATTTTATCGCCATACTCCAGATGTCATGAGCTAAGACGCGTCGGCTGTTACGACGTGAGCGGCAGATTCGCGCTTGGCGATGTCCGCGATGATGGTGCGCGAGCCCATGTACAGCACAAACGCTAGCGCGGTACAAAGAACGGGAATGATGAGCATGGCTTGCTGAAGGCCGATGGCGCGGAACGTTTCTGTGACTGAGGACGATCCTGCGATTGCGGCGGCGCGGTGCGCGAGCACATCGCTCAATTTGCCGGTGAGGAGCGGACCGAAAGAGGCTCCGCACATGTACATGGCCATGAAATAGATGGCCATTGCCGAGCCGCGCTGGTTCGGCGCGACAATGTCCTGGATGGCGGAGTAGACCAGGCCGTAGTACGTCGTGAGAGAAGCGTACGTTACAGCGAGGAAGGCCATCGCCAGATACAAAGAGCCAGCGGGTTGAAGGATTCCCACGCACGCGAACGGAATTGCTACCAGAGCCAATAAAGCGGCGCACAGCAGGCGGCCGTCTTTGCGGCGATGCACGATGGAATCGCCGAGATAGCCGGCGGTTGCTCCGCCGCTCACGCCTCCGGCGAGATAGACGATGCCTGTGGCGATGCCTGAGTTCGCCAGCGAGAGGCCGTGGACGCGGCTCAGGAATGCAGGCAAGAAAGTTCCGATCGCGTACAAATTGAAATTTAGCAGCGCGCCGGACGCGATGATCCACCAGAGCGTGGGAATGTGCAGCACATTCCACATGGACGCTGGCACGAGGGGTGCGGGATGTATTTCGCTGGCACCGCGTTGCGGTTCGTGGAGCATTAAGAGCGCGGGAACGAGGAGCAATGCAGGCAAGGCAGCAAAGACCATGGCAGCGCGCCAGCCGTAGGCTTGGGCAATCGGACCGCTGAAGAAAAATCCGAGGGCGCCGCCAACCGGGACGCCGAGCATGAAGAGGGCGAGGACGCGAGAGCGCTTGTGTGGTGGGAAAAGATCGCCGAGCCAACTGGTGGCTGTGGGGGCGCACGCGGCTTCGCCGACTCCGACGCCTACGCGCGAGAAGAGCAGGAAAGTGTAAGTGGTGGCGAGGCCGGCGGAAGCTGTGAGGGCGGTCCAGATGACGACGCCCCAGGCGAGGAGTCTTTTGCGGCTGGCGGAATCGGCAATGCGGCCTAGGGGTACGCCGACAATCGCGTAAATCCAGATGAAGGCACTTCCGAGGAGGCCGATTTGCGTGTCTGTGAGATGGAATTCCTTGCGCATGGGCTCGACGAGGGCGCCGGGGACGTGACGATCGTAGAAATTCAGGATGTTGATGGCGAAAAGGACGACGACGGAGAACCAGAGAGTGTTGTTCTGAGTTTTCTGAGACAAGGCTCGAGCATGCTAGCACATTGGATGGTAGGAAGAAGAAGTAGCGAGTGACGAGGAACAGGCGAAACAACAAAAAGGCAAAAGACCCGGCTGGCCTCAAAAGCCGAGACTGGTGCGCCCTGCGGAATGACGGCGTTTTACGCGGTTGCTGGTTTGGAAGTCTGGCGCGCGGTCTTGGATTGCCAGGCTTTGCGAAACTCTTCGCGTTGCTTGCGCACGAAGGCTTTGGCTTCGTCGAAGCTGGGGTAGACCTTGGTGCCTTTGATGGTGTTGCAGGGAGTGCAGCAGGCGACCAGGTTGCTAGGATCCTTCTTTCCCTTCCGAGCGCGAGGATGGACAAAATCGACGCGCATCACCAGCGCGTTTTCGAAACTGGCGCGGCCGTCCAGGCCACAGTATTTGCAGCAGTAATCATCGCGTTCCAGAATCTTCAGACCTTCTTGCATGGAGACGGGTGATTCCACTAGGGAGAGTGTTGCGAGGCTTAATGGCATGGATACCTCCAGTGCGAAAATTATTGGAGCAGGGGGAGCTTGCGACTTCCACTTGCTTACGCGAAGAACATAGGGCAGCTAATCGTTGGTGTCAAGCGTGAGTGATGGCGCACAAGGAACTGGCGTCGCACATTGAAGTTCGCGATGCGGTGCTTCAGGCTAGAATCCAGAAATCATTGCGAACGATCGAATGTGGGAGGGACGAGTCCAGGTGGGGCGACATTTTCAGTTTGACGATGGAGGACGCCGGGCTGCTGGGTACAAGGGCAAGGCGGGCGATTGTGTCGTTCGCGCGATCTCGATTGCGACGGGGAAGCCGTACCAGCAAATCTACGATCTGGTAAACAGCCTAGCGGCGTACGAACGAACGGGAAAACGGAAACGTGGAAAGAGCGACGCGCGAACGGGCGTTTATAAGACTTCGATCAAGCGAGTGATGCAAGCGCTGGGTTGGGTATGGACGCCGACGATGCAAATCGGTTCGGGATGTACTGTGCATTTGCGCGCCGATGAGTTGCCCACGGGGCGATTGGTCGTAAGCGTGTCAAAACATCTGACGGCAGTGATTGACGGCGTGATCCACGATACGCACGACTGCTCGCGGCGCGGAACGAGATGCGTTTACGGATATTGGCAACCGCCTGACGGGAGACGCGTGCGATCGCTTGCGCCGAAGGGCCCACCTTCAAGAAACGGAAGTGGGGCACCCCGCCGTCCGAAGTCTTTTCTCGAATGGCTCTTTGGTTGAGTTGAAAACGCGAGGATAATTCGCGAAGGATTCAGGCTGTGGCGTTAATTGAGTGGTACGGGGTTAGCAAACACAGGTAGACACATATAGAGGGGCGAGTGTAGTCCTATGTACGTGTGGGAGTACAGGCGGGGGCGAGGCGCGAATGGCTCCGGTACTGTTGTGGCTGATCATGGTTCTTTGCCTGCTGGTTTCCGTGGTGAAGTACGTCATGGGAATCATTCTGAAGGTGTCGTTCCCCAGCGCGAAGGTGCAAAAGGACTATAGCTACCAACCCACGGTAAGCGTGCTGATGCCGTGCTTCAACGAAGGTAAGACGGTCTACGAGACGATCGAGAGCATCAGCAAGAGCAACTATCCCCCCGAAAAATTCGAAGTGATTGCGCAGGATGACTGTTCGGCGGACGACAGCTACGAGTGGATGCTCAAGGCGCAGCGTGACTTCACCAACATACGAATACGAACGGGGCGCAATGCGGCGAACAGCGGAAAGGCGCGAACGGTTTGCAATGCGATGGAGCAATCCTCAGCAGAGATTATTATTTCGATCGATTCGGATTGCATATTTCATCCGGACGCAATTGCCGAGCTGACGGCGTGCTTCAGCGAGGCGCACATGGGGTCGGTGGGCGGGAGAGTCGGAGTACGGAACCCGAACGACAGCGTCATCACCGCGATTCAAGCGGTGATTTACTACTCGGCCTTCCAGCTTTACAAGATTCCCGAGAATTGGACGCGCAGTGTGTGCTGCATCAGCGGATGCCTGTTTGCGATCCGGCGCGAACTGCTGCAAGAGATTGAGCCGGCGATTCGAGCGCGGCATTGGTTCGGCATACCGGTGAATCAGGGCGAAGACAGGTTTTTGACACACCAGACGCTGTTGCGGGGATATGGGACGTACATCAACAATGATGCGCTGTGCTGGACTACAGTGCCAAATACGCTGTCCGTTCTTTTCAAACAGCAACTGCGCTGGCGGCGGAGCATCGTGCGAGACTTTTTCTACACTCTGAAAACTTTGCCACAACATGTCTGGAAACTCCACCCCAACGCGGTATGGACACTGATCCTGACGCCGCTGGGAGCGCTGGTGGGGTTCCTGGTGGTAATCACGGCTCTGACTTCGGACCCGCTGGCTTGGGCGGGGCCGGTCCCACTGGTCGTAGCACTTGGAATCGGAGCGGTCCTGACTTGGGTGATTAAAAAATACAGTGCTAGGGAGGCGGTGGCGCATCCATTGGCGTTCGGAGCTTATGTAGCATGGTCGCTTGTTAGCAGCTTATTGCTGACGCCGCTGGCGCTGCTCACGATGGATTCCGCAGATTGGGGCACGCGAACCAAAGAAGTGAGCGAGGTGGCCGTTGGCGACACAAGCAGCTAATACGGTTCCCGCGGAAACGAAGAAGTCGAAGGTGCGGCAATCGCTGCATTACAAAATGGTGCTCACGTTGTATCGAGTGTTTGCCCTCGCCATGTTGTATTTGGTGCTGGCGGGCATTTTGGCGTATGCCTGGGTCATGGGCTTTTACGCGGTAAACAGCTCGTGGGCGGCGCCCGTGATTCTCTCGGCGGCCGACGAGAAGAGCCTCGCGTTCCGGGAGCAGTTGGTGACGAGCCAGCAAACCATCGAGGATGTGAAGGTCGATTTGCAAAAAATGCAAAGCGGGATTGCGGAAATGACTAAGCACCGCGCGGCGCTCCTCGCTCTCGAACCGCAACTGCAGGAGGCCATCGCCCGCGAACACTCCCACAACCGCGCCACGGGCCAGCAACTCGCGACCCTCGATACACAGAAACAGGCCGACAACTCGAAAACGCAATCGGTCCTCGCGCCGCTCAAGGAAGTCGAGTCCAACATCCACAATGATCTTGCTGCCGGGCTGATCACCAAAGGCGATGCGGCCACCCAGTTGTCGGCCCTGAACCAGGCCGAGAGTTCCTATACAGACAGCAAGATTGCCGAAGTTTTGCTGACAGACAACGTGCTGCAGAAAACCACGACGGGCACCGACTCTCTCGACGTGCTCGAAAAGCAGGCCGAGTTGCGCTCGGAGGCCGCCCAACTTGATGTCGCTATCAACGTCGCCCAGAAAGAACTCCAGGAAGACACGAGGCAGATCGACCGGTTGCGAGAGGCGATCACTACGGCCAAACAGAGTCCGTATTATCTGATCGCGTCCGGAGGGCAGACGTTGTATTTCGCGTTCGTACCTTATGACAACACGGCTAGCGCGGTGGCAGGCAGTGCGATCTACGACTGCTACTTCAATATGGTCGTGTGCCGCAAAGTGGGCGACGTGAAGCAGATATTCACCGGCGAACAACAAGCAATCCATCCAATATTTAAGACTCAGATTCGCGGCTTCCTGATTCAGATGGATCTGAATGGCAAAGAATCCGCGAAATCGAGGACAGTTTTCCTAGGCCGCAAACCGATCTTGTTCTGAGGATAATTCGAATGCTCCCGAGCCCCTGGAAGTTTGTGATAGTTGCTGCGCTTGTTCTTCCCGCGCAGGCGTTTGCGCAGGAACACAACGATCAGCAGGCCTACTGCGCGTACGTGATGGAACAAGCGGAGGCGCAGCGAGATTTGCTGCGCACGCCTACGGCAGTGGCAGGGTTGACGCAGCCCGAGACTGGCCTGCCGTTGCAGGTGGTGGGAGGCGCCACTCTGGGGCTTTCGAGCGTAAAAAAGGCCGGCTTGACCATGGATGCCGCCCGGAAAGAATGCGAGCTGTATAAAGCCACTACGGAAACGCAGCAGGCCGTCCAATATGCGATCCCTAGTATCGAGAGAGAAGCTTTGCGCAATAGGCTCGCGCTGATCGAGCGCGCGTACAAATCGTTGGATGAATTGATCGAAAAGACCTCGAACATGGTAGAAGCACAAAACGCGACGCGGCTGATGCTCTTCTCGCTGCAGACAACGAGAATCAAACTGGACGCCGACCGGGCTGACACGCAGTCGAAACTTAGCGTGATCTATGTCCCTGAACTGAGTGATAAGCCGTTAAAAGAGTTGGTTGCTGAGAAAGAAAGCAGTGAGACGGGTGAGCAGAGAGCGCTGGACAAGTTAAGCCGTCAGAATAACTGGGATGTTGCTCTTTCCGTGGGCGTGCATCAGCAGGTGAATCCAGTGGCGCAGGGCGCCCAACCGTACGGCGCAGTCAGCGTGAACTACAATTTCGCGAACCGAGCGATCAACAAGCATTTGAATAGCGCAGTGCAAGCCCACGACGAATGGAAGAGAGTGCAGGATAGCGATGTTGTGAGAATGACGGAGGCGCTGCGGCAGCAGTTGGCAGAAAGCGTATCGGCGCAAGAGGGCAGGCTCAAATCCGTACAGGAAGAGACCAAACAGCTCGACAAGAATCTTGGGCTCGTCGCTAATCCCGACACGTCGGCGGCTCTCGACTTCAGCAACCAATTGACAACGGCACGGCTGCTTTTGGAGATAGAAGCGGGCGACGCCAGCTTTCGGATGAACCGGCTCCGACAGTACCTGGCAAAAAATTACTGACTGAACGAACTCACGCTGTCGTAGAACGGCGGACAGACAGCTGAGAATAGTTCATCGTGCTTTCACAGGGCATTTGAAGCCCCGGCTCGCCACGCTGCCACAGATCACGACGAAACTTAACTGCTGAGCTAGGTAGTCCAGATTTCCTTTAAGACGCGCTGGAAATTGCCGCCGAGGATGGCTTCGATGTTGGCGTCGGAATATTTGCGGCGGATGAGGCCTTCGGCCAGATCAAAGGGGCGCTTGGCGTAGTTGTAGCCATCGATGTCGACTTTGTCGCGGAAGCCGTAGCTGCCTTTGTAGCTGGCTTTGAGCTGCTTCAATTCTTCGGGTGGCATAGCGTCGTAACCCAGCAGATCAATGTCGCTGCCCACGCCGAGGTGTTCGACGCCTACCAGTTTGGCCACGTAGTCGTAATGGTCGAGCATGGTTTCGATCGTCGTGGGTTCTTTGGCGGTAATGAACATGCGGACTTCCGTGATGCCCATTACGCCGCCTTTGGCGGCCATGGTTTTGATGGCTTCGTCGGTTTTGCAGCGGGGATGAGTGGGATTGAGCGCGCGGCAATTCGAATGAGTGATGAGGACGGGCTTTTTGGAAACGTCAAAGGCCTCGAGCGAGGTGCGGTCGCCGCAGTGGGAGACGTCGACGGCCATGCCAAGTTTGTTCATCCGTTCGATGATGGCGATGCCGAAATCGGAAAGGCCTTCATCGCGACGTTCGGTGCTGCCGTTACCGAGGAGATTCCGAGCGTTGTAGGTGAGTTGAGAGACGCGCTGGCCCAGGCCGTAGAAATAATCGACGTCGTCCACTTTGCGGAAGTGTTCAGAGTTTTGCACGCCGAGCAGGATGCCAACTTTGCCGGAAGCCTTGATGCCGTCGAGCCGAGCGGGAGTTTCGACACGCTCGAACCAATTGTCGTGGCGTGCGAGGAAAGTGTTGTAGCCGGAGAGGAATTGGATGGTTTCGAGGTAGGCGTCCGGGCCGCCGGTGCCGATGGCGATGTGGAAGACGTTGATGCCGGATTGTTTGTAGGGGGCGTAATCGGCGGCAGTGAAATTTTCGGGATTGCCCAGCATTTTTAGCATGCGGCTAGGGCTGATCCAGAGGGGCGCGAGCATGTCGATGACGGTGGTGCGTTGAACGAGTTCGATAGCGTGGGCGGAATAGGTTTGGTCGGAAGCTGCGAAGAGACGGTAAGCACCGCGGTTCAAGAACGGGCCTATGTTCAATAACGCTGCGCCTGCGGCGCCTCTTACGGATTTTCCAAGAAAATTGCGACGATTCATCCGTGGTTCCCCGATTCTGTTTGCTCATGACGCGAGTTGGCTTGCGCGAAGCGCGGAGATAGTAACATCGTTGGGGATTGGTGCGCTCTGAGGTGCAGGATGCGGCACTCAATGGAATGGGAAAGACATGGAAGAAAAGAGAGTTGGGATTCGGCGGAAAATTGTTGGATTTCATCTAGACGAACGGAAGGATTGGGTGGCGGAACTGGAGTGTGGGCATCGGCAGCATGTGCGGCACAATCCGCCGTGGATGAATCGAGATTGGGTGACGACACTGGAGGGACGAGAGGAACATTTAGGACATCAGTTGATTTGTTTAGCATGTGAAACGGTGCAGTAGCATCGTTGCCGGAACGTGGCTGAGCAACGAGATCCAGCGATGAAAATGCCGCCGCTTTTCTTTGGGAGAAAAACGGCGGCAGTGAAAGCATGCGACCAGCAGCTAGTTAGCTTTGACCAGCGGTGGCCGCGGCGGCTTTGGTCATATTGGCGGTCCACTCGGCGGAGCGGCGCGCCATCTCGTCTGGAGCGACGTCTTCAACGTGAGTGGCGATGCCCCAGCTGTGGCCGAAGGGATCGGTGAGCTTGCCGTAGCGATCGCCCCAGAACATGTCGACGACAGGCATGCTGACCTGCGCGCCGGCGTTTACGGCGCGATTAAAGATGGTGTCGACGTCCGGCGCGTACAGAAAGAGATATGAGGAAGGAATCGCGCCCGCTGTTGGAGGAGCAGACATTCCTGGGAATTCATCGGAAACGAAAATTACGGAATCGCCGATGCGCAGTTCGGCGTGCATGATCATGCCACCGGGGCCGGGCATACGGTTGATTTCGGTGGCGCCGAAGGCCTCCTTGTAGAAGTCGATGGCGGTGGCTGCGTTTTTACAGGTGATGGCCGGAGTAAGAGAATGGTATCCCTCCGGGATGGGTCGAACTCTGTCTGGCATAAGGGCTCCTTGCAGGCTTAAACGTTCGCGCGGCAAACCAAGGTAGGCAGAGGCGGGCGCGCGTGGGGGATTAGATACTCCACGCACACGGGCATGTCAACTGTTATAGGTGACGCCAAGAGGTAGAACAGGATTACTGTACGGTGACGGTCGCGGTTGCAGTGGTGCGGCCGAATTGATTGGTGGCGTACAGAGTGTAAGTGGTTGTGACCGATGGATTGACGACTGCAGTGGTGCCGCGGACGGCGCCGATTTGTGGCGAGACGATGAAATAGGAAGAGCCGGTGGTGGTCCAAGAGAGGGTGACGGCAGTTCCTGCTGAGACGGGATTGCTCGTGCTGGCAGTGAAGCTGGAGATTGTCGGAGCAGAGCCTTGCGGAAGATTAGCGGAGGTATAGACGGTGCCGAGCGTGACGACCTCGAAATCGGACGCAGTGAGCGTGGTGAGATTGTGGAGATCGTCGTTGCTCCAGCGATCGTCGGGTGCGCCGCTGATGTACATCGACGAGCCGTTGTCGGCCATGATCATTCCGTATTGTTTGAGGGCTTTGAGGATGACCTGATTGGTGGCAGAGAAGCTGGAGATATCGAAAGTGGATTTTAGGCGAAGGCGCATACCCATGGGTGCAGCGAATTGCGCACTGGAGTTTGAGGCCCAGTGCGTAGCGGGCAGGACGTAGGCGGCGGTGCTGTGTTGAAGAGTGAAGCGGATGGCGTGGGCGATTTGCCCGCTGGCCGCTTCGTCGTAGCGGATAAGGCCGGGGAAAATCGGCAAACCTGCGGCGTCGGCAGAGGTCCAGGTTAGCGGGCGTTGATCATAGTTCTGCAAATCCCAAACGGCGGCGGAGCCGGCGTTCCATGTGCCATCGGTATTCACGGTGGAACCGTAGAGTTCGTAGAGCCAGCAATTGCTGTTGTCGAGGACCAGGACGTGGCGATCGCCGGTGCCGGGATTGGGGTAGCCCTCTATGTTGGCGTTCGCGGGGATGGGCATGGGGCCAGGATCGCTTTCGTCGCCGTAGGCGTTGAAGAGAATGTTCACCGGAGATTGCGAGGAGTCGACAACGGAGTAGGGAATACCCATGTAGCTGCCCTGATATTCGCCGGAGCCGAAGTCGGGATGGACGGGGACGGTGGTACCGATGAAATTGATGTAGGAATCGGAGTTGGGATCTACTGGTGCGGCGGAGATGTCCTGATTCCAGGCGTTGCCGGCGGGGAAAGGACGGAAACCGTTGAGACTTGCACCTGCGCCGACCGCCATGCCGCTGCAGGCGCTGGCTTGGGTGGTAGAAGTGACTTGGAGATTGATACTTGAGGACGTGCTTTGGCCAGGGTTGGGATTGCTGACGGAGACGGCGAAGATCCCCACGGTAGCGGCGGTTCCTGTGGCAGTGAGTTGGGTCGCGGAGACGTAGGTTGTGGTAAGGGGCACGCCTGCCAGGAGGACTTGAGAGCCGCTGAGGAAATTGCTGCCGGTTATGGTGAGCGACAGAGCGCCGACATTGATCGAAGTGGGATTGATGGAGGCAAGGACTGGAGTTGGATTGAGCAAGGTGACGTTGCTTGAGCCGCTGGCGGAGGAATCGGCAGAGCTGGTGGCCTGAATGGTGATGGTGTTGGGATTGGGAAGAGAAGCAGGAGCAGTATAGTTGCCCGATGACGTGATCGTTCCGTTTGAGGAGTTGCCGCCGGTGACGTTATTGACGGACCAGGTGACCGCGGTGTTGGTAGTGCCAGTGACGGAGGCGGTGAATTGTTGAGAATTGGCAGCGCGTACGTTGGCGGGATTTGGCGTGACGGAGACCTGGATGTTGCCTGAGGTCGGAGGGTTCGGCGGAGCAGTTGGTGGTGTGGGCGAGGAGTGCGAACCCGAAACGTGGGCACAACCTAACTGCAAGCTTGCAAGTAAGGAAAGAAGGATCAATGAGTTGCGCCGCACGGAAATGCCCTCCTAGTGAGACTTGCCCGGAGTGAAGGTGATGCGGCTCTTCGAGCCAAGAGCCCTGTGAGGAAGGATTATGGAGAATGGGGTGTCGGGAAACGACTGGTCGAGGGTACAAATTTGGTACAGTCCAAACCGGCCGACTGATGTTTTTGACAGGCGTCACCGGCAATAAATCGTGATATGGTGCCGCGCGAACTCCGCTGTCGAAGCCACGAATTCGAGACTTGGGAGGAATTAAAATGAACAAATACCTCACTGAATTTGTTGGGATGTTCTTTTTTGTTTTGACCGTTGGCTGCGTGGTCATGGGGAACAGCATAGGAGCGCTCGCACCGCTGGCGATCGGCTCGGTACTGATGGTGATGATTTATGCCGGGGGACATATCTCGGGCGGGCACTTCAATCCGGCAGTGACATTGGGAGTATGGCTGCGCGGCAAATGCGAGACGAAAGATGTTCTGCCGTACATGATTGCTCAGATTGCCGGGGCGGCGCTTGCGGCGCTGGTCGTGAAATTCCTGAGGACGGGAACGGCGGTCACTCCCATGAGCTTGGCTACGCTGCCGGCTTTACTAGCGGAGTTTTTGTTCACGTTTGCGCTTGTTTTCGTTGTGCTGAATGTGGCGACGGCAAAAGGAACGGCGGGGAATTCGTTTTATGGATTGGCGATTGGTTTTACCGTGGTGGTGGGAGCGTTTGCGGTAGGGAATATTTCCGGCGGAGCGTTCAATCCGGCGATCGCCGTGGGGATTTCGATACTCGGATTGTCCGCGTGGCCGAACATTTGGATTTATCTGGTGGCGGATTTTGCGGGGGCTGCGGCCGCGGCGGCGGCGTTCAAGATCGTTAGTCCCGAAGACAAATGACGAGCTGCGAGCGATAAATAACGATCGAGTGGGAAGACTCCGTAGGCGCCGCTTGTCGGCCCGGTAGACCGGTCACGGAGCGCCCGAAGCAATATCGATCCGGACCCCCGTGCCGGCAACTTCGTTACGGCTTGCTGATGATCCCGCAGGCAATGCGTGCCGGGGCGGCGGTTCCCGTGCCACCGGCAACTGCATGGATTACGATCGCTGTTCCCCCATTGCTGAAAACGGAGTGATCGTCGGTGCCGAGAGTTACGTTTGGCGCGACTACGGAAACGTGGGCTGTACCGTCAGCGCTGACGATGAGTGAAAAATTCGGGATGTCGCCAGCAGGGGCGCCATCGTGGCTGTGCTCAGCGCCGCCGGGATTGAAGTGCGGGCCAGCGGTTTTGAAGTCAGGAGGGTCGCATTTGGCGACTTGATGAATGTGAATGGAGTGTTCGCCCGGCGGCAGATTCTTGATGTCCAGCGTGATTTTGACGCCTTTTGGCGTGCTGGTAAGTTGCGCTGAGCCCACGCTCTGGCCGTCGGTATTCTTGAAATCAACGGTCACTGGCTTGGAAGCGGCGCGGTTGCGAGACTCCTGGGCTTGGGCGGCGGCAGCGAGGGCGAAAAGCAGACACACCCCGCATAGGATTGCTTTCATTGGGATTACCTCTCTCATTGTAGGTTTCGATGGCTCTCTGGGCACTGCGCGAAGCCGTGTCCTATTACTCTAACTCGGCTCGGCAGAAAGATATTCCGCGCTGTGGACAGCTCTGTATTCATTTAGATACCTATGGATTAGCGGCCAAGCATGCGGAGCTCCAAGTGGCGGGCACCTGCCTAGGCAGCAAATGGAGCAGCGGCAAAAGTCTATCGGGGGCGCGAACGTGATAATTAGTCGTTGCGATAAAGGTCTGGGTATTCTTTTTTCAGGCTGGTGAGCTTTGGCTGGTCGTTGATCATGATGTAGGGCTCATAGGGATGATGTTTGAGATAGTCCTGGTGGTAATCCTCTGCAGCGTAGAAAGCTTGCAGCTGGACGACTTGCGTGACGATGGGCTGAGAATAGATTTTTGCGGCGTTCAATTGCGCGATGTAGGCTTCGGAAATTTTCTTTTGTTGGTCGTTCGAATAAAAAATGGATGAGCGGTACTGCGTGCCGTAATCCGGGCCCTGTCGGTTGAGTTCGGTAGGATTGTGGCCGACGGAGAAAAAGATCATCAGAATCTGGCCGTAAGTGATTTGCGACGGATCGAAAACGATTTTCACGGATTCGGCGTGGCCAGTTTCGCCTGTGCTGACTTCCTCATAGTGGGCTGTTTTTGCCGCGCCACCTGAGTAGCCGGAAGTTACGGAGGTCACACCTTTCAAGTGCTGGAACACAGCTTGAATCCCCCAGAAACAGCCGCCGGAAAGAACGGCAGTCTCCTGTGCTTTTGCCGAGGCGAGGGGGGCATCGACGGCGGGCTTTGGAAATGCGGCTTTAGCGTTGGCTCGGCCGTCGTTGGGCTTGGACGTGGCCCAAGCGAGAACCCCGATACCGGCACAAATCAAGACCGCAATCTGGACAGCGCGCATGATGTAAGCTCCGCAAACAGCACTCCACTTAAGCATACGTCTACTTTGAGAGATTGGATGTTTCGCAGGGGGTTAAGATACGTTTCCTTTGTCCGTTGGATTCAATCCGTGACGAGGTGAGCGACCGCAAACGTGAAGATCGCCGCGGCCAGCAGGGTTGCCGCCGTGAAGAGTACGACGGCAAGTCGCCGACGGAAGATTGTGAGGCCAAGGGCTGCGTCCTGGCGGAGCGTCAGATCTGTGTGCCAAATTCGAAGCAGCGTAATGACGCCCACAAGCACAACAAGACCCGGCAAGCCGATAAAGAGCAACGCGGCGCCCAGGGGCGAGATGTGCGTCGTGGTCCATTCAAAAATAATCCAGCTAGTGCGCGCAGGTTCGTACTGGCGAGGTTGCAGAAGGCGCAGGGCGGCTGCAGCGAGGAACACTGTTGCGGGCAACACCAACAACCACTCACCGACGGCAAAGGCTGACAGTCGAAACGGTTTCGCGATTTGCATGGAGAGTTCCTCTAGTCACTTTATATTGCAAAGTACATGTTCTTGTCAAGTAGTCTCTTTCCGCAGCGGAAGTCGCACCGATGCGAGAATTGCAAGAAACGAGGTACCAAACCGAGTGGTACGTGAATCACAGGGGTAGTTATGCGAATGCCAGTTTTATTTGTGGGACACGGGTCCGCGATGAACGCGATCGAGGAGAACGCGTTTACACGGACGCTTGAATCGCTGGCGCCTCGTTTGCCGAGGCCGAAGGCGGTTTGCGTTGTATCGGCGCATTGGGTCAGGGCTGGCTCGGAAGTGCTTGCGGTCGAGAAGCCGAAGACGATTCATGATTTTTGGTTGGCGGGAGTAAACGGGGAGCCTGCAACCGGAGCGAGTGCGCCTGTTTGATCGTTGCGCGAGGCCACGGCGCCTGCGGAGGAGAACACTAACGGTTGCTGGAGCTGGGCGTGGGCTGGAGGGACGAGCGAGGACGCCAGGGCAAGAGTGGCGAGGATTATTAGAGTTTTCAAATATTTTTTTGGGGGCGGGCTGGAAATTTTGTGCGAATGAACGGGAAATTCGCGTGTCTGGGCCATGTGTCTTCCTTGGCCGTCAAAAAAAGCGGCGCCTCGTTGAACCTGACAGGGAATCGTTTGCGGATCTACGGTTAGTCGGAAAAGGCGCGGAGTCAATAAAATATATAAAATGATTTAATACACCTAACAGTTTCTAGAAAGCAGGTTGCAGGGCAGTTTTGAGTGCGGATCGATTGTTAAAAAATATTAATGTTGGAATTGCGCCTCCTGCGCTACCGTGCAGAGCTTATGCAACCAGCACAACTTGACTTGGAAAAGCTTTCGTCTTCGAACGGCAGCAGCCTTGTGACCCGGCTGAACGGGAAGCTGAGTCTCGAGACCGTTCATAACTTCATTCAGACCTTGCGGTCGGAGCCTGCGGCGCACCTAGTGCTGGATATGAGCGGAGTGTCCTTTCTGGACTCGGCAGGAGTCGGGGCGCTGGTATCGCTCTTCGTCCACCGGCGCAATGTTGGAAAGTCGTTTGCGATCGCGGGTCTGACGCAGCAGGGCTTGGCAGTTCTACAGGTTGCTGGCCTAGTGAAACTGCTGCCGAACTTTCCCACCGTTGAAGCAGCCCTCGCCGCAAAGAACTAACCCACTTCGTCGAGCAGGATCTACTGTGAATTTGAGGTCACCTCCACCCCTCCCAGTTCCTTGTAACTGCGGATTCTAAAGGACTTTAAGTCCTGCGTTTCAGAACTGAGCATTCTAAAGGGCTTACAGGCGAATTTTTGTAAGTGCGGATTCTAAAGAAGTTAGCGCAAAAACGGCTCGGGCACGAAGACTTAGCAGTGAACTTCAGAAGTATGCATGCAGAATTACTTATCTTTTATAGTAGCATGAATCATAAATATGTCAATGCCAGCATTTTCTGGCATGGCGTGGTGGCTTTGACACAGGGCGGCCCATGTCGGCAGCTGGCATGCCGACGCGTTCTAAATTGGAACGACGCTTTTGCCAGCCGAGTTTGATGCGCTGGTATACTCGGGCGCATGAACAACCAATCTGGATTTGAGCTGCGCGATACGGAATATAAGCGGCGGGTGCGGGACAGTTTTGAGCGACAGGGGCTGATGGGGCATTTGGGGGCCGAATTAGTTTCGCTGGAGCCGGGTGGGGCGGTGATTCGGGTTCCCTTTCGCGGGGAGTTGACGCAGCAGCATGGGTATTTTCATGCGGGGGTGACAGGCGCGATTGCGGACAGTGCTTGCGGCTACGCGGCGTACACGTTGATGGCGGCGGAGGATTCGGTGCTGACGGTAGAGTACAAGATAAATTTGCTGGCGCCGGCGGATGGGGAGGAGTTGGAGGCGCGGGCGCGGGTGGTGCGGTCGGGGAAGACATTGAAGATTTGCATGGCGGATGTATTTGTGCGGAAAGCTGGAACGGAGAATCATTGCGCGACGGTGCTTGCGACGATTATGTGTATGGCGGGGAAGGCGGATCGGCCTAGGTAGGTTTTTGAGATGCGAAAAGTCGTCTCAAACAACACGCTTGGGCAAGCTGGGGCGGAGCATGCTGCGCCCCTACAAGTTTAAGGGAATTGTTTTTAGGGTTCACGGAGAATGCGGATAAGTTCGGCGGCGGCGTGAGGCAAGCGGGCGCCGCGGCGCGAGACCAAGTAGACGTGGCGCGGCATGTTCATCTGCCGCACTTTTACTTCCTTCATCCAACCGTGCTCGATTTCCCATTGCACGCACATGCGGGGGACGATCGCCACGCCCATGCCCATTTGCACGAAGCGTTTGATGCTTTCGATGGTGGGCATTTCGATGGGCATTTTCAGTTCGGTGCGGTTTCGGGCAAAGAGTTCGATGACACGCCGGCGGAAGGGGGATTCTACGCTGTGGGCGATAAAGTCTTCGTTGCCAAGGTCGGCGACGTCCACTTCGCGTTTTTTTGCGAGGACGTGTTTTGGGTGCACCACGAGGGTGAGCTCGTCCTTACGGATCTCCGTGGCTTGTAGCTGTGGCTCTTGCGGGACGTAGGAAACGGCGCCGACGTCCAGGCGGTAATTGAGGACTTCGTGAGGGATGTCGCGGGAAAACATTCGATGGACGCGAACCAGGACGCCGGGATGGAGCTGGCGAAATGTGGCGAGGGCGGGCAACAGGGCGTGGATAGAGCTTTCGTTTACGCCGAGGGAGAGTTCGCCGCGAGTCAGGCCTTCGAGCTCGCTAAGTCCTTTTTTTACTTCGTCGCGGAGATTGATCAGGCGCTCTGCGTAGTCTTGGAGAAGTGTTCCAGCGTCGGTAAGGCGCACCGGGCGCGCGCCACGGACGAAGAGCGGCTGGCCCAGGCCGTCTTCGAGTTTGCGAATCGTTAGGCTGACGGCAGGCTGGGTGCGGTAAAGGCGCTCGGCGGCGCGCGAGAAGCTACCTTCCTTGGCAACCATCAGAAATACCTGGAGTTCGCCGAGATCCATGCCCATCGTCTCCCCGGCCAGTATAAGGCAGAATTATCAAAAGCAGAACAAAGATAAATTTGACCGTGAAGCGGTCTTCTGTCCTACTACTACCCGAGGGGGGACTCCATGGACTCCGTACGCATCTTCGATACGACGCTGCGCGACGGCGAGCAATCGCCGGGCTTCTCGATGAACACCGAGGAGAAGATCCGCATGGCGCGGCAGTTGGCGGCGCTGGGAGTCGATGTTATTGAGGCAGGGTTTCCGATTTCTTCGCGCGGCGATCTTGAGGCTGTGCAGCAAGTTGCGAAGGAAGTACGAACTGTGCCCATTGCGGCGTTGGCTCGAGCCAAGCAGCAGGATGTGAATGCGGCGATTGAGGCTTTGGAACCGGCGGCGGCGCCACGTTTGCATATTTTTCTGGCGACCTCTGATCTGCATCTGCGCGTGAAGCTGAATATGACGCGAGAGCAGGCGCTCGAAGCGATTAGTTCGATGATTCGCTTGGGACGAAAGCATGTCGGGGAAGTGGAGTTTTCGGCGGAAGATGCGGGGCGCACTGATATTGGATTTTTGTGCCAGGTTTGCCAGGTGGCAGTGGATGCGGGCGCGACCATTTTGAATCTGCCGGATACGGTTGGTTACGCGGTGCCGGATGAATATGGCGCGATGTTTGAGCAGGTCCGCACGCATCTGGATGATCCGCAGGGAATTACGTTGAGCGCGCATTGCCATGACGATTTGGGATTGGCAGTAGCCAATTCACTGGCGGCAGTTCGCGCGGGTGTGCGGCAGATTGAGTGCACGGTCAACGGGATTGGTGAACGGGCAGGGAACGCGGCGCTGGAAGAAATTGCCGTGGCGCTGGCGGTGCGGAAAGAAAGTTTTGGCGTGACCACCGGAATAAAGTTGGACGAGCTGTTCCGCTCTAGCCGGATGCTGACCGAAATTACCGGGGCAGTCGTGGCGCCGAACAAGGCGGTTGTGGGAGCGAACGCGTTCGCGCATGAAGCCGGTATTCACCAGGACGGAATCATCAAGAACCCGCTGACGTACGAGATTATTTCGCCGGAGACGGTGGGCGTGCCTTCGCGGTCGTTTGTGTTGGGCAAACATTCCGGGCGGAATGCGCTGAAGGTTAGCCTGCGCACGCTGGGCTATGAGCCGAGCGACGAAGAATTGGCGGAATGCTACAAGCGAGTGACGACGCTCGCGGATGAGGCGAAGCAGGTGCGGCCACGCGATCTCGTGGCGATTGCGCACGAAGTGATGCGGCGGCGTCCTACAGCAGTCGCGGCCGAGGCGAGCTCCGCGGCGTAGTTATGCGAGGAGCAAGCCGCGGCTTGAGAGTTTTACGGTAATTGGTGATGCAGATGAAAAAGACCATTATTCTTTTGCCGGGGGACGGCATCGGGCCGGAAGTTACGCGCGCCGCCGCAACTGTGCTGCGCGAGTGCGCGAACGAATTCAACCACGAATTTGATGTGCACGAGTTCCCGATCGGCGGCGCAGCGATTGATGCGGCGGGCACGCCGCTGCCCAACGAAACGCTGGATGCTTGCCGCAAAGCGGACGCGGTTTTTCTTGGAGCGGTCGGCGGGTCAAAGTGGGATTCGCTGCCGGTGGGGAAACGGCCTGAGAGCGGGCTGCTTGGCTTGCGCAAGGGCATGGGTCTTTATGTGAATGTGCGTCCGGTGAAAGTGCTGGAGCCGTTGCGCGGGATTTCTCCGCTGAAGCCGGAGCGTCTTGGCGATTTGGATATCGAGATTGTGCGTGAGCTTGCAGGGGGCATGTACTTCGGCGAGCGCGGCAACATCACAGAAAATGGCGTCGAGCGCGCTTGGGATACGGAATCGTATTCCACGCCGGAGGTCGAGCGCATCGCGACGTTTGCGTTTGCACGGGCGGAAAATCGCTCGCGGCGCGTGTGTTCGGTGGACAAGGCCAATGTTCTGATGAGCTCGCAGCTTTGGCGGCGCACCGTTGTCGCGATGAGCAGCGTTTATTCCTCGGTGAAGCTCGAGCACATGTACGTGGATAACGCAGCGATGCAACTTACGCTGAAGCCTTCGCAGTTTGACGTGATGCTGACGAGCAACATGTTCGGCGACATTTTGAGCGACGCGGCTGCCGCGCTGGTGGGTTCCATCGGCCTGATTCCTTCGGCCAGCTTTGGGACTGGCGCCCCGCTCTTCGAACCGATTCACGGCTCCGCGCCGTCGCTCGTTGGGACGGATTCCGCCAACCCGGTCGGGTCTATCCTCAGCGCGACTTTGATGTTGCGCGATGCGTTTGGGCTTTCGCTAGAAGCGGATTGGGTCGAGCAGTCGCTACATCGCGTCCTCGTCGGCGGATACCGTACCGCGGATATCGCCCAACCCGGCACCAGCACCATCGGCGGATCGGTTTTCACAGAGATGCTCCGCGAGGAGATGCAGCGCACCCTTGAACACGCCGAGCGCTACGGCTGGGGCGTTTAGCGCACGCCGCTTGCGAATGACTAATCTTGTGGTTCCACCCCACAATTTAGCCTGATAGCCCTGACGCCTTCTAGCAAGTACAATGCGTGCGATTCTCGTTGGCGCCTTAATGTCTGACAGCCCAGAATTCGATTCCTTAAATTCGGTCAAGTACCTATTTCTTCGGCACCTTTCGGAGCCGAGAGACAATTCCCTGCGCTTGGTTGTGGAAGAAGCCGTACAGAATCGGTTTGCGCCGCCGCCCGTTCCGAGTGACAATCCCGGACTCGACGAAATCCTCAAACGTTCGTGGCCCGTTGAGTCTATTCAAGGTTGCAAAACCTTTGAGCTAACATGGAACCGTTACGCGGCGTACCTTGTGACTGAGGAACTCGTCGGTTCGGGCGGCAGCTATGACCATGAGACTTATACCGGTAGGTTGCTTCGGGTCTATACCAAGTCACATTTCCTAGATTACCTTGCGCGCGATACGGGAGGACACGTGGACCCCGTCCAGCACTACAAGTTGCTTTGCTTGAACCATCTGATCGACATAGGTTCCTACGGGCCCCCGGACATTCGACTAACCGGACCGTCCTCAGCGCCACCATTGCGAATCCAATAGTTTTGGTGAACTGCCGGCTGAAGAGTGATCCACGATGACAGCGCCGCGCAACAACGGCGGGTCGGGATATCAAAGACTGACGCGTTCCTAGTGTGTTGGCTTGCGGTAAGCCGCTGAGGATGCTACTTTTACACTTTCTTAGGCAGCCGACGCCCCCCAGGTCGGGGTACACACATGGGTGTGGAGGCGGGCGGCCGTTTGGCATTCGATCCTGAATGAAATAATTTAGGGTGCGAATCATTATTTAAACTTTCAGCGCAAATATGTTTCACCTTGCAACAGCGGCCTGACGATGGCCGGTTATCCCTAATGGCTGATCCAACTACCAATTCGAAACGCGTGACAGCCGATACGGCAGCGCGCCCGGCGACCTACTGGCGCGTCGAAGGCTCCCTACTGGAGTTAGGGGCTATGCGTCCGGTCTGGTTTTTTACGTGGAATGCGCAGAGCTTCGCGGAGCGCTGGAGGCGCCGAGCGGGAATCGCATGGATAACGATTACGCGGCCCATCGATTATGCGATAAACCGGACGCTGGCCACGAGACTGCTGCACACGCTGCTGCGAGGCGTTAGCCGCGACCGGCTGGACCTTCTCGGCGAGGAATATTTTCACTACGTGCTGAAGCCACAGCTTCGCCGTGAGGCCGTCGAAAAATTGCTCGAAGCGGGGCAGAACGGCGAACGCATCGTGCTCGTCGGGCAGCTGCTCGACCATATTTTGCGGCCGCTGGCGCAGCACCTCGGCGTCGAATCGTTTATTTCCAACCGCATGGAATTTCGCGATGGGCACGCTACTGGACGTTTGCTCGACCCGGTCGTGCGTCCGCGCGGGCCATTTGCGTGGCTCACTAGCGGCGCTACGGATGGCCGCATCCCGCGCGAGAAACTGTTGCGGCAGCTTGGATGGAAAAAAGATCCATCGCGGCTCGAGACCGCCGTGCAGACGGCGGTACGTCCTGCGCTTCCCGTGAGCAAATCCGTTACGCTTTTTGACGGAGCGCCGCGCACTGGCCCTCTATCGGTTCGTGAGAAGCTTGCGAATCGCCACATCCTGTTAATCGGCGTGACTGGGTTTATTGGCAAAGTGTGGCTTGTCGATCTGCTCGAAAATATTCCGAACATTGGAAAGATTACGCTGTTGATTCGCCGGAACAGGACGACTTCGGCACAGAAGCGCTTTCAAAAAATCATCGAAGAATCGCCGGCGTTCGACACGCTCCAGGAGCAATACGGGCGCAAACTAGGCACGTTGCTTGGGGACAAGGTCGAAGTTGTCGAAGGCGATGTAGGCATGCCAGGACTGGGCCTTGATCAGGCCACGCAAGCGCGACTGGCAAAATCGCTCGACTTGGTGGTGAACAGCGCGGGATTGACCGACTTCAATCCGGATTTGCGGGATGCGCTCGCTTCCAACGTGGATTCCACGCTGCACCTGCTGAACTTTTTGCGGAAGTGCGACCACGCCGGGTTGATGCACCTCTCGACGTGTTACGTGGTGGGCATGCGCGACGGGCGGGTGACGGAAGTTTTGCAGGATAATTATAATCCCGAGCGCGATCCAGCGTTCAACGCTGAAAAAGAGATTGCCTCGTTGCGCGAAACAATCCGTCACGTTGAAGAGCGCGCCGAAAGCCCGGAACTCACGAAAGCTCTGAAGCGGCAGGCACTGGGACGGGGTGGCGATCCATCGGCGGTGCCTGCGACGGAACTCGATGGAGTGTTGAAGCGCAACCGCCTACGCTGGGCGCGGAACCGGTTGGTGCGCATCGGGCTGCGGCGAGCGCAGCACTTGGGCTGGCCGAATACGTATACCTTTACGAAGAGCCTGGGCGAATCGATTCTCGCCCGCAGAAGCGGCGAGCTGCCGATCGCGATTGTGAGGCCTTCCATTGTTGAGAGTTCGGAACGATCTCCGTTCACCGGTTGGAACGAGGGGATCAACACCTCAGGGCCACTGTCGTATTTGCTGGGAACAAACTTCAGGCAACTCCCTTCGAACGAGCGGAAGTGCCTCGATGTGATTCCCGTGGACATGGTTTGCCGCGGCATGACGCTGATCGCAGCGGCGGTGATTTCGCGGAAGCACGCGCGGATGTATCAGCTGGCCACTTCGGCGATCAATCCTGTAAACATGGGCCGCAGCATTGAGCTCACGGGCCTGGCGCACAGAAAACATTACCGGACGCAGCAGGGAATCGAGCATTGGCTCAAAGTTAAATTCGAAACGATTCCCGTTTCGAAACAGCGGTACGAGCGCCTTTCCATCCCGATGCAAAAGGCGGTCATCTCCGGAATTAACCGCGTCGCTGTTTCGCTGCATATGAAGAAAGCTCCGCTCGCCAAGCAGGAACGCGACTTGATCCGTGCGGAAAAGCTGATCGAGCTCTATGAGCCGTTTATTCTTCACAACGAGCATGTTTTCGAATGCGAAAACGCGAGGCTGCTCTCCGCGGCCCTTTCGCCAGAAGAAAAACTTATTTTCGATTTTGCTCCCGAATCGATCGACTGGTGGGACTACTGGATCAACGTGCACATTCCGGCGCTCCGCCGGTGGTGCTACCCCTTGATGGAGGGCCGGCCGCTCGAGTCGCGCGCGCCACGCGAGCTGGATTGGTCCCCTGAACATGCCCGGGCTGCTGTTGTGTCAAATTCTGCGACGCCGTCAGACCCACTATGGCGATCTTCGTAACCGGGACGACCGGATACTTGGGCAGCTACGTCGCCGCGGGATTGTTCACCGAACACCGCGACGCGCTGAATCTTCTGGTTCGCGCGAAGAGCGCGGAAGAAGCGCGCGAGCGGCTGTGGACTTCACTGCAACTGCATTTCGGATTTCGAGAGTTTTTCGAATACATCAGCTCGCGCGCGCGAATTTTTCGCGGCGACCTGACGAGCGAACGCTTCGGGCTTTCCGACGACGAATACCACACGCTGGTCGACACCACCGATTCGATCATTCATTGCGCTGCTTCGTTGAACCGCAAATCAGAGAGGCAGTGCCTCAACGTCAATCTGCGTGGAGGCCTCGAAGTGATTCAACTGGCTCGGCGCGCGCAGAATCGCAACGGTTTGCGGCGCTATTCGCATGTGTCTACGGTGGCAGTCGCCGGAAAGCGCCGAAACGAAGTCGTAACGGAAGACGCTGCGATTGACTGGGGGCGCTCCGACTACGATCCTTACGCGCGCACGAAGAAATTCGGCGAGCATATGCTGCACCAGCTTTTGGCTGATGTGCCACACACGATTTTCCGTCCTGCTATAGTTTTGGGAGACAGCCGGCGGCCGGAGACTTCACAGTTCGACATGGTGCAAGCCTTCGATGTTCTTGTTCGGATGCCTGTTCTTCCGCTACGTCCCAAGGATAAAATCGACATCGTGCCCGCCAATTATGTAAGCAAGGCCGTTGTGGCGATTCACCAAAAGGACGAACCGGCGCACGGCATATATCATTTGTCGTCCGGCACGGCATCGCAGACATACAAGGAATTGACGGACGCACTCGCGGAAGCGGGCGGCTGGCGGCGTCCCGCGTACTGGCCCTGGATGGGCGGCACGTTTTCCGGCACGGTGAATCGGCTCTCGAATGGGAAAAGCGCTGTGGCTCACGGAGCGTCTCTATTGAAAGTTTTCTGGCCTTATCTCGATTGGAACACCGTGTTCGATAATTCGCGCGTGGTGGCCGAGCTCGGGGAAGCTCCTGCAAAGTTTTCGACGTATGCGTTTCCGCTTCTGAAGTTCAGCCGGGGAAACAAGTTTCACTATCCGGCAAAGCCGTGGCCCGAGATGAGCGTCGATACGCCGGAAAAATCTGCAATCGCCGGGAGCGCTCGCGCATGACGGACTTCCTTCTCATTGCCTGGGTGAGCGCGCTGATCGAGATCAGGCGACTCGGCTGGACCTTTGGCCTGGGCCAGCGCTGGACGCCGGGCGAAAAACTGCGGCTGCTTTTTGCCGGCTATAACGGCACGCGAAACACGGGCTCGGATGTTCGCGTCCAGGAGATGCTACGCCAGGTGCGGCATGTGCTGGGCGCGGACAAGGTCGATTTTAGTGTGATGACGCAGAGTTTCGACCGCACGCGCGGCTATTTCGAGGGCACTCAACAGGTTTATCTCCCCGATGTTTTTCCGCCATTTTTATTTCGCGAGGTGCGTCAAAATCATGGCGTGATCGCGTGCGAAGGCTCGATGTTCAAAAGTAAGTTTGCCAATGCCCTCACGACCATGATGATTGGCTCGCTGGGCCTCGCCTCGGCGGAGAACAAGCTTTCGCTTGGCTACGGCGGCGAAGCGGGCCACATGGACGGGCTCATCGAGTGGATGTGCGAACGCTACGTTCACGATTCTCTGGTGATCACCCGTAATGAGGAATCGCAGAAGCTGCTCAGTTCTTTGCGCATACCGACGGAACTTGGTACGGACACCGCATGGACGTTCGAGCCGCATCCGCCAGCCTATGGCCGCAAAGCCCTGCATGATGCGGGTTGGGATGAGAAAACTCCCGTGCTCGCGGTTTGTCCGATTCATCCCTTCGTTTGGCCGGTGAAGGCCTCGATTGGAAAATATCTCGCGCGCTTGACGACCGGCGCTTATAAGGACAGCCAGTACCGCACAGTTTACTTTTTTCAGTCCGGCCCGGAAGTCGAGAAAAAATACCGGCACTACATCAACAGTTTTATTAAAGCGCTCACCTCGTTTCGTCAGCGCCATAATGTTTTCCCAATTCTTGTCGGAATGGAGCGGCTGGACGCGGTCGCTTGCCGCGATATTGAGAAAGAACTCCCGGGCATTCCGGTTTTCACTTCCGACGACTACGACATGTTCCAGCTCGTCTCGATTCTTCGCGCCGCAACCTACATGGTTTCCTCGCGCTATCATGGCATTGTGACTTGCATGCCGAGCTTGGTTGCTTCGGCTGGCGTCACGATGGATGAACGCATACGGAATCTTATGCGCGAGCGCGGACACCAGCATCTCTTACTGACCGTCGACGACACCGATCTCGAGCCAAAACTCATAAAGATGATGGACACGTTGGTGGCGGAGGCGGATTCCGTTCGCGATGGTATTGGCAAGACGGTCGTGCGCAATCTAAAAGTCATGGCGCGCATGGGCACTTTTCTCGAAGACGATATGCGCCGCACGTATCCGGAATTCCCGCTGCGCTCCGGAGTTCTTTCGTGGGAAGACTATCTCCCGCCTTTGAATGACACGTTACTGCAGCTTGTCGAGCGCTACGACTGTTCCGCCGCGATGCCGCAACATTCTGTTGCTGGAACTGCGTCTCGGTGATGCCCGACCCAGCCGTCATGCCGAATTTTCTCGAAGATATTTTCGCGCAACTGAAAAAGGCCGATAGCCGCGTCGTGCTGCGCGAAATTCATGGCGAGAAGTTCGTCAGCGTTTCGGGAAGGGAATTGCTCGAACAAGTGCAGCGAGTGCGTGCTTATTTGCGGCGCACGGGACTTCAGCCCGGCGAGCGTTGCGCGCTGCTCGCGCCGAACTCCGCGCGGTGGGTGGCGTTCAATCTCGCGCTGCTGGCGGAAGGCGTTATCGTCGTACCGCTTTACGCGCGGCAGGCGCCGGGTGAATTAGCCGCGATGATGAAAAATTGTCTGCCAAGATTCCTGTTCACTAATGATGTGACGCTGGGCGAGGCTGTGGCGAAGGAATTGCCGCCGCAATGGTCGAGCTCGCGAAGGCTTGTCCTCTTTGATGAGGTTTTGCAAGAAACTGCATTGGATGCAGCTGTCCCCGAGGGGCCAAACCCTCGCTCGGACGCGGACCTGGTAACTATCATTTATACCTCCGGCACGTCAGGCGAACCCAAGGGCGTTTGCCTGAACGTCGGCAACGTTACGCATATGCTTGCTTGCACGCGCGAACGGCTTGAACTTCTAATGGGAGTCACGCACGAACCTGACCGTGTTTTTCACTACGGGCCGTTCAGTTTCGCGGCCTCATGGATCACTTTGCTCACTTGCCTTTCGCGCGAAAGTGTTATGACTCTGTCCACGGATCTCACAAAACTGGCCGACGAGATTCGTTTTGCATCGCCGCACTACTTTTTGAATGTGCCAACGCTCCTCGAACGTGTGCGCCGCGGCGTCGAAGAAGCGCTGTCTAAACGGCCCACGCCAATAAGGTGGCTTTATGCAAAAGCGCACGAGGCATGGATGCGGAAGAATGCCGGCCGGGGGCGTGCCGCCGATGCTTTCTGGCTCGGTCTCGGCCGCAAATTCATTTTCAGCAAGATTAAAGAGCGATTTGGCCCGAATATTCGCGCGCTGATTTGCGGTTCCGCACCGCTTGCGCCGGAGACGCAGCAGTTTTTTCTCATGCTTGGGATACCAGTGTTGCAAGCCTACGGTCTTACCGAGACTACGGCGATCTGCACTCTGGATGATCCTCGCGTTCCGGTCGAGCCCGGCTATGTGGGAACAGCGGTCAATGGAATCGAAATGAAAGTCGGCGAAAACGAAGAGATCGTCGTGCGCGGCCCGAATATTTTTCCTGGTTATTGGAATCGTCCCGAAGAAACAGCACGCGTGATGGTGGACGGTTGGTTTCATACCGGAGATCAGGGCGAGGTGAATGTCCGTGGCAATTGGCGGATCATCGGGCGCCTCAAAAATCTGATCGTGCTCAATTCGGGTCACAAAATTGCTCCCGAGCCTATCGAAGAGAAGCTGGCTCGATTGCTTCCAAGTGCGCAGCAGGTCGTTGTGGTTGGCAATGGCCGTGGCTTTCTTTGCGCGCTCGTGACGGGCGCTGTCGAAGGTGCGGCGGTGCAATCAGCATTGGATGCCTTGAATCCCGAGCTTCCGCACTACCGACAAATTCGCAATTTCATAGTGTTATCCGAAAACCTCACGCCCGAAAGTGGACTTCTGACGATTATGGGCAAATTGCGCCGTGATGCCATCAACGCGCGATTTGCGGAGGAAATCAGCGCGATGTACGCTGAAGCGCTGGAAAGCAAAGCCGCCGCCGGGAGCACGGCGTGAAGTCGTTCACCGGCAAAGCGCTTCGCTGGGAATGGCGTGATGGAGTGATTGAGCTGACGCTCGATCGCGAACCTGCGAACGAAATTGGGCTCGCGATGCTGGGAGAGCTGGAACAGTTTGTTGCCGCGATCGGCGCGCTTGTGCCGGAAACTTCCGCTTGCATCATTTACAGCGAACGTAGGCACGGTTTTTCCGCCGGCGCCGACCTTCGCGAGCTTTACCAGACTGCCGCGCAGCTCACCGAAAAAGAGCGCCTTTCCGGCGTACGGGCTTTTCTTGGGCGCATTCACGCAGTGTTTAACGCCATCGACGCTGCGCCGTTCACGACCATCGCGGCTGTCCACGGAGTATGTTTTGGAGGCGGCTTCGAACTCGCCCTCACTTGCGACATCGTCGTGGCGGACAAGATGGCGCGCTTCGCCTTTCCCGAATTGCGCCTCGGCTTGATCCCCGGATTCGGCGGCATCCCGCGCTTGAAGCGCGACCTGGGCAACGCGTTTATTCGAGATCTTCTCTTGACGGGCCGCAGCGTCAATGCCACGCGCGCGCATGCGGCAGGGCTGGTCGCGCAGATCGCCGCTGAAGGCGAGGTGCTTCGCATTGCACGGGCTACCACAGCTCAAATCGTCAAGTTTGACGCTGTCACCAGCGCGGCGGCGAAGAAGTTTATCAAACCCATTCCGCACGAAGAATTGTGCCGCGAAATAGATCTCTTCTGCGAACTGTTTGCGCGGCCTACGGTCATGGCTGCGCTCAAAAAATTTGTCGAATCCACTGACGCGATGCCGTATTTGCCATAGAGAGTTCCCGGAAATTTATCGGCTTCACCCGCGGGCCCGCCATTTTCTTTCTTCGTCCGGAAAATGGTAAATTTAAGCTTCCATGCGAACGCTTGAACAAACCACCCAGGAAGTCCTCGATCTGGCGTCGAAACACTTCAAAGTGCCGGCGGGCTCGCTCGCGCCGGAAGACGATTTCTTCAAGAAGCTCGGCATCGACAGTCTGCAAACGCTCGAGATGCTAAGCCGCCTCGAAAATCATTTCGGCATTGAGTTGCCCGATTATGAAGTGCAGGGCGTAAGCGACTTTCGCACTCTCGCTGCGCGGATTCAATCCCGCCTGTAATGCTGGACCTCTCGAAATATCAATCCATCGGCGCGGCGCTGAAGGATGCGCTGGAAGAATTTTCAAACGAAGTCTGCCTGATTGAGGCCGACCGCGAGCGCGAAAAAGAACGACTCACTTATCGGGACTTCAAAGAGCGCGCGCGCCCGCTCGCGAAGGCACTTCAAGACGAAGGCTTCGCCATGGGAGATCGCGCCAGCATCATCATGACGAATCAGTCCAAGTGGCTGATTTCGGCTTATGCGATTTTTTATGCCGGTGGAGTTTTGGTGCCGCTCGACTACAAGCTCACGCCGGATGAGCAGTGGCAACTGCTTAAGCATTCCGGTGCAAAAGTCCTGATCACCGAATATCCCATTTGGCGCCAAATGAGCGTGGCGGCGGGCCGCGCTGCAGCGACGAACGTGAGCTCCGTTGTGGTGACCGAAGCACCCATGAACGTCGACCTCGACGGTGCCATACGCTGGGAAGAGTTTCGCGGTAACGGTGAACCGATTTTTGTTCCGCGCACCCGCAAGGAAGTAGCGTGCATCGTCTATTCTTCAGGCACCGGCGGCCGCCCCAAAGGCTGCATGATGACCCACGAAAATTACCTCGAGCAGTGCGTCGCCCTTACCTCTATCTATCCATTTTCGCCGGGCGTGCGATATCTCAGCATTCTGCCGACAAATCACGCCATCGACTTCATGGTCGGCTTTTTCGGGCCATTCATTTGTGGAGCTGCCGTGGTGCATTTGCGCACGCTCCGGCCCGAGTTTGTGCGTGAAGCATTTTCAAAATACAAGATCACTTATGTGAGTCTCGTGC
>DATFZQ010000188.1:0-4814 GCA_035314345.1 Candidatus Acidiferrum sp.
ATTTCGTCGTAATACTCGGGGTGGTTCACGAGAATCGCGGAAATCTCTTGAGCGAGTGGGCTTTCGGCGGCCCATTTCTTTTGTTGGTCAGGAAACAGTGGTTCCGTGAGTGGCTTCGCCTCTTGTAGCAAGCGCATCAACTCGAGATGATCCGGGTTTTCGTTTTCACTCATTTTGAGTCCGCCAGATGCATTGGTAGCAAATTGGTCCATGACTTTGTCCCTCCAGTTTTAGGTCCCTGCGGACTGCCGCTGCCAGATGACGCCCACCCTATACAAATGCAATCGAGCGGCCAACGCGATTGCGTTGAATCCACTGCTCTTGCTGCAGAAGATCGTGCCGAAGATTCTGAAGTGCCGAAATTTCAGAGGGAACCAATCAGAACGAGAAGGCTCGGCCTGTCATGCAGATAAGAACGAGTTTACGCAGATGCCGACAGGATTATGGAAGTCGAATCACAGCTCGAGGAGATCGCACCAAGGACTGAGCTGAAGTACGCCAGCAAGGCATGCGTTGTTCTTTAACAGCCAAGCCCACAGTGACAAAGGGGAGATGACCGGCGCGGTCGAAGGGAACACACACATTACGAGTAACAAGATTCCGTCATCGTCCCCGACGGTCGTGTCAATCGGATGGCAGGAGACTTGCGCTTCGCTGCAGGTTGTGTGAGGTCGCTCCTTAGATGTCGTTATCCAAGGACGACGTCACGTTTTCAATGCTGCGGGACAGAGCAAGAAAGGTTCGCAGTTCTGGTGCAAGTAATCCTGGCGGTCCTTTGGAACAGCAAGACAGGACCTTCTTTTCTAGGTCCCCGAATGCATCTTCGAAGTCGTCTTTCCTCTCCGATGCTTTGCCCTCCAGCCGGTCGGCCATACCATCCACCACATCGGCGAGGCCTTTATCGAACTCTTGTTGCGCCCAAGCCACCGGCGCAGGCAATTCAAAACCGGGAAGCCGGACGCGGTATCTCCACAAAGTAACTCGCGTTATAAAAAGCATCCGCAGCCGCGGCTGCCACCGCACGATTCGACCGCGCAAAGCAAGGTCCTGCAGCCGCGTAGGGCCGAGTTCGAGTAGGAGGCCATCGGCGAGCGCTCTCACTTGGTCGAAACTGCTGTTGATCATTTCACGCAGCGAATAGGTCTGTCCGACGGCAACCTTCGGATCTTTCGAAACTGGTTCTCGTATGAATTGGGCGAGTAATCGCAGGCTGGAAATAAACGTTTTTTTCATTTCCACCGCAATAGGTGCACTCCAGAGCCGGTCAAATACAAGCCACATCATGCATAGTCCGAGGCCGACCCCAACGATTCGGTCCCTTGCCGCAGCGAGCGATGTCTGCCTCGCGAACTCTTGAAGGTTAATGAGGCAGAAGACCACAGCGATCTGAAATCCGAAATATGACAATCGCGGGCTTGATGTCATGAACCATGAGACCAGCGCCATGACAAGTATGAAGAAGATTGCGAATCCGCCAATCGAATCGAGATGCGGGAGAATGAATATCTCCGAGCCTATCCCTATAAGGAGCCCGCCCACCACGAACGCGGCGAAGCGCAGAATCTGTCTTTGTCGAGAGGCTCCGACAGCGGAAATCGCCGTCAACAGGCACGTGGCTATAGCGGGTGCGCCGATGTTTGGCCACGCGAGGGAGTTATAGATGATGTAACAGCCACTGGCCGCCAAGCACCCTCGTAGTGCGAACTTAAGATGCTCAGGGTTAACGAATGCATCTGGAGCCAAGAGTTTCGATTGCAGCGCGTCGGGCGAGGGCGGTAGGTGCACTTTCGTCGACTCCGAATACGTGAACGCTTGTGGGATGAGCGAAACCGTATGCTGCATTTCGTGCAATAGCGGAACATGGGAGGGGGCATGGTCAGGGTCAAAGTGAATCGTGCTCGAGATTCGCCGATTCATTAGATCGGTGCGAATGATTGCGACGGCCATCCCCAAGGTACGCAATTGCTCCGCATCGGTATCAGTAAGCTCGAAGCTGAGTCCGGTCAAGGTGGCGGTAATGTCGACCAATCTTCCAACCAGCGCAACAACACCACTCATCTGTGCCCTGTAGTGGGTCGAATAGTCCGCGCGGCGGAGAAGCCCCCGCAAACTCGAGGTTCCAAGCATGCCGAACCTGATGATTTTCTTTTTACTTTGGTCATCTGGAGGACAGCGTTTGGCGTAACAAACCAACAGACTCTCGACCGCAGACAGCCGTTCCGCGATGGGCAGCACAATATCGTCGCCTGGATTCGCACGAGCAAACGCCAGCTCTATTGCCGCAGTAACCAGAGCTCCTACCGATACCGCCAAAGTGAGCCAGAGCGTATCTTCGACATTAGTTTCGGCGGAGACATGCCGTTCCCATATGGGAATGCCGACAGCGATCACCAGGGCGAATGTTGAAGCCGCGCCGTAATTTGTCATCGCGCTGAGTGCATAAAAAGTCAGAACGAATGAAGCAATCACCCAGAGAAAATGTAAGATGGGAATGCTGATAACGAAGCCCGCCGAAATCAAAACATAGGCTCCCCCAACCCCGACAAAGAGGAATGTTGTTCCAGCTGATTGCAGCGTGGCCCTTGGGCTTGCGCGCGAAATGATGAGTGTGTAAATCGCAGCCTCGAAGGCATAGGGAATACGAAAGGTCTCGCAAATAATCATGACCAGCGCCGCGGCAATTACCATCCGCGCTACTATTCCTGCCCGGCCTGGATATGGAGCGAGCTCCTCCTTGAGAAAATCTAGGAACCAAGGTAGAGCGCCGGGCGATTCGTGTAGGCTTTGCGCAATTGTGGCCATTCTCAATCTCCGCGAATTGTGACAACGGCGGACTCGCCGACTCGAAATAATTCGGGGGAGGGATTTTGCACGCGGACCCGAACCGGATATCTCGAAGCCAAATGCACCCAATTGAGGGTTCGCTGCGCGTCCGGAAGCCCGGGTTCCAGGCGGCCAAAGACATCCGGATCAGGAGTAACGCCAAATCCCACGCTGTCCACAACACCTTTGAATCGCAAATTCGGTTTCGACATAACGTAGACGTCGGCCCGCATACCAGGCACGATGTGTTGGAGTTCGCCTTCGCGGAAGTTACCGATCGCCCACCAGGTCCGCGCGTCAATCAGAGTGAATACCTGTTGCCCCACATGGGCGTAGGCACCTTCGGAAAGATTGAGATTTGTTACGAGCGCATCGAACGGCGCATAGACCTGGCAATTTCCGAGGTTATATCGCGCGGTTTCTACGGAAGATGCTTTGGCGCCGCGTTGATTCGTTAGTGGATCAAGCGTGGTGACAGCGTGCTGGGCTTGCTCGTGATAGGCCTTGCTTTCGTCCACGACGGATTGGGACCGTTCGTATTGCGCCAAAGCCGACTGAAGTCCGGCCTGCGAAAGCCGTAGTTGTGACTCTGCTTGTTTCAGAGCTTCTGCCTCGGCGGTTTCTGAAGTTCTTGCTCGGTCCACCTGGTCTACCGTGACGAACTGTCTTGTGAGGAGAGGTTCGAGACGATGCAGGTTGTTACTCGCATAGGTCCACTCTGCCCTTGCTCGGTTCACGCCTTGCTCAGCATTGGACACATCCGCCCGGGCCTGATCGACAGCGGCTGCCCATCGGTTTACATCTGACTGCGAGCTGTGGATGCCCGCCTGCGACACGGAAACCGCACTCACCAGTGCTGCAATTCTGCGCTGTTCGTCTGTAATCTGCCCTTCGAGAGCAGCCTGCTCGGAAAGGGCGCGTTCGAGCGCATACTGATACGGCCTCTCATCGATCTCGAACAGCAGATCGCCCTTTCTTACAAACTGGTTGTCACGCACATTCAGTCGCACGATCGGCCCGTCGACTTGCGGCGCGATACCGATGAAATTCGCAAACACTTCGGCATCATCCGTCCGTGGATAGTGGTTGGCGCGGTAGAGTGCCAGCAGCCCGAGCAGGGCTGCGGCTACTGCGATGGCCACGCTAATTCGGCGGCTAAGCACCCTCTGCGGTCTGGAATCCGTCTCGAAATTCATAGTCCCGGTTCCTGCCAAGCTAGTGAAAGAAAATCAGCCACAACGCAAACGTAAACAATGCAGCGAGGCTCGGATAAGCCAGCACCGCTAAATCAAGATTCATGTGGAACCGCAGCAATACCAATCGCGTGAGGGCGGTGAGCAGAACAGCCAGCGTCAAGCAGACGAGCCAGGCCGGGAAAAACGACCCCAGGACATCGACGGAAGGAGCCCGCGAGCAACTGGCAAGTGGCAACGCAGAGAGCGAGGCTAAGAACCCGAGCCTCACACTTCGACGTTTCCCGGTGGCGCGCATGGTCAAGGCCTCGCTGCTGGTTGAATCGAATCGCCCGTTCGGAATGCCAGATCTGCTAAAGCGGTAAGCACCTGGGTACGGGCAAGTACGTCCGTTGAGCGAGCCTGTGCGAGGGTCCGCTGGGCCGCCGTGACATCCAAAAAGTTACGCAGACCGTAGTTATAGGATTCAAGAGCGGAATTGTAGGACTGGCTGGCGGCGTCCAGTAGCGCGGTCGCTGCCTGGCGCTGGCGAAAAGCGGTGTTCAGGTTTGAGTAAGCTGCCCAGACTTGGTTGGCAATCTCATCGCGCGCGGCGTTGACTTGCGCTTCCGCCGAGCGGACGTTCGCTTCGGCTTGCACAACCTTGTTTTTTCGAGCACCTCCGTCAAACACCGTCCAGTTCAGACTTAAACTCAATCCGCCCGTGAGGCCGGCTGTGTGTCCCCAGGGTAGGGTTTGCTGCAACCCATACAGGGACTGCGCAACCGGGCTGACATTAACACTCAGGGAAGGATAGTA
>DATFZQ010000189.1:0-2206 GCA_035314345.1 Candidatus Acidiferrum sp.
ACCGCGGGCTGGATTCTGGAAGCAATTCAGATGGTCTGGTCAGCAGTCTGCCGGCTTTACTTGAGGGCTCAGGCGCACCAGAGTTTTGATCGAGGGTTTATGTAACGCGCGACCAGAGCAACAGAGACAACTGTAACTAGCTTAGCTAAGCAACCGCCCAAGAACAACTTCACATCTGTGGCGAGATCGTGTAATTCCATTTTGGCAGGACGCGTTTCTGCCGGATGGAGAGTTGTGAGAGTTCTTGTTTTGAGACCTTGATGCCAGTCGGGTAGTAGGTGGTATCCAGGTGTGCAGTCACTTTCAAGCCAGTCGTGGTTGCGGTGGTGCGAATGAACTTCAAGGCCTTCTCGTAACTATCCAGAGGCTCGGCTGCCCAGTTCCTGCTGATCTGGCTGAACAAACGGTGCTCGATGGGATTCCATTTGGAGGCGCCGGAAGGGTAGTGAGAAACGGTGACGCTGAGTCCCAAGCGGTCGCACAGTTGCCGCTGGATCTCTTGCTTCCAGGCGCCACGCTGCGCCCCATTGCTGCCGCCCGTATCGGCCAGGATCAGCATGTGGCCGGATTGTGGATAGCGCTTGCGTCCTTCTCTTTGCCACCATTTGCGCAGGCAGGAGACGGCGAAGGCCGATGTTTCGTGGGAAGTTCCCAGGAAAACAGAGCCGCGGTTGGTCTGCGTATCATAGATACCATACGGAATACCGATGCCCCTGGCGGCGGAACGGAAGTCATGATCGTTGACAGCGGTCGCGGATGGCGCCCATTTGACTCCGGGGTTCTTGAAGTTACCAATCAACTCTCTCTTTTTGGCATCCACGCTCAGGACCGGATCGCCGCGCTTTTCGAACTGATCACGCTGCCGACAGAGAGAACGGAACTGGCGGTCACGGTCGGAAGTAGAACCGGCAGAAATCCTCTTGCGGTTGGTGCGCAGGGAATAGTTCATCTGCCGCAACAGCCGTCCGACGGTATTGCGGCTGACGGCAATCCCCAACCGCTGGAGCTGTCGAGCGATCTTCTCGGTGGTTTTCCGGGTCCACTTCAGTCCACTGATCGGGTCGCCAGCCGTTTCCCTTTCCATCAGTTTGTGGATGGCATCGATCACGACGGGCGTTTTTTTTCCACCCGCTTGCGCCCTCCACCTACGGCACGCACGCGGCCCACCTCCACATCGTGGGTCATCAACTGCCGTCGCCCTTTGGCCACCGTGTGGGGGTCCAGGTGGAGAAGGTCGGCGATCTGGCGATCTCCACCCAACTGCAGCGATTCCAGACCAGCGTACAAACGCCGTTGCTGTTCGTCCAGCACGCTGGCGAACAGTACAATCGCCGCCCGAAGTTCATCCGACACTTGATCGGACGGGATGCCGGGGGAGGCCGCCGCGGCTTGCGCCAGCAGCAATTGCCGCGCCCGCAACTGCTGCTGCCGGGTACGAGCATTGCCGGCACAGTACCAATATAAGCCGGACACGATCTGGCGGGCGATCCGATCTTGTTCGACCAACTGCAGCAGCGGCTCCTTGACCGGCAGGTGGAGGATTTCTTCCAATTCGGAAGCGAAATAGCCAGCCGGAGCCTGCGTCACGCAGACTTCCGCAGTGGCCACCAGGGTGCCATAACGAGAAAACCAAACCGAGTCGAACGACCACAAGCCGCGCTCGTCGAAGACGGCAATTTCGTCGAGCGTGTAGAAGGAACCGCGGTGGGAATAACTGGTACGGTAGGAGAGCTCCTTCAGCTTGCGGAAGACGGTGATATCGGCCTGCGTACCCAACAATTGTTTCAATTGCGGCAAGGTGGCGACGCGATTCCTGCGCAGAAATTGCCGCAGTCGGTTGGCGGAAAAGACGGTGGGGCGCATAATGCTGTAGTTCCTCCTCATGACCATCAAATAGGAAGAACTATAGCATAATGTCCGGACTTCTTCTTTCGCAAGGAAAACGGGCTCGTCTTCCATGTTTACCTATACTCCAGGACTGTTCGGGATTCCAGTCCCACGACTGGATGAGGACTATTATGATTCCAATCTGCTTGTAAGATGTTATTTTATAGTTGGGAGATCACTAAGGACAAGATCGGGCGTCTGCTGGCGGACATATTCCTGAGCGGCCCGGCCATTGCTGAGAGCGGTGCAATGGTAACCGCGAGACTCCAGCATGGTTGAGACCACTTCTCGAATGGCCTCTTCGTCATCGACAACCAGG
>DATFZQ010000190.1:0-3046 GCA_035314345.1 Candidatus Acidiferrum sp.
CCGGGCTTTTCTGGCGCTGACCTAGCGAACCTGGTGAACGAAGCGGCTCTGTGGGCCGCGCGGCAGAATCGCAAGTTCGTGATGCAGGTCGACTTCGAGATGTCCAAAGACAAGGTGTTGATGGGCGTCGAGCGCAAGTCGATGATTCTCTCTGACGAAGAAAAGAAGAACACGGCTTATCACGAGGCGGGTCATGCATTGGTCGCAGCGATGACGCCAGGTGCCGATCCGGTTCACAAAGTGACGATCATTCCGCGAGGGATGGCGCTTGGGTTGACGATGCAATTGCCTGAAGACGACAAGCACACCTACACTCGGGAATATTTAGAAGCCATGCTCGCCGTTTTGATGGGCGGGCGCTCGGCGGAAGAGATCTTTCTTGGGCACATCACGACCGGCGCCGGCAATGATATCGAACGGGCTACCGACTTGGCACGCAACATGGTCTGCGAATGGGGCATGAGCGAACTTGGGCCGCTGGCGTATGGCAAAAAGGATGAGGCGATCTTCCTGGGTCGCGAAATTACGCAGCATCGCGACTACTCGGAAGATACGGCGATTCAGATCGACAAGGAAGTGAAGCGGATCGTCAACAGCGGCTACGAGAATGCGAAGAGGCTGCTTTCTACGAACCGCGAGACGCTCGAGCGAATTGCCCAAGCTTTGCTCGAACGTGAAGTGATCGACGCGAATGAAGTGAAAATGCTGATGGAAGGCAAGCCGCTGCCGGAAAAGCCGCAGACGCCTCCTCCTCCAGCACAGGCTGCGCCGAGCACGGATCCTAAAATGGTGCGGCCAGAATTGCGGCCAGCAGCGGGATTTACGCGCGGGGAGAATCCAGCCAAGGCGTAGACACAAGATAGTGGCGAGCATTTGTCTGTAGGGGCACGATATATCGTGCCCCTACTTTTTTTTGGACTGGACAGATTCTGACGGCAGCGCGGCGGTGACCGTTGCGGGCAAAATGGCGTAGAATGCGCTTATGGGAAAGAAGGAACCGGACAATCTGCATGTGACGTGCCCGTGCTGCCAGGCGAAGCTGGTGGTCGACGCTGTGTTTGGAGCAGTGCTGTCACACGAGGCTCCCGTGAAAGCTGGGCCAAACGTCGATCTGGAAAATGCCCAGGGGATTCTTGCGGAGCAGCGGCGTCAGCGCGAAGACAAATTTGCCGACTCGTTTTTTCAAGAAACCCACAAGGAAGATATTCTCGCCAAGAAGTTCGAAGAAGCGATGAAGAAGGCCAAGGACGCCCCCGCGGGCAAGCCGCTTCGCGATTTTGATTTGGATTAGTTGTAGGACAGGCACTCCTGCCTGTCCGTTATGGCTTTTGGTCTAAAGAGGGTGACAGTCAAGCTTGTCTGCCCGACCTGGGTTAAACTTCCAGCCTGCCGTTCGAATGAAACCACTCAAGAAATTCCGGTTGAAATTGCGCTCGCGAACGCTCGTTCTTGGTGAGCGCACGCTAGTGATGGGCGTCTTGAACGTTACGCCGGACAGTTTTTCCGATGGCGGAAAGTACGAGCAACCTGGGATCGCCATTGAACATGCCCTCGCGCTGGAGCTCGCAGGCGCCGACCTGCTTGACATTGGAGGTGAATCCACGCGCCCAGGTTCGGAAGCAGCCTCGGCTTCGCAAGAGTTGGACCACATTCTTCCTGTGCTGGAAGGGTTGCGGGGCCGGCTCAAAATTCCCATATCGGTGGATACGCGGCGCTCCGCGGTTGCGGAGCTCGCTCTTCGCGCCGGGTCGGAGATTATCAACGACGTCTCGGCATTGAAGAACGACGCGCGCATCGCTGAAATCGCGGCGAAGTATGGCGTGCCGCTCATTCTGATGCACATGCGCGGCGAGCCTGGAACCATGCAGCGCGGGCCCTTCGCGAGAGATGTCATGCGGGATGTATTTCGAGGGTTGCGAGAATCCGTGGCGAGGGCGCGCAAGGCAGGCGTGGAAAAGTCGCAGATTATTTTGGATCCCGGAATTGGCTTCGGGAAAAGTTATTCACAGAACTACGAGTTGCTGCAAAAGCTTCCGCAACTTGTGGCACTTGGCTATCCGCTGCTTGTCGGAAGTTCACGCAAGGGATTTCTTGGGGCGACGCTGGCCCGCAATGGTACACCTGCTCCGCCGGAGGAGCGAATCTGGGGCACGGCAGCAACGGTTACGGCGAGCATCCTGGGCGGCGCACACATTGTTCGTGTACACGACGTTGCGGAGATGGTGCAGGTCGCTAAGGTCGCTGACTGCATTGCGCGAGCAAAAAGCAATCGGTAGGTGTGGAAGGATCACTTTTGCTTCTACCAAGCTTTTTTTGTGAGCAGATTCTCGCGGGCATGCCTGGCTAGGATTGCATCGGCGAGGCGGGAATCAATCGCTTTTTCGCGCGCTCTCGAAGCGCGAGAACAATGAGGAAAACAATGACGGCGGAGCCGACGCCGCCAAATATCGCTCCTAAGCTTCGAACGACCATGCTAAAGATTTTCTCTCCCACGCCATCGCCCACGGCCAACACCGCCTCCGGCCCATTCGCGTCCTCGCTGTAACCACAAGCAAATCTGTACTGCCCATCGGCAGGAACATGGAACCCGAGGATCGACCGGCCCGATCGCCCGCCAAGGTTATAGGTTGTAGACATTCTTGGGCGGCCGATAGGAATGTCTTGCTCATTCGAAAGTGCGGTGACCTTACACTGCAAGCCATTCAGCGATTCATTTGTCGAGTAGATCTTTCCGTTCACTACGGATTGCTGCTCGAAAAAGATCGTATATGGCTGCCCTTGCTTCAGAGTGAGTTCGGCCTCCCCGGGAACCACGACTTGCGTCAAAGAATCCGTGAGATGCAGAAATCCGTGCAGCAGCGTGTAAACAAAGAAACCTGCTCCGACCACGAAGAAAGGCACGGCGAGCAAGTAATACCACGGGCTGGGCTGTACCGAAGTTGCGCTATTCATGGCTTTAGCTCCAGCACGTCGGTGGTCTCGCGGTCTACGGACGGTCTGGTATAACGAAGCGGAAAGTATTTGCCGTGAGTCCACAGCGAAAGCA
>DATFZQ010000191.1:0-50658 GCA_035314345.1 Candidatus Acidiferrum sp.
GAGAGCGCGCTCGCAACCGTCGGCAACGGCTATACCCGTCCGGCGATCTGTTGCGGTGCTGGGGTTTAAGAACGCTGCTGGCCGAGCGGATTCCGCGTGGCTCTCTACTGGGCTATCGGAGATGCTGACGACGGAGCTCGGAACCGGCGGACAGATTCGCACCGTGGCGGAAGAGAATGTCGTGCGAGCGAAAATGGATCTTTCTTTGTCGGATGCCGATAGTTTGGCCAAGGACACGCTGACGCGCGTTCGCAACAATCTGGGCACTGACTACGTGGTCCTCGGATCCTTCGTGGACCTCGGGAAAGAAGGGGGCGGACAGGTTCGCGTGGATTTGCGTCTACAAGACGCCCGAACCGGTGAAACGATCGGCGTGGTTTCCGAAACGGGGACAGAAGGCGAACTTTTCGGACTTGTTTCGCGGGCTGGCCGCGACCTGCGGAGGGAACTTGCCATCGACAATATTTCCGAGGCCGAAGCGGGAAACCTCCGCGCGGCCATCGCTTCCAACGCGGAAGCATCTCGTTTTTACGCCGAAGGGCTTGCGAAACTCCGCGTCTTTGACGCATTGGCTGCGCGCGATTTACTTGAAAAAGCTGTCGCTGCCGATCCGAACTATGCGCTCGCCCATTCCGCACTGTCTGCCGCGTAGTCCTCGCTTGGGTATGACGCTAAGGCAGCTGAAGAAGCCAAGAAGGCTTTCGATTTGTCTGAAAACCTCTCGCGTGAGGATCGTCTCTCGATTGAAGGGCGCTACTACGAGGCGATCAAGAACTGGTCAAAAGCGGTTGAGGTCTACCACACGCTCTGGAACTTCGCTCCGGACAATCTCGACTACGGATTGCGCCTCGCCCAAGCGCAGACTTCCGGGACTTTGAACAAGGATGCGATGGCGACATTGGAATTACTCCGTAACTTGCCTGCGCCCGCTTCGGAAGATCCACGCATCGATCTCGCCGAAATTGTTGCGGTTCACGAGCAGTCTGAGTTTAAGCGCGAGCTTGCGGCGGCGCTGCGCGCAACAGAAAAAGGCCAGAAACTTGGCGCACGGCTCCTCGTGGCGCGTGCCGAGATGGGACAAGCGCGCGCCTATTACGACCTGGGTGATGTCCAGCAATTTCAAAAGGCAGCGGAAACATCTCGGCAAATTTACGCGGAAGCGGGCGACCTTCGGGGGAGAAGCCCGGGCCTTGCACGATTTGGGAACCGTTCTCTACGAACACGGCGATTTAGCGGGCGCACAAAAGAACCAGCAAGAAGCTCTCGATACTTGCCGCAAGATCGGCAATCAACGATGCGTGAGCGACGCGCTGAATAGCATCGGCATCGCTTTCAAGGATCAAATGGATTTCACAAATGCGCGGCAAGCCTATGAACAGTCCGTTGCCATCCGCCGCGAGACCGGCGATCGGATAGGCGAAGCCGTCAGCCTAAACAATATCGCTGTCTTGCTCTACCAGCAGGGCAAATTTGCAGCTGCGAGAAAATTGTACGAACAATCCTTGGCCATTACGCAGGAAATCGGCGAAAAACGCGGCATTGCACGTGCGCTCACGAAATTTGGCGATTGTGTATCACGAGCAGGGCCAGCTCGTGGAGTCCAGCAAGTTGCAGGAACAATCCATCGCTATCCGCCGCGAGATTGGCGATAAATCCGGCACGGCCCTCGGCCTGAATAATCTGGCGGCAATGCTTCTCGATCTCGGGGACCTGCCGGCCGCACAAAAAGCTATCGAGGAACAGATGCCGATCTTCCAGCAAGCCGGCAACCAGCGCGCTGTGGCTTATGCCACGTTTGTCCAGGGCGAACTCTTCAAGCTCCAGGGAAAACTCGATCAGGCCCGCAAGGCTCACGAAGAAGCGCTCGCGACTCGCACTAAGATCGCCGAAAAGGTCACCATAAATGATAGCGTTTTGGCGCTTGCCGCTCTCTCCATCGAAGAAGGGCGCCCAGCCGATGCCGAACAACCGGCGCAGCATAGCATTCAGCTGGCAATCGCGGAAAAAGCTCCAGGAAATGAACTTAACGCGCGGAGTCTCCTCAGCCGTTCTCTACTCGCCCAGGGAAAGTTAGTCGAAGCCGAAAAAGAGATTCATGTCGCCGAGCTGGCGGCCGCAACCACGGAAAGCCGGCTGATCGGCATAGACACTCTCATTACCGCTGCCCGTACTCATGCAGCCACAGGTAAGGCGACGGATGCTTCAAAGAGCTTAGCTAATGTGCTCGCCGAGTCCTCCCGCCTGGGTTGCGGCCGCTGCGAACTCGAAGCGCGATTGGCGCTCGCCGAGATCGAGATGAAGCAGGGAAAAAGTGTGGCGGCCCGTGAGCATTTTGCCGGGCTCGAAAAGGATGCCACCTCAAAGGGTTTCCTGCTGCTCGTTCACCAAGCCCAGGCCGCGGCCAGCAAATAAGACCAGTCCTTTATGGTATGGACGGAAACGAGCGTGGCTTGGGCCGAATGTATTTTGGGAATACTACCAAGGGGCAAACTTTTCGAACAGAAGCCCACTCGTCTACGCTCCGTGCTACGATCAGCGCCGCAAATTTGAGATTCGATGTTCTCCACGTGCGCCACTTTTTGACTCTGCTCGTCGCTGTCATGGGTATATCCACGAGTTTGTTTGCGCAGTGGCCGCCCGCGCCAGGCCATACGACGTTGGATTTGTGGCCGCATGGAGCGCCCGGCGCTCCGACCAATTTACCTCCCGAAGGCGACACGACCACGGCTAAGGATCGTGCGGTTGCCGGGAAGCCGGTCATTCGAATCGGCAATGTTTCCGCTCCGACACTCACGCTTTACACGCCTTCGGGCAAGAATACGGGCGCGGCGGTCGTGGTTTTTCCTGGAGGTGGCTATCGAATTCTTGCGATTGATCTGGAGGGCACGGAAGTGTGCGACTGGCTCACTTCGGCGGGGATGACCTGCGTGCTGCTCAAATACCGCGTGCCGGATACCGGGCCGTATCCCAAGTCTGATGCTGCTTTGCAAGACGCGCAGCGCGCGCTAGGTATCGTGCGCTCCCACGCTGCGGAGTGGCACATCGACCCGAAGCGCATCGGCGTGCTGGGGTTTTCAGCGGGCGCTCATCTTGCCGCTGCCCTGAGCACTCATTTCGATAAGCGGCTTTACGAATTGGTGGATGCGGCTGACCACGTGAGTTGCCGCCCCGATTTTGCGGTGATTGTTTATCCGGGCTACCTGGCAATTGCGGAGCAGAACTTTGCGGCGAATGCGGACATCCATCCGACGGAGCAGACCCCGCCCTCCTTTATCGTGCAAGCGGAGGATGATCCGGTGCACGTCGAGAACTCGACCGTGTATTTTCTTGCCCTGAAAAACGCGAAGGTTCCCGCGGAGATGCATTTGTATGCGCAGGGCGGGCATGGGTATGGACTTCGCCAAACCGAGCTGCCCGTTACCGGGTGGCCTCAGTTGGTGGAAACCTGGCTGCACACCATCCAAGTCCTGCCAGCCGCGCGTTGAATTGAAGGTCCGCGTGCACGGCAGGCCGTGCCACTACGGCTCACATTTAAGAAAAAATATTAGAAAAATGCGGCGCCGCCGTCGACGTTGATGGATTGGCCGGTGATGGCACTGGACTGGTTGGAGCAGAGAAAGAGCGCGGCGCGGGCGACTTCGTCTGCGGTTTGCCCGCGGCCTTGCAAAATTGTGTTCAGAAAACCAGCTAGCTGTTCTTTGGGACTTACACCGAGCTTTGCGGCAAGGATGCTGCCCAAGTCCTTCGACATACGCGTTTCGGTGACAGGGCCCGGGCAGATGGCGTTGACGCGGACGCCTTTGCGGGCGGCTTCAGCGGCGGTGATGCGCGTTAGGCCGAGCATCCCTGCCTTTGCTGCCGCGTAGGCCGATCCCCACGGGAACGCAGCTTTGGCGGAGAGGCTCGAAATGTTCAGGATAACGCCGGCGCCCCGCGCATACATTTCAGGGAGTACGAGTTTGCTGAGCAGGAAGGCGGCGCGCACATGGACGGCGATAACGTTGTCGAAATCCGCAAGAGGATAATCTTCGACGGGAACTACAGGGCCATAATGGCCGGCGTTGTTTACGAGAATGTCGATCTTGCCAAATTTTGCGCGCGTTTCGGCGATGACGCGTGTGCAATTAGCTTCGAGCGCAAGATCGGCAAGCGAGTAGCCTGCGTGTCCGCCGTGGCTGGAAATTTCTTCGTTCGTGGCGGCGAGCTCTGCTTCCGTGCGCGCAGTCAGGAAGACTGCGGCGCCTTCGGTGGCAAAGAGTTGAGCGATGGCGCGGCCGATGCCACGGCCTGAGCCAGTGATCAAGGCAACTTGGTCTTTGAGGAGCATAGGAAGAAAAGGATAGAGGCAGCGCGTTGCGGAGGCAAGGAACCATGGGGCTGAAGGAGCCGTAGAGATCTTGCTTGTACCGATGGTTCAGAGAGGAGCAACGTGACGCTCTGGCCGAGAACTGTACTTCTGTTCAGGTGTAATTCCAGTTGGCAGAGTCTAAGCTGAAGGTAAGAGAGTGTCTATTCATTGCCGCGGCATTCCGGCGTGGGCCGGTCCGCCTTCCCCGAAACTGCGGCCCCAACCCAGCCCGGCCGCTCGATTTGAAATGGGGGTACGTCCGTGCGCCGACCAATTTTCCTAATCCACGTAAGTGCGATTGTTGCTTCGCTAGCGTTCGCCGGCTGCGCCGGGCTGACTTCATCCAACAGTTCGAACGCCAGAACTCGCGCGGTGGCGCCGACAATCGCGGCGCAGCCAGCGAATCAAATCGTGACGGTGGGGCAAACGGCGACGTTTAGCGTGATGGCGTCAGGTACGGCGCCGCTTGGTTATCAGTGGTTGAAAAACAGCGCGAACATCAGCGGGGCAACGGCGGCCAGCTACACGACACCGGCGACCATTGCGGGCGATGACGGAGCGAAATTCGATGTCGTGGTGAGCAATTCGGCCGGAAGTATCACCAGCGCGATCGCTACGCTGACGGTGAGCGCAGTGGCAGTGGCGCCGACGATTACGACGCAACCTGCGAATCAAAGCGTGAACGTGGGACAATCTGCGACGTTTAGCGTGACGGCGACGGGTACCGCGCCGCTGAGTTATCAGTGGCAGAAGAATAGCGCGAACATTGCTGGTGCTGCGGCATCGAGCTACACCACTCCTGCGACGGCAACGACCGACAATGGCGCAAAGTTCGAAGTGATCGTCAGCAACACAGCCGGAACGCAGACCAGCGCGATGGCTACGCTTACGGTGAGCGCATTGGCAGTGGCTCCGACAATTACGACGCAACCGGCAAATCAGAGCGTGAACGTAGGACAAACAGCGACGTTCAGCGTGACGGCGGCGGGAACGGCGCCGGTCAGTTACCAGTGGCAGAAGAATACCGCAAACATCAACGGCGCGACCTCGTCGAGCTACACGACACCGACCACGGCAATCACGGACAATGGAGCGAAGTTCGACGTGATCGTCAGCAACACGGCAGGAAGCCAAACGAGCACAATGGCCACCCTGACCGTGAGTGCGGCCAATACTTCCACAATAAATGTCCTCACCTATCACTACGACAATTTGCGCACCGGGCAGAACCTGAATGAAACGATTCTTACTCCTGCCAATGTGAACTCGACTACCTTCGGCAAACTTGGCGCATTCACAGTGGATGGGCTGGTGGACGCGCAACCGTTGTATCTTTCGGCGGTAGCCATGCCAAGCGTGGGAACGAAAAATGTTTTGTATGTCGCGACGGAACACGGCAGCGTGTACGCGTTTGACGCAGACTCCATCAACGGCAACACGAGCACGTTTTTGTGGAAGGTTTCTCTGCTTGGCAGTGGCGAAACGTCCAGCGACAACCGGGGATGCGGCCAAGTCTCGCCCGAGATTGGCGTGACCTCCACGCCAGTCATCGACCCCTCGCGCGGAACGCATGGAGCCATCTATGTGGTGGCGATGTCCAAGGACGCCAACGGAAATTATTTCCATCGTCTGCATGCCTTGGATCTAACGACTGGCGCGGAGCTTTTTGGTGGGCCAACGCTTGTGCAAGCTACCTATCCGGGTTCGGGCGACAACAGCTCTGGCGGAAACGTGGTCTTCGACGCGAAACAATACAAGGAACGCCCGGGATTGTTGCAGATCGGGGGAACGATTTATACAACGTGGTCTTCGCATTGCGACGCGCGCCCGTACACTTCGTGGGTGATGTCGTATGACGCGAACACGTTAGCGCAGACGAGCGTGCTCAATCTCGTGCCCAATGGAAGCGAAGGCGGAATCTGGATGGCGGGAACCGCTCCCGCCGCGGACGCCTCCGGGAATATTTATTTCATGGTGGGAAACGGAGACTTCGACACAACGCTGAACGCGAGCGGTTTTCCAGCGAATACGAATTGTGGGCAGTGCTACGTAAGGCTGTCGTCCAGCTCGCCGATCACTCTGCTCGATTACTTCACGCCATCGAATACAGTTTCGGAATCGAACGCCGACACGGACTTCGGCTCTGGAGGGCCGCTGCTTTTGCCCGACCTGGTGGATGCAAACGGGAATACGCGCCATCTCGCAGTAGGCTCCGGCAAGGATGCGATCATCTACGTGGTCGACCGCGACAACATGGGGAAGTTCAACAGCAGCACGGACAATATCTATCAGCAGATCAACGGGCAGATCGGCGGCGTCTTTTCAAAGCCCAGCTACTTTAATAATACGGTCTATTACGGCGCGGTGGGCGACCACCTAAAGGCTTTCCCGATCACAAGCGCAAAACTTGCGGTTACGCCCGCGACGCAAAGCTCCACCAGCTTTGCTTACCCGGGGACGACGCCAAGTATTTCGGCAAACGGCACGTCGAATGCGATTGTGTGGGCGGTGGAGAATGGCTCGACTGGCGTGCTGCACGCGTACAACGCAGCGAACTTGACGACCGAACTTTACAACTCGAATCAGGCGGCCAATAACCGCGATCAGTTCAGCGACAACAAGTACGTCACGCCGATGGTGGCAAACGGCAAGGTGTACATCGGCACGCCGAATAGCGTCGTGGTTTTTGGGTTGCTGCCCTAGTTTTGTATTGAAGAAGCTCGCTCCACTCTAGAAAAATGGTGAGGAGCCCGGAGCTTGGGAGACAGGCAGGATGCCTATCCCACTGTGGTTTTTCGCGAGTGACGACAAACTATCGGTTACTTGCCCGCGCTAAGTTTCCACAGCACAGCATTCACCAGGGAGTTGACATCGCTCTGCGTGAACGTAGTGAAGCCGGATTTCACTGGTTTGTTCCCGATCGCGCGAAACGCCAGCTTCTTCGTCGGCGCTTGCAGGAAGTCAAATACCATGGTCCCGGTGCGGAATTTGATGTTCTGGTAGCCGTACGCTGGCGGGCCCCAACCCCAGGACTGCACGCAACCGTAAGGACCGCAAACAACTCCGGGATACCCGCCGGGGTAGCCGACCGGCACTGCGGCGCTCTGGTCTTTCACAGCAATGTGATAATCGACCCAAAAAGCGGCAGCCTGCGCGTCAGTCACTTCCTTGAAACCTTTTTCGGCCAAGGCCTTGGTGATCGCTACGCGAATCTGTCCGCGGAGAATTTCGTTTGATGCTTCGGTTTGCGGCACCGGTCTGGCACCCTGATTCGGCTCGTCTCGCGAGATGACTGGCCGTGACTCGCGCGCCGGAACGGGTTGCGCCTCGATTGGGCGCCAGGCCCAGGTGGCCTTCTTGGGTATCGGAACTTCGGGATTGCGCTCGGATGTGACGTACTCATTACAGCCGACCACGACAATCAAAGAAAGTAGAGCAGCAGCGGTCAAAAGCCGCTTGGTAGTGCTAAATGGACGTAAGAACCGCATCTGACGAGCCTCCAAAGGCATATTTGTCCTCTGCCTTGTTGAACCCTGCACTGATTGGATAGTTGCGGTGGGAAAATTGGTTGTGCCAGGGCTCGCCTTCCGTGCCAAATAGACAATTCATCAGGCCCCAGGAACTCCCCAATCCTTCGGTGGGAACGTGACCGGCCAAAACTTCGGCGCGGGGAGGTCAAACTCAAAGGCTACCGCGAAATAGTCCGCGCTTGGCTGATCGACGCGCACCACTCGGCAGCTCTGCTCGATGCCGCTTTGCGGGCTCACCAGAATGAACGGCTGGCCCACGAGGAGCTCCGCTTTCAATTTCATCAAGCCGCCATGCGCGTTGACTACCAGCGTATGCGTGGATTCCTCCACGTGGACGTTGTCGGGCGTCTCGGCGAGAACCTTGACGGGTATTTGCAGCATCACGCGTTCGCTGCGCCGTCGATCTCTTGGATCGGAAGGGGGCACCAGACTCTCCGTTAAGTGGCCGCGTTCACTGCAAGTCTTTCGGAGACATTCAGGCTATGCCTAATTGTGGCTCCCAAAGACAACTGTGCTGCGGCAGCGTGGCCGGGCCGGCACACTGGGCACGAGCGGATCAGCCGCTCGGTCCTGTTTAATAGTTTAACTTAGGCGCGCGCGCGCGTCTGCGCGCGGAATGACCCTGCCATCCAATGGTTAACCTCAATGCCGGGAGCAGCGGAGCGGGTCCACACTTGTAGGGGCACAGCATGCTGTACCCCAGCTTGCCCGGGCGTTAAGGAAGCAGCATGGTTTGAAGGCGGGATTTCACGGCCGGCCATTCCGAATCGAGGATGCTGAAGTAAACGGTGTGGCGAATGCGGCCGCTGGCGGTGATCATGTGATTACGAAAAGTGCCTTCTTCGCGAGCGCCGATGCGCAGGATCGCGGCGCGCGACTTTTCGTTGAGCGAATCGGTCTTTAGTTCCACGCGGATGCAGCCGAGCATTTCAAAGGCGTGGCGCAAGAGAAGGTATTTTGCTTCGGTGTTTATGGCGGAGCGTTGCCACGCCGGTGCAACCCACGTCCAGCCAATCTCGACGCGATGGTGCGTGCGATCGATGTTGCCGTAGCGCGTACTGCCAATCGCCTTGCCACTGGCTTTTTCGATCAGTGCGAAAGGTAACGAAACGCCGCGAACTTGCTCTTCGAGCGCGGTGGCGATGTAAGCGGACATTTCTTCGGGCGTGCGCACAGGCGTTGGAATCCAGCGCCATAGATTTTCATCGAGACCGACGGCGGCAAGGCCGGGTTGGTGCTTCTGCGAGAGTGGCTCGAGCCCCATGTGGCGACCTTCGAGAGTTACTGGCGCGATGATCATCTCTGTGCTCATACGATGTGTGGACGCAGATTGCATGCTACAGCGTCCGGCGCACCTTTCGTGAGCGCCAATTTGGCAAGGGCTTGGTGCCGGGTCGCGGAGAATTCGGCTTGCCCGGGAAAGTGAGCGTCGGAAACCGGCGGGTCAACCAAAACGCGCTGTCCCGCGTCCTATCTTCTGGCACATACGGGAACTTTCCGCTTCAATGGAATGAACTAGTAGTTAGAGGCGGCCCTCCTTTAGTGGTTGAGCTTGGATAAAAATGAAGATCTCTCCTTTAGTTGATGCAACACGCTGTTTAACTCACCGTTCGATAAAGGGACCGCGCTCGATTGGCTGGTTCATGGGTTTGGCCGCGATTTTGTTCTTAACGCTCTCGGCACTTGATTTTCGGGCGGAGCAACAGCCGCCGCCGGCTCAGCAACCGGCCCAGCAGCCGTCACAGTCGCAAGGGCAATCGCAGCCAGAGCTGAAGCGCCCGCAGGAAGGGCAGCCAACGATCGCGGTCGAGGTCAAAACCGTCAGCTTACTGGCTACCGTTCGAGACAAACACGGAAAGATCGTCTCGAATCTGGCAAAAGACGATTTTCAGTTGGATGAAGACGGTCGTCCGCAAACCATCAACTATTTCGCCCACGAAAGCGATTTGCCGCTGCGTCTGGGCCTGCTGGTGGACACCAGCTTGAGCCAGCGGCGCGTGCTCGATCAGGAGCGTAGCGCGAGTTACAGCTTCCTCGATAAGCTCCTACGGCAGGACAAGGATTTGGCGTTCGTGATTCATTTCGATCGGGAAGTGGAACTATTGCAGGATTTCACTCCCTCGCGGCCCCAGTTGCAGGCGGCGTTGCAAAAGCTATCAACTCCTCAATTCGACGGTGGCGGTAGCAATGGAGGCGGTGGAGGTAACGGCGGAGGTGGAGGAGGACGCAGCCGAGGTTCCCGCGGCGGAGGAACACTGCTCTACGATGCGATTTTTCTTGCCTCCGATGAGCTGATGAGCAAGCAGCAAGGCCGCAAAGCGCTCATTATCCTCTCGGACGGCGTGGACCACGGCAGCAGAGAAACCATGGCCGAGGCCATCGCCACCGCCCAACGCTCGGACACGATCATCTACTCCATCTTGTTCGCCGACGACGAAGAAAACTACAGCCGCCCCGGCGGATTCGGAATGGGCGGGCACGGCGGAATGGGCGGCCACGGCGGCGGCAGGTACCCTCCGCAAGAGCAGCGCCCCGACGGCAAGAAAATCCTCGAACAAATCTCCAAGGAAACCGGCGGCCGCATGTTCAAAGTCACAAAAAAAGAAACGGTTGACGCCATCTACGCCGAGATCGAGGAAGACCTGCGCAACCAATATAGCCTCGCCTACACCCCGGACAAGGGCAACACGGTCGGCTATCACAAGATTCATCTCGTCGCCAAACCGAAAGACCTGGTCGTCCAAGCACGCGACGGCTATTACTTCGGCCAGTAGCGCGCCGGCAGAGCCTTCCAATTCAGCCACGCCAACATCATAAGCATAGGCAACTCAAAATACGGTAATGCAACTAACTGAGAGTTAGCTGCTCGGCCGCAATCATGCGGGGAGTCTCAGATGACTTCAGTCACCTTGAGGTCCGTAACCGTCGACTTGGAATCCTTTGCTTCTATAAAGAAACCTACGAGACCTCTCTGGGTTTGCCTCAGCCTTGCCCCCTTTGCTTGCACGAACCTAGCGGCGCGCTCGGTTTCGCCTCATGCTCAGAAAGCCGTTGAAACCATTCAGCAGCTTCGATCGATTGGCCTGCCCAATGCTAATGATTTGGAGTCGGGTCCACCTGCCAAGGTCCCCGGCCTGCTCAGACTTCTTAACCATGAGCTCAAGGCCCTTATTGTTGAAGACCTGAACGACGCCAACCGACACGCGGTTCCCGGCGAAGAAGAAGTAATGGAACAACTCACCGCTGCCGGATGGGAGGAAATCCCAAGCCACAAGTGGAATGCGTACGGAGAAATCAGTCAAATTAAGTTTGACTGGAAACCTGGTTATGAGCCCGGAATCCTGATTGTCTCCACTCAACTGTGGCTTCCTTGCGGCAACACAGATCCGGATTCAGCTATCTACGTCTTTCAGGGAATAGCTCGCCATTGGGATTTGGTCCTTGCGGCTGAATCCGATTTCGACCCAGCAGGTGAAGGCGACGAAACTGGCATGCAATATAACCTATCGCCGCCGGATCCACGCGGACGCTGGTTCCTTGTGGTCGCGCATTTACCGCCCTCCTGCCGTAGAACTCCCAATGTGCTGCGGTATAAGGCGCTGCGGCCGGGAGCGAACGCAAATCAGCCCACACTCCTTGTATCAGGTCGTGAAACAATCCATCCTTTTTTTGAGCCCGCATTTCAAATTCGCACTGAATCGGATTGGTTCGCCGTGACGCATGGGAAACTAAGAAATCTTGACGGTGAGCTGGGAATTGTTATTTCCCGTTACGACCTTAACGATCCTCAATCGAGGAGGATTGCGCCCGTAGCACTCACCCCGGAAGATTTTCTGGACCAATGGACGCAATTGAATTGGGATGACGCGAAACGATGGTCGAAAACTTCATGGGACTCCATCCTTCAAGACTGGCACTCTAGATTGAACAACCTCACGCCTGCTTCCACGGAGATCGAATCCGTTCGCCACTGCCCGGGATCAGATGATGGCGATCAAAGCTGGCTCATCGAGCTATCCATCGATCAGAGAGTCAATCCTTCGATAAAACAGGAAATCTTGTATGTAGAGGTAGCAAAAAGAGGAGGAAGCTTTGTCCTTGATGGAGTCCACGAAAGCCATCCATCCGGATGTCCTGGCGAGACCGCTCTCAACCTCATCATCGACCATAGCCTTCCGTCCTGGTAACAAGGGTTTTCATTGTGAAAGCACTGTCGGCTGTGGAAACCCGGTGCGGGCGGGCCACGGCGTAAGGTATGATACAGTCGTCGGAAAATACTCACTTAGGATAACGATGCAGACTGCAACAAACGGGAAGGTTTTGCTGAGGGTACGGCCGCGGGGCTTCTGTGCGGGCGTGGTGCGGGCCGTGGATATCGTCGAGCTGGCGTTGGAAGCGTACGGCGCGCCGGTCTACGTGCATCACGAAATCGTGCATAACACCTACGTCGTGGAGCAGCTGCGCCGCCGCGGAGCGATTTTTGTGGAGTCCATCGAGGACGTGCCGCACGGCGCGGTGCTGGTCTTCAGCGCCCACGGTGTGCCGCCGACGGTCCGCCAGGAAGCCAAGGACCGCGCGCTGAAAGTGATTGACGCGACCTGTCCGCTGGTCACCAAGGTGCATCTCGAGGCGCTGAAATTCGCGCGCGAAAAGCGCACCATCATTTTGATTGGCCACAAAGACCATCAGGAAATTGTCGGCACGTCGGGCGAAGCACCGGACCGCACCATCGTGGTGGATTCGGTCGCGGCTGTGGACGCCCTTGAAGTGGACGAACCGGATAAGCTCTCGTTCCTGACGCAAACTACGCTTAGCCTATACGACACGCAAGAGATCGTCGCGCGACTACGGCAGAAGTATCCCTTAATCAAGGGGCCGGCGAGCGATGACATTTGTTACGCCACGCAGAACCGCCAGGAAGCCGTCGAACAAGTGGCCAAGGACGTGGATTTTCTGCTGGTGGTGGGCTCGCCAAACAGCTCGAACTCGAACCGCCTCGTCGAGGTGGCCAAGCGCAGCGGCGTGAAGGCGCAGCTGATCGATTCAGCCAAAGATATTGACGTAAAGTGGCTGGAAGGCGTAAAGCGCGTCGGCTTGACTGCAGGCGCGTCCGCCCCGGAAGTGCTCGTCGAGCAAGTCAGCGAGAGGCTAGCAGAGTTTGGATTTACGGATCAGCGCGACCTCGATTTGATTCGCGAGGATGTGCGCTTCACGCTGCCTCCGGAACTGGCCACGATCGCTCCGGCGCCACGTCGTTAAAAAGAAGCGCCAATGATTTGTAGCGTCATCGTTTTGCAGGAAGCCGGGGCGGGGATTATGCCCGCGAAGTTTGTAGTAGACCCAACGCGGTAGGCGGGGACACTCAAAACAGGGAGCTTAACCTTGGCGGTCAAAATCGTCCGTCAGCCGAAGAAGATTGCCTTAATTGGCGCGCCCTCGAGCGCGGCTGCGTTTTTGGCGGGCAGCGAGAAAGCGCCCGCGGCGTTGCGGGCAGCGGGATTGGTCGAACGGCTGCAAAGCGCGGGCTATGAGGTGATCGATCATGGCGACTGCGCGCCGAGACTTTTCGCGGACGACGATGAACACAGGCGCGCGCGCAATTTGCAGGAAATTGTCGCGGGACTGAACGACTTAAAAGTTCGCGCTGAGCTTGCCGTGAAGAGCGGCGCACTCGTGCTGGTGTTGGGCGGTGATTGCGCGCAAATCATCGGACTTCTCACCGGCGCGCGCCGGTACTACAAGCACGTCAACTTATTGTGGTTTGACCGCGACGCGGATTTGAATACGCCTGCTTCGACACCTTCCGGACGCATCGACGGAATGGTTGTCGCCCATGTAATCGGCAAGGGCGCCCCCGAATTGGTGCGCTTTTTTGGCGAGTCCGCGCTCGTGCGCGAACCAGACGTGACGCTCTTCGGCTTGGAACGGCTCGATCCTCCCGAACAGGAATTTCTCAGCAAATCGCCAATGCGCCACATCGATGCGGCGGATATTCAATCCAAGGGTGGGAGCGCCGCGGCCCACAAGGGGCTTTCTTATGTGCACGCCGACGCGCACGAATTTGTTCTGCATCTCGATACGGACGTCATTGCCGTGGACGAATTTCCCGCTGTTAACGTGCCCGGTAGTGGTGGGCTGTCTTTAGCCGAAGTGCGGGCGGCCCTCAGCGAATTTGCAAAGCACAAGAATCTTCTCGGGCTCGTCGTGGCGCAATACAACCCGGACAAAGATCCTGAAGGCAGCGGAGCAAAAAAGCTCGTGGCTCTCTTGGTGGAAGCGCTCTCCGCGCGACTCGAAGCATCCGAGGCGTCAGCAGCAGAACCTACCGCGACCGACGCGCCGGCAATCTCCTCGTCCGAAACATCGGCCTAAGTTTCTCGATCGGATGCCGAACCCGCTGGGGTTTGCGCATCTATCCGCGTCGAGATATTTGTCCAATCACTAGCCGCGTTATTCGCGGAATGCGAGTCGATCAATTCCGCTTGGTCGTGCGGGAGCGTCTACTCACGTGTGCTTACGTCTGTGATGCAGCAGCGGCTTCGGCGCGTTTGCGATGATAACGTGCGAGACCCAGCCAGGTCAGATTGAGGCCGCAGTTGAAAATGTAATGCTCGGTTTCGGCAGCAGAGAGGCGTTGCTTGATCTCCGCGCTCGCGGCCGCGACAAATGCCTCGAGCCCAGCTTGCGGATCTGGAGTAGAACGCACGATGTCTGCCGCGAGCGCGGCCCAGCGCTGCAAATTTTTTCTGTATTCCGCGATATGCGTTGCCGGATGGTTCGAATAGCCGAAGTGCGTGAGAAAGAGCCGCGACGGAGCGTGCGCTGCGATGGCGTCGAGCGAAGCGCTCCATATTTCCAGATCAATATCCGGCGGCGGCGCAAGCGGAACCACGTAAGGATCGCTTTCGATGTGAAACCCCGTCGTGTCCCCGACAAACGCAGTGCCATCCGAAGAATCGAAATAAGAAACATGATGCGAGGCGTGGCCAGGCGTGAAAACAACATCAAGGTTGCGGCTTCCGAGCGACAGCGTTTCTCCGCCTTTCAGCATGCGCAAATTCCCAAACGGCACGGGTAGCGTCTCGCCAAACAAATGCTGTAATTCTCCCGGCCAGAGGCGTTCTGCGCTCGCGAGCAGCTTCGACGGATCAGCCATGTGCAGCATGCCTGCCTGGTGAACGTACACTTCAAGGTTGGGATTTTCTTTGATCAGAGCGCCGGTCGCACCTGCATGGTCCAGATGAATATGCGTGAGCAAAATAGCGTTCAAATCCGCAACGCCAGCGCCGCGCGATTCCAACTGCTGCCGCAGCGTCGGAAGAGTGGAAGCCGGCCCAGGATCAATGATCGCGCGATGCCCATCCGATTCCAGCAGCACCGCCGCAATCGATCGGGGATGGCCGAGCCAGTTGGTGTCCAGAATCGTTGTCGAAAACATGAGGGCAGTAGTGTAACGCGGGTGCGAATCGCTGGTCAGGTCTTGCGAGCCGCTTAGTTGACGGTCAATTGCAAGGTCGTGATATGCGTGGTGTTGGTCATGGGCGAGACGCCGAACTGTAATCGTATAATTTCCCGCCGGTGTACCAGTTGGCGGTGGGTGGTGTGTAGCTAATGCCGCCACCACAGCCGGACCTGCAACACCAGGAACAGAATAATTCCCGCGAGCAAAAATCTGCGCCGGAGGTCAGGCGCACGTCAGTCCTTTTTGCATTCCAAAGCATCTACAAACAAGAATGACCTCGGGCTGGATCGTATCAACAGGAGGCTGCGAGAGCTGCATTTGAGCGTCCGGCCGCTGGAAGGAAACACTTGCAGATAAAGGCAAACCTGGAATAGGCTTACAGCGCCGCGTAGTGTCACTTCCTGAATTTTCCCCCAGAGTAGGGACAAAGTGGGGGAAGCTATCGGCGGCGTGGCGGCAAAGGTCTGATAGTTTGACGCAATGAGTATGTAGGTCCAAGCGAGTTTGTGGCTAACGCCACAGACGGCGCTGCAATGGGGACAATCACGACTTGGGTTCCGTGACAGATAACTTAGGGAGACGAATCATGCGTACTTGGTGTGTGGCAGTGGCGGTTAGCGCTCTATTGGCTTTGCCTTTGTGCGCCCAGCAGAATGGCGACGGTGCGAGCGCGGCGGCAACGGCGGCGGAGAAGAGCCCCGCCAAGACGAATGGGGGCGACATCACGCCTGCTTCGCGAAACCTTTTCGCGCTTCCGGACGCTCCGCGCCCGAAGCCTCTCCCGTCCGATGCCAAATCGAACGACAACACGGCGCCAGGACAACTTGTGCCTCGTTTCGAGGTCGCTGGCATGTTCGACTATGCAAATTTCAATCCGGGCGGCGGCTTCGCTTCGTTTAACAATTACGGCGGATCGGGGGCCTTCACCTGGAATCCCACGCGATGGCTGGGGCTCACAGAGGAACTCGGCGGGTTGAGCTACAACCGCATCGTCAACGGCACGTCCTTGCACGGAGGCATTACGACACTTTTGGTTGGTCCCCGTCTGAACTACCGCAAATTTGATTACTTTGTGCCTTTCATGGAATTGATGGTCGGTGCAGCCCATTCCGGCCCGGAGATGACAGGCAGCAACAGCCAAACCGCGTTTGCCCTGGTGGCCGGCGGAGGCCTGGACATCGCCTTGACGAGGAACATCGCGTGGCGCTTTGCGGAAATCGACTACCTTTCGACCTCTTTTTATGGGAACTCTCTCGCCGCTGGCGGCAGGGAAAATAGCTTACGGTTGGGAACCGGTCTCGTTCTGCGTTTTGGCTTGCCCCACGCGGCCCCTCCGGCGGTGAATCATCCGCCGGTGGCCGCTTGCTCCGCAAGCCCCACATCCGTGTTTGCAGGCTCGGGCGACACCGTCGCGGTTCACGTGAACGCCAGCGACCCGGACAACGATCCGCTCACTTACAGCTACACGGCGACGGGCGGCGCAGTGGATGGCACTGGTCCTGACGCGCGCTGGAACTCCACAGGCGTCACGCCGGGCAACTACACCGTTACTGCCCAGGTCAATGACGGCAAGGGCGGCACGGCATCTTGCGCGACGGACATCAAGGTAGACGAGCGCCCGAATCGTCCGCCGACGGCTACCTTGTCGGTCGAGCGCAGCCCCATTCTTCCGGGCGAACACACCGGAATCACCTGCACAGGCAGCGACCCGGATGGCGATCCGCTGACTTATAGCTACTCCTCTTCCGGCGGCCAGGTTACCGGCACGGGCCAGAACGCGACGTTCGATGCCACCGGCTTACAGCCCGGAACCTACACCGTGAAGTGCACGGTGAGCGACGGACGCGGCGGTACGGCCGATGCTTCGGGTAACGTCGAGGTTAAGGAACCTCCGCAGGTTCATCAGTTGGAAATGAAGCTGGCCCTGCATAGCATCTATTTCCCGACGGCGCTTCCAACGGTAGCGAAGCCCAGCGGCGGATTGCTGTCCAGCCAAGCGGTCACGCTCGACACGCTTGCGGCCGACTTCAAGCAATATCTAACCTACAGACCGGACGCCCACCTGATCCTGGGTGGCCACGCTGACATCCGTGGAGGCAGGGAGTATAACCAGCTGCTCTCCCAGCGCCGCGTGGAACGCGCCAAGAATTATTTGATCGAAAAGGGCATTCCCGCCGACCACATCGACACCAAGGCGTATGGCGATGAGCAAAACATGACCGATGCGCAGGTCAAGCAGCTTCTCGAGGAAGATCCCGACCTGACACCCGACGAAAAACAGAAGTTTATTAAGAACCTGGCGACCATCCGCTTGGCTAACAACCGACGTGTGGACATCACCCTTAGCACGACGGGCGAACAGTCCATAAGGCGCTTCCCTTTCAATGCCAAGGATGCCTTGACCTTGCTCAGCAGGGGAGGCCCGGCGCCTGCCGGCACAGCAGCCAAGAAGCCGGCTCCCAAGCCCTAATTGGGCTAGTCAAACCATCCCGTGGATGGAAAGACTCGCTTGATGGTGGCAAGCTAACTCGCGGCGTTTGGCGATTCACAAAACGTCGCGCAAAAACGGGCTCTCTCGGACGGTATCCGGGAGGCCCGTTTCTCTTTTATGACCAGGATCGCAAAGAAGAAGTCCCTTTCCCGATTCGTGAAAGGGAACCGCGAAGTTCAACGAAAAGATGAACGACGTTTTTAGAGAATCCCCGCGCGGCGGGCCGCTCCGGACAGCCGATTTCGTGCCCCCATTCCCTAATCGGGAACCCCAGGCATTCTGAATTGGTAAATAACTGAAAAAGAATAACTTGCGCGGTCATATTAGAGCTGGATAGTGAGAAGTAACGGAAGCGTAATTCCCAAATACGAACTGTCTCATAAATGCTAGAATAGCTAACTTGTTGAATTATGAATAAATCACGCGGTCGATATCATTGTCACTGACCTGATCCTGCCTCCCTCGAGCGGGCTCGATCTTCTGAAGCAAGTTCATGAAATGTACCCGCAAGTCGCCGTCCTGGTGCTGACGCAATACGGGACCATCGATTCCGCCGTCGCCGCCACGCGCATGGGCGCCCAGGATTACGTCACCAAGTCTTTTCACATCGATGATCTTCGCGCGCGTCTCGAACGCGTGGCCCGTGACATGGATCTCGACCGCTAGAACCGGCTTTTGCGCGAGCAACTGCGCTCCAAGCCGGGCTTCGGCGGAATGATCGGCGTTTCCGCGCGGCAGCCGCGGAAGAGAGCAAAGTCGAGAGAACTTTGCCCGCGAGAAACACGCAAGAGCTGTGCACTTGTGCGCGGTTCCGTCCCAGCTCCGGGGAACGAGTGAGTATCGCTTCCACACAGCCTCCTCTTTTCAACCCATGGAACTCCTGCTAGGCTTACCTCCATCGCGGCGGCTGTTTTTGCGCCCTGTACGCCATGAGTGAATCTCCGGCTCGTCAGAAAGTGAACGAACTCTTCCCTGAACTGCTCGATGGGCTTCGGTTGCTCGAAGGCCGCTTCCCCGCAAATGAGATTGCCGCGCGAGTGGTGCGCGCCGCGATGGGCCAACCCGGCGTGGCTGGCGCGAGGCTTTGGCGCGCGGACCGCGGCGAAGCGGAAGTCTGGGCGGAAGCGGGGATTCTCCCCAAGTCGACTTCTTCGGGCATGAAGCCGAGATTGCCGAGCGACACCAGCAAAGATCCGTCGATTTGGGCGGGCGCGCTGGGGAGTGATGATTTCCGCGTGCGCGTTCTCGAAGTTCGCGGCGCGGGGCCGCTCGAGGAACGAGTCCGCAGCCAGATGGATTTGCTGGCGCGCTTCTCCGCCGTGGTGCTGGCGCTGGCGGAGCGCCGCGGCGCGATGAAAGAGCTTTCCAGCATTATTGAGGCCACCAAGAAGCTGAACTCCACGCTCGATCTTGGCGAACTCATTCACATTATTTTGCAGATTGCCACGCGGCAAACCGGCGCGGAGCGCGGAACAGTTTTCCTTGTCGATCGCCAGCGCAACGAAATCTGGTCCCTCGTAGGGCTGGGGCTCGAGCAGCAAGTGATTCGTTTGCCGGCGGACCGCGGCATCGCCGGCTGGGTGGCTCGCGAGGGCTCCGCGGTGCGGCTGGAAAACGCGTACGACGATCCGCGGTTCGAGCCGGATATCGACCGCAAGCTGGGATTCAAGACGAAGCAACTGCTTTGCTTACCGATCCGGAATGAAGCCGGCGCAGTCATCGGCGTATTGCAGTTGCTGAACAAGACGGAAGGTTTCACGGACGAGGATGAAGCTTTCCTGGACGCGCTTTCGGCACACGTCGCGCTGGCGCTCGAAAAAGCGCAGCTGCACCGCGAACGCGTCGAAAAAGAAAAAATGGAGCGCGACCTGGCGCTGGCTCGGGAAATTCAAGCGGGACTTTTACCGGACGCGCCACCCGCGTTTCCGGGAATCGAAATCGCCGTGTCGCACCGCGCATCGCAAATGGTCGGCGGCGACTACTACGATTTTCTTCCCGTGCAGGTGGACGGAGGAGAATCACTGCTGCTCGTTGTAGCGGACGTAGAGGGGAAGGGCGCGGCGTCGGCGCTGGTGATGGCCAACGTGCAGGCGACGCTGCACGCGCTGGCGGATCACGTCGAGACGCTTGAAAAATTGCCGGCTACTATCAACCACAAACTTCTGATGGGGGCGCGGGCTTCCATGGCGCAGGGACGTCCCACCAAATATTTGAGTATGTTCCTCGCGCTGGTGGAGAGCGGAGGGCGGAACTTGCGTTATGTGAACGCCGGGCACGTCCCGCCGGCGGTGATTCGCGCGGATGGCCGCGTCGAGTGGCTGGAAGCAGGAGGGATGATCGTGGGACTCTTGCCAGACATTCAGTTTGAGTGCGGCAGCGTGGCGCTCGCGGCGGGAGATTTGCTCGTGGCTTGCACGGACGGGATCACTGAGGCGATGGACCCGGTTGGGACGGAATTCAGCCGACAGCGCCTCGCGGAACTTGTCACCGGAGTGCGCGAACGCACTCCCGAAGAAATCATGCTAGCGGTGCTAGCGGAGGTGGAGACACACTCGCTTAACGGAATGTACGAAGACGACCGGATTTTGATGGTAATGAAGGCCTGCTGAACCTCTGCCTCCACTTCTGTGTTCTTCTTTTCTTTTTTCTTCTCTTCTCTGCGCTTTCCGCGCTCTCTGTGTGATTCCTTTCTTTATTTCCCTATGATCCGGTCGAGGAATAGCGGCGCAGGCCGATGCGCCAGGATGTGACAGCGAGTGCGAATGTTGCGGCGGCAACGAGAGGAATCAGAAACGCATAAACGCGAAATTCGGAGTGGCCGAGAAGGCGCGACGCTGGATAAAACGTTGCGAAGCCGAACGGAATAATCCAGCTCAGCAGAAATTGAATGTAACTGGAATAGATGGAAAGTGGATAGCGCCCGAACGCCAGCAAATTCCAGAAAGGCGGATGAATGCCGATGCGGTCCTCAAACCAGAAAGAAAACGTGGAGAGGAAGAGAAAGACGGAGAGATAGATGACACCGCCGCAGAGCGCGAAGAAAGCGAGGAGAAGAATATCGAGCGCGCTCCAGTGATAGTGAAGGCGGCGCGAGGCCCACACGACTACCACAAGGCCGACAACGACTTCTTGCAAAGCCTCGATGCGAAACGCGTCGAAGACGACCTGAAAAAGTGAGGAGAGTGGCCGGAGAAGAACGCGGTCGAACTTTCCCTCCATGATGTAGGTGGCCCCGAATTCGTAAAGATTCAAAGAAAAAACGTTGAAGAGCCCAAAAGGGATGAGCGAGAAGCCGTACAGAAAGACGACCTCTTCCATGCGCCAGTTAGACAGCGTGGGAACACGCTTGAATAGAACGAAGACAAATCCGAGCGAGAAAATGGTGGCGGCCATGGAAGTGGCGGCGGAAATGAAAAAGTCTCCGCGATAGCTGACGCGCACTTTCGCGTACTGCGCGAAATAGGAGCCGAGCAGGGCCGCGTGGCGTTTAAAGTTGTGGAGAGCGCCACGCATTTAGCCGCCGTGGATGGTGATTTTGCGAGTGGCGCGGATCCACCAGAGATGGCCGAGGAAGAGTAACGCGGCTACCCAGAAATATTCGATAGCGAGGAGGCGGAGCGTTTCGGCGAGAGAGAGACGTCCGAGATAGATTTGCAGCGGCGTGTAGGCGATGTGCTCGAAGGGGAGCCAAGAGGAAATGACTTGCAGCGGACGCGGGAAGAAATTCAGCGGGATGAGCAAGCCGCTGAGCAGTTCGATAAGCCAGAACTTCGCGCGAATCAGCGCGAGGATGGACGTGAGCGGGATGGCGCACGTGCCGATGATGAAATTGAGCGCGCCCATGATGAAAAAACTCCCGATGGCCGCGATGAGGAAGAGCGCGAAATTCAGCTTCGAGGCCGGCGGCAGCACAGGAAAAAGCAGAGTGACGATGATGGCCGTCGGTGCAGTGAGAAGGATGAGACGGAAGGCGGATTCGCCCATGGCGCGCGCGAGCCACATGCCCTGCACGGAGACAGGCTTGATGAAATCCATCGCAATTTTGCCGTCGATCACCTCGTAGGCCATTTCTTGATCGATGGTGTTCCAGTAAAAGGAACGGAGAATCCAGCCGGCGCTTACGTAGGTGAGAATTTGTGGCAGGAAAAAGCCAGCGATGGGGCCGGTGGCGTTGGCGAAAACCGCCCGCCAGATGAAGAAGTAGACCGTGACGTTGATGAGGTAGGTGATGATTCCCGTGTAGTAGCGCAGGCGAAACGCAAGAATGTTGACGAAGCCGATGCGAATGAATTCGGCGTAAACCTTTAGACTCGCGAGCGGCGAAGGCTTGCGAACGGGAAGCGGAAATGCCTGCGTGGCGGCCATGTCGATTGTTCGTGATGCGATTTTACTGGCTCACTGGTGAACCGTTCTTTTCCTCTGGTTGACACAAACTCATTTCGGCCTCGCCGGAATAGATACGTTTGATGATTTCTTCGATGGGTTCGTCTTCGATGACGAAATCGCGCACATCTACTGCCGCGAGAATCTGGCGGATCAAATCGCTGGATGAGACTCGGGCGCGGTCGAAGCGGAGACGGCAGGTCATTTCATCGAGGCGCTCGAGGTGCAGAGTGGCGGCGCCGCTGTCGCCGTTCGGAGCGAGCGCGGGGAGGTTTTGCTCGAAGGCGGCGAGGCGGGCGCTTTGATCGCCGTCGCGGAGGATGAATTTGATTTGTTTGGTGCGGAGGAACTGTTCTTTCAGGCGCGAGAGTGGGCCATCGTAGAGGACGGTACCACGATCGATGATCATGATTCGGCGACAGAGTTCTTCGATGTCGTCGAGATCGTGCGTAGTGAGAAGGACCGTGGTTTTGTAGCGCTGATTGATAGCGCGGAGAAACTGGCGAATGTGATCCTTGGCGACCACGTCGAGGCCGATAGTGGGTTCGTCGAGAAAAAGAATCGGCGGATTGTGCAACAGCGCGGCGGCCAGGTCGCAGCGCATGCGCTGGCCGAGAGAAAGTTTGCGCACGGGAACGTCGAGCAATTCGGTTAGCCCGAGGACTTGATTGAAAAGTTCCATGCGCTCGTCGTAGTCGCGCTGCGAGACGTCGTAAATGCGGCGAAGCAGTTTGAAGGATTCGATCGCGGCGATGTCCCACCAGAGCTGGGTGCGCTGGCCAAAGACTACGCCGATGGTTTTTACGTAAGCGGCGCGCTGCTTCCAAGGGACGAAACCGTTTGAGAGGATATCGCCCGACGTGGGCACCAGGATGCCGGTGAGCATTTTGATGGTGGTGGATTTGCCGGCGCCGTTGGGGCCGATATAGCCGACCATTTCGCCGCGGCCGATTTCAAAATTTATGTTTTCGACGGCTTTGACGGTCTGGTATTCGCGATGAAAAAGATTCTGCAGGCCGCCGAGGAGGCCTTCGCGCCTCTTGAAACTGCGGTAGTGCTTGGAGAGGGTGTGGACCGAGATTAGGGGAGCGTCCGGCATGAATTGATAATTTTAGCACGCGGGGGAGAAAAGACCGGCGCTGCGCCCTCTTGGCGCGAGTGACTCACCTTAACGACAGAGATTGGTTGATGTCGCAACCGTTTTTACTCTTTCGTTTCGCGACGGTCTTGCTCAGTTAAAAATCTGACAGCCAAGAAAGCCCGTTCCTACAAAATCGGAGCTGCAAAAACCTGCACAGCCAGGATTGGCTGTGCCACAAAAGCAAAACCTCAAGGGCTCGAGTGCCTGTGCTACCCAATCATTGGACGGGCTTGGCTTGGGCAACGTTAGCGAAAAAATCGAGGACTCGGCGCTGGAACTCGGCGGGTTGGAAGCCGAGAGCGGCGGTGTGGAATGCGCCGGGGACCTCCCATAATTGCTTTGGGCCGCGCGCGGCGGTGTAGATGCGCTGGGTGTGGCGACAAGGGAGAGCTTCGTCTTTTTCGTCGCAGATGAGTAGGACGGGAAAGGCGCGCGTGGCGACTGCTTTTTCAGGGGAGACTTCGGCGACCGGAAGGCCTGTGAGTTTTTCGCCACGATAGAGGAGCATCCAGCTGAACGGGGCGAAGAGAGTCTTGCCAAGGAGAGGGGAGCGGCGTAAACCGGCGTAGTCGTAAGAGGCTTCGCGCAGTGTGGCGAAAGAGGCTTCGGCGGCGACGGCTTCGATGCGCGGATCGGCGGCTGCTGATTGCAGTGCGATGCCTGCGCCCATGGATTCGCCGAGAGCGAAAATATGCGTAGGTGGAAGAGGCGGCGGGTGCGGAGTCTGTTCGGGAAAGTCTCCTAGAAACTCGGGTGGTCTGTAGCCTGGCTGCACTTGTACGTCGGTTCTTCGTCGACGGATCTGGGCGAGTAGAGCGTCGATGATGGACTTGGTGTCGCTGCGTTCGAGCCAGCCGTAGGTGGCGAGCTGGCCTTCGCTGGTGCCGTGGGCGCGGGCGTCCATCATGACGACGCTGTAGCCGGCGCGGAGGAGGAATTCGGATTGGCCGATGACACCGACGCGGTTGTCGGCGACGCCGTGGAAGAGGAGGACCCAGTTGCCGTTGGGATGATCGGAGCGGACTTTCCAGCCGCGGAGCAGAATGCCGTCGGGAGCGCGGACGTTGAAATCTTCGCGGTGGCCACCGCTGTGGGCGAAGGAGGCATTGGCTTCGCGGATGAGGTCGGGAGTAAGCTCGCGGCGGATGGGATGAAGGAAGCCTGGGGCGACCAGCCAGCCCGCGATGCCCGCCAGGATAGGCGGCAAGAGCAAAAGGATCAGCAGGATGCGGATGATGCGGCGGCGCAACGTGATAGACATAGTCTCACTTAATATACGGGTTAAGCTATGGCGGAGTTCGGCGTATTCCGAGAGAAGTGTCAGGAATGCTTTCGATCCAAAGTGCCAGGGAAGCACCCGGTTTGGAGGGGTACTCCCCTCCCCCTTTTTTCGTAAATATGGTTCCATGGGACTTAGGTTTTCTTGTAAGTTGCTTAGAATCAATATTTGCGAGGCGTTTCTGTAACTGTTGATTCAATATCGTTTATTAGTAAACATAATCTTGTATCGGGAATTGCCATTTTGGCGCATAAGCAATTCTGTGGAGAGGCTTTCGGCGTTAATACGACGCGAAATGGTAAGGCCGCCGGGCTACGCACTGCGCTTCATTTTTGGCGTAGCGCTCCATTGGTTTGGGAAACGGCGGAAAAGGAGGCCACGGTTAAAATCGTTACCCCAAAACAAAAACGGCAGCCGGTGGCTGCCGTCTTCTGGAAATTTCCCTAGCTCTGAGATTACCACCTTATTCACAGCTCGGTCAATAAGTACTTTGGCACTCATTGAGGCGATCGAGTCTGGCGTTTCGATTACCTGGCTGGGTCGGGTGCGGGGAGAGACGGGCACGGCGAGATTAGGAGCGGAAAAGGACGGATTCGCGTTGGAACATTTTGATAGCAATAAAGAGGGCTGCGGCGGCGTACACGCAGTTGGATGTGAAAATGAGCGCGATGAGATTCCAGTGATAAGTGCCCGCGACAAGTTCCTTGCAGAGGAGGCTTGTGCCGAGAATGGGAATGAGGGAAAGCTTAGAAGTGAGCTCGACGCCGGGGAGCATGGCGGCGATGGCGGGGATGACAACGATGAAGGTCATGGGAGTTAGGTAGCTTTGGGCTTCTTTGTAGGTTTTGGCGAAGAGAGCGATGGTCATGAGCACTGCGGAGAAAAGTACGGCGATGGGGAGCGCCATGAGGAAAACGGAGGCGACCGTTTTGGGGCCGAGATGAAGTAGAAGGCCCGCAGCTGCGGCACGGCCGTCGGCAGATCGTTGTGTGTAGTGGCCCAAGACGGAGAAAGAAACTCCCATGGACAAAACGGAAAGAGCGGCGGTGCCAAGGGCGGCGGTAAGGATCAAGAAGAACTTACCGAGCACAAGATGGGTGCGAGAGATGGGGCTAGAAAGAATGGTCTCCATGGTGCCACGTTCTTTTTCGCCCGCGGTGAGGTCCATGGCAGGGTACATCGCGCCGGTCATGCAGAGAAGAATAACCATGTAGCCGATGATGCCGCCAATGGCGGCGCCGCTAACTTTCTCGGGTGGGGCGACGTTTTCACGCTTGAATTCAAAAGGCTTTAGTACGCCGACTGGCATGTTTTTGGCGGCGAGACGGTCTTTAACTACGGTGTCGCTGTAGTCCTTTAGATACTTTTCTACTTTGTCGGAAGCAAATTCGGACTTCATCTCTCCTTCATAATCATAAATTTTGACGGTGTCTGGTTTTTGCTGGGCGACATCGGTCTGGAAACCGGCGGGGATTTCGACGGCGGCACGGATTTCCTTGTTGATGATCTGATCTTTCCAGTTGGGCGTTTCCGGAACAATTTCGATTTTGTCGAGTTTTTTGAGCCCAGCGACAACTTCAGGAGAATCCGCGCCGCCCCGAAGCATTACCTTTGGAGTCTCTTCTTTGGCCTTACCGACGAGCATGACCGCCAGGGAGCCAAAGCCGACGCTAAGGACCGGGAAGAGGAGGAGTGGCACGAGGATCGTGGAGATGACGGTACGACGATCGCGGATGGCCTCGGTGAGTTCCTTGCGATAGACGATGCCGATGTTGCGCAGGGACATGTCAGTTGTTCTCCTCAGCGACGTAGTGGGGCGTTACCACTTTGACGAAGATTTCTTCGAGTTCGTGCTCGGCGTATTTGTCGCGGAGTTCTAGCAGGGTGCCTTCGACGAGGAGTTTGCCGGATTGGATAATGCCGATGGTGTCGCAGAGCTTTTCGACTTCGGACATGATGTGGGTGGAGAAGATGACGGTTTTACCGTTGTCGCGACACTCGCGAATGAAAGCAGTGATGGTGCGTGCGGACATGATGTCGAGGCCGTTGGTGGGCTCGTCGAAGATCATGACGGGGGGATCGTGGACGAGCGTGCGGGCGATGGAGGTCTTCTGGATCATACCGGTTGAGAGTTTGTCGCAGCGGCGGTCGCGAAAACCATTCATGTCGAGGCGGTCGAAGATGGAATCGATGCGTTTTTTTAGAGTGACCTCGTCAAGGCCATTGAGGCGGCCGAAGTATTCGACGAATTCCTGGGCCGTGAGGCGGCGATAGAGGGCAGTTGCTGTCGAAAGGAAACCGACGTTGGCGCGAACTTTTTCCGGGTGTTCGATAACGTCGTGGCCGCAGATAGCGGCGGTGCCGTCGGTCGGTTCGAGGATGGTGGCTAGCATGCGGAGAGTGGTGGTTTTGCCGGCGCCGTTGGCGCCGAGCAGGCCGTAGATTTTGCCGGGTTGGCACTGGAAGCTGACGTTGTCGACGGCGCGGATTTCGCCGCGCTTCTTGTCCTGGAAGCGCTTGGACAAGCCACGAGCATCAATCATGAATGGACCCCTCGGTTGCAGCAATCATGAAGACAGGGCAATAAGGCAACTGAGTCTACTACGGACAGGGAGGGAGGAATATTACGTTTGCGTTGTGGTGACTGGCGGCCCGCGACTGGGATGGTGACTAGAACAGGTCCGTTCGTAGTTAGGGTTGGTGGCGTTGCAAGAGGTAACCCGCACCGGCGATAGAGTTTAGGGGGCGCAGCGCGCATCCAGAAGTGTGGGCGGCGCATCTGTATTGTATTGGAGATGAGACACTTATTAGGCACCAAGGTGGAGAAAGCGGCGCGGCTATTGTTAGAATGAGACGCTTCGGGGCACTCCAGACGTAGGGCAGCAAGCCACGGACAAGATTGAAGAAGGCCATGGGGCGGACGGGCTTGTGTGCCTTGCTGCGTACCTGGTCAGGGACTGTTTGGAATAGGAGAACATGGATCGCAGGCTGCGAAACCGGATCGTGATCTTCCTGCTGCTGGCGGGAGTCGCGGCGATTTTCCTGGTGTGGCTGAGCGGGAGAAAGCCGGCGGCGAAAATATCAGCGGTGACGCCTACGCGGGAAAATCTAGTGTCTTCGATCAGCAGCAACGGGAGAGTGGAGCCGATTTCGCCGTATGTGATCAGGGCGCAACTGAATACGTTCGTGAAAAAGATTTATGTGACCGAAGGGCAGACGGTGAAGAAGGGGCAACTTTTGCTGGAGCTGAATGTGAAGGAAGCTGCGGCGCAACTGGCGGAAACGCGGTCAAAACTTTTGCGGGCACAGGACGATTTGCGAGCTGCAAGAGCGGGCGGCAAAGCGGATGAAGCGGCCAAGGTTGCTGCTGACTTGGCCAAAGCGGAGGCGGCAAGCGAGAGGTTGCAGCGAAATCATGATTCGCTGGCGCGGTTGGCGGAGGGACAAGCGGCGACGAAAGAGGACCTTGCGGCGAACGATCAGGCATTGGCGAACGCGAAAGCGGAAGTTACGCGATTGCTGGCGGTGAAGCAAGAGTTCGACCGGCAGGCGCGGCTGGATGCGGAGCGCGGGGAGTTGCAGGTGCAGCAGACCCTGAGCGAAATGGCGGCGCTCGAAGATAAGGTGAACAGTGGGAGTATTTCGGCGCCGGCGGATGGGACGTTGTATTCCCTGCCGGTGAGGGCGGGCGATTTCGTGAAGCTTGGGGATTTGCTGGCGGAGATGGCGGATTTGCACGAGGTGCGCGTGCGAGCGTTTATCGACGAGCCTGATCTGGGCGGGCTTGAGGCGGACGAGCCAGTCGTTATCACGTGGGATGCATTGCCGAACCGGAGCTGGGCGGGGAAGACGGAAATCATTCCGAAGCAGGTGGTGCCACACGGGACGCGGAGCGTGGGGGAACTGCTCTGCGGAGTGAGCAACGACAAGATCGAGTTGCTACCGAACATCAATGTGAATGTGCGTATCAATTTGAAAGCACGCACGAATGTGTTGGCAGTACCGCGAGGAGCGGTGGCTTCGGAGGGCGGGCGGCGGTACGTGTATGTGGTTAAGAAAAACGACCTGGGAGTCGGCAAATCGAGGCTGGAGAAACGAGAGATCAGAGTGGGAATCGCGGACGCGACCAGCTACGAGGTGATGAGCGGATTGCAGGAAGGGGAAATGGTCGCGCTGCCGGGAGACACGGATCTGCATGATGGCATGGCCGTTCAGGTTGTCAATACGAATGCGGCGTAGTTTGGGGATACGCAGGCAGACAAATGGGCGGGTGCTGGTGGCTGCGTTGCTATGTATGCTGCTGGCTCGCGCAATGAGTGTTTCGGCAGCGGTCAAGCAGAGCGACGCGTTCGAAGCGGGACGGCGGGCTTACGAAAGCAGCGACTACGCGAAAGCCGTGCTGGAATTGCAGACGGCGGCAGCGAAAGAGACGCAGAACGGGGAAATACAGCTGCTGCTGACGAAGTCCTACCTGGAGCTGCAGGAGCGAGACGCGGCGATCACGAGTGCGGAACGAGCAGTGACGATCGATCCAAAGAGTTCCGTGTATCACGAATGGCTGGGGAGGGCTTACGGGGAGAAGGCGGACCATTCGTCGATGTTTTCCGCGCTCGGACTGGCGAGAAAAACGCACAAAGAATTTGAGGTTGCCGTGGAGCTTGACGAGAAGAACTTTACAGCGCGGCAAGCTCTGATCGAATTTGATTGCGCGGCTCCCGGAATCGTGGGTGGCGGAGAGGAGAAAGCCAAGTCGGAGATTGAAAAACTTCAGGCCATGGACGCCTCCGAGGGACACTACGCGGCCGGAGTTTGCCGGAAAGAGAAAAAGGAATTCGTGGCTGCCGATGCCGAGTTCAAACTGGCGCTGGAAAGTCATCCGAAGAGAGCGGACTTGATTTACGACATCGGGGACTACGCGACGAGACATGGCCAGGCTGAGCGATTGATGGAAGTTGCCGATATTGGAGAGCAAGCGGCTCCCGCGGACCCGCGTGGCATGTTCTATCGAGCGGTGGGTTTGATACTCAAGAACGAAAAGCCGGAAGCAGCCGAGAAACTATTGCGGGAGTATTTGCAGAAAGCGCCAAAGCGTGCGGAGTTTCCGAGATATTCGACCGCCCATGAATGGCTGGGCCGCCTGTATGAGAACAATGGCGACAAGAAATCGGCGGAGAAAGAATACCGGGCGGCGCTGCAGCTGGATCCGAAAGACAAGAGCGTGCGTGAATCGCTAAAGCGGGTAGAGAAGAATTGAAGCTGGGCGAATAAAACCGGTCGAGTAAACCTTCATGATGGATCTGAAAGAAACGCTGTCAGTATCAATCGACGCGCTGCGAGCAAATAAGCTGCGCGCGATGCTGACATCGCTGGGCGTGATTATTGGAAGCGCGTCGATCGTGCTGGTGGTGACGGTGGCGCTGACGAGCAAGAAATTCGTCATCTCGAAAATCGAAGCGGTGGGCTCCAACGTGGTGTGGGCGGAGCTTGTTCGAAGCTCGGAAAAGGCGCAACCGCTGAGCTACGAACTGACGCTGGACGATATGGAAGCGGCGAAGAACACGATTCCCGAAATCGTGCAAGTGGCGGGAACGACGGACATCCAAATGTCCGTGGTGGCGCAGGGATTGGTGAGGCCAGTTACCCTGATTGGGGTGACCTCGGGCTACCGGGAGATTCGGAGGCTGGTCGTCTTGCGCGGTCGTTATCTCGATTCCCTGGACATGGAAGCGCGGAGCAAGACGTGCGTCATTACGCCGCAACTTGCTAAGCGGCTTTTCGGACAGGACAACCCGGTGGGGCGCGACTTGCACGTAGGAGAGCTCATCTTCACGATCATCGGGGTCTTCAACGAGCGAGTGGAAACCTTCGGGCTTTCCGACATTCAAACGGAAACCGTGCTGATCCCATTTGGACTGATCAAATACTACACGGGCGTGAATACGCTGAAGGTGCTAGACGCGCAGGCGGCGACGCCGGAGGACGTGCCGAGCGTGCAGCGGCGATTGGCAGAGCTGCTTGCGAACCGGCATCCAGGCAGCGCGGAGTATCACGTGCAGACGTTGGCGGCAATTTTGACGGCGGCGAAGGATATTTCGCTGGCGCTGACGATTGTGCTGATCGTGATTGCTTTCATCGCGCTGCTGATCAGCGGGATCGGGATCATGAACATCATGCTGGTGACGGTGACGGAACGCACGCGGGAGATCGGGATTCGGAAGGCTATTGGAGCGGCGCGCAAGGAGATCATGTATCAATTTTTGACCGAGGCGATTTTGATCAGCGGGGGCGGGGCAGTGCTGGGGATTTTGATTGGGTTGCTGGTGCCCGCGATCGCTCAAATGTTTCTTCCGGGGAACTTGCGTGTGCCGGTGTCGCCGCTGAGTGTGGTTCTGGCGTTTGTGGTGTCATGCTCGACGGGATTGTTTTTTGGGTATTTGCCGGCGAATCAGGCGGCTAAATTGCAGCCGATTGAGTCGCTGCGCTATGAGTGAGGCGAGTTTGTAGCGAGCGAGATCGGAAGCGCGCGTGGGCAGCAAAAGAAGGAGCGGGGGAATGCGAAGAACTACTGCGACGTTGAGTAGCGCGGCGTTTGCTTTGCTAGCGGGAGCGATGCTCTTGGGCGCGATGGTGTCCGCCCAGACGGCGGCGGTGCTGCAGGCGCCTGGCGGACAGACAGCGACACAACTTTCCGCAGCGGCTGCGGCGGGACAGAAAGGCGGTCCTGTGGCGCTGACGCTGAAGAGCGCGATTGAGATGGCATTGAGGAATAGCAAGGATATTCAAATTGCGAAATTGCAAGCCAGCCTGGCGCAACACGCCACACAGGTCAGCAGAGCGGGATTCTTGCCGAATGTGTACGCCGGGTCAGGCGCAGGTTATACGTACGGAATCCCGGAGACACCTGGCGGACGCGCACCGTCGCTTTTCAGCCTGACATACACAGAAGAGATTTTTAACGAGCCGCTGAAGGGACAGGGAAAGGAGCTGGAGGAACAGGCGCGGTCGCAGAGAATTGTCCTGGAGGATGTGAAGAATAGCGTGATCGTGCGAACGGCCATGGCTTATCTGGAACTGGGCAAGGTGCGGCATTCACTTGAACTGCTGCGTGCAGAACAGGAGAGCGCGGACAAGATTTTGCAGGTGACTCAGGAAAGGCAGGGAGAAGGATACGAACTGCCGGTGGAAGTAACGAAGGCGCAGCTCACGAAAGCGCAAGTGACGCAAAGGATTCTGCAGCTCGAGGGGCGGGAAGACGAGCTGGAAGTTTTCTTGCAGGGGCAACTCGGGCTGGGGCAAGAGCAGGCCATCGAAGTTACACCGGAGGAGTTGCCGGGGGAAGCGGAGCAGGAAGGCGCAAATCTGGTGGCCATTGCGATGCAGAATAACGTGGGGCTGTTACTGGCGGAATCCGACGTGCGGGCGAAAGAGTTCCGGTTGAAAGGCGAGAAGCGGGGGAATTTGCCGACCGTGGAGGCAGTCAGCACGTACAGCTTGCTGGCCAGCTTCAACAATTACAGCGAGTTTTACAAGAAATTCCAGAGAAACAATTTTAACGCCGGTGTGCAGGTGCAGGTGCCGATATTCAGCGCGAAAATGAGAGAGGACATCGGACTGGCACAGATCAATCTTCAGACGGCGCAGGCGACCCTGGCAAGCAAGAAGACGCAGGTAAGCGCCGAAGTTCGACAGAAAACACGGCACTTACGGGAACGCGATGCGGCGAAGGAAGTTGCGAGGCTGGAGCTGCAACTGGCACAGCAAAATATCGGAGTGCTGCAAACACAATACGGCGAGGGCAAAGTAAATTTGCGGGATGTGGAGAGAGCGCGGCTCGAAGAGAGCGAAAAGTGGATGGCTTTCCTGGATGCGAATTTTCAGAGGCAGCAGGCACAGCTTGATCTGTTGAAGACGGCGGGGCAGTTGGATAAGGTGTGGCAGTGAAGAACAGTGAGTAGTGAGAAGTGGATAGTGAGTAGTGCCTCGGATTGGTGACTGGTGCAACTCGAACAGAAGAGTTTGGATGCGTTTCTAGAGGCGGTTAAGAAGCTGGACGCGGGTTTTGTTGGGTTGCCCGCGTTCGAATCGAAGGCGCCGGGCAGCGCGGGGATCGCAGAGGCACTGGCGGCTACTGCTGAGCGGTTGCACGATAATTATCCTTACTTTCACCCACTTTACGCGGGGCAGATGCTTAAGCCGCCGCATCCTGTGGCGCGGCTGGCTTATGCGCTGGCGATGTGGATCAATCCCAACAATCACGCGCTGGATGGGGGGCGGGCGACCTCCGCGATGGAGAAAGAAGCGGTTACACACATTGCGGGGATGTTTGGCTGGAAAGAGTTTCTCGGCCACTTGTGCGGCGGCGGCACGATGGCGAATCTCGAAGCGCTGTGGGTAGCTTCGCAGGTGCATCCAGGGAAGAAAATTCTGGCAAGCGATCAGGCGCACTATACGCATAAGCGAATCAGCGCGGTTTTGCAGTTGCAATGCGAGAGCGTGGCCTGCGATACGCGCGGGCGAATGGACATGAACGCGCTGGCAAAAAGCGTGGAGCGCGGCGATGTGGGCACAGTGGTTGCGACGATGGGAACCACGGCGACGGGGTCTATCGATCCGCTGCCGGAGATTCTTGCTTTGCGCACCAAGCAGGGATTTCGAGTTCATGCGGATGCAGCTTATGGCGGTTATTTTGGGCTTGCGCGTAATTTAGGAGAAGAAGCCACGCGGAGCTTTGCCCGAATCGGCGAGGCGGACTCGATCGTAATTGACCCGCATAAGCACGGATTGCAGCCGTACGGCTGTGGCTGCGTCTTGTTTCGCGATCCGTCGGCGGGTAGCTTTTACAAGCACAATTCGCCGTACACTTACTTCAGTTCCGCGGAATTGCATTTGGGAGAGATCAGCCTGGAGTGCTCGCGGCCGGGCGCCGCGGCGGCTGCTCTGTGGACGACGCAAAAACTATTGGCTCTGGAACGGGGCGGGGAGTTCGCGAGAGGGCTCGAACGAGGAAGAGCCGCGGCGCTGGCTCTCTACGAGAGACTTGAGAAAGAGGAGCGGTTCGCGACAGCGTTTGCGCCGGAGCTGGACATCGTGATTTTCGCTCCACGAGCAAGAAGTGTGAGTGAAGCATCCGCTCTTTCGCGCCAGATTTTCGCCGCCGCTGCTGGGAGGAATCTACACCTCGCTGTAGCGGACCTGCCCACGGCATTTTGGGAAGCAAACCTGGGATCGATGCAGCGCGACCGGGAAACTATGACATGCCTGCGCTCCGTGCTGATGAAACCAGAACACCTCGATTGGATTCCTCGGATATGGGACGAACTTTCGGCAGCGACATCGGAAGTCCTCGCAGTGGAAGGCGCAACACGAACTGCTCGCTAGGAATTTCTGAAGGTCAGGTGTGTGTCCCGAGCAGAGTATTGATCCGACTAAGAAGCGTTGTTTTGCTGAAGGGCCTGGGAAGCATGGAAGAAACGGCTTCGGCAGGGTCTGAATTTCCAAGACCGCAAGAGGATGGGCGGAACTATAGAGGAAGCGCATCTCTGGAGAACGCTTACGCAAACAGAAAGCTAAGTCCGGTCCCGGCATCCCGTCGGGATGCCGGGTGGTGATCAGCAAGTTGATGGGACCTGCGCATGATTGAGCCAGCTCGAGCGCCTGGCCGGCGTTTGCAGCAGGGAGGACGAGGTACTCAGCGTCTTCCAGAATCTCTAGCATGGTCTGGCGGAGGGATTCCATGTCTTCGACGACCAGAATGACAGGATGAGTGGTGAATTGGGACTTCATTCCGCGCATCCCCACCTCGATTCTCCTGGATGGTTTTCGGATGATCCGTGAGGCTGGGCCAAGCGTATCACTAAACAGTAAACAATGAAATATATTTTTGTTCTTTAAAACGAATCAAATCGAGGATAGCTGGCAAGGTTTGGAAGGTGGATCTTTTGCAGATTAGCGAATTGAGAGCCCTTTTGGCGCTGGGCGCGGCGAACTAGGCGAATCGTCGCGGTGTAGAGGACGAGGAAGGACGAGAGGCACCCCGCCTTCGACAGCCATTTAATGCTGTAGTTGGCGTTTCGATGTAGAAAAGGGGCAGTTCGCAGAAACAATTGAGCGCATGCAACCAAGTCAGGTAAACTGTTATCTAGGTGTAAGGGTTCCTCTGGGTGGGCCGCAGGCGCGGCCCCAGGTGTTGTCGTCCGGGCGGAAAACGAAAAAATCTGCAGCTTTGTGGCTGAATTGGAAGACTGAGGGTGAAGAATGCCGGATGTAATGAAAACGCTGTTATTGAACCCGCCAAGTTTCGAGAATTTTGATGGCGGAGCGAGCTCACGGTGGCCTGCGACGCGCGAGATTGAGTCCTATTGGTACCCGGTGTGGCTGACGTATCCCGCTGGAATGATTCCGGGAAGCCGCTTGCTGGACGCGTCGCCGCATAAGGTGAATTGGAAGCAGACGGTAGAGATCTGCAAGGATTACGAGTTTTTGGTTTTGTTCACCTCGACGGTGGGATTCGGGAGCGACGTCAAGCTCATCCGCAAGATTAAAGAAGCAAATCCCAGTCTTAAGATCGCGTTTGTCGGCCCGCACGGGCACATCAAGCCGGTTGAAACGCTGCTGGCGAGCGAGGACATCGATTTTGTGACACACGGCGAGTTTGACCACTCCGTCGTGGAATACGCGCATGGCAAGCCCCTCGAGCAGATCATGGGCGTCAGCTATCGCAAGGAAGGCAAAGTCGTGCACACCGCGCCCCGTCCGCAGCTCCACACGGAGGAGCTGGATGCCCTGCCGTTCGCCACCGATATTTACAAGCGCGATTTGCAAATTGAGCGCTACAGCGTGCCGTTCCTGCTGCATCCTTACGTTTCGTTCTACACGACGCGCGGGTGCCCGGCGCTTTGCACGTTCTGCATGTGGCCGCAGACGATTTCGGGCCATGCGTGGCGGACACGGTCGACCGATAATGTTGCGCGGGAAGTAAAGCAGGCTCTAGAGTATTTCCCACAGATGAAAGAGATTTTCTTCGACGACGACACCTTCAATATTCGAAAAGACCGGGCCATCGAGCTGAGCCAAAAATTCAAGCCATTGAAATTCCAGTGGTCGTGCACGGCTCGGTGCCACAGCAAGTACGAAGAGTTGAAGGCGATGGCGGATGGGGGAGCGCGTCTGTTTATCGTGGGATTCGAATCGGGCGATCCCCAGATTCTGAAAAACATCAAGAAAGGCGCGACCGTAGAGATGGCGCGCGAGTTCATGAAGAACTGTAAAAAAGTGGGGATCAAGGTCCATGGCGATTTTATTATCGGATTGCCGGGCGAGACCAAAGAAACCATCAACAGGACGATTGATTTCGCCAAGGAACTGGATTGCGAGACGATCCAAGTTTCGCTGGCGCATGCCATGCCAGGCACCGAGCTGTATGACTCAATGGCGAAGGAAGGCTTCCTGAAGGTGGAAGCGCTGGCGGACTCCGGCGGACACCAGTTGCCGCACATCGAATATCCGCATCTTTCGAAAGCCGAGATGATGGGCGGCGTGAACCGTTTTTATGATGAGTACTACTTCAGGCCGCGCGTGGTGTGGCGCATCGTGCGCGAAGCGCTGTGGGATTCGAATGAACGTAAGCGGCTGTATCACGAAGCGACGAGCTTCCTGAAGTTGCGCTCCGAACGATGGAAGTGGGTACGGCAGGGCGGGGACGCTCCGAAGCCGATGATTTCCGTGCCGGAGACGCCGTCGGCTTCTGGAAACGACTAAAGCATAAACAAGATGGCAACTGAGGGCAGGCTACGGGTCAAGACCCTGGTCATGGTGTGCGCAATGGTGGTGTGCGCCAACGCCGGTGACCTAATGCTGAAACGCGCCATGCTGCAGATTGGCGCGGTGCAACTGTCCGAGCCTGGGCTTGCCCACGCATTCCGGATGACAGTGAGCAGTGGCACTCTGTGGGTCGGCATATTTTTTCTTTGCGGATTCATGCTGAGCTACATGACGGTTTTGAGTTGGGCCGACTATAGCTACGTTATGCCCGCGGGAGCGTTTGGGTACGCGCTACTCACGTTTTTTGCGGTTGTGTTTCTGCACGAAGCGGTTTCGCCGCGACGGTGGGTAGGAGTGGCCCTGATTTGCGTGGGAGTGCTGCTCGTTGGGCAGACGAAACCGCGCACGACGCCAGTGGCGCGTGAGGCGCTGGCATGATGCACGTCGCTCTGTTTCTATCCTTCCTCATATTGGGGAGCACAGGCGGAGAGATCGCCATCACTCGAGGCATGAAGGCCACGGGAGAGCCGGAGAAGCTGCGGCTGAAGGAGATGCTGCAATTTCTTGGCAAAGCTTTGTGCAGCGGCTGGTTTTGGGTGGGTGTGCCGCTGATGGCGCTGTCGTTTTACTCGCTGCTCGTGCTTCTCTCCTGGGAGCCGATCAGCTTTGTGATTCCCGCTTCCGCTTTGAGCTACGTGGTTGGTACCTTTGGCGCGAAATATATTTTGGGCGAAGAGGTGAGCACTGCGCGCTGGGCCGGGGTCGTGCTGGTGTGCGCGGGAGTGGCGCTGGTCGCTTTGGGATAGGCGAGGTATCCTGCCGGGGCGCGGTTTTGCGAGTTGAGCGGGGGGGAAGTAGTGGCTGGAGCGCCAGCGGCATCCGCTGACTGGCGAAAGGTGCGCGAATTTGTGCGGAATAGCCGGGTTTACACATAAAAATTGGGCGCCCGAACCTGAGCGCATAGAACACGCTACCGCTACACTGGCCCATCGCGGACCCGATCAGCGCGGAGTGTTCCGATCGAGCATTCTTTCGATGGGCGCGACGCGCCTGAAAATTATCGACCTGCAGGGCGGAGACCAGCCCATCGTTACCGATGACGGCGACGCCGCGATTGTCTTTAACGGAGAAATTTACAATCACCTGGAATTGCGCGGGGAGCTCGAGAAGCTGGGGCACCGATTTCATTCACATTCCGATACGGAAACAGTCCTGCACGCATTTGTCGAGTGGGATACGCAATGTTTTTCGCGCCTGCGCGGCATGTTCGCCGTTGCGCTCTGGACCAAATCGTCGCGCCGGCTCGTTCTGGCGCGCGACCGCATGGGCATCAAACCGCTTTACATCGCGCGACGCGGGGAAGATCTTTTCTTCGGTTCTGAGCTTAAGACTATTTTCGTGCATCCTGAGTTCGAACGGCGCTTGAGCCTTGCTGGGCTCGATTGCTACCTCTCGCTCAACTATGTTCCTTGTCCCTGGACGCTGGTCGAGGGCATCGAGAAGCTGCCGCCAGGGCAGTGGCTCGAATGGCTCGATGGAAAAGTGCGGGTCGAGACTTACTGGAGTTTGCCCGCGGGCCCCATTCGCGAGCGGCCGCTCGATTCAGCGTGCGAGGAGCTGGATTCGCTTTTACAGCAATCCGTCCGCGAGCATTTGCTTTCGGACGTTCCTCTGGGGCTGTGGTTGAGCGGAGGCATTGATTCTTCGACGGTGCTGCACTATGCCGCAACGGCTTCATCGCGGCCCATAAAGACGCTCTCCGTTTCTTTTCTCGGAAGAAGTTTTGATGAGACGGCGTACATACGGAGCGCTGCGAAGAAGTACGGCACGGACCACCAGGAATTCGACCTGAATCCCGGGGCTGATCTGCGCGGAGCGATTGAGGAATTTGCCTATTACTCGGACGAGCCCAGTTCGGACTCTGGAGCTTTACCGGTCTGGTTTCTCTCCAAGATGAGCAGGACGGAAGTGACTGTTGCTCTGAGCGGGGAAGGGGCGGACGAACTGTTCGGCGGCTACCTGACATATCGGGCGAACCAGTTGGCGCGGCCGATGCGGTGGTTGCCAAAGTGGTCGCTGCGCGCGGGGATCGCGCTTGCCGGGCTGTGGCCGGTCTCGGACGACAAGATCAGCCGTGAATATATGGTGAAGCGCTTTTTGGCGGGTAGTCTCATGCCCGCGGAAGGCGCGCACATTTATTGGAACGGAACTTTTTCCGATGCCGAGGCGCGTTCGCTTTCAGCGCTTCCACTGCCAAATTCTCTCGACAACATTCTGGATAAGTTACGCAATTCGCCCGCGGACAAGGATGGAGTGTCTCCGTATCTCTGGTTTGACCAAAAATATTTTCTTCCTGACGACATTTTGAACAAAGTAGATCGCATGAGCATGGCGCACTCGCTGGAAGTGCGGCCGCCGTTTTTGGACCATCGCATCGTGGAATTTGCCGCAACGCTGCCGCCTGGGCTCAAGATGCAAGGCTCGCGGCATAAGGTCGTTCTCAAACAATTGATGAAGGACAAGCTTCCCCAGATGATCCTGCGGCGCAAGAAGGTCGGCTTCGACATTCCGGCGCACGAATGGCTTCGCGGGCCGCTGCGTGAGCTTCTGTTGGACACAATCCGGGAAGGGCTTGCGGAACATAAATCGCTTTTCCGGTCAGGCATGGTCCAGGAATTGGTGCGGCTGCACCTGGAGCGCCGTACAAATATCGGGTACCACTTATGGGGTTTGCTGCTTCTGCTCTTATGGATGAAAAAATGGCGAATTCAGTCGGCGCCTTCTCCGGCGCCAGCTTCCTGGATACAGGAAAAAACAGGTATATCTACTTAGCGGTCCTGCTGTTTGCAGGAGCCATTTATCTCGGTTGCATCGTCTCGCCACCATCGCTGATGGACGATTCGGATGCCGTGCTTGCGCAAGCCGCCAGAACAATGATGGAGACTGGCGATTGGGTGACGCCGCGGCTGGACGGGGTCGCCTACCTCGAAAAGCCGCCGCTGTATTACTGGCCGATGATTATTTCTTACAAAATATTTGGAGTGTACGATTGGGCGGCGCGCATTCCGTTTGCGCTATGCGCCATGGGGCTCGCGTGGCTGACGGCGGCGATGGGAGTTTGGGCTTTCGGCAAACGCGTGGGATTCTATGCGGGATTGTGCATGGCCACCTGCATTGGGTTATTTCTCTTCACGCGTATTTTGATTCCGGATGTGATGCTTACGTTTACTGTTGCTCTCGCCTTCTGGGCGTTGCTGCGGGCTCTCGACGAAGAAGAACGGCACGCCCGCCTTTGGGCCGGCATCTTCGCCGCGAGCCTGGGCACGGGACTGTTGATCAAAAGTCTCGTAGGAGTGCTTTTCCCGCTGGCTGCCGGGATCATTTATCTATTCTTGACGCACCAGTTATTTTCCGCACGGACATGGAAGCGCCTCCGCCCATTCAGCGGCACTCTGATTGCGCTACTGATCGCTGCGCCCTGGCACATTCTCGCCGCGCTCCGCAATCCACCCTATTTCTATTTTGGCCTGCACAGTGGCCCGGGGCAGTACCACGGATTTCTCTGGTTCTTCTTTATCAACGAGCAGCTCCTCCGCTTTTTGAACCTCCGCTATCCGCGCGATTACGATACGGTTCCGCGGCTCTATTTTTGGCTCTTCCATCTCTTGTGGTTGTTTCCCTGGAGCGTGTACTTCCCGGCAATCGCCAAGCTTTCTTTTAAGCCAATCGACCGCGCGGGCAAAATGCGGCTCATGGCGCTTTGCTGGATTGGTTTTCTCTTGATCTTTTTCACGTTTTCGACGACTCAGGAGTATTACTCCATGCCTTGTTATCCGGCGCTGGCTTTACTGCTCGGCTCCGCGATGGCTGCGGGTGGGAGCTGGATACGGCGCGCCTCGTATATTCTCTGCGGAGTTTCAGCCGCCGCGGCCATCGTCACGCTAACTTTGTTTTTTCTGGTGCGGCACGTGCCTGCACCGGGAGACATCTCATCGGCGCTCAGCCAACATCCCTCGGCCTACAAGCTCTCTCTTGGACACATGGAGGACCTCACGATCGAGTCCTTTGCGTACCTGCGTGTACCGCTTCTGATTGCGGCTGGTGCGTTTCTGGTTGGCGCTGTTGGCGCGCTCCGATCCGCTGGATTGCGCGCTTTTCTCTCCGCGGCACTGATGATGGTACTTTTCTTTCACGCCGCTCGTTTGGCTATGGTCGTTTTCGATCCATACCTTTCTTCGCGCCCGCTTGCGGAAGCCTTGCTCCGGGTCCCTGAGGGAAAACTGATCTCCGGCCGTGCTTACTACACTTTTTCTTCCATCTTTTTTTATACGAACCGGACAGCGCTGATTCTGAATGGGCGCTTCAACAATCTGGAATACGGCTCCTACGCGCCAGGCGCTCCAAGCGTCTTTATTGAGGACGTTCAGTTTAAAGAGCTTTGGCTGCAGCCGGAACGCTACTACCTGATCGCGCTGGATTCAGGCGTGCCTGCCCTGGAGAATCTTGTTGGGCGCGATAGGCTCAATCTAGTGGCCAGCAGTGGGGGGAAGAGCATCCTGACGAATCATCCGCTTGCTGTTTCCGGTTCGTCACCGCAAACGAAGCTAATTGCGAGGCCGGGAATGTTCTCAACACTTTTCCGCCCGGGGATGTCATTTTGGCTAACCTCACGCTTCACGGCTTGCTTTGGGGATGCCTTGCTTGTAGAAAAGAGCAGTTTGCTGCATCTAACGGGAGTGGCAAATTCTCCTGGATTTTTCGAGCGACGAGGGGACGTACTCCAGCCCTAATCACGTATACTGTATTTAGTAACAGTAGACGGCTACTGCGGCTGGGCGTTATAAGTTTGCCTTCTCATCCTGTTCAGGCTGGCGCAAGCAAAACGCGCCGCACCATGGGCCCAGGGGGATTTCACTAAGGAGGAACGATGAAGATTGCTGTGCTTGGGGGAGATGGCTATTGTGGATGGGCAACCGCTTTGTATCTGTCGAAGCAGGGGCATTCCGTCGCCATCGTCGACAATTTTGTCCGTCGGCTGTGGGACCACGAACTTAATGCGCAAACCCTGACTCCCATTCGCCCGCTCTCCGACCGCTTGCGCGTTTGGCAGGCTGTTAGCGGCAAGACCATCGAGTCCTTCTACGGCGACGTTTGCGATTACGAATTTCTCGCTTCCACGTTGCGCGCTTTCGAGCCGGACGCGGTTGTGCACTTCGCCGAGCAGCGCTCCGCTCCTTATTCGATGATCGACCGGAGCCACGCGGTCTTCACGCAGGTCAACAACGTGGTGGGTACGCTGAATCTACTCTTTGCTCTCCGGGAGCATCGCCCGGATTGCCATCTGGTCAAGCTTGGGACTATGGGCGAGTACGGAACGCCGAATATCGACATTGAAGAGGGTTACATCACTATCGAGCACAACGGACGAAAAGACGTTCTGCCGTTTCCGAAGCAGCCCGGCTCTTTCTATCACCTCTCGAAAGTGCACGACAGCCACAATATCATGTTCAGCTGCAAGATCTGGGGGCTGCGCGCCACGGACCTGAACCAGGGCGTGGTCTATGGAACGACGACCGACGAGACGTCCATGGACGAGGCGCTTATCAATCGTTTCGACTACGACGACGTTTTTGGCACGGTGCTGAACCGCTTCTGTATTCAAGCGGCTATCGGGCAGCCGCTGACCGTTTATGGCAAGGGCGGGCAGACACGCGGCTTTCTGGATATTCGCGACACGGTACGCTGCATTGAAATTGCCTGCGAGAATCCAGCCGCTCGCGGAGAATGCCGCGTCTACAACCAGTTCACAGAACAGTTTTCGGTGGGTGAGCTCGCGAAGATGACGGTGGCCGCAGGCAAGAAGCTCGGCCTAAACGTCGAGGTCGACCACCTGCAGGATCCGCGCGTCGAAGCCGAGGAACATTATTACAACGCGAAGCACTCCAAGCTGATCGATTTGGGCCTCAAGCCTCATCTGCTTTCCGATTCCTTGCTGGACTCGCTGATGAACATAGCGGTCAAATACCGCGACCGGGCGGATGCGTCATTGATGCTGCCACAAGTGAACTGGCGCGAACCGCGCAATGACCGGCGCCTGCAGATGAGCAAGACGGCGAGGAACTCTTTGGGAGCATCTCGCGTCCAATCCGCAAGCGAGCCCGTAGAAAAAGCCCAAAAGCATTCTCACCGCTAATATATTCACCGCGGTCATTTCCATTGCCGGCTGACGAGGGCTTTCAGCGGAGGGCCGCGGCGTCATTTGCCACACGCAACGCGAATTCCAGTCCAAGAGGGAACTCGGCCTGTTCGAGGGAGTCTTCCACTTTTGCCACAAAGCGCTGAATAATGGGCTCCTTGTTTACTAGAAGATCGAGGAATGCCACACGGATGTTCCGTTTCTCTAGCCAAACACTGCGTTCATCCGGCTGCTCGTAACCACAACGAATTTCTTGCAACTCGGACCGCGGGGCCGCGTACGCCCGTATGGCAAGAAGGTGAGAGCCGAGATTGTCCATCGCGGGCATCCCCGTATGATCAGGCCTGCTTAAGAAAAAATGGCCCCCGAAGCGAAGTCCAGTACCCGGGTGGAAATCTCTGCGCCACCGCTCCACTTCTTCGAGAAGGCAATACTCGAAATGGACGGCGAGAAGACGGTGCTGCGATTTGGCCCTGGTGACGAGCGATGAGGTCACGCGTTGCGGGCCTTGCCACGGTTTTTCCACTACTACGTCCATGCCTGCGTCCAATGCGGCCTCGATCATCAACGGAACATGAGGTCCGGGCAGTACACAGAGCCACGCGATTTGCGCTTCGCTTGCGGCCATGGTTTCGCAGAGACGCGACCTATAGGCGGCGTCAGTCTCGCCGGAAAGCCGCCGTGTCACCGGGATGCTGGAGACACTACGGCCTTCCGCAGCGAGGATGCTCCGCATCCGAGTTGCCCAGCGTCCGCGGCCAAGGATCACGTAGGGAGGTGCGCCACCCATCACACTTTCTCGCAGTCATTTTCTCCACAGAGTAGAACGTGAAACAGAAGCAGGCCTCCTCCGAAGCACTTACTTTTGCGGAGCAGGAGGAGCCACCGGAACGAGCATCCCTCCGCGAATGCGGTAGTCAATGTCCCGCCAGCGAATGCTTCTGCGCCCGAAGCTCAGCAGCCAGATCAGCAAAGCCCAGGCGTCCCACACGGGCACAAGCGCCATCTTTTTCCATACGCCCTCTTGCTTCAGCCCCCAGACGCCGATCAGCCAAGTCATCGCCGCGCGCACGCAAACGTAGCCGCCGAGATAAAAAAAAGCTACTCGCGCGGAGGGATCAAGCGCCACCGCAGCCACCGACCAGGCCAAGCCTTGCGTAAAAACAAGGCCGATGTGTCCCCAAGGCCGCATGTGGCGCATCACCGTCATCCAGCGAAGGCGCTTGAAGAAAAACTCTCTGAAGGACTTAAAATCAGCCACCGTCTCGACCGTATACGGCAGTAGCACCACTTCAAAACCTTGCCCTGCAACCAATCGTCCGACAAGCAAATCGTCCGCGGGGCGGTTCTCAATCGCGGAGTAGCCGCCGAATCCGGCCAAATGGTTCCGCGTGGTGACAATCGTCTGTCCGAAGGCGAACTTTACTCCGTCCAGTTGCCAAGCGACCATTATTCCCGGGTAAAAATCGCAGAACATGCCGATGGATTGGAGTTTCTGCGGAAACGTGTGCTCGTGCGTCGAAACGTATAGGCAAGTAACCGCACCAATTCTAGGGTCGCGGAGAGGCGCTACCACGGAACGCAGGTAGTCCGGCCGGACGCGAACATCGCTGTCGTTGATGACCAGCACATCGTTTTGAGCTTCGCTCACCAGGCGGGCCAGCTTGACGACTTTGTCATTGGCTGCGGTATGGCCGGAGACGTGGACCACTCGAATGCGCCGCTGCGGAAAATCCCTCTTCAACTTTTCAATGACTTCCAAAACGGCTTCGTCGCCATCGCCGATGCCAAAAAGCAGCTCGTACTCGGGATAATCCTGATTGCAGTAGCTCGCAAAGTTTTCGTATGCCTCGGAATCCAGCCCGCGAATCGGTTTGAGATTGCTTACCGGAGGTGCGTATTCCGGGGGCTGGATAGACATCTTAGCGTGACGGAAAAACTGCCAAGAACTGTAAAGCGCGAGGAAATAATAGATGAAGGGAATGGCCGCGACGCCAAGAAAAATGTAGGTGAAGTTACTCGCTGTCATTGCAGTACCCTAAGCAGGATGGTACAGCAGAATTTTTCAGCGATACTGGGATGACACATTGAACGGCGTTTACGATTTTGGTTAGAGGTCCGGGGAGCGGAATGTCAAACAACCGGTTCAGGGCGGCAATCATTCTTTTTTCTGTAGCCGGTCCTTTCAGAATCTTTGTGGAGTTTACAGCGAGCCCCAAAATAATAGCAAATTGAGCTGATTTCTACCCCCCCAAAAGCCGCACAGGCAGCTCAATCGGCAGCCTGGTTCGAGCTGCCACGCGGATACTTGGCCACGACTCATCAGGATTTTAGCGACAAAGGGCCGCCGTTGGGACGCCCTAGTAAATCGTGCGATAATGAACGCGGGGGCTTCGGATGCATCTGAGTTCACCGCGATGAAAACTTTTGCTTCTCTTTCACGGTCTCTTGGCGGGCGAATTCGGGCTTTTGCGGCTCTCGCCTCTCTGTCTCGTTTCCCAATTCTGGCGCCCGGCACGCCCGCTGCGTGATGTCTTCGCACGGCCTGCACCTCAAGACGTATTGCATGCTTCTGATCATGGTCGTCTTCGCGCCTCTTGGAAACGTGTTGCTTGGCAAGGGCATGAAAAATGTCGGCTCGGCGGTCACCTGGGCGCCTTCGAGACTTCCTCACATCATTTCGCTGGTTTTCACCTCGGGTTACATCTGGCTCGGCGTCGCTTCACTGCTCACGTTTTTCGTCGCCTACATGCTCATTCTTTCCTGGGCTGATTTCAGTTACGTTCAGCCGGCCTCCTCGATTGCGCTGTTGGTCGTCGCTCTTCTGGGTTACTTCTATCTGGGTGAGAGGATTTCGCCGCTGCATTGGGCAGGCATCATCGTCATTTGTCTCGGTGTTTTCGTCGTTGGGAATACTCCCCCGCGTACCACCGAGGTGCGCTGAATATGCGCGAAGCCCTGCTTTTGTTTTTCGTTGTCGTCAGCGGAACGGGCGGAGAGATTTGCGTCACGCGCGCCATGAAACGCGTGGGAGAGGTGACGAATTTTCGTCCACTAGCGATTGTCCGCGTCATTCTGCGCGCATTAAAGGTTCCCTGGATGTGGATCGGCGTCGCGATGATGGCGCTGGCTTTCTTTTCGCTGTTGGCCGTGCTTTCCATTGAAAACGTCAGCTTCGTCGTGCCCGTCACCGCCCTAAACTATGCGGCGGGAGCGCTCGGCGGAAAATTCTTTCTCGGGGAACGCGTGACCCCGCGCCGTTGGACGGGAGTGCTGATCGTTTGTATTGGCGTCACACTGGTGTGGCTCGGCAAACGTTAAGCGTGGAAATTCGGCCGCGCTTTGCGCGATTCTTGCCGAACTCCATCTGACTCAGCAGGCCAGCGATAAATACCGAAGCGTTCCTCTTTGTGGCAATCTAGGGGAGCACCGCTCAATCGATCTATCCAGGAAATCTTAGCAAGCAGAAAGAAGATATCAGCGTGACGATATTTCATTCAGGATGGCGCGATGCAGTTCTGCTTCTGGCGGCCGCGCCACTTGGGTATTACGTTGCGGCCACCTTTGCCGCCTGGCGCTTCTTCCGCCGCGAGCGCAAGCACCAACTGCGAAACTACACTCCTCCTGCAAGCTTGCTGAAACCAGTCCGCGGAGTGGACTTCGCAAGTTACGAGAACTACTCGAGTTTCTGCCGCCTGAATTATCCCGATTACGAAATTCTTTTTGCCGTGAATGACGCCGCAGACCCGGCTGTTCCGCTCGTCCATCGCCTGATCGCCGAGTTTCCAGAGCGCCGGATTCGCTTGCTTGTTGGCACGGAGAACTTGGGCGCCAACCGCAAGGTGAACAAGCTCGCGCGTCTCACCGGGGAAGCACGCCACGAAATCCTTGTTCTTACAGACGGCGATGTGCGCGTCGGCCCAAACTATTTGCACGAAGTCGTCGCTCCATTTGTGGACGAAAGCACTGGTGCGGTCACCTCTTTCTACCGTGGCATCGCCGAGAAAAACCTTGGCGCGGAGCTCGAAGCCGTTGGCGCGTCCAGCGATTTTTTTGCCGGCGTACTGATGGCTGAGTGGACGGAAGGCATAAACTTTGCGTTGGGCGCTTCCATCGTCACAACCAAGCGCTGGCTCTCCAAAATCGGCGGTTTTGAGTCCATTGCCGGAATGCTGGCGGACGATTACGAGCTGGGCCTGCGGATAGCCCGCGCCGGCGGACGCGTTCTTCTTTCCCGCGAGCCCGTTTGGACCATGTATCCCGCGCAAAGCGCCAAGAGTTTCTGGAACCATCAGCTTCGTTGGGCACGGACGGTGCGTCTTTGCCGCCCGCTTTCTTATTTTGGGTTGATCTTCACGCTCGGTCTTCCATGGGCACTGCTTGCGGCGCTCATCGCGCCCACAAAAGGTATCGCTGCTGCCTACCTGCTAGCCTACCTTGTGCTGCGTCACATCATGGCTTGGACCGTCGGAGTCTGGGGAGTCGGCGACGATGTGCTGCGCCGTAGGCTCTGGCTCGTGCCACCGCGCGACGCCCTCTACTCGGCTGTCTGGCTCGCAAGCTTTGCTTCCAACCGCATCACCTGGGGAGGTCAGGAATTCACCATGCACAAAGGTCAAATGGTGCCCGTGGCGGCTTCTGAAGCAACGGACTCGACGCCAGCAACTTCCGCTCGCGGTTGACGCACCAGCGAATCCCGATTAAATTAGATGAGAAGAATCGTGGCTGCCCCGGTCATCGGGATCAAGCTTCGGTTCCTTTTTTTCCTCCCATCGGCTGGGAGATCGTCCAATTGGTAGGACTCCAGACTCTGAACATGAATTAAATCGTGAGATAAACCGTTTGAACCGTGCACTTACGATCAAAGTTGAACTCCTCATATTGCCCCTCAGATTGACCCACGTTTTCTTGGGTCTAGTCGCCAAGGCTGGACCTTCAGGTTTGCTCGCCAGTTGGTGTTTGATTCCGTTTCCAGGGAATCCCTCTAGACTAGCTACGACCTCGTTCACGCTCTTCATCGGGACGAGAACGCGCCGACCGACCCGAACAGTGTGAATGACCTTCAACGCAACATACTTATCCACGGTGCGCTGGGAAATGCTCAGCAGACGCGCCGCCTCGCGGACGGAGACGGCTTGACGTGGGATCTCGGAGCTATTTCTCCGAGAGGGATTAGAGTCCTGATGACCATTCTTGGTGAAAGTCCGGCTGATTTCATCGCGAACCGAAGCGCGAACCTCTCGCACGATGGCCTCGACAAAGGAATCTAGCGACACCTCCTTCCCTTGCATTACAAACCTGATTTCGGCGGTCAGCATATTTTCTCCTCCGTACTACACCGCACCGCTTGGGCGATACGGATAGGCATATAATCCATCACCGAACTCGGTGTGCGATGAAACTATCCTTCGAGGAAGCACTAATTGAGGTTTGGTGGCAAGCCCTCATCGAGAACACCAAGGTGGTCGTCTAGGCACGGATCGCTACCCTGTTCGCTTTACACCCAAACGCCGCCTGCGGGAGGTGGACTTCGCGTTCGATGGGAATGAGATTCGTGGGCTGGAACAGAACCCAGAAACGAAATCTCGTTGGGCACAAATGGCACGGGCTGGCAAGAAGTGATGCAGTTCCTGAGCGAAGGCCGTTACATGGCGAACGTTGTGGATGGAAAGTTGACTCTTTATGAGCGAGGCACGAAAAATCAGGGGCCACTTTTTCCCAAATCTTATGGCAGCTAGTCGAACATTTGAGTGGGAAGCCAAGAGTAGATGCTGAGAGGGAAAACATGTCAAGCGGTCGGCTTCATCTTCAGAAGTTCTCCTACCGTTTCGCAGAGCAGGTTCTGAATAGCAAGCTCGCAATTAAAGAGGAGATCGAGGGAATCTTGACCGAGGAGATTCCCGACCTTGGGCAGCTATCGCGGCCCGGTTTCAATAAACTGCTGGATGAACGGTTCGTCGCCAAGAGATGGACCAGGCAACCAGCTGTGTTTCAGGATGCGGAGAACTTGGCGCGAAAATGGATTTCCTGAAGGAGAGAATTGGCATCGAAGTCGGCTTTGGACATGCTTCATTCTTGGGAATTGATCTGCTGAAGTTTCAGGTTTCTTCTTATTCCGCGCTCGACAAGATCGATCTAGGCGTTTATATCGCTACAACCGCGGGGTTCCAGCGCAAGATGAAAACCGAGCTGTAATCTCGCACCAAATTCACACTGCGGGGTTCGCAACGACAGAAGAACGCAAGCACGCCATCCTGTTTGCCACTACGATTTTGTCCGCACGGAAGCTGACGGACTGGATCGAGTCCGACAAGCCGAATTTCGCGAAGGAGTATTTCGTGGACAAACCGATTCGGGAGGCGGAGTTTGTACTGAGGCGGATCGACAAGCTGTGCCCGAGCGAAGTCGCTAGAGAGCTATTAAGAGCGAAGTCATGATTCGAGAAATGATTTAGCGCGCCCATAGGTGGCAACTCACCTATAGCCCTTATTGAAATCCGTTACGAGGCCATACGGGATCTTTCGTCCGGCGCCGCCATCTCGCATCAGTAAGTCCGGGTCGGTTCCTTGATGGCCATATCTTTGGCTGAATTTACCATGTTCATTTAGAGCACCCAAAAAGTGTCCCGCCTCGTGGGCTAATGTTGTCTCTGAACGGTTATCACCGATGAGTGCGAACCCCGCTTTGGCGTCGGTGACACCACTGACCGGAATCGCCCCATCAAATGCTCGCCGCACCAGGAATACTGTGAGATCCGCTGCGGGATCTTTGTTGCTTTTAAAAGACGCCGCCATGGCGGAATTTTGAATGTCGGCTCCCGCGGATGTTGGCGATAGGCCATCGATCAAAGCCGGATCCGTCCTGGCAAGCTGAAAGACAATATTGGCCTGGGGTTCCCAGACGAGATTCATCTGGTCGAGCAAGCTCTGCGCGCTAGCATTGGAATTCGTGAATCCCACGATGTTTCTTGTGCCGTCACGAACTTGGGTGGGGCGAATCGAAATCTTTATCAACTTCTGTTTAACGACGAGAACCTTGAGCGTCGCTTCCACTCTTGATGGGCGGTCATTCTTGGCCACCACCTTTGCCACGTCAATACCCACTAACGAATTGGCTGAGACCTTGAAGACGCGTATGGCTCGGGCTTTCAGATTCTCAAACGAGAGAGCGGCGGCTATCAGCTTGGACCAAATTGGATGGGTGCGAGGGTCGGTGATCTCTTCCACTTGAACTGCTGGCCGGACGGTAGACTCCACGTGGAGAGTCGGGCCGTCGGCCAAGATGACGACATTTGATCCCCTCAAAGGAACAACGATTCCCACGTTTCCAGTGGCGGTATGCTCGTCCACGCCGCAATATGCCAAGACTTGACGGAATGCAGGCACGCCAATTTCTCCTTCAACGACCAACGATCGAGTTTGCTAATCAGCTTACTCCGATGCTGGCAGCAAAAGGCATGGTAGCAGGCTCGCAAAAAACAATCAGCTTAAAGCGGCAACTCTGGCGCCGACGCGTACTTGCAGTTTTGCGAAGGCGGAAAATTCTTTGCTTCTTCATGGGAAATGTTATCCATGTGTCCGGGTTGGACCCTTAAGAAATGGCGCGCCCGGAGAGACTCGAACTCCCGACCCTCTGGTTCGAAGGTTCAGGGTCTCAAATCTTAAGTGCCTTATCGTCCGTTGCATACGGGCGAGTTCGCTCTAAAATCTGCCTTCAGTTGGGCTACATGGGCTACAAATTTCGACAGCGGTACAGCCCACATTTGAATCAAGAACACCCAACTTGCACCGGGCGAAAATCGCTCAACAAAGAGTGCGGATGGAGGGTGGCGACAGGAGCGGCTTGGCTCAAGAACAGGAACTCACAGGGAGGAAGAGAAGAACAAAAACATCCTTACAAGAAAAAAAGAAAAACATACTTGACACTCACCGGCCTTCTCATGGTTAACCGGCCGATCTGAGGGACCGAGACGTAAAGAAAGCTGAGTTGCTCCTCCTTCAGTTGAGCTCCTTGATAGAAGGTGGAAGACCCTCTTCTGGCCGCAAGTCCCGGCAAGATCGACTCCTTC
>DATFZQ010000192.1:0-40996 GCA_035314345.1 Candidatus Acidiferrum sp.
GCCGAGCTCGCCATGCAGCGCAAAGTCGGCGCGCGCGGCTTGCGTATGATTCTCGAAGACCTCATGCTGGAACTGATGTATCACCTCCCGATGCAGCGCAAGGTGCGCGACTTTGTCGTCACCGCGGAAATGGTCCGCAGCCGGGAGATTAACTGGAGTTTGCTCGAAAAGGCCGGATAGGCCGCTTTTGGGATTTCGAACGATTTTCAGGGGCCCTAATGTTCAACCGCGAAAAACAGGATTTGAAGCGCGTACCTATGATGCCGGTACGCGACATGGTCATCTTCCCGCAACAGATGACGCCGTTCATCGTCGGCCGTGAAGCCAGTGTGCGCGCTCTCGAAGAGGCGCTGGCCGGAGACAAGAAGATATTCCTGTCCACGCAGCACGACGCTTCGGTCGATGACCCGAAGCCCGAAGAAATCTACGCCGTTGGCACTCTCGCGAACATCGTCCAGAGCGTCAAGCTACCCGACGGCAATATCAAGGTTTTGGTCGAGGGCGTCGAGCGGGCTCGCGCTCTTTCGATCACCTCGGAAGAGGGCTTCTTCCGCGCAACCGTCCGCTTGCTGAACGCGCGCGTTGAGCCGTCTCCGCAGGTTGATCAGACCGTGCAGAAAGTCACCGGCCTCTACGAGCAGTTCATTAAGCTCTCGCAAAGCCTGAATTACGACACGATGATCGCGGCGGCTCGTGGAGATGACCCGGCGCGTCTTTCCGATACGATCGCTGCTAACCTCCAGCTTCCTGTCGACGAAAAACAGGACCTGCTCGAAACAGTCGATCCTATCGAGCGCCTCAACCGCATCGGCGACATCCTTGAAATCGAACTCGAAAAGCTCAACGTCGACCGCAACATCAATACCCGCGTGAAGCGCCAGATGGAGCGCGCGCAAAAAGAGTACTACCTCAACGAGAAGCTCAAAGCCATCCAAAAGGAACTCGGCCGCGGCGAAAAGAGCGAGATCGACGAGCTCAAAAAGAAGATCGACGCCGCTGGAATGAGCAAGGAAGTTCACGAAAAAGCTATTCAGGAGCTGAAGCGTCTCGAATTGATGCCGCCCATGTCGGCGGAATCCACCGTCAGCCGGAATTATCTCGATTGGCTTCTCGCAGTGCCCTGGAAAAAGAAGTCGAAGGAAATCCGCGATATTTTGGCTGCGGAAAAAATCCTCAACGAAGAACATTACGGCCTCGAAAAAATCAAAGAGCGCATTCTGGAATTTCTAGCCGTTCGTCAGCTGGTGAAGAATCCCAAGGGCTCGATCCTCTGCTTTGTTGGCCCTCCAGGCGTCGGCAAGACTTCGCTGGCCATGTCCATCGGTCACGCCACCGGCCGCAAGTTTGTCCGCGTATCGCTCGGCGGCGTTCGCGATGAAGCCGAGATTCGCGGCCATCGCCGCACATACATTGGCGCGCTTCCCGGCCAAATCATCCAAATGATGAAGAAGGCCGGTACGGTGAATCCAATTTTCGTTCTCGACGAAGTCGACAAAATGTCCACCGACTTCCGCGGGGACCCGTCTGCGGCACTCATGGAAGTGCTCGACCCCGAATTGAATCACAGCTTCACGGACCACTATCTCGACGTCGAATATGATCTCTCGAAAGTGATGTTCGTCTGCACCGCCAACGTGCTTCACACAATTCCCCAGCCTTTGCAGGACCGCATGGAAATACTGCGGCTTCCGGGTTACACCGAGCAGGAAAAGCTCGAAATCGCCAAGCGCTTCCTCGTAAAGCGCGCGCGCGAAGCCACTGGCCTCAACGAAAATAATCTCAAGTTCACCGACGAAGGCCTGCTCCACGTAATCCGGCACTATACCCATGAAGCCGGAGTGCGCAGCCTCGAGCGCGAAATCCAGAACATCGCTCGCAAAATGGCGCGCAAAGTCGTCACCGAGGGCGCTTCCGTCAGCGCCGAAATCACGCCGGCCAACACGAACGACTTCCTCGGTGTCCTGAAGTACCGCGAATACTGGCTCGAGAAGCACAATGAAATCGGCTTGACCACCGGCCTCGCCTGGACGGAAGTCGGCGGCTGCGTGCTGGCCACCGAAGCAACTCTGATGGAAGGCAAAGGCCGCCTCACGCTCACCGGTAAACTCGGCGACGTGATGCAGGAATCCGCGCAAGCAGCCATGAGCTATGTGCGCTCCCGTTCCGCGCAGCTCGGCTTGGCAAGAGACTTCTATCGCAATGTCGACATCCACGTGCACGTGCCCGAAGGCGCCATCCCCAAGGACGGCCCTTCTGCCGGAATCACCATCTGCACTTCGATCGTCAGCGCGCTGACCAAAATCCCCGTTCGTCGCGATATCACCATGACCGGCGAAATCACCTTGCGCGGCAAGGTTCTCCCCATCGGCGGCGTCAAGGAAAAGCTTCTGGCCGCCCACCGAATGGGCTTGCATACCGTACTGCTTCCGAAGGACAATGAGAAGGACCTGGCGGAAATCCCGCAGGAGATCCTCTCCTGTCTCACAGTTCATTTTTTAGAAACCATGGATGAAGTGCTGCAGTTTGCGCTCGAACGGCTGATCGTGCCGCTCGCACATCCCGAGGTTGCGCCCGTTGCGGAACCTTTCGTCGCCAGCGCCGAGAAAGACAAGAGTTTGACCAACTAAGCAGCGTGGTTTTGGGCCCGCCCTGCGAGCTTTTCCCTGCATGTCGTGGCTCCGCGCTGCCGCCGGTTACAGAAAGTCTGGTTTGCCCATCCTGGCATGTTTTCGTTTGTCCGCCAGTGCGGTGCGCCACCTCACTAAAAATCCGGGATTTTGTTGACCGCAGCGCGGCCACGCAAAAAAGAAGGTCAATTTACACAATCAAAGTTAAGGACATATGAAAGAAACAAGCGTTGAAGGAAGCAATCAGATGAGTATTAGCCTCGCCGAGTTAAAAGAAAAAAACATCACCGACCTCGCCAAGATCGCCAAGGAATTGAATATTCCCGGCGCCAGTGGCATGCGCAAACAGGAATTGATCTTCCAGATTCTCCGTGCCCAAACGGAGAAAAATGGATTGATCTTTTCTGAAGGCGTCCTCGAATGTCTCCCCGACGGATTCGGTTTTCTCCGCGCGCCGGAATACAACTATCTCCCCGGGCCCGACGATATTTACGTTTCGCCGTCGCAAATCCGCAAGTTCGATCTCCGTACTGGAGACACTGTCTCCGGCCAGGTGCGCCCGCCGAAAGATGGCGAGCGCTACTTCGCGTTGATCAAAGTCGAGGCCGTCAACTTCGAAGACCCGGAAGTTGCGCGCAACAAAATCTTCTTCGATAACCTGACGCCGCTCTATCCTCAGGGCCGCCTCAAGATGGAGACCACAAAAGAGAACATGACGGGCCGCGTACTCGATCTACTCTGCCCTGTTGGCAAGGGCCAGCGCGGTCTCGTCAACGCTCCGCCGCGTACCGGCAAAACCATGATTCTTCAGTCTATGGCCAATTCCATCACCACCAATCATCCCGAAGTCGCGCTCATCGTTCTTCTCATTGACGAGCGCCCGGAAGAAGTCACCGACATGCAGCGCACCGTCAAGGGCGAAGTCATCAGCTCGACCTTCGACGAGCCGCCGCAGCGCCATATTCAAGTCGCGGAAATGGTCCTCGAAAAAGCTAAGCGCCTCGTCGAACACAAACGCGATGTCGTCGTGCTGCTCGATTCCGTCACGCGTCTCGCCCGCGCTTACAACGCTGTCACGCCGCCTTCCGGAAAAGTCCTCTCCGGCGGTATTGACGCCAACGCCCTCCAGCGCCCGCGCCGTTTCTTCGCCGCTGCGCGTAACGTCGAAGAGGGCGGCTCGCTCACTATCATCGCCACCGCGCTGATCGACACCGGTAGCCGCATGGACGACGTCATCTTTGAAGAGTTCAAGGGCACGGGCAACATGGAAATCTATCTCGACCGCCGCCTCGCCGATAAGCGCGTCTTCCCGGCCATCGACATTCAGCGCTCCGGCACGCGTAAGGACGAGTTGCTCCTTCCGCCAGACGAACTCAGCCGGGTTTGGGTCCTGCGCAAAGTCTTGAGCCCACTCTCAACTGTGGAAGCGATGGAGCTTTTGCTCAGCCGCCTCACGAAAACGAAGTCCAACGCCGAATTTCTCGGGTCGATGTCCGCACCGACGTAAGCGAACATCAAGCTTCCCTTACGCGTTCCATTCAAGAAAACGGCGCAACCGGGAAACCGATTGCGCCGTTTTTCTTTAGTTCAGGCTTTCAGCCGGAGGTTTTTGTTTTTGGTTTTCGTAGTCTACGTCAAGCGGCGGCCTCCGTCTCCGCCGCCGCGATGTAGTCCACGATTCGCTCCGTCCATCCATCGACGTGCGTCCATCCATTGCCGTAGCTCACGCCGTGCTTGTATGGGGCCACGTTCACCACGTACGCCCGCGGCGTCCACGCCGGCAGGATTCCGTCGTGCGTCTGTTCGTCGGTAATTACGATCACCCGGTCAATCCCGCGCCACTCCGACTTCTCATGAAGCTGCGTCAGCGCGCGCTTGAGGTACGTCCCCGAGTGCGCCTGCGAGCTAACAATCGCGTCTCGCAGCGCGAACCCACGTCGCGGAGGAAGCTCCACGCACGCATCGGAAAAGGTCGCGATCGAAAACTCCTCGGCCTTCTCGCGAAGCAGAATGGCAAGCCCCGCAGCAGCGTCCATGCGCGTGGTCTCGCTCTTCCCTGAAAGCTGGCCGTCCATCGACCCGGACACATCCACGACGAGTCCCGTCGATCCCGGCAGCTTTTCGAGTCCGGCGATGCCCTTGAGCATGGCGCTCTCGATGGCGTCTTCGAGTTTCGGAGCGCGCCGTGCCGCCGTCACGAATCGGAACGGCAGCGCCCGCGCAACTTTCTTCTCAAGCCGCTCGCGAATGAGCTTCGGATCCACACCCGATGCAAGCATCAGGTGCAGGTTTCGCAGAACGGCCAAGCCGCCCAGCTTCCCTTCTCGCAGGAGCCGTTCAAAGTTCTCGCGCTTGTCCTTCCCTGCGGACAAGGCAACCTCCCAGGTGTCGGGAGGCTCGAGCGTGTTCTCAACGAGCTTCTTCCAAACAGCTTCCTGCTCGGCATCCTTCGGCTTCGCGTGGCAAAGAAACAGCACGTCGCGCAGCGTCACCACCGAGTCGCGGTTGTACTTCGCAAGCTGGTAGGCGTCGAACTTCGTGAACGCCTGCGCCAACCCGCGCTTTACTCCCGCCGACAGCGGCTGCTTCATCTCCTTCCAGTAGAGCGCCACGAACTCGCCGAGTTCGTCCGCTCGCTGGATCACGTGCTCGAGCGTTTCCGCTACGAGCGGCCCCGCTCCCTTGCGCCGTGCAAGTTCGCGGGTCACAAAGAGCGGCGCATGGCGAAGCTGCATCTTGTTGCGGGCCTCAAGCGCCAGAGCCGCCGCATCTTCCGGCTTACTCTTCGCCACAAGCTCCGCGATCCGCTTCGCGATGTCGTTGCCCTTCTCGTAGAACGCATCTTCCCAGAGCAAACACGTCAGCACGGTGCGCCGCAGCTCACGCTTCACATCCACGCACTGCGCCACCGCCCCTTCGTGCGTCCGCACCGGGAACATCCGCTTCCACACATTCATCTTCACCATCTCGACCTCCCTCCTTTCCGCGAATTCTCATCCGCAAACCTGTCTCTGCTACGCTCATCGATTGTCACCGCTCTTCGATTGTCATTCCGAGTGCAGCAAGGAATCTGCTTTTCACTCGCGTACCGCGGCGGTTTCAGTTCACCAGCCGCGGACTCGTTGTGTTGATGTGGAACTTGCCGCCCGTGTTGTCAACGCGCACCAAGTCTCCTTCTTCGATCCGCAGCATTCCGGCGAGCCATTCAGGAATCACAATCTTCAAAAACTCTCCCTGAACCTCGGAGATGCCGCGAGAACAATCCATCAACTCCGAGCCACCGTCCGCCAAGGGGATCAACAGCATCAATTCGCCCTTGACCTTCAACACCGAGCCTTCCAATGACATTACGTTTTCCACGTCGCACCTCCTTTCTTCGCGAACACTGCTGGACGGGAACATCCGGCCAGGGACATCAGGCGCTCTACCCATTGAGCTACTGCCTGGACTTAACTCAGGCCTTGCGGCCTTAGCTTCCGTCGACCCCAGGTGGGAATCAAACCCACAACCTCCCGCGTGTCAGGCGAAGTAACCCTGTCCTACACCCACGTCCAACTTCGGAGCCTCGCGCCAATCTTCCCCGCGCAAGCAAACTCTGTAGCGCAGGGCGAAGTCCGCGCAGCCCTGCGGCTTTTCCCGCGCTAGCACAGACTTCCGTCTGTGCCCTCCACCACGGCGCGAATCGCCCACCTATCAGCGATTCGCGCCGGCAAACCTAGCCGGGAGGAATCATCGCTCAGGGCTGCGAGGTCTCATCCCCGCTTCTTGTCGAGAAGTATCCCTGCTCTCCACCATCCCGGCATCTCATTCGCACAGCAGTTCTTTGCTGTGCTGATCTTGGTGCCACAGCCAACTCCTTTCCATCGCGCGTTTTTTTTGCGCGATGAATCTTGGCTGTGCGCCATTTTCTTTTCGTCCTTACTTCGTTACCCCTTTACTTCTCGCCTGCGCACACTCATAGCCCGTGCGTGCGAAGCTCACTTCTCTCCGCCAATTTACTTCAGCTGAAAATTCCGGGAGGAATCGGCGCTCACGGTCTTTGGGATTCGAACCCAGAGCCTTGCGGCCCCTTACCATCGAAGTACCCGTGAACTTCACCATCCCGGGAACACATTTTCCGAAACAAAATCTTAGAAAGATCTACGCCGGCCCTGCAGCTCAGAATATTTAATTCCCAGCTACAGTTTCACCGCAAAGCAAACAGCTTTAGCGGCGAATGGTGTTGGATCGAAACGACTTAGGCGGTCAATAACAGGAATTGACTAGAGTCGCGTGAACAAGCAGTCCATGAGACTCGGTCGCCTTGGTGCGGTTTCGACTTGGCTTTTATCTTCGTGTCTCATATTTGCTTTTCACGCTCAGTGAGGACCTGCACTAAAATGCCGCAGGGTACGACTGAGGTAATCCGAAAGTAAACGAACTCCGTTTTTCTGTCAAGCGCTATTTTCAAAAAACCTTCATTTTTGGCTCATTTTTCTCGTTACTTGTTAATTTTCAAGTACTTAATTCCCGCAAAGCTCTTTCTACGGAATGGTTTGTCCTTTGGCTCTCACAAAATGTTTCCACACGCGATTCAAGTTATAATCCGCCGCAGGTCGATTTCTGCTGCCCCAATCTCCCACGGAGAAGAGGCCGAAACCCATCATGCAATCGCAGTTTCGGATTCTAGTAATCACATTATGCGTCGCCGCAGCGTTCCCTTCTGCAGCCGCTGCTCAGCATGAGCACGGCTCTCCGGATACCGCAACTCTCGGCAACGTCAGCTTTCCCACCTCGTGTTCGCCGGCGGTCCAGCCCGATTTCAATCGCGCGGTCGCCCTGCTCCACTCCTTCTGGTACAAAAAATCGGAAGAAACATTCCTCGCCATTGCAAAAACCGATCCGTCTTGCGGCATGGCGGAATGGGGCGTCGCCATGACGCACTATCGCCAACTCTGGGATCCTCCAACCCCCCTCGATTTGCAAGCAGGCTCGACCGCCCTCGAAAAAGCAAATGCCGCCGGTGCGAAAACGCAGCGGGAACGCGATTACATCGCCGCGATGCAGATTTTCTACAATGATTCCGACAAGCGCACCTATGCCGCTCGCGCTCTCGATTACGAAAAAGCGATGCAACACATTTACGAGAGGTATCCACAGGACATCGAAGCCGCCATCTTCTATGCGCTGGCAGTCCGCGCCAATGCGCCTCTTGACGACAAAACCTACGCGAACCAGAAAAAAGCCAGCACCATCCTGGAAAAACTTTTTGCCGAGTATCCCGCTCATCCGGGCCTGGCTCACTACATCATCCACTGCGATGATTACCCTTCCCTGGCACCACTCGCCCTGGAAGCCGCGCGCCGTTACGCCAAGATCGCCCCCGACGCGCCTCACGCGCTCCACATGCCTTCGCACATCTTTACACGCCTGGGCCTGTGGCAAGAATCCATCGACTCGAATCTCGCCTCCGCCGCTGCCGCCAGGAAAAATGGCCTCGTGGGCGATGAGCTTCATGCAATGGATTACCTGGTGTACGCCTATCTGCAAAAAGGCCAGGACCGCGAAGCCCTCGATGTTTCTCACGCCATGCCCAAGCCGCAGCCGAACGATGCCGCTTACTATACAGGCCTCTATGCCGCCGCCGTCGTTCCTGCACGGTTAGCGATCGAGCGCCACCGCTGGTCCGATGCCGCTGCCCTCCCCTTGCCTGCCGGCGCTTTCCCAGGCGGCCGCTATTCATCAGCCGAGGCGAATCTCTATTTTGCCCAGGCTCTCGGCGCAGCTCGAATGGCCAACCTCGAAGACGCGCGGGAGGCCTTGCAACGAATGACTTCTCTTCGCGACAGGCTGCAGGAGAATCACGACAAATATTCGTCCGAGCAAGTCGACATTCAGCGCGAATCGGTCAGCGCTTGGATTACGTTCGCCGAGGGCAAAGGGGACGACGCACTTAGCCAAATGCGGGCCGCCGCGGATCATGATGACTCAGTGGATAAACTCCCGGTAACTCCAGGATCAGTCGTCCCTGCTCGCGAACTCCTCGGCGAAATGCAACTCGAATCAAAGCAGCCCGCCGCCGCTCTCGAAGCATTCGAAACTTCGCTTACGTTTGCCCCGGAGCGTTTCAATTCGCTTTTCGGAGCCGCTCGCGCCGCTCAACTCGCTGGCGACCGCGAGAAAGCCTCCGCTTACTTCACCAAACTGCTCGCCAATTGCCCTCGACCCGCAAGTGACCTTCCCGAACTTCGCGAGGCCAAGCTCTTCCTCACCCGGAAATAATTGGCGCTCGCATGCCTTTCTGCACGCCTACCTGACGCGCGCGTAGATAGGTCACCAGTTCAAGCGCGCAGTTCTGCATCTCCACGCCAAACACATCCATCTGGCTTGTCAACAGGTTGTAACACCACACCGCCGGCACCGCGACTGACAATCCAATCGCGGTCGTCAGCAGCGCCTCCGAAATCGACCCTGCGATGACTTTGATCGCCGTTGCGTGCGCAATATCAATGCTCCGAAAGGCGTTCAAAATTCCAATGACCGTGCCGAACAGTCCCACAAACGGCGCCGTCGCCGCGATCGTCGCGAGTCCGCTCAAGCCGCGCTTCAATTCTTCGGTGGTTTCCGCGCTCGAACGCTCGAGACTCCGCTGAACGCCTTCAATCACCTGCTGTTCGGGCATTCCGTGCGGCGCCGCCTGAAAATCCAGCAAGCCCGCGGCGACGATGCTCGCAATATGGCTTCTCTTATTGACTTCCGCCGCCACAATCGCCTGATCCAGCTTGCCTTCGCGAAACGAATCCATCGTCTCCATGATGTACGCCTTCGATTGTTCGCGCGCCAGGCGATAGCGCAAAGCGCGGCTCGCGCTCACGCCTGCCGATCGCACAAACATAATCGCCAGCACAATCACAACTCCATGACACAGCGTTCCCATGGAACGCCACAACTCCAGCAGGTTCCAGTCGCCCATGCGGCCCTCTCGTCGCTTCAACTCCGTGCGTTCAATAGACACCGCATCGCGGAGTTTTGTGCCGAGCCGCAAAATTTATTGGAATGGGTATGCGAGTTGTTCTTTCGCGAAGTTTTGTTTTGAGGAAGACGCGAGAACGCGCCAACTGAAGTCTTGGTCTAGCTGCCGGGAAAAGCCGGATTACAAGTCCCTGCTCGCCACTTTCGACAATTCCTTTTCACGCTCGCGCGCCAGCATTACGACCAAACGGGCGGTTTCTTCGACATCCATCGCGGTGTTATCGACCAGCACCGCATCGGACGCGCGCACCAACGGCGACACTTTTCGTTCGCGGTCGCGGCGATCGCGCTCGCGGACTTCTTCCAAGACTTGCGCGAGCGTCATCGTTTCGCCCTTTTCCTGGTGTTCTTTCCAGCGGCGCTCCGCGCGCACTTCTGGGGAAGCCTCCAGAAAAATCTTCAGCTCAGCGCGCGGGAAAACGACAGTGCCGATGTCGCGCCCTTCCATCACCACGCCTCCGCCAGCGCCGCCGAGCTGCTGCTCGGCGACAAGGATTTCGCGCACTCCAGCGATTGTGGCAAGCCGTGAAGCGGCTTGCGCTACCTCTGCAGTCCGGATCGCCTGGGTTACTTCTTCGCCGTCGAGAAAAACGCGATTCTTCGATCCCGCAGCCTCCTGCTCCGGTGTTGGCGGTTTCAATTCAATGTGCGTCGCGCGAGCCAATTCGTCGAGCGCCACAAAATCGTCGAGCGAAATCTGTTTCCGCAGGGCTTTCAGCGCCAGCGCGCGATACATCGCCCCGCTGTCGAGATACAAATACCCGAGAATTTGCGCGACGCGCTTCGCCAGACTGCTCTTCCCTGAGCCCGCTGGTCCGTCGATGGCAATCGTCAGTTTTGTCATGCTCTGGTTATGGAACAAGAAAACATTTATGCCCGCAAATGATTCGCCAGGTCTCCCTAGCCGTAGTGACTTTCAACTGTGAACTGTCGACTGTCAACTTCTTCAAAAACCCATAATGTTGTAGCCGCAATCGACGTAGATAGTTTCGCCGGTAATCCCCGAACCGGCATCCGAAAGCAAAAACGCCGCAGTCGAGCCAACTTCTCCGGGATCAACGGTGCGTTTCAGAGGCGCGCGTTCTGTCTGCGTCCTCAGCATGTCGCTAAAATTCGCAATGCCACGAGCTGCAAGAGTTTTAATCGGCCCCGCGGAAATGGCGTTCACGCGAATAGCCTTCGGTCCCAAATCGTACGCCAAATACCGCACCGTCGCTTCGAGCGCCGCTTTGGCTACGCCCATCACGTTGTAATTCGGCACCACCTTTTCCGAGCCGTAGTACGTGAGAGTGACAATTCCTCCGCCGGACGCCATCAGCGGTGCCGCACCGCGCGCCACGGCGATCAGCGAATACACGCTGATATCGTGCGCAATCCTGAATCCCTCGCGAGAAGTCTCTACGAACGGTTTCTTCAATTCATCGGGTGGAGCGAAGCCCACGCTGTGCACCAATCCGTGGATAACTCCGTACTTCGTCTTGATTTCATCGAACACTCGCGCGACCTGGTCATCTTGCGTAAGGTCGCACATGAATCCATCGGCGCCCGGCAGCTCAGCGATCAGATCCTTCGCCTCCAGCCCAAGCCGTTCGTTCATATACGTGATGCCCAGTCGCCAGCCCGCCTGCGAAAGCTTCTGCGCGATAGCCCATGCGATGCTGCGTTTATTCGCCAGCCCAAAAATCACCGCCGTCTTTTGCCCTTCAGTCATTCAGTTCCTCTCCTGGGATGTTGTTAAGCCACTGCACCACGCCTACGGATCTCGATCTTCTCTTCTCTGTGTCCTCTGCGAACTAAACACTCTCTTTGCAAAATCTTTTTCTTCTGGCGTCAAATGCGATGAAACGCCTTCTCGATCTCTTTCACGGAATAGCGCAGCACGACGGGGCGTCCGTGCGGGCAACTCATCGGACAATCCGTCTTCGCGAGCGCGCCGAGCAGCCATTCCATTTTCGTTTGATCCAGAGGCATATTCACCTTGATCGCCGCGTGACAAGCCGTCGAAGCCGCGATCTTCGCCTGCAACGTATCTATCGAAATTGCCGCATTCTCTCGTTCGATACCATCGAGAATTTCCGTGAGAAGTTTTTCCCCGTCGCTCGGGGCGATTCCCGCAGGCACAGCTTGGATCGCGACGCTGCGCGGCCCCATCGGCTCGACTTCGAAGCCATTGGCGCTCAACTCTTCGGCGATTTTTTCATAGATCACAATCTGGCGCGGCGAAAGCTCAATCACCAGCGGCATAAGCATGCGCTGCGCTTCCACTTTTCCGGCGCGACGCGCCTCCAGATGCTGCTCGAAGAGCACGCGCTCGTGTGCGACGTGTTGATCCACGAGCCACAAGCCTTCGCCATTCACCGCAACAATAAAGCTCGAACTCACCTGGCCGAGCGGTTTCAGGTCCGCGATTTGATCAGGCCGAGGAAGCGTGGCCGGCGCGCTAGCACTCGGCGCAGCGAGATTGCCAGCCCAATTAGCTGCTGCTGGCACAACCGCGGAAGCTAGAGCCGTGCCGAACGCGGAGTCAGGCTCGAAGGAAAACCGTTGCTCGATGGGCTGCATTGGTGCGGCGGTCAAATCGAAGCCGCCGTCGGAACCAACGCCTGAACCTACGCCGATTTCTTCCATCGTCGGAATAATTGCGCGCGGAACGCCCGTGCCGGCGGCAGCGGCCGAGCCACTGTCGAGCGCGTTTGCATGGGACGCGGACAGTCCCTGTGACGAGGCGCTTGCGGCCGCGGCGGCAAAGCTGGGAACGGGACGGACACTCATGAGCGCTTGGCGGATCGAGTCGCGCGCGAAATCGTGAACGAATTGCGAGCGGCGGAAGCGCACTTCGATTTTTGCGGGATGCACATTGACATCCACTTCGTCGTAGGGCATTTCGAGGAACAGCAGCGTGGCGGGAAAAACCGTGGGCGGGAGAATGTTGCGATAGGCTTCGTGAATGGCGTGCAGAATCAAGCGATCGCGCACGAGGCGGCGATTCACAAAAATGTAGATGCCGTTGCGGTTCGGGCGCTGCACGTCGGGGCGCGACGTGAAACCTCGAACGGTCAGTGTGGCGCTCTCTTCACCGGCTTCGAGCTTGGGCTCGGTGATCGCCGCGCGAAACGCCGCCGACGTTGGCGGAATTTCGACCAGCTCCTCCATCGCTTGCCGGCCGAAAAGTTGATAGATGCGGTCGGCGAGTTTTTCGGCGGGCGGGCTGTTGATGATTTCCTGCGTCGGCGTGGTCAGGACGAACTGCTTATCCGGATTTGCTAGCGCGTAGTGCGTGACGAGCGAAGCAATGTGGCCGAGTTCGGTTGTATCCGATTTCAGAAATTTTTTGCGTGCTGGAACGCAGTAAAAAAGATCGGCGACGCTGATGGTCGTTCCTGCGGGCAGGCCTGCGGGCTTCACGTTGACAAGTTTTCCACCGGCAAATTCAAGCCGCGTGCCTTCCGCTTCCGATTCGTCGCGCGTTTCGAGGAGCAGACGCGAGACCGCGGCAATCGTTGGCAGCGCTTCGCCGCGGAAGCCCAGCGTCGAGATGGAAAGCAAATCGTCGGCGGAGCGCAGTTTGCTGGTGGCATGGCGCTCGAAAGCCAGCAGCGCATCGTCGTGGATCATGCCGTGGCCATCGTCGATGACACGAATCATCCGCTTGCCGCCGACTTCCGTTTCAACGCGAATCGTCTTCGCCCCAGCGTCCAACGCATTTTCCAACAGCTCTTTCACTACCGAAGCGGGGCGTTCGACAACTTCGCCCGCGGCGATTTTATTCGCGACAGCTTCCGGCAATATACGAATGCGCGACATTCTGCGCTTAGCGTCTCCTGTTCCAATGGATCATGAGTGCATCATCCTTTTACGCAGATAGTGAAGCAACTTGTTGATCGCAAACCACAGAGCAATCAGTGCAGCAATCAGCCACCCAATAGCCAGCGAATTGACGATCCAGTCAGGTTGATGCCCAACTGAAGCGAGAGCTGCCACGCATGCAAACAGACCTGCAATCCACGTAAAAAAAAGAGCCCTATTCTTCCGCTGCTCCCAGGCCGCGATAATGAGAAGCACAATAACGATTGCGAGGCTCGATCGCATTAGTTTTTTGTTCTAATTGCAATGCCGAGCTGATCGAGCTGATCCTGGTCCACCGACGACGGCGATTCGGCCATAAGATCCACCGCGGCGGTGGTTTTCGCGAAGGCGATGACTTCGCGCAGGGATTTTTCGCCGGCCAGGAGCATGGCGATGCGGTCGATGCCGAGGGCGATGCCGCCGTGTGGCGGCGTGCCGTAGGTGAGCGCGTCGAGAAAGAATCCGAAGCGGCGGCGGAGCTGTTCTTCCGTAAGGCCGAGCGCGCGGAAGAGGCGCTCCTGAATGTCCTGCCGGTGGATTCGGATGCTGCCCGAGCCGAGCTCGTTACCGTTGAGGACTAGATCGTAGCCTTTGGAGCGCACTTCCCACGGCGCGGATTCGAGCTTTTCCAAATCTTCATCGACGATGCCGGTGAAGGGATGCTGAGCGCTGACCCAGGTTTTGTCGTTCTCGCTCCATTCAAAAAGCGGAAAGCTGGTAATCCAGAGAAATTTCCATTGTGTGCGGTCGATCAGGCCGAGCGCTTCGCCGAGTTGCAAGCGCACTTGCCCGGCGACGAACGCAGCGGCGTGCGTGCCTTTGATCTCCTGCTTGGCGCTGACGGCGACGACGAGATCGCCGGTTTTCGCCCCGCACTCGTTAGCAAGCTTCTTCACGTTTTCTGCACCGAGCAATTTTTCCACGGTCGAAGTTGTGCCTTCGGCCGCGAGCTTCACGAAATACGCTCCGCGCGCGCCGTTGGCCTTCGCTTTATCCGTCAACTCGTCGAGCTGCTTGCGCGAATAGCCGGCTGCGCCGGGAGCAGCAAGAGCAAACACGCTGCCTTCGATCCCCAACTTGGCCTTCGCTTCCTCCGGAAAGCAATCCGTAACTTCGTGCAGCTCCATACCAAAGCGCAGGTCGGGTTTGTCGGTGCCGTATTTGCGAATGGCGTCCTTGTAGAGCATGTGCGGAAACGGGCCTTGCGTCTTGATGCCCGCGACGGCGCACGCGCGCACCATCACCGTTTCGATGACGTGAAAAATATCTTCCTGGCGCGGGAAAGACATCTCGACGTCGAGCTGGGTAAATTCGGGCTGGCGGTCGGCGCGCAAATCTTCGTCGCGAAAACATTTCACGATCTGGAAGTAGCGGTCGAGCCCGCCAATCATCAGGATTTGCTTGAAGATTTGCGGCGACTGCGGCAGCGCGTAGAACTGCCCGTGATGCACGCGGCTGGGCACGAGATAGTCGCGCGCGCCTTCGGGCGTCGAGCGCGTGAGCATGGGCGTTTCGATTTCGAGGAAGCTCATCTCGTCCATCGTCTTGCGAATTTCGAGAACGATTTTGTGGCGCAGCGCGAGGTTGCGGTGCGGCTTGGGGCGGCGCAGGTCGAGATAGCGGTAGCGCAGGCGCGTTTCTTCGGCCGCGTTGATTTCGTCTTCGATGGGAAACGGCGGCGTTTTGGCATTGTTTAAAATGTGCAGCTTCGTGGCGATCAGCTCGACTTCGCCAGTGGCAATTTCAGGATTCGCTTTTTGCCGCTTGATGACTCTACCTTCGACTGCGACCACAAACTCGCTGCGCGCTTGCTCGGCTTTGGCGTGCGCCGCGGGCTGCGATTCCTTGTTGAAGACCACCTGCACGATCCCAGTGCGGTCGCGAATGTCGAGGAAGAGCAAGTTGCCGAGGTCGCGGCGGCCGGAGACCCAGCCCATGACGATGGCGTCGCGGCCTTCGTCGGAAGCGCGCAGCGCACCGCAGTAGTGTGTGCGTTGCAGGTTGCCTAGAAAATCCAGCAAGGTCTTCTCCGGTGGCACAGACTTCAGTCTGTGCTCTGTGTTTTTTCACTATGATTCAGCAACACAAATTCATTCTGCGCCCGCAGGCTCAAGAATACCAAGATCATGTGGTTAGCACAGGCTGAAGCCTGTGCCACTAAAGGCTTCGCAGATATTCTAGCAGAGCTTGTTCGGTGAGTTTCTGCTGCGAGCCGTCGGCTAGGGTTTTCAGCGTCCACTGGCCGTCGGCGACTTCATCATCGCCGAGGATGAGGGCGAAGCGCGAGCCGAGCTTGCTGGCGCGTTCGAGGGCTTTGCCAAATTTCAATTCGGTGGCGGGCAGCTCGACGCGCAAACCGGCGTTGCGCAGATCTTGGGCTGCTCGGATTGCAGTCGCATAGGCGCGTTCGCCCATCCAGGCGATGTAGACGTCGCGGCCTTGCGGCGCGGCACCTTTGCCGCTTTCTTGGAGCGATAAGATGAGGCGATCTTCGCCGATGGCGAAACCGATGCCTTTGGTGGGCGGGCCGCCGAGGAGTTCGACGAGGCCGTCGTAGCGGCCGCCGCCACAGACCGCGTTTTGCGAGCCGAGGCCCTGCGCAGTGATTTCAAACGTGGTGCGCATGTAGTAGTCCAGGCCGCGAACAAGCCGCCAGTTTTCGCGATACGCGATGCCGCGCAGATCGAGGTCGCGTTTTACGGCGGTGTAGTGCGTTTTGCATTCGTCGCAAAGATGATCGGCAATGTGTGGAAGCGTGGCGATGATGGGCTGCTCGTGTTCGAGTTTTGAGTCGAGGACACGCAGCGGATTCGTTTCTATGCGCCGTTGCGAGTCCGCGCCAAGTTTGTCCTTCACTTTTTCGAGCTCGGCTTTGAGCTTTGCGACGTACCCGCGACGGCAGTTGTCGGCAGCATGGCCGATGGAATTGATGCTGAGTTCGGTTCCTTGGAGACCGCACTTGTCGAAGAACGTCATCAACATTTCTATCAGTTCGGCATCGATGGCTGGAGCGTCAGGTCCGCCGAGAATTTCCGCGCCAATCTGGTAGAACTGCCGATAACGCCCCTTCTGCGGCCGCTCGCGCCGAAACATCGGTCCCATGTAGTACAACTTCACCGGCTGCGGAAGCTGCTGCATGTTGTGCTCGATGTAAGCCCGGCAGACGGAAGCCGTCGCCTCAGGACGAAGGCTTATGAATGGATATAGAGCAGCTGATGTTGCAATCGCAAGTCCAACCGGCGGCGGTTGCTCTTTCATAAGGTCCTGAATCGTTTTCGCCGTTTCCGGGTGATCTTCGAGACGATCTGGGAACGTATACATTTCCTTAGAGACGACATCAGTCTCGCCGCCGATCGACCGGGCGAACAGGTTTGCGTCCTCGAGAATCGGCGGGCGGATTTCGCCGAAGCCGAACGTGGCAAAGACTTCGTGGGCGGTTTGTTCGACGCGGTTCCACAGCACGGTTTCCGGTGGAAGCAAGTCGCGTGTGCCGCGAATTGCTTGAAACTTGCGCGCCTTCTCTTCTTTCTTCTTTGCGCCTTCGCTCACTCCGCTTGCTCCTTCACAAGATGCCCGGCTGAAGCCCGGCGCTACGCAGGCTCACCGAACGAAAAGCAGATTCCTCGCTACGCTCGGAATGACAATTTATAGAGTTTCGTCGTCACTCGCCACTCGCCACTTCTGATTTGTAAATATTCTTGTACTCGACGTAGCGCTGGGCGTAGGCATCGATGCTGGCTTGGTCGATGCCGGTTAGGGCGCGCTTGACTTTGCCGGGGTGGCCTACGACGAGGCTGCCGGGCGGGATTTTGGCGCCTTCGAGGAGGAGCGTGCCGGCGGCTACGATGCTGCCGGCACCGATGTGGACGCCGTTGAGGATGATGGCGCCCATGCCGATGAGACAGCGCGACTCGATGGTGCAGCCGTGGAGCGTGACAGAGTGGCCGATGGTCACGTCGTCGCCGAGGACGAGGGCGTGCTCGTCGCGCATGACGTGGAGGACGCAGCCGTCCTGAATGTTGGTGCGCGCGCCGATGCGGATGTGGTGCACGTCGCCGCGAATCACGGTGCAGGGCCAGACGCTGGAGTCTTCGCCGATGACTACGTCGCCGATGATGACGGTGGCAGGGTCAATGTAGGCGGACGCGGCGATTTGGGGGTGCTTGCCGCGGTAGGGGCGGATGTCGGGCTGGCGGCCCAGCTCTAGCGAGCCGCGCACGGAGTTTGGGCTGGGATTTTGGTTAGACATTGTGCTTTGGTCTTCCCCCTGTTTTTGTAAACATTGCATCTAAAAGACTTAGCTTTCCTCTAAGCTCTTTAGATGCAACACTTATGAGATTTTCCGGAAACGTTGATTCTAAAAGGTTTAAGTTCACATAGCTCCATCATCATCGACAGCACAAGCCCAACCGTTACCCGAGCGAACTTCCACCCGCAAGATCAAATCATATCACGCACTTGCTGCGGGCCGCTCCGACTCAGTCAATGGTGACCGAAGGGCCGGAGGAGGTGACGCTGACTTCAGCTAGGCGGGCGGTTACGGCGCGGGCCAAGGCGTAGAGGCTTTGCGTGCCGGGGGCGGATTCGCCTTGGCCGGCGACCGGTTTGCCGGTGTCGCCGCCGATGCGGATGCGGGGGTCGATTTCGATTTCGGCTAGGACGGGGACGCCATAGGCGATGGCGGTTTTGGCGCCTTCGCCGTGGCCGAAGATGTCGATGGGCTTGTCGCAGTGCGGGCAGCGGAAGGTGCTCATGTTTTCGACGACCCCGAGGACTTCGACGTTGACTTGGCGAAACATTTCGATAGCTTTGCGGACGTCCGCAAGCGCGACGGTGGAGGGCGTGGTGACGACGACCGCGCCCGTAACGGCGACTGTCTGGATTAGCGTGAGCTGCACGTCGCCGGTGCCGGGAGGGAGGTCGATGATGAGGTAATCGAGCTCGCCCCACTCAACGCTCCGCAGGAATTGCGTGATGACGCTGTGGAGCATAGGGCCGCGCCAGACCATGGGCTTGTCGCCGGGATTGAGCAGGCCCATGGAGATCATTTTCATGCCGGCGACTTGGACCGGTATGATGCGCTTTTCGGCGGTGGCTTGGGGCTCTTGCAACGTGCCAAGCATGATCGGGACGTTGGGGCCGTAGACGTCGGCGTCCATGAGGCCGACTTTGTGGCCGAGTTTTACGAGGGCGAGGGCGAGGTTGACGGCGACCGTGGTTTTGCCGACGCCGCCTTTGCCGCTGGCGACGGCGACTAGATTTTTTACGCCGGGGATGGGATGGCGTTCGGGTTGCGGCATGGGTGCTGGGCCGGGAGGCATCGGATTACACTTTCTCGAAGTTGAAATCGAAGAGAGATTTCTCGCTTCGCTCGAAATGACGGTTTTTGCGGATGAGATGCATCACGCGTTGGCGCCGTGGCATTTTTTGTATTTTTTGCCGGAGCCGCAGGGGCAGGGGTCGTTGCGGCCGACCTTTGCGCCGACGCGGACGGGCTTGGGCGCTTCGGCTTGCGCTGGCCCTGTTTGATACTGCAACTCTTTTTGTTGGCGCTCTTGCTTGCGCTCCATTGCGCGGGCGAAATCGGGAAGGCGCTGCGGAGGCGGCTCGCTGGCGCGGGCCGCGGCGCTGGCAACGGCGGCGTCTGCGCGGGGGCGCATCGGCTGCGGCGGTGAGGCTTGTCCTGGTCCGCCTTGCGGAGGCTGCTCGTTTTGCTGAACTTGAATGTGGAAAAGATAGCGGATGGTTTCGTTGTCGATGCGAGCCATCATGTCTTCGAACAGGACGAACGCTTCTTTCTTGAACTCGACCAGCGGATCTTTTTGGCCGTAACCGCGCAGGCCAATGCCCTCTTTCAAGTGGTCGAGGGAGAGCAAGTGGTCTTTCCATTGCGAGTCGACGACATCGAGGATGATGCGGCGTTCAAGCCAGCGCATTAAATCCGCGCTGAACTGCTTTTCTTTTTCCTCGTAGCGGGTGGTAACGGCTTTGACCGTGGCTTCAGCAAGTTCATCGTGGCTGAGCGTGGCGGGATCGGCGCCGGCAGCTTTGGCATCGACGCCGAACTGGGCGTTCACTTCCGCGAGAAACTGCGTGACGTTCCACTGATCGGGATGCTGCTCGCGCGGGCAAAAAGTGTCGACCAGTTCACGCGCAACATCTTCCGCAACGCCGAGAACGTAATCGCGCTGGTCTTTCCCTTCGAGCGCGGAGCGGCGAATGGCGTAAATCGTCTCGCGCTGCTTGTTCATCACGTCGTCGTATTCGAGGAGGTGTTTGCGGGCGTCGAAGTTTTGCGCTTCGACGGATTTTTGCGCGTTTTCGATGCGCCGCGAGATCAAGCCGGACTCGATAGGAACGCCTTCTGTCATGCCGAGGCGAAACATCAGAGCTTGCATGCGTTCGCCGCCGAAGATGCGCATGAGATCGTCTTCAAGCGAAAGAAAAAAGCGCGAAGAGCCAGGATCGCCCTGGCGGCCGGCGCGTCCGCGCAACTGGTTATCGATGCGGCGTGCTTCGTGGCGCTCCGTGCCGAGAATGTGCAGGCCGCCAAGCGCTACGACTTCGTCGTGTTCGGCTTTGCACTGCAGAGCGAATTGTTCATAGACGGGCTTCCACTGATCCGCGGGTGACTGAAAGATTTTTCCTTCGTGCTGAAAAAGAACCATGGGCACAGCGGGCAGCGCGTCCTTGCCGGCTTCGGCGGGAATTACGGCGGGCGCAGCGGCGTAGGGCATGGCCAATTTGTTTTTCAGAAAATAATCGCGGGTCATCTGCTCGGGATTGCCACCGAGAAGAATGTCCGTGCCGCGGCCGGCCATGTTGGTGGCGACGGTGACGGCACCTTTGCGTCCAGCCTGCGCGACGATGCCCGATTCGCGCTCATGCTGCTTGGCGTTGAGCACTTGATGCGGAACGCCGGCCTTTTTCAGGATCTCGGAGATGGCTTCTGACTTTTCGATGGAGATCGTTCCCACCAGCACCGGCTGGCCGCGTTCGTGATAGTGGCGGATGCCGTTGGCGAAGGAATTGTCTTCCTGGAGAATGCCATTGACGACCGCCTGGAACTTCTCTTTTTCGGTGCGGTAGACGACGTCGCGATGTTCTTCGCGAATCAGTGTGCGATTCGTTGGAATCACGACGACATCGAGGTTATAAATCTTGCCGAACTCCGCAGCTTCCGTTTCCGCCGTGCCGGTCATGCCGGAGAGTTTTTTGTACATGCGAAAATAATTCTGGAAGGTGATCGTCGCCAGCGTTTGATTTTCGCGCTCGATCTTGACTCCTTCCTTGGCTTCGACAGCCTGATGCAAACCATCGGACCAGCGGCGTCCGGGCATCTGGCGGCCTGTAAATTCGTCGACGATGACGATTTCACCATCTTTATTCACATAATCGACATCAATTTTGTACAGGGCGTGGGCGCGCAACGCCTGGTACACGTGGTGCATGATTTCGATGTTGACGGGATCGGACATGTTGCTGAGGTTGAGCAGCCGTTCGCATTTGCTGAAGCCTTCTTCGGTGAGCGTCGCGGTACGATGCTTTTCGTCCAGCGTGTAGTCGATGTCCTGGATGAGTTTCGGAATAATCTTGTCGATTTTGGCGTACTTGTCCGTGGATTCTTCCGAGGGGCCAGAAATGATTAGCGGCGTGCGCGCTTCGTCAATGAGGATGGAGTCCACTTCGTCGACGATGGCGAACTGGTGCCCGCGCTGAACGCATTGCGCCAGGTCGTACTTCATGTTGTCGCGCAGGTAGTCGAAACCAAATTCGTTGTTGGTGCCGTAGGTGAGGTCGGCGCCGTAGGCCGCTTTGCGCTGCTCATCATCTAGATCGTGAACGATTACGCCGACGGAAAGGCCCAAGCCGCGATAGAGCGGGCTCATCCATTCGGCGTCGCGCCGCGCCAGGTAGTCGTTCACGGTGACAACGTGAACGCCGCGGCCCGCCAGCGCGTTCAGCGCAGCAGGCAGAGTGGCCACGAGGGTCTTCCCTTCGCCCGTTTTCATTTCGGCGATTTTGCCGTCGTGCAGAACCATGCCGCCGATGAGCTGCACATCGAAATGGCGCATGTTGAGGAATCGGCGACCTGCTTCGCGAACCAAAGCAAATGCCGGAACAATCGCCGGATCGAGCACCTTCTTCAACAGCTCTTTGTAAGTGGCGTCGCTGGGATCGCCGTCCTTGAGCTGTTCTTGGACTTCAGCCTTGAGTGCGGCGAAGCGAAGTTTTAGATCATCGTCACTGAGCGCGCGTGTTTCGGCTTCGCGCGCATTGATGGCCACGACGAGCGGTTGCAATTTTTTGATATCGCGCTCGTGCTTGGTGCCGATAAATCGAGCGACAACTGTGTCAACTGCCTTGGCAACATCCATGAAGGGTTTCGCCGTCTCCTGGCGGTGTTCCGCGAGAGTAATCGCACTGGCCAGTCTGCCGCGGCCAATGCAAACATTCTATTCTAACTGTTTGGATGCGCCAGAGCCAGGAACTGCGACACGCCCCGCGGGGGGTCAGTCTGGGTCTTTCTGCCGCGCGTCGCGGTAGAAAACGAGATACAGGAAAGCTGACCAAACAATCATGCCAACCACAGTGACTAGGCCCCTCTGCGCGGCGCTGATCAGGAGCCAGAAGCCCGCTATGACAAAGGCCCCAAATAAACCGTGCTTCAACAGCCTCTTTTCGTCCAACGTCACGCCATGTCCTCCGTCGCATTGTGGCCCAGGAAGCTCTTACTGCTCCGTCGCCACTCAACCTGATCGGCGAATCTTAAGGGCGGCTCTTTAGGGATTTACAGAGGGTTCGACGGCAACGCTGCTGGTTTTGGTCTCTGCCGTGGCAGACGGCTGCGAATGGCTATCAACAAGCAAGCGGCGGTATTTGCTGCGTTCATCGAGGGTCATATCGACAATTTCAAAAGCCATGTCCTGCGCCCGGTAGTCCCGCATCAAGGCCGTGGCAAGGACATTGCGAAGTCCAAGCTGCAGCTTGAGTTGCACATGCGTCCCAGGCGCAAGATGGCGGCTGATGCTGGCAAAACCGCCCGAGAGGCTCGCCGTCTTTATCTCGAGGCGGCAATTTTCCTTGAGATTTGTGCTCACAGCGGTCACCGGTTTGTGCAACCGGACGCGCGTATGGCGCCGTTGACGGACAAATTTTGAATTTTGAATGACGTCGAGCGGCGCGAGGGCCAGGTCTTCGCGGTCGATTCCACTCTTCGCCACAAAATCGCGCGCCCAGTCCGGCTCCAGCTGCGTCAGGGCTTGAAGTGCCGCAATGCGTAGTTCCTGGGCGTGGGCCCAGCCAAACATCTTCTTTGCCTCAACGATGCGCTTGAGCGTCGTGGCCGACTCAGGCGCATGAATGCGGCCCAGCGCCTCGATCGCTTTCACTTGCAAATAGGGCCCGCCGCCCACCGGCAAATCGCCGTCCACGATTGTGAGTAAACGGCCCAGCGCTTCGCGGTCGGAGGTCACGCCAATCTCATCGATTACCAGAGGCATAATCAGGGGATCGACATGATCAAGCATTTCGAGAAGAATTCGGCAGCGGCCCGGTGCACCGCTCGCGGATATCTGCCGCACGATGCGGTCCTGCGAGGTCCTGGGAAAATCTTTCATGCGCGACGGCAAAAATACTTCTACTGCCTCGGGATCCAGCTTGCTCAAAAGCCCAGCCATCTCGACAGCTTCGGTGATGGGTCCACCTCTCACTGTGCTGCGCAGATATTGCAAACCCTCTTCGCCGAGATCGGCAGCCAGGTTGGATATGTGCTCGGCATCTTCCCGCAGACTGCAGCGATTAAACCGCATGGAAAGCTGTTCCATCGCCGTTTGCGGGAGCATTTTCAAAACATTGGTCATGCCGGCAGCGGCTTGCCGGGCGCGCAGAGCCTCATCGACAAATTCCGGAACGCGCTCTTCGATGCCCATCTTCGGGCGCAAGTTGCGGCCAATGCCGGGCCGCTGCGCTTCGACGCCGGATATTAAGTCGAGAGCCTGCTCCATCACCAGAAAGCACCGGCTGGTGGCGGCTTCCTGGCTGAGCCTCACGAACGCGGCGCTCACCAGCGTCTGCAGATCGGTGTCTTGCTCGACGCTCAGCCGCACGCCAAGATGGCGTAGCGCTTCGCCGAGGAGCTTCGGATCGGCCTTCGCGTAAAGCTCGGCCATTTCGGACAAGCCCATCGCGGTTTTCTTGCGCGCGTCAAGCTCTTCGCTGTCAGCGCACGATGCATAGTTTTGCAGGATGCTGATGGCTTGCGCGACATCTCCGGTCTCGATCAAATGGGCCACGTAGGACTGCACGTTTTTCGGCGGGATGCACCAAGCATCTCCAGAAAGAAGAACGGCTTGCTTGCCACTCTCCGGAACGGCCGCCCAAAACTGGCGGTCGAGAATCTCACGATGGGACTCGACCATGATCCCCGCATCGGTCATCTTATCTTCGTGCGCGCCGAGAATTTTGCGGAGATTCTCGATCTCCGCATTCATGCGGTCCAGCATTTGCCGCACGGCGTTGACTTTGACCTCGCCGCTTTCGAAGCGCTCCAGCGCAAAGCGAATCGCCAGATGTTCGGCCAGTTTCACGAGGACCGACTCATCCGGCTGGCCCTCGGGCGCTTGCGCCGCAAGCCCAGCAATCGCGCGCTTCAGAGTGTCTTGCGCGGTGCCCGGCAACTGATTCATTTGCTGCTGGAACTCTCCGGCCGCAGCGACGCCACCCTGGCCTGCCCCGACGTTGCCGAAACTGGTCAGCGCGCCCAAAATTCCATAGATTTCATCTTCGCTCGGCCCGGCGCTCTTTCCGGTTCCGTGCCACGGTCCGCTACCAGCGCCTCCGCCCGCGCCTCCCACTCCCGGCCCTGCGCCAAGGATGGCTCCCGGGACACCCGAAACCAAGCCAGCGACACTAGTGCCTCCCGCTCCGGTCGCGTATGCTCCACCCGGTAGACCGCCTCCGATACCTGACCCTCCGACACCGGAGCCTCCAACTCCTGTTCCTCCGGCACTTGACCCGCCCACGCCATCCGAGTTTCCGCCAAATCCTCCGCCGCCGGTGCCGGCACCAGCTTCGCCACCGCCGGAGCCAGAACCACCAGGTCCTGCACCCGTCCCAACCGCCCCACCGGCCCTTGAGCCTTGCGCCGCGGCAATCAACTCGAGCAATTTCTGCGGATCATTGAGCCATTTCTTAAACTCATTCTGGTCTTCGCCGAGCGACGCGGCCGCGAGTTGCGCGGCAACGCTGGCATCTTTCAAACGCGAATCCGTCGCGACAAAGCAGATCTCATTCAAGCGTATGCCTTGGGCGCCGGTGAGTGCGGCTTTTAGCTGTATGGCGAGTTCGGTGGGCTTTGCTTTGCCCGTCGGAAACGCACGGGCAAACCTGCCAATCTCTTCTTGTGTGACGGAAGGGAAAAACTGAATGCTGGCGAGTCCGGCAGCAGAAAGCAACTGAGCGAACTGTTTTTCGGCGGGAGCTCCTTCTAGGGGAACGCCGTCCAGCAGCAGTTGAGAACCAGTCGCACCCAGCATCAAGCCGGCGTCCGTGCCGGTTGGAATCGCGGATCGCAGCTCGCGCCAGGCGATGTCCAGCTGTTCGATAGTACGGCTGTGCTCGAAGCCGTACAAACGGGCAAACTTCAGGAGAATGTTCAAACTTCTTACGAAGGCCCGTCCTGAAGTCGACTTGGTATCAGCTATCATTCGCCGCCGCGTCCGTCCCTTGATAGGACTTCCTGTCTAGTACCTTAGGGTTATGACTCGTCAGCGGCAATGGTACAGAGGTCCTATGTGTCGCCGATGTCAAGCCGCCACGAGGACGGGTGCGTGACCTGCTCAGACGGACGGGTTTAGCCCGAGCGAGTACAGGTAGGAAGGGGGGAGTTGCGCGCTATCCCACGCCGTCAAACTCTTTTACAAACTACTTATTGATTGCTACGCGGCCGCGCCGCTTGCTGCGATTGGTTACTGCAGCCACTTGCGGAAGCCCGCCAAGTTCCATCAATACCTTTCGCAGCCTCGAGCGGTCTTCCAAATCCATGTCCACAAATTCGAACGCCATCGCCTGTGGACGCGCGCCCCGGACGATAGCCTGAGCTTTGATGTTTCGCACGCCGTGCGAGAGCTTGAGCGACAGAAGAGAACCGGGCGCCAGGTGTCGTTGGCCCGCGCCAATTCCGCCTCCCAGGTTGAGTTCCGGGATCGACAGACGGAAATTTTCGCGCAGGTTGGTGGACATGGCGATCAGATTTCTCGATAGTTTCAGCCGAGCGTAGCGGCGTTGACGCATCGCGGTAGAGTTGGGCTCGGGATCCGTGGGCTCCAGCGTCAAATCCTTGCGCTCAAGTCCGCTGGAGTTGAGTTTTTCCAGCGCCATGGTGGGATCGATGCGCATCAACGCCTGGACGGCCGCGATTCGCAATTCGGTAGGGTAGACCCAACGCCACACCTGCCGCGCTTCGAGAATATGCTGCAGTGTGGGGCTGGCAGCCGAAGCTCGCAGCCGGCCCAGCGCTTCAAGAGCTTTTAGCCGATGAAAGGGGGGAGTGTGATCGTTCTGCGCTAATTCCACCAGCTTCGGAATGCATTCGTGCTGGCCGCTCATGCCCATTTCGTCGATGGCCAGCGGGCGGATCAGAGCGTCGAGCGAATCGTACAGCGAGACCAGCAGTCTGGCGCGCTGTTCGGGCGGAGCAGAGGAAAGTTGGCGCACGGCGCGGTCATGTGAGGAGCGCGGCCACTGGCTCAGCCGCACCGGAAGAATCTTATCGACGACGTCGGGAGCGAAATGACTCAGCAAGCCGATTGTCTCGGCGGCCTCGTTCGCGGGCGCCGTTTGCAAAATTTCCAGCAGGCGCTGCGTGGAATCTTCGCCAAGCCCTCGTACGATCTGGCTCAGCACTTCGCAATCTTCGCGGAAGCCGCAGTGGCCGAAGCGGTTCGTCACGTAATGCAGCGTTGCCTTGGGCATCAGCCCCAGAATTTCCGTCATACCGTCGGCGATGTGACCGCCGCGCAGCGCCTCTTCGATGAATTCCGGCAAGCGTTCTTCGGCGCCGATGCGAGGACGAAGGCTCTGTGTCGATCCTGGCCGCTGCTGTTCGATGTTATCGAGGGATGAAAGCGCCTGCTGCATTGCCGGATAGCAACGCTTCGACGCCGCTTCCTGGCTCATGCGCACGAACGCCGCGCTGATTAAGGTTTGAAGCTCCGGCTCCCGCTCGATGGCCAGCTGATTTCCCAGGCGCCGGATCGACTCCATCAGCGCGCTGCCGTCGCCGCTGCCATACAACTCTGCCAGATCGGAAAGCCCAATCGCCGTAGTGCGCCGCGCTTCCGGCGCTTCCAGCGCGATGCACGCCGCGTACTTCATCAAAATTTCATTCACCGTTTTCAATTCGCCGCGCCGCAACATATCTTCCAGGAAAGCTCTTACGTTTCGCGGCGGAACACACCAAGCCTCGTCCGACGTCAGCACTTCTTTCTTGTTTTCTTCAGGAACCTGTTCCCAAAACTCTTGATCGAGAAGCTCCGTATACGTCTGTACCGACAGCCCCGCTTGGGCCATCATTTCTTCTTGCGAACCGAGAATTTTGCGCAGCGCTTCAATTTCGGAATTCATGCGATCCAGGAGTTGCTTGACGGCGTTCACGCGCAGCTCGCCGCGCTCGTAACTGTCCAGCGCAAAACGAATCGCTACGTGTTCCGCCAATTTCAGCAGCATCGGCTTGTCCGCTTTTTCGGAGGGAGCCTGCGCCGCCAAGCCTGCAAGGGCCTGCTGCAAGGTGAATTGCGCGCGCACCGGCATCGCGCTCAAGCGCGACTGAAACGTCGGAACGTCCATTTTCGCTTCAGGATCTTTGCGGGATTTTCCGAGCTGAGCGAAAAGCCCCAGCATCGCGCGGACATCTTCTTCCGCCACGCTAAACCCAGGGCCGCCGCTACCTGGCCCGCCGCCCGGTCCACCAGCCACAGGACCGCCACCAACCATTGTGCTGCCGCGCAGCAGTGCCGATGCAGTCAGCCACTTTCCGGGTACATCCCCGCCACCACCACCCGCTCCGCCACCTACCCCTGCCCCTCCACCCGCGCCTCCAGAGCCGCCGCCAGACCCAGGCCCGCCACTGCCTCCTCCGCCGATTCCCGTCCCTCCGCCGCCAATCCCAACTCCGCCGCTTCCGCCAGAACCGCCACTGCCGCCAGTTCCGCCACCAACTCCAGAGCCTCCGCCCGGACCACTGCCTGGCCCGCCCGTGGCGTTACCTGTGCCTAAACCGCCTCCAGAGCTTCCTGAACCACCGCCTCCGCTTTCCCAAAGGCTTCCAGCCTGACTGGCAGTTCCCGTGCCTCCCCCTCCCCCGCCGCCGGAGCCAAAGCCGCCTGCGCCTGTGCCGCCGCCTCCGGGCACTCCGCCTGTGCCGCCACCTCCGGGACCGAAGCCTGGACCCGTTCCTCCGCCGCCGCCACCACCGCCGCCGCTACGCGAACTTTCCGCGGCAAGAATCATCTGGAGAAGTTTATTGGGATCTTCAAAGAAATCTTTGAACTTGTCGCCTTGAGCGCCGAGAGCTTTCGCGGTAAGTTGCGCGGCCATCTTGATTCCCGCCACGGAAGAATCTTCCGCGACATAACGAATTTCGTTGACCTTGATGCTCGTTTCGCCGGCGAGGGCGGATTTCAATTGTTCTGCGAGAGAGGAAGGTTTGGCGTTGCCGCTTGGAAATCCTCGTACGAAGCGGGCAAATTGTGGTTGCGTCAAATTCGGAGAGAAGTGAATGCTGGCAATACCGGAGCCCGTCAGCAGCTGCGCGAAACTTTTTTCACCGGCGGACGCACCGAGTGGCACGCCGTCCAACAGAATCTGATTCCCCGAAGCTCCAAGCAAGAGCCCGCTGCCGCTGCTCTCATCGAGCGCACCTCGGAGCTCTTTCCACGCAGTTTCGAACTGCGCCGCCGTTCGCACATGGCCAAATTCATAGAGCCGTGCAAACTTAAGTAAGATATTCAGGCTGCGGACGAAAGCCCGCGCGCCCCCGCGTGATTCGGGACTCATGCTATTCGGCGAGGAAGCCGGTCCTCCCCATGCTTCCTACTACACTAGTGGCCTCGCGCGCTACAGACAAGCCTCACGGTACTTATTGTAACCTTCTCAATAACACAGTGTTGGCGAGAAGGACACGAACTTGGTCGCTTCGCACAGGTGATACGGTTGCGTCCCACACCATTTCCGGACTACCCTGTGTTGCCTGGTATTGTGCATGGCTCTACAATAACCGGGCAGTGCATCTTTAGCCCTACGACCGCTGCAGGCACACTCACGCTGAGTGCACCTTCGGCAAGAATTAAGAGCAAGACAAATCCCTATGTCGGACCAGTCCCCACCTGACCGCTACAAGGCAGAAATGCCACAGATACCGGGTGTTGCCGGGCCGCGCTCGAACCGCAGCCCCTTGAACAATCCTACGGTCAGGATGGTCGGTGTACTTCTCGCGGTATTGCTGGTGGTTTTTTTCGGCGGGCGATGGATTCTCCGCCCCAGACATGCGGAAGCCCCCCCGGCTGAACCGCCTCCTCAAATTGAGGTACCGGCTCCCGCTCCTGATCCGAATGCAGCACTCCCGCACGCAACGCAGCAGGACCCCGGCATCGCTACCGTCGCGGAGCTGGCCCAGCCCTGGTCCTCCAAACAGTTTTTCATCCGCAATGGATTAACGGGCGAAAACGTTCCTGGTCTTCTCATTCGTTTGCCTGCGAGTTCTGGTTCTCAAGCAAACGGTTACTGGGCGTTCTCGTTGAATGCTCCTTTCGGGAATTGCCAGCTCGAGTACATCACCGACCTCGCCAAACTGAAGAGCGACTATGACTTCAATGCTGCGAAGCATCCCATGGTTGGCAACCCTTGTAACCGCACGCTTTACGATCCGACGAAAATGACGAATCTGCCCGGCAACGTCTGGGTACGTGGCGCTATCGCGCAAGGCTCGGACCTGCGGCCCCCACTCGGCATTGAACTAAAAGTTCAGGGAAAAACGATTCAGGCCGTTCGCATGGAGTAGTGCCCTCCGAACTTCTCCACTGCTGCTTTCCTTCACTGGCTTTTTCTTCATCCCGCTTGACAAGCGATGCCTCCGCCAGTTAAACGTCTTCACCACCATGGAGAAAACATCGATGCCCACTGATTTCGGTACTTCGCGCCGGCGCTTCCTGCAAAGCGCAGCTGCGGCTTCTTCCCTCGCGCTTTTGCCGGCTGCGAAGGCGTCCGCTGAGATTTCGCAAGATGCTCCTAAGGCGGACTTTTCGAGTTTGAAGCCTTTTGGCGATCGCCTGAAACCCATCACGCCAGATGAATTCCGTGCCCGCATGACTCGCGCGCAGCAGTTGATGACCGAGTTGAAACCGAGTTTTGACGCTCTTTTCTTCGCTCCCGGAACTTCGCTCTACTACTTCACTGGCATTCGTTGGGGTTTGAGTGAGCGCCTCGTCGGACTCGTTCTGCCTCGCGTGGGTAAACCTGTCCTTGTCTGTCCGGGCTTCGAAGAAGGCCGCTTGCGCGAACAACTGCGCTTCCCGATTGAAATCCGCGTGTGGCAGGAAGATGAGAGTCCGACAAAGCTCGCCGCGGGCGCTTTGGCCGATCAAGGCGTTCGAACCGGGCGGCTCGGCGTCGAAGAAACCGTTTATTTCACGTATTCCGATCACCTTCGCGCGGCAGCACCGGGATTTGAATACGTCTCCGCTGATCCCGTCACCATCGCCTGTCGAGCACGCAAATCACCTCACGAACTCGAACTGATGCGTCTGGCTTGCGAGGCTACGTTCGACGTCTATAAGCCTGTGTTTGCCGCTATTCGCGAAGGGATGTCGCAGGACGATATCGCCCATCTTGTGGAAGCAGGCTTTTCAAAGATGGGACTGCGCGGCGGCGCGCTTGTGCTGCTGGGAGCTTCAGCCGCTCTTCCGCACGGCACCAAGCAACCGCAAAAGCTCAAGGAAGGCGATGTGGTCTTGATTGACGGGGGCTGCGCCGTCGATGGCTATGCCTCGGACGTCACTCGTATGGGCATTCTCGGTAAGCCTTCGGAGAAAATCGCGAAAGCGTATGAACTTACGCGGAAAGCCCAGGACGCCGCGTTGGACGCGGCCCGCGCAGGCCGGCTGTCCGGCACGGTCGATGACGCCGCACGCGCCGTCATCACCGGCGGCGGTTACGGCCCCGACTATAAATTCTTCACGCATCGCCTGGGCCACGGCATCGGCCTCGACGGCCACGAGCATCCTTATCTCGTTCGCGGCAGCAAGACCAACCTCGAACCTAGCATGACCTTTTCCAATGAACCGGGCATCTACGTTGTCGGCGAATTTGGCATTCGTTGCGAAGACGACATGGTCATCATGCCCGACGGCCCAGCGCAGCTCTTGACGCTAAACTTCCAGGTCTCGCTCGAGAAGCCGATGGGCTGATCTCACGCCCGCCGAATCGCTTCGCAAAACTCGACAATTCTTTGCTCCGCCCAGAATCGCTCTGCGCCACTTTGCTTCGAAATGAAGCCACAATGTCCGCCGTGCTCCGGCGTAACAAATTTGATCGCCGGATTCTGTCCAGGATTTGCGCGCAGAAATAATTCGTACGGCACAAATGGATCATCTTGCGCCGTGATCATCAGCATCGGCACGCGCACCTGCGCAACGACCTTCTTCGCACCCACCGCATCGTAATAATCCTGCGCGTCCCGGTAGCCGAATTGCCGCGCCGTAATCTTGTCGTCAAACTCTCGCACCGAGCGTACTGGTCCGATTCCATTCAGCGGATAACGCTCGGGGAACAGCTTGGACTTTCGCGCGTACCGCGCCATCAGCCCTTTTACAAAATGCCGCTGATAGAAAAAATTGTCGCGCCGCTCCAGCGCATCGGCGCACGCCCCAAGATCCATCGCCGGGCAAACCACGCACACACCGCGCAGCGTTTCCGGCACAGCATCTCCAAACTCGCCTGCCATCTTCGTCACCAGATTGCCGCCCATCGAGTAACCGGCGAAGAAAACTTGCTCGAATCCGTCAACGTTCGACAATTCTTCTAACACCGCTTTATAATCCGCGCTCATCCCGGAGTTGTAGAGCGTTGGCGTGAGAGCTTCCGTGCCGCCGCAATTCCGCTGATTCAATCGCACCGCGTGAAAACCCAATCGGAACGCCTTCTCCGCAATCCCGCAAACGTAATTCGATTCGCTCGACCCTTCCAGCCCGTGAACCATCGCGATCACCGGCACATCTCGCCGCTTTCCCGGCTGCCAAAGACACTTCCCAAGAATCCGCGACTCGGCATCGACTTGAAATAGCCGTTCTTCCGCGAGAGGCAGGTCGAAACGTCTGCGCACAAGCGCCGCCGCAATGGTCATGGCGTGCCCGTTCTTCAGCAGCCGATGCGGCTCAAATTTCTCCATCACGCAAGGCATGAATTCACTGTAGAGCAGCGCCACATACCAGGCAAGCTGCAGACACGGCAACCCTTACGGCAGTCCTTGCGGCAGCGCTTCCCGCTTCCGAGTGCTGTTAACACTCGCCCGTTTTTTCGCGTCAATCTAGCCGATGGGAAAACAAGGAGCTAGCACCATGAAATCTCGCCTTCTTGCCTGCGCCGTTCTCGCTTTGTCCTTAGCCGCTCTGCCGCTTCTCTTCCACGCGCAAACACCGTCTCCCGATCCAGCCCTCACCGCCCACGAATGGGGCACGTTCACCTCGATAGCCGGCAAGGACGGTCAGGCCGCCTACTGGCTGCCGCTTACTGGCTCGACGGATCTCCCAGCGTTCGTCGAACATTTTCAAACCCCGGATTTCAAGGGAGGTCTCCGCGGCACGGTGCGCATGGAAACGCCGGTTCTCTATTTCTACACCAGTCACGCCACTACACTTTCCGTGCACGTCTCCTTCTCGCAAGGCCTCATCACTGAGTGGTATCCGCACGCCGATCGTGTCGAGCCCGTCGGTCTTCAGACGCAAACGCGCATGGTCTCCTATCTCAAAGATTGGAGCCGCCGCCAGAAGCAGCCCGACAGCAGCATTACCTGGGACTCCATCGCGCTGGAACCGAATGGTTCCGCAACCCTCCCGCGCGAAGACAGCACGAACCACTACTACGCCGCGCGGCAAACGTCCTCTACTCCGCTGCGAATCAAGACTCTAGACGGCGACGAGACCGAGAAATTTCTCTTTTATCGCGGCGTGGCCAGTTTTTCTGTACCAATGGCAGTGAAGCTTACCCAGGGCGAAAAGGTAGTCGCCCAAAATCTCACAACCCAAGAAATCCCCGCGATGCTCCTGTTCGAACGCCGCGGGGACAAACTGGGATTCCGCGTCGCCGACGTTTTCGCGGCGCAACCAATTCTCGATCCTCCCGAGCTCAATGCCAATATGGATTCGCTGAAATTGGCGGTGGAAGACATGCTCATCGCGCAGGGCCTCTATCAAGACGAAGCGCAAGCCATGTTTGAAACCTGGCGCGATTCCTGGTTTGAAGAAGGCAGCCGCCTGCTCTACATCGTCCCGCGCCAGTTTGTGGATAGCGTCCTGCCTCTCTCGATCAGTCCCGCTCCGGCGCAAACCGTCCGAGTCTTCGTCGGGCGCCTCGAACTCGTCACGCCCGCAACGCAACGCGCCGTCGAGCAAGCCCTGGCCGCTCACGACCAAACGACCCTCACACGTTATGGGCGCTTCCTAGTCCCAATCGTCGAGAACATCATCGCCGGCGAAAAGAATTCGGCCAAGAAAGCGCACCTCCTCGAGTACCTAAACGACCTCGACAACCCGCAAGTCACCCGAAACGCGCTGAACTAGACGCTGTGGAATGCAATATGTCGATTAGACAACTGATTTTTTTGGAGAGCTAACGCTGACGCCAGCGCCGCGCTCATCTCTTTGACGAGCGGCCACACGCCAGCCCGCTCCGTTTTCGAAGCCACGGCTCCAGCACAGCTTCCAAATCGGCGCGCATCCATCGCGCGGCGGTCCCTTCCCGATAGAAGCCCCACGTGATCAGCGAACCGCTGAGCACTGCCTCTATCGTTCGCGCCAGCTGCGCGGGTCTCACACTCGGCGTGAGTTCGCCCGCTTCTGACGCTGCTTCGACGAGCCTCTGCAGTCCAGCGCGCGTGGCCCGCGCCTGCCTCACCAAGTGCCGCCGGAAGTCTGGGTCCGTCATATCAATCTGGAGATAGGCCAAGTTGCGCGCAAGCGCCGCCGGCGATGCCGCCATTCCGGCCATGCAATCGGCATAAGCGCGCAAAGCCTCCAAGGGAGACGCGTACTTCTTGGCGAACTCGGCAATGAACTCGCCCGCTCCGTCCGAATATTTTGCGGACAATGCGAGTAGTAGCGCGCGCTTCGAGCCAAACCGCTGCACCAGCACCGCCGCGGTCACCCCGGCTTCTTTGGCGATGGCGGCAAGCGTCAGCTCGCGCGGGCCGACTCTGCTCATCACCGCATGCGTGGCGGCAAACAGCTGGCTGTCGCTGACCTTCCTGGGACGCGGGCTCATGAGTCTTGACCGTTTCTCAACGCTCGTATAGTATCATTTCTAAACAGCCATTTAGTTTATGCGTTCCCGCGATGCAAAATAGAAAGGAGCGAAACAATGCGCACCATAACCTATGGCGGAGCCGTCAGCCTGGACGGCTTTCTTGCCGGCCCCGAGGGCTCGATCGACTGGCTGCACTTCAGCAAAGATGTCCAACAAGTGATGGCGGACTATTGGAAGAACGTCGACACCATCCTGTGGGGACGAAAAACGTACGACGTTTCGGTCGCCATGAAACCTTCATCGGCAAAGAAACCCGCCAAAGCGAAAAGCTCCAAACGCAAAGAGCCAACTATGCGCAACTATGTCTTCTCACGCACGCTTAAGACTCTCGACGATCTCAACGTCGAACTTGTGACCTCCGACGCCGTCGAATTCGTGCGAGCACTGAAGCGACGCCCCGGCAAAGAAATCTGCCTGATGGGCGGCGGTGAACTAGCCCAATCCCTCCTGGCTGCAGATCTGGTTGACGAAATTGGCTTGAACATTCACCCAATCCTTCTCGGCTCCGGCATCCCCACGTTTCGCGATCCCGGCCACCGATTGAAACTCACGCTCACGGAATGCCGCCAACTGGATGGCGGCTGCGTCCTCGCCAACTACAAGGTCGTGGCGTCCAAGTAGCGTTGGAGCACTCGGAATCGGGCTCGTTCTCCGGAATGCAATCGTTGGTCAGTATCCGATTTAGCGTCAATCAACCACACGACAGTCATCTGAAACCGAGATGGCTTATACTCTCCATTCTCGGCAACTTGAACCGAAGCTCATATGGAATGGCTCGCTGTAAGTGCGCTGGTAGACGAAGACTTCCCCGAAAGGGTCTTCTATCTGTGCCCCACCGATTCAAAAGAAAACCTAGGGGAAAAGATCACTCTTAGCAATGCAGACTTTGGACTTTTCGTCGCGATGAACGCGAATGGTGTTGCTGATGAAAGGATCCTACAAGGTGCGAAGCTGCTCCTTTCGAAAGGTCTAGCGTGTCTGTGCACGTGGGGGCCGGATTGCGAGAGGGTTCACGACCGTTTTGACGTTGCGGCGCGGGGCATTAATTCTGAACTATCTGGCGATGATGTCATCATGACGACGTGGCACGCAGACGAGACTATAGAAGAAGCTCTTTGGTTCTTTGTTCACGCAGCGCTCGTTACAAAAAAGTTCGATAAAACCTGCAAAGACTGGATAATCGCGCCTATCTCCAGCCCCGAGTTGGAACAGCTCATTCGAAGCAAGATTGGAGAAATTAACATAATTACCAAAGACTGAAAGAGGCCGCTTCCTGTAAGTCGCGCGATTCGAAACTGCGCCTTGCTCAAAAGACCTCAACTTGACCGCAATCCCATTGCCCCCTAGAATAGAAGTTTCACAGTGATTGATTTTTGCAATCTGATGCATTCAACTTCACGCCCAGCGGCCGCGCGCTGGGCTGCGCTGTTTTTAGGGCGCTAATCTTCAGAACCGAGGTTGTAATGATTGAAGGTCCAATTCCCGAGGGTCTTACTTTCGACGACGTGCTTCTCCTGCCCGGAAAATCCTCCGTGCTCCCGGCCGAAGTCGACACGCGCACCTGCTTCACTCGTAAACTAGCGCTAGACATTCCCCTAGCCTCTGCCGCCATGGACACCGTAACCGAATCGCGCCTGGCCATCGCCATCGCCCGCCAGGGCGGCATCGGCCTCGTGCATCGCAACATGCCTATCGACCGCCAGGGCGAAGAGGTCGACCGCGTAAAACGCTCGGAAAGCGGCATGATCGTTGACCCCGTCACCATCTCCCCAGACATCACCCTCCGCCAGGCCCTCGAGATCATGAACAAGTACCACATTTCCGGCCTTCCGGTTACGCGTGGCTCCCGCCTCACCGGAATCATCACCAACCGCGACCTCCGCTTCGAAAAAAATCACTCCCAGCTGGTCGGCTCCGTCATGACGAAGGAAAATCTCGTCACCGTGGCCGTCGGCACCACGCTCGAAGAAGCCGAGCGCATCCTGCAAAAGCACCGCATCGAAAAGCTCCTGGTGGTCGATCAGGATTTCAATCTGAAAGGCCTCATCACCGTAAAAGACATTCAGAAAAAGCGCGAATATCCGCGCGCCGCCAAGGACGATCAAGGCCGTCTTCGCGTCGGCGCGGCAGTTGGAGCCACCGGCGACTACCTCGAGCGCGCCGTCGAAATGTCCAAAGCCAAAGCCGATGTCCTCGCTATCGACACCGCCCACGGCCACACCACGCGCGTGATGGACGCCATCAAAGCCATCCGCAATCGCCTGCCGGAAGTACAAATCATCGCCGGCAACGTCGCCACTTACGAAGCCGCCAAAGATCTCATCGCGCTCGGCATTGATGGCCTCAAAGTCGGCATCGGCCCCGGTTCGATTTGCACCACGCGGGTCGTTACCGGCGCCGGCGTGCCTCAGATCACCGCCATCATGGAATCTGCGCGCGCCGCGCAAGGCACCGGCATCCCCATCATCGCCGATGGCGGCATCAAGTATTCCGGTGACATCACCAAAGCCATCGCCGCGGGCGCATCCTGCGTAATGATTGGCAGCCTCTTCGCCGGCACGGAAGAGGCTCCTGGCGAAACGATTCTCTACCAGGGCCGCACCTTCAAGTCCTATCGCGGCATGGGTTCCATGGGCGCCATGGACGCCGGCTCCGATCGCTATGCAACAGTCCAGGACATGGAAGAGCGCGGCAAGTCCGTCCCTGAAGGGGTCGAAGGCCGCGTGCCCTACAAAGGCTCTCTCGGCGCACTGACCGACCAGTTGGTCGGCGGCCTCAAAAGCGGCATGGGCTACGTCGGCGCACCAACTCTGCGTGAGCTCACAGAAAAAGCTCGCTTCGTCCGCATCACCGCCGCCGGCCTCCGCGAGAGCCACGTCCACGACGTCATCATCACTCGCGAAGCTCCGAACTATCGTATGGAATGAACTTGGAGTGCGGGGGCCCTGCTCCCGCTATTCCGGCAGTTGACTATTCTTCTCGCTGCGGCCAACTCGTCTCGGGAAAATAACAGTCAACAAGCCAAACTAAAAACGTAACCGGAGACCTAGACTTGTCTGACTCGCAACCCTGGCGCAATCCTCGTCCCGCCCCACAGCTGCCGGAAATGCAGCCCCGCCTGCACAAATTGTTGCTTCCGCCTTGGCTTCGCGCCTGGTGGCCCGCCATCGCCTGGGCCTGCGTCATCTTCACGCTCTCGACCGACTCGTTCTCTTCCGAGCACACCGCAACGATTCTCTCCTTCTTCGTGAAATGGCTATTCCCCCATCTCAGCGAAGAGCAATTCCATTTCATTCACCACATCATCCGCAAGAGCGCCCACTTCACAGAATATTTTATTTTTTGCATCCTGATCTACCGCGGTGTCCGCGGCGATCGCAAAGGCTGGCGTTGGACCTGGGGCATCGCCGCCCTCTCTGTCGCCGCAGGCTATTCCATCATGGACGAAATCCATCAAGCCTTCGTCGTCAGCCGCACCGCCTCACCCTACGATTCCCTACTCGACTCCCTCGGCGCGTTCTTCGCTTTCGCCGCCCTCTGGCTCTGGTTCCGCTTCCGCCGCCCAAAATCTGATTCGCTTCCGGACCAAGTTTCCGATCCTACCTCAGCTGCATCGGTCTGATCATTCTTGTTTACGTTCGACGAAGATTTTGCCGCCGCGCTTCAGCAATGCTACCTTGCTTACCACTAACTGTGCTTGATTGAGCCGCCGGACATGCGCGCAAAGAGTCCTCCTATCTTTCAATACGTCGGCCTCGCGCTTCTCTTCGCGCTTGCTTCGGCGTATCAGATTCGTTCGGCCATGTATGCTTTCCCGAATTATTTCCATCTCAAGGTCGCTTCATTTCCATTCACGCCGGAATACGACAAAGGCCGCCCTGTCCTTCAGTTCGTGACCAAGTCCGCCCGGCAAGCCGGCATGCAAAACAACGACGTCCTGCTCGTGATGAGCGGCCGTCCAGTGATCGGACTGGCTGTGTTCGGTGAAGCGATCCGCACCGCGAAGCCAGGTGATTCCCTCACCGTTCAGTTCCTGCGTCCCGGTGAAACAGCTCTGCGCTCGGCCACCATTCCACTCGAGCAGGCCACTACTCCACCTATCAGTTTGCCTGCGGCATCCCTTTTGGCCCTGAAACTCGTCGTGCCCACCTTTTGCATCCTGCTTGGATTCTGGGTCACAGCCGTGCGTCCACGAGATCCTTCCGCGTGGTGCCTGTACTTCATCTTGCTGTTTTTCTCTGTGTTTTATAGCGCGGGAGTCGAGAGTTGGGGGCCCGTCGTTCGCGATGTCGCGGAAGGGTATCGCGTAGCCGTTGACACCGCCTGGCCGATTTTCATGCTGCTTTTCGGCGTGTTCTTCCCTGAGCCTTTCCCTGAGAAAGACCCCGCCTGGTGGAGCTGGTCAAAGCGCATTGCCATCACGCTCTTGATTGTTTCCTGCGTAATGAATGTTATCGTGCGGCTTGGTCAATTCGAGGATTTTGCATCCGTAGCCTCCATATCCGCGGCTCTGGACCGCCTGAGCATGGTTGACTTCCTGCTCAGTTTCGCGGCTATCGGCGCTTTCTTTGCCTGCATTTCCGTCAAGATGCGTCAAGCCGTCACGCCCGATGCGAAGCGGCGCCTGCGTTTGCTTTATACCGGCTCCAGTATCAGCATGGCCCCTGCATGCGTTCTCTTCGTTACGCAGAACATCAAGGGCGGCGAGCTCGAGCAGATTTTTCCGGAATGGTTTGTGCTGTCCGCGCTGTCCCTGATGCTTCTCTTTCCCATCACCCTGGCGTACGTCATCGTGGTACACCGCGCGATGGATGTGCGCGTCGTCATTCGCCAGGGCTTGCAATACGGGCTCGCGACAAGTGGCATTCGCGTTTTACAAATTATTCTGACGGCCGCCATCCTTATCACTGGAATCACTTTCTCCCGTAGCCGTCATCTCAGCCTCGCCAACGAAATCTCCGCAATTTCGCTGCTCATTGTGGCTGTCCTTTTGCTTCGCCGCGTTGCCCTGCGTCTTCGCGCGTGGATCGACCGCCGCTTCTTCCGCGACGCCTATAACGCCGAGCAAATTCTCGAAGCCCTGAGCGATGAGGTGCGCTCGATCGTCGAGAAGCGTCCGCTACTCGAGAGAGTGGCGACAAAAATCGCTGAATCCCTCCACATCCCCCGCGTTGCAGTCCTTCTTGAAGATGGCGACTTTTACCGGCCCGCCTTTGCACTTGGTTTCCCCGCTGCCTTTGTTGCGGATTTGCCCGATTCCGGTGCGACAGTTAGCCGTCTCAAGCGAGAAGCCGGCCCCGAGCGCGTCTACTTTGACGACGAGAACTCCTGGGTGAACACTCTGGCGATGTCAGAAGACGAGCGCAGCAACCTTGCCTCTCTCCACCCGCAGCTGTTGCTGCCTCTCATGACGAAACAAAATCTCCTCGGCATCATCAGCCTCGGCGAAAAACGTTCCGAAGCTCCCTACTCCAGCACAGATATTCGTCTCCTGAAATCCGTGGCCTCGCAAACCGCCCTCGCGCTCTCCAACGCCGAGCTAACCTCCGCCATCGCCGTCGAAATCAGCCGCCGCGAAAAACTAAACCGCGAAATCGAAATTGCCCGCGAAGTCCAGGAGCGCCTCTTCCCCCAGCGCCTGCCTGAAATCTCCGGCCTCGACTATTTCGGCCGTTGCCGCACGGCCCTTGGTGTCGGCGGCGACTACTACGATTTTCTCGCCCTCCCCGACGGCAAACTCGGCGTCGCCCTCGGCGACGTCTCCGGCAAAGGCATCGCTGCCGCTCTAACTATGGCCAGCCTCCAGGCCTCTCTCCGCGCCGACGCCATGCGCGCCGGCAACGACATCGCCGGCCTCATCACGCGCGTCAACGCCATGCTCTACGACGCCTCCACCGAAGACCGCTACGCCACGCTCTTCTACGCCCAATATGAGCCCGCTGCTCGCCGCCTCAGCTACGTGAATGCAGGACACTGCCCGCCAATACTTCTCCGCAACGCCACAAAGAACGCCGCCGTCGAGCGTCTCGATCAAGCCGGCGGAACTGTAGTGGGTTTATTGCCGGAATGTGCCTACGAGCAGGCCGAAGTCTACTTGGCCCCAGGCGATTTGCTTGTGATTTACACAGACGGCTTCAGCGAAGCCATGAGTCCCAACCTCGAAGAATGGGGCGAAGAGCGATTGATCGAAACGGTCGCCGCCTGCTGCGGTCTCCCCGCTCGCGACACCATAGCGCGCATCATTCAGTCAGCCGACGCCTTTGCCGCAGGCGCCCCACAAAGCGACGACATGACCCTCGTCATCCTCCGCGTCCTCTAGACCCGCTCGTTGCCCCAACCCCCTTCTGATTCTCATGCTTTATACGTATTGACGGAGTAATACCTCTTACTGGTATTCTTTCTCTCGGAGAATCAGGCCCAATCGATCTTTCCCGCCACCTTTCGGGCGGCTTTTTTTTGCCCTCTCGCACCTTAACGCACGCCCTTCTCGGACCTTAACGAACGAGGGCCAGGTCTGATCTTTCCTATCGGCTCCCCGGCAGGCTGCTCAAGAAACCCGCTAGCGGATCACAGCCCTAACGGCCGAAACCGAAAGTCGAAAAGCTCTTCCTTCAACTTTTAACTCTCGACTTTCGACTCTCAGGCCAGAGAACAACAAATCGCCCGCTGCGGATATCCGCAACGGGCGAGGCTGAGGCAGAAATCGCTCCCCTGGACGGGGTTCGCGTGAAGGAGTTGAACGAGTCACCGGTGATTGATCACCAGTTACTTCTCACTCGCTGGTGTCTCTCCCTCAAGTCCGCGAATCAATTCTTGTAAGGCAGATATCTCCACATGTCGTTGAGGTAGCCGTTGCCGTCGGTGCTGGTGGAATCATAGCCCTGGCCGCCAAAGAGCCAGAACTGACCGATCCCGTCAACCCAAGTGGTGCCGAG
>DATFZQ010000193.1:0-11958 GCA_035314345.1 Candidatus Acidiferrum sp.
CGAGGATTTGGCTGGTGCTTTCGGACGCGCCATCAGCGAGTCAACGAATGACAGTTCTGTTCAGGAGCATGTCGAGCCCAGAACGCTTGTTTTAAGAAGGGGCGACCGTCGAGGCGGCCAGATAACTTCTGGATTGTCGGCAACACGGAAGTTGAAGGGCAACTTCCGGTTAGCTCGTCACTCGGGAGGAATGGCCACATCCTGGTTTCGGTCGCGCGCGTGGTTGTTCAGGCCAATGGCGCGGGATTTTTTAGATACCGGTTCACGATGGCATCGGCCGTGCGATACGTTAGAGCTAGGATGGTGGGTGTGGGATTCGCAGAGGCATTCTGCGGGAACGCCGATGCGCCTAGCACGAAGAGATTCGAAACCTGCCAGTGCTGCAGGTAAGGATTAAGCACTGAACGGTCGGGAGAACTTCCCATGATCGTGCCACCCTGAATGTGGGTCGATTGGTTGCGGGTTGCATCATAACTTCGCAAGCCCGGAAATGGAGTAACTTCCTTTGCCCCCATCTGCCTTGCGATTTCCACTGCTTTCGCTGTGGCAAACTCACCCATCTTCCGCTCGTTCTCTCGCCAGTCGAGCGTGAAACGAAGCAAGGGATCGCCAAAATGATCTTTGTATACGGGGTCCAGGTCCATGAAGTTGCCTTTGTAGGCTAAATGCTCGCCGTGGAAGACGATGTTCCCCGTGCGGTCATAGTAGTGGAGCGCCGCCTTCTTCCATTCCGAACCCCACCGAGCTTTCACCGACTGGGGAACCACTCCGAAATTAGCAATAGGACGAAACCCCAAGCTCAGGGCCAGCAGAATGCCTCCACGCAAGAAAGGAAGTCCGCTATGGTCAAACAAGTCTCCGTCGAAATCAGCGATGCGGACTCCCGAGGCGCCGGAGCCCATGAAGCGGTTTAAGGGCTTGTCGAAGAAGGCTGTTGCTGCGGGAAAATAGACCTGGTGGGTCAGGTTGCGTCCAAGCGTGCCTTTTCCGGAAGTAGGTTCGTAAGGTTCTCCGATCTGCGAGAGGAGTAGTAACCGGGTATTGTTCAGAGTCCAGGATGCGAGAAAGACCACTTCCGCCGGTTGAAATACTTCTTCGCCGCTGCCATCGATATACGAGACGCCGCGCGCACTCCCCCCGCTTTGCGTAGTGTCATGCACGATGCGCCGGACTGTTGCTCCAGTGCGAATGGACACGTTTTTCCGTTTTTGTATCACGGGCAAAAGAGTATTCGTAGGCTGAGCTTTGGCGCCGATCATGCACCCAAATCGTTCACAGAACCCACAATAGGTGCAGCCCGGTCTCGCGATGCCATCGGGATTCGTGTAGATCTGGCTGATGGTAGCAGCGGGAATCGGGTAAGGATGATATCCGAGCGCTTTTGCAGCGTCGCGGAACAAGGCGGAAAAGTAAGGAATCTTGATGGGTGGATTCGGATACTCAGCGCTGCGCCAGCCTTCAAAGATGTTGCCTCCTTCCATTTGCTTCCCGCGGATATTGCCCGCTTTTCCGGAAATGCCCAGGAGTACCTCAGCGCGCATGTAGTGCGGTTCCAATTCATCGTACGTGACGCCCCAATCCTGGATGGAGTGATCTTCGGGCAATCTCTCTGCTCCATATTTTTCGATTGTGTTGGAGAGCAGTGCGAAACAATCCGGCAGAATCCGGGGAAATTCCCCGTTCCAATGCTCACCTGCGCCACCGACGCCAGAGCCGGGAAAGAAAGACGCGTGCTGTCGAATGGGAAGAGCGCGGTGGCTCGAAGTATGCCGGAGCGTGACCGTCTCGCGCGACGCATCCTGCATCATGCGGAGACGAATGGCGTAATCCAGCTCGTCCATGTCGTCGCCGTAGTCGTCCGTCTTGCGGAGCCCTCCGCGTTCCAGCACCACCACCGAGAGCGTCGTGCGCGATCCAAGTTCCTTGGCCATGAGCAAGCCAGTCCAGCCGCCGCCGACGATCACCACGTCTACGGATGGCAAGGTCTTCATTCCTGGTCCTCACTAGGACGGACCTTGCGCCCCGTCATCTGGCGTAAGCTGGCGGGCTTCGGGCGAAACGTTTCACCAAAGTGCTTGTCCACGTCGTCAAAGTTGCTCATGCGGGGTCCGGGGAAGCCGATCAGCTGCCAGCCCAGCATGTCGATGTTCCCACCATGCGTCGGATCGCAGAACATGCCTTCAATGGTGTTCTGCCTGAGAAGCGAAAAAAACAAACTAGCTTCGATTTGCTTCAGCTTCTGGTCCTGCTCGTCCGGCCCCAGGCGATCGAAGCCTTTCAACTCTTTGAGTCCTTGGCGATAGACCTGCTGCGGCGTGGCTTGGCCTTGATAGCCGAACTCCGCGGGAGCATTCTCTTCAAAGGGCCCCTGAGTATAGCGATGATGGTCGCGGCCCCAAGGTCCAACTAGTTGCCGGTCGATGTAGACAGCGACTCCTGCTTCCCGGGCGCCCGGACCCGCTTCATCGCTCGGAAAGATGCGTGATGCAGCGGAGGCAACAATCAGAGCTTCCGCCCGAGAGAAAAATCGGAGAGGAACGCGAATGGATTGGTTAGTTTGTGCGGCAAGTCGAAAGACTTCACGATCAAGCGAGTAAACCAGCACTCCGCCGATGCTGACCGCTGACAAGGTGAGGAACTCACGACGTCGCATGGCGCAGCAGCATACCAGATGTCGCCGTGTTCTGCGGGAAGTTGGGCATTTCGATTCGAGCCCCACGCGTAACTCCCGAATGGTCGGCAAACAAGAAGTAATCCAGTTACTCCTGTTTGCCCGTGACTCGGGCGCAATCGCAAAAATGACGAATCTCTTGTCTCGGGCAAAAACAGCGCAGTTACAGTTTCCCAGCCCGCTTCCGGGTAGAGGCCAATCACATTTCCTCCTGCCGGGTAGTGGAGTTCTTGCGTTGCAACGAATCAAAGTACTGCTGCATTTTCTCTCGTATCTGCTCTTCGGTCAGGCCTTGATCGTAAGCGGGGGAAATGAGTGGCATAGCTTCTTTGATCTTGACCAATACGAATGACCTAATCCTGGTGCGGCCTTCGTCGAGATTTCGCTCCGTTCGATAGAAATCCAGGATTCGCTCGAACAGGGCTCCCTCAGTGACGACTGAGGCGACGCCTTTGAAGCGGTAGCCCTTGCGCACCATCGGATCGACTACATTGATCTCCGTCGACGGATTACGTCTGAGATTTGAGACCGTCCCGGGGGAGCGGATATCAGCAAAGACGATGTGATCGTCGTCCCATACTGCGGTCGTTCCTTTGGGCGACAAGTTGGGAGTACCGTCCGGGCATACGGTCGCGACGAAGCCGAGCCGCTGCTCGCTGACCAGGCGCTTCATGTCTTCGGTCAAGATTCCCACTGCAACCTCGAAAAAAGACGATCAGCCTCAGGCGGGATGCTGGTCGAGGCCAATCACGTTTCCTCCCGGATCGCCCATACCCCTGCGCCAAGCAGGGAGAGAACCTCATGGTGCCCTAGTCGCGTTCCAGAAATCGGAGGCATAAAACTGCGCGATTATACCTCGGCAAATGTCGGTCCGTGCAATTCTGGGCAGATTGTCGGCAACCCTTACCTAATCGCGTTACGTCAGAGTTGACGCGCAAGCCGGATGTAATCAGGGTCAGCAGGCGGATTGTGCGAAATCGCGACTGTCTCAGTCCACTTGCCTGTGTAGTCCGGTTGATACCGCGCTGATCAGGCACTGACAAACTTGAGGCGATCGCAGTAGTCTTGCACGAACGTGGCCTAGGAACTGAGATTTTTTGGGGACTCCCGACTGCCCGTTACAGCCGCCCAGGCGAGATGCTCTACGGCGCGCCCAAAGGTCATTATATTGCGACAGAATGGTACGGGTTCGCGCTGATCGAGAGGTAGAATTGGAATCGTGGGTGGTGCTCGAAAGAAGGTAAATGCGGAAAAATTCATGGATATGGGTCGCGGCGGCGTGGTTCTTCGTCGTGCGAGTTTCAGAATACTACACTCTGCGCAACGACTTGGGGCATGAACTCACCTGGGAGGGAACCCTCCGCTATACCGTCGTTGAGTTGGGGTTTTGGCTCATCATGACGCCAGTGATGGCCTGGTGGGCTGAGAAATTTCCTCTGGAACGTCCAGCGCTGGTCAACAATGTGGCGGTACTGTTCCTCTTGAATGTCGTCACCGAATTGTTGTATTCATTGTACCGCGTGAAGTTGCATCACTTCGTATATCCCGATTTTGCACAGCACTCCTTCTGGCGCCAAAGTCAGACATACCTGATCGACAATTCCGTTATCGTTGCATGGTTCTTTTGGGCCATTGTCGGCATTCACCACGCGATAAAGGCTGCCCGCAAATCTCAAGAGCGAGAGCAGGAACTCGTCAAAGCTCAACTCGAAATGTTGAAGGGCCAGCTGCAACCGCATTTTCTGTTTAACACACTGAACTCGATTTCGTGCCTGATGCGGGAAGACGTGGAAGCAGCAGACAATATGATGACGTCTCTCGGCGAGTTGCTGCGCACAACCTTGTCCGTTTCCGCCAGCGAAGAAGTTACGCTGCGCCGCGAACTAAACGTGCTGGAGCTGTACCTCGCGATAGAACATGCGCGTTTCCAAGACCGGTTGAGAGTGCTAGTTAACGCCAATCCTGAAACGCTAGATTGCAGAGTTCCATGCCTTTTGCTGCAACCCATCGTGGAAAATGCCGTTCGACATGGCATTGCCCGGCTCGATCGACCGGGCTCCGTGGAGGTTCGAGCAGCGTGCGTGGGCAAGGAGCTACGGATATCGATTCTGGACGATGGTCCCGGGATATCAACGGAGTCCACCTGGAGGGAAGGCATAGGATTGGCCAACACGCGGGCGCGTCTGGAAAAGCATTACGGCGAGATGCAGTCTTTGCGGTACTCCAACCGGAACGAAGGTGGATTGATTGTGGAGATTCGTCTTCCGCTGCGGGTGCACAAGGCCGGTGATGAGAATGGCGGCAGGAGTCGTTTACGTGAAACTGCGAACGATAATCATTGATGACGAATTGCTCGCCCGGAAGAAGATCCGGGCTTTCCTGCAGGAGCACGCAGAATTTCAAGTCGTTGGAGAATGCGCGGACGGCGAGCAAGCGGTTGCCGCTATCAGCACTCTCAAACCGGATTTGCTGTTTCTCGACGTGCAGATTCCGGGGCGAAATGGATTCGAGGTACTTGACTGCATGACAGAGAAGGCACCGCCAGCGGTTATTTTCGTCACGGCGTTCGACAAGTATGCCGTGCAAGCATTTGAAGTGCGGGCTCTGGACTATCTTCTAAAGCCTTTCAACAAGACCCGTTTCGCAGAAGCGTTGAAGCGGTTTCACGAGCGAAGAGCACGCGTGAATGGCGTAGACCGCAAACAGGAATTTAAGGCAGCTTTGCAAGAGATTCAAAGAGAATCCCGGGACAGTGAGCGAATCTTAATCAAGTCCGGATCGCGAATCATATTTTTACGCAAGGGATTGATCGAATGGGTCGAGGCACAAGGTGACTACGTAAAGTTCCATATCGGTCGGGAAAGCCACATGCTGCGCGAGACGATGACGGCAGCGGCGGAACACCTCGATCCGAACCGTTTCGTGCGCATCCATCGCTCGAGAATTGTGAACCTGGACCACGTTCGCGAAATTCGCCCCCTGTGGGGTGGGGATTATTCGGTATTGATGCGCGACGGTACGGAACTCACCATGAGCCGCACTTACCGAACGAGTCTGCAAGCCGCGCTAGGCGGGGAACACTCATTGAGCGTGCGGACAAATAATGGGTGAAACAGTTTTCGCCTCCGCTGGGACTGCCGCAAGAATATTTTCGACGCATTAGACCCGCCTCCTACCGCGTTCCAATCTCTGCTCGTCGCAAACCCATTGCGCTGTCCCCGCCGACATCCTAGCTTTCCTCGCGTCGTATCGAATTCTCCTTTTGGCAAGCGCCTGGGGAGTCCGGCCGCAAAAGTAACGGATAAGCAGATCCAAGGAAGGAGACAACATGCGATCCAGAGTTATGACGTGCATTATAGCGATCGTTTTATGTAGCGCGCTGGCCGTCGGGATTCGGGTCGGCGCACAAGACCAGCGGGGATCCACGGGACCATCCCGCTATCGAGTCATTAACCTCGGGAATCCGCTCGGCGGGACGAGCAGCGCTGGCAATGCGATGAACAACCTAGGTTGGGCAATGGGTACCGCGAACCTGCCAGGTGACACGACCCAGCACGCCGAGCTCTGGTTGCCCGGTTTACACCTCGATCTCGGTACGCTGGGGGGATCCAATAGCGCCGTAGCATTCGCAAACCGCAGCAATCGGGGTCAAATTGTGGGCATCGCCGAGACTTCTGATATCGATCCGCTCCAGGAGACATGGAGTTGTGCGGGTGCGTTTTTCCCCACCGCGACACAGCATGTCTGTTTGGGGTTTGTTTGGCAGAATGGCGCGATGGCTTCGCTGCCAACGCTGGGGGGCTATAACGGCTTCGCGGCTTCCATTAACAATCTAGGGCAGGTAGTCGGCTGGGCGGAGACTGCGATCCATGATCCGACTTGCGCACCACCGCAGGTCCTACAGTTCGAAGCTGTCATTTGGGGCCCGGGGAACGGCGAGATCCAGCAACTTCCAGGGCTGGCGGATGACCCCGACACGGCTGCTACAGCGATCAACGACAATGGTCAGGTCGTTGGCATCTCTGGCATTTGCCAAAATGCCGTAGGAGCATTCAGCGCCAAGCACGCCGTGCTTTGGCAAGACGGGCAGGCCATCGACCTTGGCAATATCGGAGGACACGGGTGGAACACGCCCACCTCCATCAATAACCAAGGGCAAGTCGTGGGATTCGCCAACCAGAGCGGGGACTTGATCAACGGGCAGCTCGCGCTCAAATTCCACGCGTTCCTATGGACCAAAGAGCGTGGCATGCGCGACCTCGGCACGCTCTCGGGAGACGCCATTAGCGAGGCCCTGGGAATCAACGAATCAGGTCAAGTCGTGGGCGTATCTTACGGTGCGGGCTTCAGCCATCCTCGCGCCTTTCTTTGGCAAGACGGGGTAATGGCGGATCTTAATAACTTTGTCCCTGCCGGTTCCAATCTCACACTGCAAGTGGCTGGCGACATCAATGACCGCGGCGAGATCACCGGGACGGCCTTCGACAGCACTACCAAGACGAGTCCTGCGTTCCTTGCGATCCCACGAGAAGATGGCAGCCAGGACTAATTCCGATGGCGGCGAGTAGGTCGTCTCGCTTAGCGAGGATAAATACAGCTATCAATACATTTACACCCCAAGGACGCGGCGAAGACAAATGCATTTCGTTCTTCGCCGCGCCCACCCCTCGCCGATAGGCCATGCCGAATACGAATAACGCAAAGGAGCCGCGCAAAATGAGGCAGGGTGGCTGGTGGCCGAAGATCAATTTCGTTCTCGTCCTTGCCTTGTTTGCAACAATCGAGGGTGAGACGGCCGCTCACATGTCTGTGCAGCAGTTCGCAAGACCAGCCTTCTGCTCGGGCCCCGAGTACCGGCAGCTTGATTTTTGGCTCGGTGACTGGGACACGCTCGAAGCCGGCAAGGCAGAAGTCGTCGCGCGGACTCGCGTGGATCGCATACTCGATGGCTGCGTCTTGCGTGAAGACTATGAAAGCGCAATCGGTCTGAAAGGACAGAGTTTCAGTCTATACGATGCATCGAGAAGGATTTGGCATCAGAGCTGGGCGACTAATAAAGGTCGATTGCTTACCATAGAAGGAAGACTTGAAGACGGGGCAATGGTGCTGGCCGGTACGGAGCGAGCGGCGGATGGCGCCGAGAGGTTGGTTCGCGGCACGTGGAAGCCTATAAGCGGAGGCGTTCGGGAGACGGCGGTCACCTCGCTTGACGCCGGTAAAACCTGGCAACCGTGGTTCGATCTTGTGTTCCGTCCCCATTCATCCGGGGACGGAGTTAACTCATCTGCGGATAGCGATGAGACGATCGTCGCGCGGTTAGACACTGAGTACCAAGCAGCCGTGAAAAAGAATGATGCGGCCACGATGGATCGGCTTCTGGCCGATGATTTTGAACTCGTTACAGGGTCCGGCAAGATTTATAAGAAGTCGGACCTGCTGCAGGAAGCGCGGAGTTGGCGCGTGATCTATGAGCGGCAAGAAGATACTGCCCAGAAGGTTCGCGTTTGGGGCGATGCCGCGGTTATCACCGCTAAGTTGTGGGCGAAAGGCACGGAAAACGGCAAGCCATTCGACTACACACTTTGGTTCACGGACACTTATGCACGCAATGCGACAGGATGGTGCTATGTATTTGGTCAATCTTCATTGCCGTTGCCAAAGGCCTCGAAGTAAAGCGATGAAATCGTGCTGACTGAGGCTTATATCGAGCGGCGATGTTCTGGGAGTATCGTCGGCTAACCTTACCTTACCGGATTACGGAAGTGTTGTTCGTCATAATCCAGTCAGGCGCCGCTATCTGGTCGCGAGCAAGTTAGCGATCACCATATCGGACGCGTCAACATCTGGCTAGATGCCTTCGAACTAAAGCGCTACAGACTTGCAGATACAGCGCGCGATTGGACGAGGGCATAGGAATTGCCGTACAAATCTTTGAAGACCGCTTGTGTGCCCCACGGCATTTCCTTCGGCGGCTCGCTGAACTTAACGCCGCGGGAAGAGTACAGTTCGTAGGTCTCGCGACAATCATCGGTGGCGAGAACCCAGGTCGGGTTTTGGCCGATGCGCTCGGTCATCCTTTGGGCATTCTCTTCGCCTTGCATCGCGGGCTCGGGTTTTTGCAAAATAATCTGAACATCCTGACCAGGACTGCCCACGGTGACCCACCGCGCCCCCGGACCGAACTTTTCATCGGAGCGCTTTTCGAAACCCAGGACCTCGGTGTAGAACTTCAGTGCTTCGTCATAATCGCGAACAAGAATCGTGACATTTCCTAGCCTGATGCTCATACGAAGCCTCCTTTTTTCATCGGTGAGTGCATTGTGCTTCGGGAACATTGGGAACGGGACCCTCGCCGCTCCAGCGCGCGAGCAAAGCAGGGATATTTTGGTTGAGAATCTTCGATTTCCAACCCTTGCCGAGCATGCGACTAATCATCCACCCGCGCAGGCCGCGGAAGCCGCTGTGCTCAAGGCGGACTCGCGTGTCGTTTGCGACACTTTCAAGCGTCCAGGAGACAATCGTGTCGAGTCCGCCGCCGCACCAAGAATAGACAAGGCGGCGCGGCGGGTCGGCCTCCAGAACCTCACAGTCGACGATGCCGCTCCATCCGCGCGGCCGGGGCTCTACTCGGAACTGAAACTTGTGACCAACACGCGGTTCGAAATTGTTCTTCATTAGCCATTGCGCAATGGCTTGCGGGTCAGTCAGCGCCCGCCAGATCTTTTCCGGCGAGTGCGGATAAGTCATCTCAAACTTCAAATCCCGCTTCATCGCCGGTCTCCCTCTTGCTTTTACCCGCTTGATCGAGAAACGCGCCGAGCGCTTTGAGTTTTCCCCGCCAGAACCCCTCGTAGTGGGCGACCCAATCATAAACCTCGCGTAGCGGCCTCGCATGTAATCGGTAGTAGCGTTCGCGCCCGTCCCGGCGAACATCTACGAGGCGCGCCCGGAGAAGTATGCGCAGATGTTGTGAGATTGCCGGCCGGGTCATGGCGAACGGAGCGGCGATGGAGCGCACAGGAAGTTCGCCGTGAGTAAGGAGGTCGAGTACGCGGCGCCGCGTAGGATCGCCAACAGCGTTGAAAACATCGCCTGACCGCAAACGAGCCACGCGCTTCATGGTCGAATGATAGGTAAGCATTTGCTTACCTGTCAAGTTCTATTTGCGAGGCAGTGAATCGAGAGCATGGGCACACGGGGCAGCTTGACCAGTTTCTGTGCTCCGAGTGGCAACAGCTCCTGATTGGTCGGCAAACAGGAAGTATTTCGGATACTTCCGGGTTGCCCGTGATCCGCTCGGGATCGTCGGTTAACGGACGTGCATCAACGTCAACGTCGACATCGACATCGAATCTGGTATCTTGCCGATGGGAGGTGGGCGGTTGGAAGACCAACTTCTCGCAATGCACCGCGGCCAACTCGTCGACATCGTGTTTGGAGCAGTTTTCCTGTTCATCGGATTGGCAGCTTGCTCCGTTGCTGCCATCCGTCGGCGGAGCGGCGTACGCCTCGTTGTCTGGCTGGGAATTTGGAGCGCGATGTACGGAACCGGACTCCTGTCTCGGTCGCCGTTTGTCGTTTCGGCCCTGCCGCTCGTGCTTCAGACGAGCGTCCCTTACGTGAACACTCTGATCGCGTACCTGCTCGCTGTGTTTGCAATGTCGGCCTTCTTGGAATTAAGCCGGGGTGGAATTCGGCTTCTCATCAAGATTCTAATTCTTGCCGAGGTGGTAATCGCTGTTGTCGGAATTGGTTGGTTCGCAGTCGGCGGCTCAGCCGATAAGTTCATCTTTCACCACAGGCTTGTCTCGGACTGCGGCCTTCTTGTCCTCGTAACGGTCGTTACCGTGAAGAAACTGTCTGACAAGTTCCTGGTTCTATTCAACCGCCGCGTTCTAGCTACCGGGACGCTCGTTTTAGCCACTGAGGCTTTGTGGTCTAACGTGTTGCGCCCGCGGCATTACCAGCAATCGGGTCTCTCAAGCCATCTGGCTTTTGCTGTGTTCCTGCTTTCGTTCGGGTACGTCGCCGTGCAGATCATCCTGGCCAACGAGCGTCGCTTGCTGGGGATTGAAGACGAGCTCAAGGTCGCCCGGGAGTTGCAGTTCTCAATTCTCCCCCCAGCTGTTCCCGAGGTCCACAGCCTCCGGATCGCGGTTGCCTATCGGCCCATGGCCGCCGTCGCTGGTGACTTCTATGAGTTCATTCCCGTCGATGGGAAGCGGGTGGGCTTCTTCGTGGCGGACGTCACTGGACATGGTGTGCCGGCCGCGCTCATCGCTTCGATGATCAAAGTGGCGATGAAATCCGTGATGACCTGCGCGCATGAGCCGCGCCAAGTATTGCGTGGCTTGAACCGCATGCTTTACGGACAACCACGCGATCAATTAGTCTCGGCGGCCTATCTGTGGCTTGATACCGAGAGTCGCAAGGCACTGTATTCAGCGGCAGGGCACCCGCCGCTTCTGCGCTGGCGAGAAGGCAAGCTGGAACGCATCCTAAGCAATGGTCTGCTGTTCGGAGTCAACCCGGAGGCCGACTACCCCGTTTGTGACCTATCGATCCACTCTGGCGACCGCTTCCTCCTTTACACAGACGGCGTGACTGAGCCCCAAAATGCCAGCGGCGATTCCTTTGGCGACCGGAAGCTTGAGCAAGTGGTTCGCGACAATCAGTCCCGTCCGCCTTCCGAGTTATCGGAGCAACTGCTCTCCGAGATACGCGTTTGGCAATCGGCCTCGGTGGCCCAACAGGACGACATCACACTCATCGTCATTGAAGTGGTTTAGTCATGGCGAATGCCAGCGAGACGCCACGCCAAAAGATCGGTCTAGGAGCGCCGATTCCGATTGGATAGTTGGCAACCCTCACCTAATCGCGTTACGTCAGAGTTGCCCGTGATACTTCCGCGGTGGGCAACGGCAAACAGAGAAAGGCAAGGAGCGCTGACAGAGCGCCGCACGACTATTGTGGGAGACCCGTTTTATAGAGAATGGCTTTGTGGCGCGGGTCAGGGCTGTAGGGGTCGTATACTGGAGCGCCCTTACATCGATAACTGCTTGCCTTTAACAGTGAAATTATTTCGTTAGCTTGCCTTTTTCATTCTGAGCTGCAAGTCCATATCGTATTGCCGCTTCAAGCGTATCGATGTTTATATCCTTTAGAGCGTTAAACCGAATGCAATATCCGGTCACGCTCGCCTTGCCTAGTTTTTTTCCATACGTTTTGGCTAAGTACTTCTTATCTTTGAGACCAAGAATATAGACAGAGATTCCGGTTTTGTTTCC
>DATFZQ010000194.1:0-17167 GCA_035314345.1 Candidatus Acidiferrum sp.
GTAACCTGCGCCAGCAGCTGCTGATTAATCTTCGCGGCGGAATTCGCCGCATGTGCTTTGGCGAATGCGGCGACTTTTTCTGTGCCGAATTCTTCGCCATCCGGGCCCTCGGCTTCGGTAATGCCGTCGGTAAATAGAAGCAGTCTGTCGCCGGAGTTGAGGTCCACGCTCGATTCCTGATACACCCACGCGGGGAAAACGCCCAACACCCCGCCGCCCTGGTCCAGCGTGCGCACGGCGCCGGAGGAAACCAGAATGGGATATGGATGGCCGGCATTGCAGTAGCGAAAGCTGCGCGTGCCGGAGTCTAAAACGCCGCAGAAGAACGTCACGAATCGATCGGCCCCGATGTTGTCGCAGAGCATGCCGTTGATGATGCTGCATACGCGCGCAGGGCTATCCAGGTCGCGAGCGGATGCGCGCAGGCTCGCCTGCACGTTGGCCATGAGCAGCGCGGCGGGAACGCCTTTGCCCGAGACGTCGGCGATGCACAGGGCCAGCCGGTTTTCGCTGAGCTTCAACACATCAAAGTAATCTCCGCCCACCGCGCGCGCCGGCTGCCAGGAGCTGGCCACCTCGAATCCCGGCAGCTGGGGAATCACCTTGGGCAGCAGCGACTTCTGGATTTCGCGCGCGCGCTGCAATTCCTCGTCCTGGACTTCGAGCCGCGCGGTGCCGACCTGGACCATGCGCTGCAGTTCGACGTTGCGGCGCTCCAGGCGCGCCTTGGTCCTCCCGTAGAGAAAATTCATCACGCCGTAGACGATGGTGATCAGGAAGGGCATCTTCCAGCCAGTGGTAATCAGGTGCCCAAGCGATTGCGGAGCGGGCGGGGCAATCAGCCAGACAATCACGCTGGAAAGCAAATAAACAGGCACCGTCACAATGCACAGCAAGACCAGAAAGATGATCCAGTCATAAGGAGCCGGCTTTTCGTATAGGGCGTGCAGCCATTGCATGGGAGGAGAAAGGAAATTGCCGATGCACAGCGAGTACAGGAGGACAGTGAAAGGATTTATGGGCAGGCCGATGGACCAGAAAATGGCGCCGACCACGAGTGCAAGGCACAAATAGATGCCCTGGTCGCGGAAGAAGGTTGTCAGCGCTTTGGAGTCGGGCCTCATCGTTAGCCTGATTGTCAGCGGATCGCCACTATTCTTTATCTCGCGTTCGGCTGTGAATTCTCCGTCCACGTCACATCTTATTGTGACGATTCCCAATAGGCAATTCGCATCCGTGTGGAACCGATCCGGCGATTCTGCGCGAGTGGTCGGCAAACCGGTAGTAATGATGCGGTCGATTCTATTGGAATAATTTCCGCATAGCCCGTTCAGAACAACAGCAGCGGCCAGTTGATGACCAATATGGAGCTTGGAATGGGCCGCTGGAATTCCGAAAATACCGACTTACGAATGCATCTCCGAACGGGAAGGGAGAGGAAGTGGTGAATTCCGCCAATTGCTACGAGGACGCCAACCGAGCAAGCGCGTATGCCACTCTTGAGTTCGCCAACACCTACTACCTCGCGTTCCGCGACTTGCCGGAGATTCTGAGCACTCATGTAACCGGCCTAAGAGCGCTTGACTTCGGTTGTGGCACGGGTAGGTCGACACGGGTCTTGAGGAAACTCGGGTTCGACGTGACCGGAGTCGATATCTCGGAGGACATGCTGCGTATCGCACGGACCACCGATCCTTCTGGTGATTACCGCCTCGTGCCAGGCGATATTCTCGAACAATTTGCCGCTGGCTGCTTCGATGTGGTGCTCTGCGCGTTCCCCTTTGACAACGTTCCCGGAGGAATGAAGGCAACAATTCTTCGCGACCTTAGAAGGCTACTGGCCCCCACTGGAACCATCGTCAATCTAGTTTCGTCACCCCAGATTTACACGCATGAATGGGCTTCTTTCACCACCAGGGATTTCCCAGAAAACGCGCTTGCGCGCAGCGGCGATGTTGTGCGCATCGTGGTTACCGATCACCAGGATCGTAGGCCTGTCGAGGACATCCTCTGGACCGACGAATCGTATCGAACGGTATACCGGGAAGCCGGTCTCGAAGCGGTTCAGGTGTTTGAGCCTCTAGCCAAAGGCGTCGAGCCCTATTCGTGGGTGAGCGAAACGAAGATCGCTCCCTGGGTGATATACGTCTTAATCAATCCAAAAAGGCACGTATGTTCTCCGCCTCCGCCGAATTCTACGACCTGATTTACTCGACCAAGAAGGACTACCGGGCCGAGGCGGCGCAGATTGCCGCGCGGCTCCGTCGCCTGAACCCGGCGTGCCGGACGGTGCTCGACGTCGCCTGCGGCACGGGCGAGCACGCGCTGCATCTGGCGGCCGCTGGGTTCGTGGTCGACGGCCTCGATCTCGATCCCGCCTTCGTGCGCATCGCGCGGCGGAAGCATCCGGCGGGACGCTTCTTTGAAGCCGACATGAGCGACTTCCACCTGCCGCATCGCTACGACGCGGTCATCTGCCTGTTCAGCTCCATCGGCTATCTGGAGACGCTCGATCGCGTCACTCAGGCGCTGCACTGTTTCCGCAAGCATCTCGCCGACGGCGGGGTGGTGGTTGTCGAGCCCTGGTTCGCGCCCGGAGTGCTCGATCCCAACCGCGTCTTCGAGAGCGTGGGCGAATCGAACGGCGTGCGCGTGCGGCGGATCTCGCGCGTGGAAATCGAAGGCCGCATGTCGCGCATTCGCTTCGAATACGAGATTACCGGCGCGGGCGGCACGCGGCGCGCCACCGAGATTCACGAACTCGGCTTGTTCACGCCCGAAGAGATGCTGTCGGCCTTCCGCGCTGCGCAACTCGAGGCCGAGTTCGACCCGCAGGGATTGACCGACCGCGGCCTCTACATGGGTCGGAAGGCAGGTGCCCCACGTTCGACTTCTCTTGGCCCCGTTTAGCGGGGTGGGGCTTTCGCGTCCTATCTGCGAGCTTTCCGCGCCAGCCATCCGAACGCCGCGCCGGTGACGAAACCTGCTTACACAGTCTTGGAAAGCTCTAGTGCCTTGTTCATTTGGGCGTCTTCGCCGGCCAAAAGCTGGTCAGGCGACATTTCGACGGGCACACTTGGCGATACGCCTTTGCCCTCGATCATTCTTCCCTGCTTAAGACGTGCAGCGTAGGTCCGGGCCTTTCCTTGGAAACCTGGTTGTTCGTAGAGGCGCGAGTGGTCGGCAACTCTTACCTTACAGGGATTAGGGAAGGGTAGCCCGTGATCCGGGCACAATTGCCAAGTTGACAAGGCGGACCAAATCTCCGGTTGGCACGACTAAGTGATTTAGGTGCGCGAAAAGAAGAATGACCTGAGAACCTTGAAAACCAGCTGGACTGAACGACAATCGACCAGTTTTTCTTATTCCAAATCAAGGGTCTTGCCCCGGTCGTCTTTGAGATGTTGTCAGTTCATTGACTTTTCTGCTGGGCGATCTGCCATTGGGCGAAGTGATTGGCGGCGAAACGAGCCCCAGCCCCCGGCACGTTTTCAATTTCCTGCAAGGCCTTCGTATCGGGTTCGCCGGTCGAAGCCAAGTGGAGCCTGTAATATCCGCGGCTGTGGAGGAAAATGGTTCGGTCCGTGCCCGCATGACGAGAAGGCACGGGGAAGGTCAAGTCGGCGGTGTCGCCAATGTTGGGCATCGCCAAATACCGATCATCACTGGCCACCAAGTCCGGCAGCACGTCTTTCCCGTCCAGGTCTCGCGCCATCAGCGGTTTTAACTTTTCAACACTTATGGAACGGTCTTGGCTGTAGTCCACAGCAAACGAATTGAGGGCCCAAAAGCCAGCAGGCGGACGAATCCGGACGCGCAGCTGATCTCCCTGGACGCGACTCACATCAAGAGGGATGACGCGATCCTTCGAGATAAGCGGTCCCACTCCGGGAAGAACCCCACGCATTTCCCAACCGGTAGGTTCCTCGACATAGATCTTCAGCGCGAAGAGTTGCTCCCGCACCTCCCAAGCAAACAAGTCATCCCGCGCGGATTGGCTTTGATCCATCAAGTTGTACCATGCTCCCACATCTCTACCGCGTAACTCGACCATTTTCTTGATCATGTAGGAACCCCAAAGCCCGGTCGCGACGTTGGCGATCAGTTTCGCCTGAATCACACCAGGCGGCTTTGGGAAGGTCATTACAATTTCGTCCTGGAGGCTGCCTTTTGCGTCTGGGACAGCCGAGGGTTCCCAAATGAGGCGGTCTGTGGCGCGAAGCCAAGGAAGCAAATCCTGTCCGGCAGCATCACGCGCGGAAAGCAGACTCTGAGGCGCTGCTAAGGTGTGCAGATTCCCTTGCACATCTGCAACGACGCGGGTTCCTACAGGGTGATCAACGACCCATAACTCAGTAAGATTCGTGAACTGGGTTTCGTCCACTTCGTTGGTAAGTTTCAGACGATAGAGGCCATCCTGTTCGCGTAGTCGGTCCAGTGGTGTAAAGTCGTCCTTCTCCAGGCCCCGAGTGATGGCGCCGCCGTATGGTTCGGCGTCAAACACATATTGGGTACCATCCCATGAATAGACGAAAGGGCAAGATTGCTTCGTTTTGGCGACGATGACCGCGGCTATCACGATCGCGCCGACGGCCACGGCGGCAACTAAGCCGATCGTTCGGGACTTTGATAGCTCTTTTCGCTCGACCCAGAACCGCTGCACCTGGTCCAACGGAAGTTCATAGGGTGTCTTCTTCACAGAAGCGTACAGGGTCTTGTCTCGGATGGACGCGCCCGGTGGATCGAACGAAACTTCCTCTCCCTTGAGGGTCGTAACCCCGACGATCGTTTCCTTTTCTGGCTGGGCTACGCTTGTGGGAGGCAGCTGCTGAACTTTTTGCACGTGGCATCCGGAGCCCAGACAAAGCAAAACTGCGAGAACGATCGCAACCATTCGTTTTGGCATGGAGGACCTTTCATAGTAAGTGAGTGATATTCAAGGGAGCCGTTGCGAGGGACTATACGCTGCACGATACCTCAAGTCTATTTCAGATCGCGAGAGCCGGTCCGACTGGCATCGGCAACCGATTCTTGCCACGCTGCTTTCTTTGCCTGGACGATTCCTATTGGCAGCACTTCCACAACCGGTGAAACCGCGCCGGACAACGGGCTAAGGTAGGAGCGTGATCCGCTCTCCGCACATTCCGGGCGTATTGTCGGCAACCCTTCCTTTATCCGATTACGGAAGAGTTGCCCGTCATCCGCCCACGACCGCAGCCTTTGCCCAAGAAAACGCGCAAGCCGAGGTTAAAACCACGGAAGTAAAAGCCGGATCTCCTCATGTCTGGTCCTGGGTTATGCCGATTGGGAAAAGAAGTCGCCCAGCTTCACGCCAATTGGGATGGACTCTTCAAATAACGGTCTACGATCGCGTCGGCTGTGCGGTAAGTAAGAGCCAAAAGAGTAAGCGTAGGATGTGCCGACGGATTCTGCGGAAACGTCGATGCACCCAAGACAAACAGGTTCGGGACTTGCCAATGCTGCAAGTACGGGTTGACTACAGAACGGTCGGGAGAGCTCCCCATGATGGTTCCTCCCTGAATGTGGGTGAACTGGTAACGGTTGGCGTCGTAGTTTTTCAAGCCCGGGAATGAACTAACTTCCTTCGCTCCCATCGCGCGGGCAAGTTCGAGTGCTTTGGGAGTCACAAACTCCGCCATCTTCCGTTCGTTCTCCCCCCAGTTGATCGTGAACCGCAGCAGTGGGTCACCGAAGCGGTCTTTGTACGTAGGGTCGAGATCCATGTAGTTGCCTTTATAGGCGAGATGCTCGCCCGAAAAACCGATTAAGCCAGTTCGGTCGTAACACTCGAGGGCTGCTTTCTTCCAGCCCGATCCCCAACCAGCTTTCACACTCGGTGGAAGTATGCCGAAATTTGCGATAGGCCGGTAGCCCATGCTCATAGCCACCAGGATTCCTCCACGCAGGAAAGGAAGTCCGCTGTGATCGAATAGGTCTCCATCAAAATCACTGATGCAGACACCGGCAGCACCAGAGCCCATAAACCGATTCAAAGGCTTCTCGAAGAACGCGGTTGCCGCGCCAATAGACACCTGGTGGGTGAGGTTTCGCCCCAGCGTACCTTTTCCGCTTTGGGCGTTGTAAGGCTCTCCAATCCCGGAGAGGAGTAACAGGCGGGTATTGTTGAGAGTCCATGAAGCCAGGAAAACCAATTCCGCCGGTTGAAAAACCTCTTCACCTTTATCGTCGAAATACGTAACACCCTGTGCTGTTTTCCCGCTGCCGGCGGTGCCATAGATCACGCGGCGGACCGACGCTCCGCTGCGAATGGAAATATTTTTCCGCTCGTGGATGAGCGGCAAAAGAGTGTTGGTGGGCTGCGCCTTAGCGCCAACCATGCAACCGAAGCGTTCGCAAAATCCGCAATAGAAGCAGGCAGAACGCGAGACTCCGTCGGGGTTGGTGTATGGTTCGCTCAAGTTGGCGGCTGGACTCGGATACGGATGGTATCCGAGCGCCTTTGCGGCGTCGCCGAAGAGGGCAGAAAAATAAGGAATCTTGGTGGGTGAGGTCGGGTACTCAGCACTCCGCCAGCCTTCGAAGATATTTCCGCCGACGATCTTTTTTCCCCTGATGTTGCCCGCTTTCCCTGAGATCCCCAGCATGCGCTCTGCGCGCGTGTAGTATGGCTCCATTTCATCGTAGGTGACGCCCCAGTCTTGAATGGAGTGATCCGCAGGCAGCCGCTTGGCGCCATACTTCTCCACGGTTCGTGAAAACAATTCAAAACAATCCGGTAGGAAGCGGGGACTTATCCCATTCCAGTGTTCGCCTGCGCCACCGACGCCGGTGCCGGGAAGAAAAGACCCGTACTGTCGCATGGGCAAAGCCCGCTGGATGGAATCGTGCCGAACCGTGACTGTCTCCAGGGAGAGATCCTGCATCATGTGAACGCGTACCGCGTAATCCAACTCATCCATCGTGCCGGGGTAGTCGGCCGACTCGCGATGCTTTCCGCGTTCCAGTACGGCCACCGAGAGACCGGAACGAGAACCAAGTTCCTTGGCCATGAGCAAGCCAGTCCAGCCGCCGCCTACGATTACTGCATCCACCGCGGGCAAGGTCTTCATTCCTCGTCCTCGCTCGGACGAAAGTTGTTGCCCTCCGGCGTCTCTCGCAAGCTGACCGGTTTGGGGCGAAATGCCTCACCAAAGTGTTTATCAACGTCAGCATAGTTGCTCATCCGCGGTCCCGGGTATCCGATCAGCTGCCAACCGACCATATCAATATTTCCGCCGTGGACAGGATCGCAGAACATGCCCTCGATGGTGTTCCGGCGCAGGAGTGAGAAAAACAGAGTGGTCTCGATTTGCTTCAGCTTGTTGTCCTGTTCAGCCGGTGGCAATTGATCGAAGCCCTTCAAGTCTTTCAAACCCTCGCGATAAACGTGCCGAGGTGTTGCTTTGCCCTGGTAGCCGAATTCGGCAGGGGTGTTCTCTTCGAATGGTTCCTGAGTGTACCGATAGCGATCCCGTCCCCAAGGCCCGGCTAATTGTCGGTCGATGTAGACCGCAACCCCGGCTTCCTGCGCTCCCGGACCGGCTTCGTCGCTCGGAAAAATTCGTGAGGCCGCGGCTGCGACAATCAGGGCTTCCGGCGGAGTGAAGAATCGAAGCGGGATACGAACCGATTGTTCGGTTTGCGCGAAGAATCGAAAAGGTTTGCGATCCAGGGAGTAGACGAGCATACCGCCAATGCTCGTCGCAGACAGGGTGAGAAACTCACGGCGTCGCATGGCGCCAGAGCATACCAGAACATGCTTGGTTCTGAAATGGGGAGGACAATTCTGCCAATCCCGCGTTCGCAAGGAAATCGATACGGCTACAAGTGCAATCGCCTGTTGACGACAGTTGGAAATCACTTCGCCAGAATCTTCAGCAAGATCGCATCCGCTACCTGCCTCACGTATTGCCGATCATCTAATCGAGCTTCCACTGAGCAGCAACACGCTACTGCAACTTTGCGCACTCCACCTTCGCTTTTTTCAAGATGGGAATCTCGGAATCGGCGTCTTTCCAAAGGGTGAGGAAATCTTGGTACTTCTTGCGAGCTTTGGCTGTGTCACCTTGCATTGCGTAAGCGCGGGCCATGCCGAGATGCGCAAGCACGCCGAATGCGTCGCCAATCACGATTCCGCGGTGATCCACAATTTTTTGAAACTCCCTGGCGGCTTCGGCGCCGCGATGCAAAGCCAGGTATGCTTGGCCGCGCAGGTAAATCGGATAAAGGGCTCCGAAATACGCAAATGTCGCGCTGCGTGGCGAGCTTAAGTCGTAGGGAACGTTAACTTGGAGAAGTTCAATCGCCTTTGCAGGATCGCCATGTTCTAGCGCCAGAGACGCGTAAACTGACGGGAGGTAATTGAATCGGATGGAAGTGTCCTCGGGGAAATCTCTTTCCAAATCATTGGCTAGGGACTGAGCTTGGGAAGCATCGCCCGACATAGCCAGTGCGAGAGCTGCGCCATACCTGTCCTCCCGGTTCTTGGCAAGTGCAAGCGCATCCTTGGCCGTCCGCTTTGCCATAGGTGCATCCCCGAAAAAGGCTTCCCAAAGTGCGGCTCGGGTTTCGAAGAGAGCCGCCCGTTCTCGGTGTCCCGCCTGTTGTGCCAAACTGATTGCGATCTGTGACCACCTCCTGGCTTCTTGCAGGCGACCGGTATAGGCGAGGGCAGAAGCCTGGCGGTCGGAGATCCAGTCTTCTACGCCAGGTTTTCCTTGAGCTGCGGCCGCTTCGCGTTGCATGCCCGCGTTGTCGCGTTTCGAAAAGGCAAGATCGAAACGCAGGAGAGACAAGGAAGGGTATTCGATTTTGTGCTCAGTAGCTGTTCGAAGCGTGTCTTCGGCGTCGTCCAAACGGTTCAGATAAATATAAGTATAACCAAGGTGGAAATATCCAAGGCCATAGTCCGGCTCGAGCTCAATTACTTTTTGCGCCTCTTTGGCCGCCCCCTCATATTTTCCCAGCACAAGCTCAACAAAACCCGACAAGAATGAGTGGGGCAGGGACTCACGAGGATAAGTTTGCGCCCAAACTTCACAGGTCTGCTCCGCCTTTTCCTGGTTTCCGGTCCCCCGCCCGTCATAGTAGGCAGTAATGAAAAACTTCTCCTTGTCACTTGTCCGATCGCGTAATTCATAGGCTTTGCGAATGTTCTCTGTGGCGAGATCAGACTCACCGGTCGAGCCGTAAAAGAGCCCGAGCGAAGCATAGCCCATCGCAAATTTCGGGTCGATCTCCACCGCGCGTTTGAAAAAAGGCAGACCGGCCTCGGTACCCGCTGAGGCGCTACGTTTCCAGCCCATGCTATAGGCTTGCAAAGCCTGGAGCGAAGACGTGGTGGCTTCCTCGAGGGGGACGTCATACTGCTGAACCGTGGCAAGCGATTCGCCGACGCGCGTTCTAAACTTGCTGGCCATTTGACTCAGGGCACTCAACACATCTTCTTTCTTAGCGGCTTCGACCAGTTCGTCATCGAGGACTTTTCCAGTGTGGCAGTTTTCCGCTCGTAGTCCCAGGACATACTGGTTCCCTAGAGCTGCGATTGAACCTTGCAGCACGGCGGCACTGGCGGTGCGCTGACAGACTTCTCGCGCGAGTTGCGGAGTCAGGTGCGCATCGGCAGGCTGGCTCATCATGCGCAGCGTTTGTTGGACTCGGTCCTCAGGAACAAGGCTTAAGAAAGGAGATTGTTCAAGTTGCACCGCCAAACCCTGCCGCAGTGTGCCGTCGAAAACCGGATCGCCGGTGGAGTTGGCGAAGTCCGCGAGGACGATGGTGTCCTTGTCGGTCAGCGCGTGAACCTTACGGGAGAAAAACAGCCAGCCGCCCAGCGCCAGTCCGACGACCAGAATTGATGCGCCAGCGACCGCCGCCCAACCAAACCGAGTGGTTTTCAACTCGGCGTGGCTTGTAGCGGTGGCTGTGCGACCCAACTCTGTGTCTCGCTTCAGCCGCTGCAAATCCGTGCGAATTTCGGCCGCGGATTGACAGCGCAGCTTCTGATCTTTCTCCAGCGCCTTTGTGGTGATTTTCTCCATTTCTGGTGACAGGTCGGGATTCAGGCGCACCGGCGCAAGCGGAGTACGATTCAGAATTGCCTCCGCGATGACGCCCGCGGTTTCGCCCCGGAAGGGCAGAACCCCTGTCGCCATCTCGTAGAGCACCACGCCAAACGAAAACAAATCTGTACGTGCATCCAACTCTTCGCCACGCACCTGCTCGGGTGACATATACGCGAGGGTGCCAATCGCTGTGCCAAGTCGCGTCAGCTGTTCCAGCTCGCTGACCGTGGGCATCGCTGAAAGATTCGCGCCCCCGCCCGCTGGCGCCAGCTTGGCTAAGCCAAAATCCAGAATCTTGGCGTGTCCTCGCTCGGTGACAAAAATGTTGGCAGGCTTGATATCGCGGTGAACGATGCCCTTGGCATGCGCGACACTGAGCGCGTCGGCAATTTGAATGGCCAGTTCCAGCATCTCGTCGAGAGGCAGCGCCTTGCCAGAAATTCGGTGCTTCAAAGTCTGCCCGTCGAGAAACTCCATCGCAATGAAGGGCTGGCCGTTGTGTTCGCCGATTTCATAGATGGTGCAGATATTTGGATGGTTCAAGGCGGAAGCAGCCTGTGCCTCACGGTCGAAGCGGCTCAGAGCTTGTGAGTCTGACGCGAGCCCGTCAGGAAGGAACTTTAATCCAACGAAGCGATGTAGCTTGGTGTCCTCGGCCTTGTAGACCACACCCATCCCACCACCACCGAGTTTTTCGAGGATGCGGTAATGCGAGATGGTTTGTCCGATGAGCGAGTCGGTGCCTGACATTTGCAGCACATGTTAGGTGGCGACAGTAGACAAGTCAACGAAGAGGAACCTTGTCATCTATTTCGTTCGGAAATCTCGTGGGACTCTAAGGTGTCGCGGGGCCTATTGGAGCCTGTTGCCAGGAGCCTGTTGGCAGTTGACAAACGCTCTCTAGGCGTGGCAAGTGCAAGTGCTAAGGAGGCTCTATGAGACGTACTTCTCTCATCACCATTCTTGTGTTTGTCGCGGGCCTCGGCATCGGGTACTTCGCCCGAGGCGCTGTGGGCACGCTTCTACAAAGGTACACGCACAAGGCGGACCTAGCGGCCATCGAAAAAGTGCAACAAGAGGACGTTGAGGTCACACTGACGCAAGACCCGAAGGGGCTGATAGACCTCTGGGCGGAGGATGCGGTGGCCTTCTATCCGGGAAGCCCGCCTGCGGTCGGCAAGCAGGCCATTGGGGCTGAGAATGAGAAATTCCACGCACAGTACCCGGGCTTGAAGGTGTTGAGCTACACCTCCAAATACAAAAACCTTCAAGTCGAGGACGGCTTGGCATGCGAGTGGTTCGAAAAAGAATCCCAATATAAACTCTCTCCAGAGGCCCCGCCGACTAGTTGGCACGCTCACGGACTGCTAGTGCTGAAGCGGCAGAGCGACGGCTCGTGGAAAGGGGTGATGATCTTTCCTATAAGTTGAAACCAGCTGGCCATTGGCGGGAATGTTGAGAGGCAATCGCAGCCGGGCGTGGAAATGTCACGGCCCTTTCGCAATGCCCCTCTATTACGAGGAGAACACTTGGTTATGAAAGATCGCCGCACGGTCCTAACCATAATTGCACTCCTAGTTACGCTGGGTTGCGCAGGCTTACTGCTATCCAAGGTGCAGAACGAACTTGCGAGCTTGGGGCATTTTGTCGGTTACGAGATCTTCTGGTGGGCACTAGTAGTTTTGGTCCTGTCGTATGTCCGGTGGGTCGAGCGGCGGCCGCTAACGTCGATTGGATTCTCCAAGCCAGGAATTTGGAACATTCTCATTGGAATCGCAGCCGGCATCGTTCTTCTCGCCAGCCTGGCGGGGATTTATTTCGTTCTATTCCCAGCCCTTCATTTTAAGGAAGACCCACAGGTGACGCAGGTGATGAGTCAGATGTTCGCGAAACCTCACTGGTGGCGCTTAACCTTGATCCTTCGCGGGGCCGTCGCGGAGGAGATCCTGTTTCGCGGCTACGCTATCGAACGGCTTCGTGAACTTACAGGAAGATTCAGCATCGCCGGCATTCTTTCCTGCACGGTCTTCGCCTTGGAGCACGTGGGGGTTTGGGGCTGGGGACATCTGCTCATCGCCGGCTCCGCGGGCGTCATACTCACCTGGCTATACATCTGGCGGCGCAATCTATGGGTCAACATGATTGCGCACTTCGTTCCCGACGCCATCGGATTGCTTTTGAGCTAATGGGCGATTCTGCGTCTCAAGGTGTATTCGGGCGGAGAGAGACATCGTTATCGCAATCGGAACGACGAGACGCGATCGCCAATTTACAGAACGGCGACGCGCACTCCGGTGGCCAGTTTTTGTCCGCCGAAATCGTTTAATTCTTGGGTCCAAAATTCTCGCCGAAGAAATCCCCAGGCTTCCACTTCGGACGCTGCAGGTCCTGCGCGATGTCATATCCCACCAGGAAATCGATTTGCATGAATTGCACTGCGGCGTCGAAGTTCAGTGGCTGATTCATATCGTCCGACGGAGCGTGGTAGCGGGTCGCGATCCATTGCTCCGTAAACTTCTTCCCGTCTACCGCAGGATCTTTAGCTTCTTCCCCTTCGGAGATGAAAACCGAAGGCACGCCCTGCCGCACAAAAGAATATTGATCGGCGCGAACAAAATAGTGCTGATCCGGCTCAGGATCGGGAGTCACTTTCAATCCTAGGCGTGCCGCGTTGCGCGCGACCACGGCGTCAAGAGAGCTATCGGGAGCGCCCAGCGCGATGATGTCGTTAAAGGTGTAAAACACGCTCGCGCCGTCCATGTTGATATCAGCAACGATGCTCTTGATCGGCACGGTAGGGAAGTGCGCGAAATAATCGGAGCCAAGCAGTCCCGTTTCTTCTGCAGTCGTACCTAAGAACATGATGGAGCGAGCCGGCGGCTGAGCCATTGACTTGAAAGCTTTGGCGATGACCAGCAACGCGGCCGTACCGGAAGCGTTGTCGGCAGCCCCGTTGTAGATGGAATCGCCATTGATGGGCTTGCCGATTCCCAGGTGATCGACGTGCGCGCTATAGACAACGTAATCCTGCCTGAGATTAGGATCGGATCCGGGGAGCACAGCAATCACGTTCGGGCTGGAGATCGCTTCGTGACGGCTGACTTGGCGCAGCTTTGCCGTAACCGGCAACGCGAACGACTGGGGCTTGGACAGTTCCGCGTCGCGCAGCACATCCGCCCATGATTTTGAAGCGTCTTGAAAGAGTCTTTCTGAAGCGGCTACGGAAAGACCAGCTCGCGCGCGAAGCTCGGGATAGGCATCGCCGGGAACACCGTCGGGACCGAGCCAACGCATCGCCGGGAAACCAGCGCCAATAACGACCCGCGGCCAGGGCAGACCCTTGTCATCCTTGGGCTTTCGGAGCGTAATGACACCAATTGCTCCATGATCGCGGGCATTGCGCCACTTCTCGCGCAGAGCGCTCAAGTGAGCTTGCAATTCCGAGGGGAGCGAGGGCGGCGCTCCGCCAAACATGGCGACGATCTTGCCCTTGACATCCACTCCGGCATAGTCATCGTAACTGCCATCGGGCGTCCTCACACCATACCCGACGAAAACCACGCGGGCTTCGATCGAGGAATCCGGATAGACCTCGTTGCCGCGCATGAGAAAGTCGTCGCCCCATTTGAGTTGCGTCGTCGATCCGTTCTCAGCGATGCTGACGGCGCACTTCTCCGGTTCAACCGTGAGCTGGCGAAAAGGCACGCGCTGGAAGTAAGTTCCGTCCTGGCCGGCGGGTTTCAGGCCAATGGCCTCAAACTGCGCAGCGACGTAGCGCGCTGCGATTTCATGACCGCGCGCGCCTGTGCCTCGCCCCTCAAGCAAGTCGTCGGCGAGAAATGCCATGTGAGCGCGAAAGGGTTCCTTCTGCAGTTCTCCCATGGCGGCTTGTGCGTCTGGCGGGATCGGCGAAACGGATTGTGCGAGTGCAAGCGGGCTGTAGCGCAGCAGAATAAACGCAAGAACGACAAAGACTAAGATCGAGAATACAAACGAGCGACGCATGCGACCTCCAGAACCGTAATGGCCCCAGAGTATATTCCCAATTCATCAGGCATCGCCATTCGCGTGGCCTGAAGGTTCCAATCCAGTCAATTTAATCAGCTGCTTGATGATCATTGGGTGAGCTGTCGACAACTCTCCCCTTACCGGATTACGGAAGGGTTGCCCGTCATCCAGACACAATCACCAAGTGTCTATGCATCGGCAATTTCAGAGGCAGCTTCATTCGGGGAGATGGATACGACTCAGCAGACTGTGGAAGCGCGGGTCGGACCGAATTGGGTCGAATCGCGGATCCATTTTCAAATAGCCTAGGAGCGTCGAGCGTTCGCGATAGGCCTCTTCAAGGGCTGCGATGGCCCGTTCGTTCTGGCCGAGGCCCAGATAAATCACCGCGAATTGGTAAGACGACACAAATACTGTTTTTGAGCGATCCGTCAATTCGACCAGAATCTTCTCGGCTTCGGCGCGTTGACCCGCAAGCCCGTATGCGTGAGCGAGTGAGGCAATTCCATTCGCGCCCCTACCCGAAAGCTCGATGCCCTTTTGGAACTGCGCGACTGCTTCTGGGTATTTCCTTAGTTGTTCGTAACACATGCCGATTCCCCAATACGGCACCGGGAATTTGGGATCGAGCTCAAGTACTCTTTGGAGTTGTTGAAGGGCAACCTCGTACTGCCTTGCGAAGTAGGAAACCATTCCGACATTCGATTGAATGCCCAATGACAGAGGATCGAGCTCCTGCGCGCGATTCAGTTCCGCACGCGCCTCGTCGATGCGCCCCATTGACGCCAAAAAGCGGCCGTAAGCGTGGTACGTGGCGGCATCGTTTGGGTTGAGTTCGAGAGCATGCTTGAATTCCTGCTCGGCGCCGGATCGATCCCAATCGTAATAATTCATAACGTACGCCATTGAGGCATGCGCCTCGGCCAGAGTGGGTTCGAGTTGGAGCGCCTTTGCTGCCGCCTCTTTCGCTTCGGGGAAAGCCTCGCCGGGACGTGTGCCCACATAAAAAGGAAGGCGAGCATAAGCGTCTGCCAGCCCGGCATAGAGCGGAGCATACTGAGGATCCTTCTCGATTCCTTGGCGGAAGTACACAAACGCAAGCTGCAATTCGTCCTCGCTGCCCTGATCGAGCGAGTAGCGGCCCTTGAGGTAAAGATCATAAGCTTCTGGATTGATGCTCGCGCGCGTTCCCCGTGAGGGAGCAATTTTCAACCGGATCTGCACCGCGATTGCATGTCCCACTTCGTCTTCGAGAGCAAGAACATCGTTCAGGTTCCGATCGAAAGTTCCCGACCACAACTCACGTTCGGACGCACCGTCGTAGAGTCCTACTGCGATCCGTACCTGATTCCCCGATCGCGCGACAGAGCCTTCGAGCAGCGCGTTCACCTTTAACTCGCGTGCGATCTGCGGGAGCGGCGTGTGCGTTCCTTTGTAGCTCATCACAGATGTTCGCGAAACCACACGAAGCTGCGCGATCTTGCTAGCCTCACGGATGAGTTCGGCAGTCATGCCGTCCGCGAAAAACTCCTGCGAGGTATCGCCCGATAAATTTGCGAGTGGCAGCACCGCAAGAGAGCGGATTGCCGGAGCCGTGTTCCGCTGCACGAGCCGCTCGCGCAATCCCCCGATGTTCAAGCTGAATAGAACCACCAACAACACGGCCAAGCCCACGAAAACCCAAGTAAGGGGTGCCATCCGGAGACCTGCGCTCGATCGAGCCTTCGGGGGCGCAGGTCTTGAAACCGCCGTGGACTCGAGCGTTTCCAGCGCTGACTGCACTTCGCCGGCCGTCTGATAACGGGCTCCGGGATCTTTCAATATGCATTTCCGAACTACAGCCACAAGTCCGGCGGGAACATGGTCGGGCAACGGTGGCGGTGGGTCGCGAAGGATCGCGGAGGTCAGCTCAAATCCGGAACGGCCCGAAAACGGCCGATTGCCAGAGGCCATTTCATACAAAAGAACGCCAAGCGCCCATATGTCGGACCGCGCATCGGCAGGGTCGCCGCGGAGCTGTTCCGGCGCCATGTAGGGCAGCGTGCCCGCCACCGGCCCGGATTCGCCCAGTTTCACCTGTGAGACTGTCGCTGCCTCCAGCTCTTCTGTGCGGAGCCTCGTCGCCAAGCCGAAGTCCAGCACCTTCGCACTTCCCTCTGGAGTCACCGTCACGTTTGCCGGTTTCAAGTCGCGGTGGACGATGCGCCGTTGGTGAGCATGGGCTAGAGCGTCGGCGATCTGTGTCCCGTAGCGAACGACCTGCTCAGTCGGGAGACCATTTGGCGGAATGATTGCCCTTAGCGACCGTCCGGCAACGTATTCCATCGCAATGAAAGCGATACCGTCTTCTTCGTTGACTTCGTAAATCGTGCAAATGTGCGAATGGTTTAGCTGCGATGCAGAGCGTGCTTCCTCAAGCAGCCGATCACGAGCTCGCTGGTCATCTCGAACACTCGGAGGCAGAATCTTTATGGCAACGTCACGATCGAGGCGTTCGTCGCGTGCGCGATAAACTTCGCCCATGCCGCCAGCGCCTATCCGCTCTACCAGGCGATAGTGGCCTAGACGTTCGATCGCCATCCGGGAGGAACCTCAGTGGGCCGCATCCTAGTTCACCGTCGCACGCCAGTCAACGCGCCGCGACAGTTATCCCGAAACCGCGTTTGAGGAAATAATCAAAGCAAACCGTCGCGGCACTTGGACGATAACGCCGTTATCCGAGAAGAGGGTACTGGAACGAGCCTAGCCCAAAGCACGGGCCCTTTCCTTTCGAAATCGAATAGAATAAATCTGAAGGTTCGCATAGATTTCGCAAACACTTGGATGTTGCGAGAACACTCGGTTCCCTGCCGAATGCTATGAATGTGTTTCAGGTTCGGGATGACGGCAGCAATCAACTTCGATCTTGCTAGTAGAGCTGGACACAGAGGGGCAACGTCTCTCAGCGAAACTTCACCCTATTCAAAATGTCAGCTCGGGTTGGGTACTTGACGCGCGGCTGGGAGCCGGGAGGTGGCCATTGTGCTCCACACTGTGCACACCTGAGGCCGTTGGCGCAGGCCAGCCATCTTCGA